>NZ_CP150951.2:3273150-3900867 GCF_038069655.2 Yoonia sp. BS5-3
GCTATCGGCCTATCGCGGCTTTTTCGGCTCTCGCCCATTTTCAAAGGTGAACCAGTGGCTTATTGAACAGGGCCAAGAGCCAATCAACTGGGCGGACCCATGAGCGACATTCTCGAAAAAATCAAAACATATAAACTGGAAGATGTCGCAAAGCGCAAGGCGGCCAAACCCATTGCGAATGTCGAAGCAGAAGCAAATGCAGCCCCACCCACGCGCGGCTTTGCAGAGAGCCTGATCGATGCCGCCCGCGAAGGGTACGGCCTGATTGCTGAAATCAAAAAAGCAAGCCCATCCAAAGGTTTGATCCGTGAAGACTTTCAGCCCGAGAAACTGGCAGAGGCCTATGCAGAAGGTGGCGCGACCTGCCTTTCGGTCCTTACAGACGGCCCGTCTTTTCAAGGCGATGACAGTTATCTTACCGCAGCGCGCAATGCCTGTACCCTGCCCGCCCTGCGCAAGGATTTCATGTATGATACCTACCAGGTGGCCGAGGCTCGCGCGCTACATGCCGATTGCATTTTGATAATTATGGCCAGCGTCAGCGACACTCAGGCGCAAGAGCTTGAAGAAGCGGCCATCGCATGGGGCATGGATGTCCTGCTTGAGGTACATGATGCGGCAGAATTGGAACGGGCCTGCCTGCTGAAATCCCCCTTGATGGGGATCAACAACCGCAACCTGAAAACCTTTGAAACCACACTGGATACCACACGAACGCTGTCAAAGCTGGTCCCCGCAGATCGCACAATTGTATGTGAAAGCGGGCTGAACACCCCTGATGAGCTTGCCGATATGGCCCGCTATGGCGCGCGTACCTTCCTGATCGGCGAAAGCCTGATGCGGAAGGATGATGTAGCCGCCGCGACGCGCACACTTTTGGCCAATCCACCACAAGGGGGGATGTAATGGCCGAGCTGTCGCATTTTGACACAGATGGCAACGCCCATATGGTTGACGTCTCGGACAAACCGGTCACAGCGCGCATTGCGATTGCCGAGGGCTTTGTCAAAATGGATGCCAACACACTTGCCCTTATTGCCGAGGGGCGTGCAAAAAAGGGCGATGTATTGGGCATCGCACGCATCGCCGGGATTACGGGTGCGAAGAAGACCGCTGATCTGATCCCTCTTTGCCATCCGCTTCCAATCACCAAAGTTGCGTTGGATCTGCGTATTGACGACGCCCTACCTGGCATTCGGATCACAGCCACGGTGAAAACAGGCGGCCAAACGGGTGTCGAGATGGAAGCGTTGACAGCCGTCAGCACAGCCGCATTGACGATCTATGACATGGTGAAAGCCGTTCAAAAAAACATGGAAATCGGCGGCATTCGTCTCACCCTCAAAGATGGCGGCAAATCAGGCCGTTTTGAAAACCCATGATCTCTGTCGAAGAGGCACTGACGCATCTCTTCGCCCTTGTTGGGCCGCTTGAATTTGAAACGATTCCCCTCGCCCAAGCGAGCGGCCGCATCTTGGCCCAGACGGTAACGGCGCGCCGGAACCAGCCCCCGTTTGCCGCCTCTGCCATGGATGGCTATGCTATTAGCGGTGCCAGCTACCCCGAACAAACCACATATCGGGTGATTGGCGAGGCCGCCGCAGGCCACCGCTTTCACGGAACAGCCGGACCGAACGAGGCGGTGCGTATTTTTACCGGCGCCCCCATGCCGGCCGGAACCGATCATGTGTTGCTGCAAGAAAATGTAGCAAGGCAAGACAACACGATCGTCGTTACCGATCCGACCAATAAAAAATCACATGTACGTCCGCTTGGCGGTGATTTTCAAAACGGCGATCAGATCACAGCACCGCGGCATCTGCGCCCCTCAGATATCGCGCTTTTGGCTGCGATGAATATCGCCGATGTCCCGGTTCAACGACGACCTGTCGTTGCAATCATAGCCACTGGCGATGAGCTGGTACAACCGGGCGAGACACCGGGCCCCGATCAAATTATCGCCTCTAACAGCTATGGCATTGCGGCATTGCTTGAGGCCAACGACGCGCAAACGCGGCTTCTTCCGATCGCTCGCGACACGGCTCCCGCACTTAAACTGGCATTTGATCTGGCGAAGGACGCCGATTTGATCGTGACCATCGGCGGGGCATCGGTTGGCGATCATGATCTGGTCGGCGATGTCGCGACGAATAGCGGCATGGAACGCGCTTTCTACAAAATAGCAATGCGTCCCGGAAAGCCGTTGATGGCGGGCAGGATGGGCAATGCAACAATGATCGGATTACCCGGAAATCCGGTCTCGGCCATGGTCTGTGCGCATATTTTCCTACTGCCTGTCATACGCAAAATGCTTGGACGCAGCGAAGCGGCTGCGCCGCGCAAAACCGCTCAACTGGCTGCGCCGGTCGGACCCAACGGCCCCCGCGAGCATTACATGCGCGCAAAGGTTGACGAAAACGGTGTCACGGTCTTCGAAAGACAAGACAGCGCGCTGCTGTCGGTACTGGCAGATGCCAATTGTTTGGCGGTACGGCCCATCGCCGATCCAGCCCGGCAAACAGGTGACACGATTGAGATCATTGCGCTCTGATATCTGAAGTGATTGACACAAAACAAGAACATGAATAGAACATAAGCAAAACCTGCAAGGGGAAAGCGTATGTTAACCAAGAAACAGCTCGATCTACTTGAATTCATCCATAAACGGGTGCAGCGCGATGGGGTGCCGCCCAGCTTTGACGAAATGAAAGAAGCGTTAGATCTACGCTCAAAATCCGGCATTCATCGGCTGATCACAGCGCTGGAAGAACGCGGGTTTATTCGGCGATTGGCCCATCGGGCGCGGGCGTTGGAAATCGTAAAGCTTCCGGATTCCATGCAGGACAGCAAAGGTTTCACGCCGCGGGTTATCGACGGTGATAAACCCGATAAAACGCCCGCGCAGGCGCTGCCCCTCGCAACCGGTTCCGTTGAGCTGCCGGTGATGGGCCGGATCGCCGCCGGTGTGCCAATCGCTGCGATTAGCGAAGTGTCACATAATGTGCATGTCCCCCAGGCAATGGTTGGACAGGGGGATCACTATGCCCTTGAAGTCAAAGGGGATTCGATGATCGATGCGGGCATCAATGACGGCGATGTTGTTGTGATCCGCGAAACAGGCGTCGCCGATAATGGCGATATCGTTGTCGCCCTCGTCGAAGGGCATGAAGCAACGTTGAAGCGGTTCCGCCGGAACGGCAATGCCATTGCACTGGAGGCTGCAAACCCGGCCTATGAAACGCGGCTGTTCCGTGATGATCAGGTGAAGGTACAAGGGCGTCTTGTCGGTTTGATCCGCACCTATTGATCGGTGTTATTTTGGCTCAAAAGGGTCGCGTCAGCGGCCCTTTCTTTTTGGACATGCGATATGATGATCGGCGGTGAAACAGGCCCTTGGGCGCTGTTCCACGGGCGGGCGCCCGCGATGGAATGGGCCGTCGTGATCTGAAGATCACCATTTGATAAAACATCCAACGCCAAGGCACCGGTTTGCCGCAGGCGCAGGACGTCAAAAACCATGCATGGTCGTGGCACGTCATCCGTCTGGTTCGTAATCAGGATATCGGCACCATCACAACCGCTCAGCGCCGCTAACGCCGTTTTGCCGGAGGTCTGCACGATATCCCATCCGTTTAGCGATACGCTGACCTTACGACCCTCTCGCACGAGTCCTGGCCGCGATGCGGCGACCTCTTGCGCCACTGGCCCGCCATCATTTTCAAGCCAAATTCCGGCAACGAACCCGCTCCCGCTTGGCTTGGACAGCGCACGCCCCTGGGGTCCTGCGACCCCAAGCAGCGCACCGTTATCTGCGACCAGCAATATGGGTCGCTCGGTTAGGCTCCATAACACAAAGGCGCAACAGACGGGCGCCAGTCCCAGCAGGCGCGTCCGTCCTTGCCATAGGATGATCCACAAAAGCCCCAGCGCCAAAATGGGCAGGACCGTTGCATTTGGGGCCACAACATGTCCAAGCGCGCCCGGTTGCCCCGCAACATTTGCAGCGACAAACAGGATCCAGCGCAGCCCCCATTCCATCAGCCACAGCCCAATCTGCCACAGGCCCAACGGAGCCAAGCAAATCGCCAGAACGGCCGCGGGCATCACCAAGACACCCATAAGGGGAACGGACAATAGATTTGCGACCAGACCGTAATGGGCAACCTGGTTGAAATGCGCCGCTGCAATTGGCGCAGTAGCCAACCCAGCAATGAATGACGACAATGCAACCGAGACAACCGGACGCGTCCATTTTGGCAGCCGGTGCAGATCAAAGCGCCTTAGCGCTGCGAAAACGGCGACCAAGGCCGTGGTGGCCGCAAAGGACATCTGAAAACCGGGGCCTGTCAGGGCCTCAGGCTGCCAAACAAGCACGATGATCGCGGCAATGGCAACCGCCCGCAAGGTCAACGCACGTCTGTCCAATAGAACGGCCACGAACATGACCGCAACCATGATGAACGCCCGCTCCGTCGCAACATTTCCCCCCGAAAGGGCCAAGTAGAAAGCGCCGACGATCAACGCGCAGATCGCGGCCAGTTTTTTCGTTGGAAAGCGCAAGGCGACGGGCGGAAACAAAGCCAACCCATAGCGTATCACGGCAAAAACAAACCCAGTCAGCAGGCCCATATGCAGCCCGGAAATGGCGAGTAGATGTGCCAGATTGGCGGCCCGTAAGTTTTGCAGGGTTTGTTGGTCCATTGCAGAGCGATCACCTGTCATGATCGCTGCGGCAAAGGCCCCAGTTCTGCCAGGCATGGCCTCTTGCACCGCCGTCGATAGCGCCATGCGGGCAGCAAAAATCCGCATGGCCCATGTCGGCCGTTCCGGCGCTGCCATCCGCAACACAGGTGTTCGGGTATAGCCAACAGCGCCCAATTGCAAAAACCATGCATGGCGTTGGAAATCAAAACCGCCCGGCTCGGCCGGACCAGAAGGCGGTGAAAGATGCCCAGTCATGACCAGAACCTCACCGGGTTTGAAGGTTTCAATCACCTGATCGCCATGAACGGACACGCGGACACGGGCTGGGCGACGCTCCGGCGACATTCGGCTCAGCACGACTTGATCAAGCGTCAACCGCACCGCGTCGCTTGCCGAGCGGTCAATATTCACGACCCGGCCTTCAATAGGCCCATAATAGCGGAAATTCAGCACCGGCGCGGCAACGTCATTGGTGCGGTATTTTGCAAGACCAATGCCTGCCAGCACCAACAAGAGGCCCAAAACGATCGGGGCATAAGCGATACGAATGACGCGCGCGAGCACCGCACATCCCAGCGCAGCCAAAACCAAGTAAGCCGAGAGTAGAAATCCAGGCTCCGACGGGAGCGCAAAATAGGTGCCAATGCCGATAGCCAAACAAACCGGGACCCACCCGACAAGTGCCCCACGCTGCGCCAAAAGGATATCTTCGATCACGGCGCGCACTTGTTCTTATCCCCGCAGTCTCGTATCCCCACGCCAAGTTCGAACACTATCCGAAAGCTGGTTAGCGAAAGGTTAATCTTACCATGACAGTCGTGACACGTTTCGCCCCCTCACCGACCGGCGCTTTGCATATTGGCAGCGCACGAACGGCCTTGTTTAACTGGCTTTATGCACGCGGTCGTGGCGGTAAGTTCCTGCTGCGAATTGAAGACACCGATCAGGCGCGATCGACGCCGGAAAATACGCAGATCATTCTTGATGGGATGAACTGGCTCGGGCTTGATTGGGACGGGGATCCGATCAGTCAAAGCGGCAATGCCGCCCGACATGTCGAGGTCGCGCAAACGCTTTTGGCAAACGGTCACGCCTATAAATGCTTTAGCACACAAGACGAGATTGAGGCGTTTCGTGAACAGGCCCGCGCGACAAAGTCATCTACGCTGTTCCGCTCGCCCTGGCGCGACGTCGATAGCGCCGATCATCCAGATGCCCCGTATGTCATTCGGATCAAGGCCCCGCATGAGGGGCAAACCACCCTGCATGATCAGGTACAGGGCGAAGTCACTTGGTCAAATGATCAGCTTGACGATATGATCCTTCTGCGCTCGGACGGGACACCTGTCTATATGCTGGCCGTCGTGGTGGATGACTACGATATGGGGGTCACGCATGTGATCCGGGGGGATGACCACCTTGCCAATGCATTCCGCCAAAACCTGGTCTACGAGGCAATGGGCTGGCCGAAACCGGTTTTGGCGCATATTCCCCTGATATTTGGACCGGATGGTAAGAAACTGTCCAAGCGGCACGGGGCGACGGGCGCAGCCGAATATCAGGGAATGGGATATCCGGCCGCTGGCATGCGCAATTATTTGGCCCGGCTCGGTTGGAGCCATGGGGACGACGAATTCTTTTCGGATGCCCAAGCAAAAGAGTGGTTCGATCTGCCTGGGATCGGCAAGTCACCGGCACGATTTGACACGAAGAAACTTGAAAGCATCTGCGGGCAACACATCGCGGCGTCTGATGATGCTGCACTGCTGCAAGAATTGAAGGCATTTTTGGCGGCCACCGATGCACCTGCCCTGACCGACACACAAATCACCAAATTTTCAGACGGGATGTATTGCCTGAAAGAACGCGCGAAGACATTTCCAGAACTCCTTGATAAAGCGGCCTTTATCATGACAGAGCGACCGATAATTCCGGATGAGAAATCCAGCAAAAACCTTGATGATGTATCCCGTGGTATACTGAAGGATTTGACGCCGCATTTGCAAAATGCTAGCTGGACCCGTGACGCGCTTGAACAGGTCGTCGCGTCTGTTGCCGAAGCTCACGGGATGAAACTAGGCAAGTTGGCAGGACCGCTGCGCGCGGCGCTTGCGGGACGTGCGACGACGCCCAGCGTGTTTGATATGATGTTGGTCCTCGGGCCCGACGAAACCGTCGCCCGCCTGCAGGACGCCAGCGGCTGAAACCTATTCGTTACGAATGGTAGGTAACTGGGCACGGACGAATTGAGACGCGTCGGCGGCGGAAGACGCTTGCGCGCTATAAACAAGGGGAAGCTGAATGGCTGAAAACACTGATACCGCGAAACTCACGATCAAGGGCACGACCTATGATCTGCCGATGCACTCTCCTTCTGATGGTCCAGATGTAATCGACATCCGCAAGCTTTACGGTCAGGCCGACGTTTTCACCTATGATCCGGGTTTCACCTCAACGGCGGCGTGCGACAGCACAATTACCTTCATTGATGGCGAAAAAGGCGTGCTTTTGCACCGTGGCTACCCAATTGACCAACTGGCCAGCAAATCGCATTACCTGGAAGTCTGCTATCTGCTGCTTTATGGTGAGCTGCCATCAGCCGAAAAGCTGGAAAAGTTCGAATCTCTTGTGACCAACCACACGATGATTCACGAACAGATGCATAATTTCTTCCGCGGTTTCCGCCGCGATGCGCACCCGATGGCAACGATGGTGGGCGTTGTTGGGGCGATGTCTGCCTTCTATCACGACAGTACCGATATCACTGATGCGCATCAGCGCGAGGTTGCATCCATCCGCCTGATCGCCAAGATGCCGACAATCGCAGCGATGGCATATAAATATTCGGTCGGGCAGCCCTTCGTCTATCCGCGTAACGATCTGGATTATGCCGCAAACTTCTTGCACATGTGCTTCTCGGTCCCGGCTGAAGAATATCATGTGAACCCGATCCTATCGCGCGCGATGGACCGGATTTTCACGCTGCATGCCGATCACGAACAGAACGCATCGACCTCAACTGTACGTTTGGCCTCCTCGTCGGGCGCAAACCCATTTGCCTGTATCGCGGCTGGGATCGCCTGCCTTTGGGGCCCAGCCCATGGCGGCGCCAACCAGGCATGCCTGGAAATGCTGAAAGAAATCGGCACCGTTGACCGGATCCCCGAATTCATCTCCCGCGCCAAGGACAAGAACGACAGCTACCGTTTGATGGGCTTTGGGCATCGCGTTTACAAAAACTTCGACCCACGTGCGACTGTCATGAAAGAAAGCGCTGACGAAGTGCTGGAACTACTGGGCGTCGAAGATAACCCACTTTTGCAGGTCGCGATGGAGCTTGAAAAACAAGCGCTGGCCGATCCGTATTTTGCGGAAAAGAAATTGTTCCCGAACGTCGATTTCTATTCGGGCATCATCCTCGAGGCGATGGGTTTCCCAACATCCATGTTCACGCCTATCTTCGCGCTGGCGCGGACGGTCGGATGGATCTCGCAATGGAAAGAGCAACTTGCCGATCCACAATTGCGGATCGGGCGACCACGCCAACTTTATCTTGGCGAATTGTCGCGGGACTATGTCGACATCGAAAAACGCTGATTGCAAAAAGGCTACCGTCAGGTAGCCTTTTTTCGTATTAGCACCCTAGGATTTTCGAAATGAAGCATTTGCTGACAATCCTTTTTCTTGGATTGACCCCGACAGTAGCCGCAGCCGGCGATCCCTGCCCGATCCCAATAACGATCCGCGATCTGGGGACCCCTGCTTGGTTGGACCGGGATGAGGTTCTCGGCCAATTGCAGACACAGATGGCATGGATTGGGATCAGACATTATGATGTCGAGGACGGCATCGTCTTAAGCAACGTGCACCCTGCCAGCCCGGCGGCACAAGCGGGGCTCAAAGAAGGGGACGTCATAATCGCCTTGAACGACATCCCCACAATTGATGTCGCCGCGCGCGAGGCATTATTTGATGCCGCGCGACCAGGTGACCGGTTGATATTCACTCGGCTGGAGCAACCGAATGCGACACTGACAGTCGGACATACCGATCCGGTCACACTGGGGATCACACGGGCACTTGAACGACGCGACTGCCGCGCCCCGCGCTATGAGCGCGTGACCGCAGAAGATGCAGCTGATATCCTGCCAATGCTGTTTCATGCAAACCGCAGCTTTCGCTGTGAAGACGCCCATCTAGCGCTGCAAGAGCTGGGCGAACGTTTTGAAATCACAGATATCTATTTCGTACGCGGCAGCCGCCGGGTGTTGATCACGATGCCTTATTGGGGAACAACCTGCATTAGCAATGACGCACTTGATGGTGAGAACTATACAGCAGCGCAGCTATTGGCAGCCGCCGACAGCGTCAGTGCCGCCTATATTCAGGACCGTTTTGATAATCCATGACACTTGTCACTGACCGGTTGATATTAAGGGCCGCACGGCAAAGCGATCTGCAGGACTTATTTGCGATCTATAGCGACCGTCGCGCGATGAAATACTGGTCGACCGCGCCACATGAAAGCCCGGAACGGACCCAGGAAAACCTGGACCGTCTCATGGCGGCGCAGCAAGATCAGTTGCTTTACTTCATCATCGAAAAAGATGGGCGGGCCATCGGTACGGCTGGAATGCATCGCGAAAATGAGATCGGATTTTTGCTGCATCCAGACTACTGGCGGCAAGGGATCGTGACAGAGGCGATGCGCGCCATCATACCGCATATCTTTTCACAAACCGACCTCTCTGTGCTGACCGCCGATGCTGATCCGCGCAACAAAGCCTCGGTTGGCCTTCTGATGTCATTGGGGTTCACCGAGACTGGGCGCGCACAAAATACCTACTGCATTGAAGGTATCTGGTCAGACAGCGCCTACTTTGCCTTGCAGCGCGGGGAATATGTGGGTTAGCCTGTGGCTGGTCATCAGTTCACCAAGGCGTCGCCAGCCCGTCCCGGGGCCCGCTAAACCTGATATTGGCAACATACTCCGCTGACCTTTTCGCAGCCGGATGACAAGGGCGACCATCACCCCCAATTGGAAGGGGCCGGCAGGTACCACGAAAGGCCAGACTATGCCGCGCGCATTGCAACCTATTACAATTGCAGATCTTTCTGCATTCACCAAAAATCTCCGGCAAGATCTGCAAAAACGGGATGATCTCCCCGGCCATGCCGCCATGTTGTCAATGGTCGCAAAGGCGGCGGGGTATCAGAACTACCAGCACTTGCGGGCGGACCAATCACCCGCCACAGCACAGACGCAGACCAAGCAATTGGACCGCGCCCTGCGTGTCTTTGAGGGCGGGATCATGACCCGCTGGCCCAAGCAAACATCCGTACAGGCGCTGTGTATGTGGGCGTTCTGGGCGGCACTTCCTGCCCGCACTGATCTTGGCGAAAAAGACGTCAACGAAATCCTACGCGCAGGGCACAGTTTTGAAGACCACGCCTTGCTGCGCCGCTCGCTCATCGATCATAAATTGGTCACGCGGACCAAGGATGGAAAAACATACCGCCGTATCGAACGCGCACCGCCCTCCGACGCCAAGGCTCTGATCAAGGCAGCTCAACGTCCTTCGTAATTTGCCTTGCGTTTCTCCAGGAAGGCCACAACCCCTTCCTGGAAATCACGGGTCTGCCCACACCGCCCTTGCAACTTCGCCTCAAGGGCCAGTTGCTCATCCAGTGAGTTTTCAAACGATCCGCGAATTGCCTTCTTAAGCTGGCGATAGGCCACCGTCGGGCCTTGCGCCAATTGCGCAGCCCTGCCCTGCACATGCTCAAGGAATGTCGCTGCCGGTGCGGTCTCGTAAATCATGCCCCAGTCAGATGCTTGCTGCGCCGTGATTTTATCCGCAAAAAGGGCCGCGCCCATCGCTTTGGCCGCGCCGACTTGCCGTGGCAACCAATAGGTGCCGCCTGCATCCGGGATCAGGCCAATCCGGGTAAATGCCTGCACGAAATAGGCGTTGTCTGAGGCGATGACAACATCAGCGGCCAGGGCAAGATTGGCACCGGCCCCCGCCGCCGGACCATTGACAGCAGCAATAGTGGGAACGCGGCAATCGAAAATAGCCTTGAGCATTGGAACATATTCGTCGCGCAAAGTGCGTTCCAAATCCAACGATGCGGCAGAGGCCCCATCACCCAAATCCTGGCCCGAACAAAATGACTTGCCCGCTCCGGTCAAGATCAGCACCCGCGCGTCTTTCTCTGCCGCTTTAACAGCATGGGTAATCTCGGCCCGCATCTGCGCATTCAACGCATTCATCACCGATGGGCGGTTGAGCGTAATCACCCCAACCGAATTTCGAATGACGAGTGTAATGGCCTGATAATCCATGCGCTTTGTCCTTATGGCTTCCTTGCGTCTAACCTAGTGAACAGATCAGTTCAGAAAAGCCCTACACTGCGTCACGAACGTAATATTTTTTCCAATTCGGCCTTTTCTGCCTCAGAAAGCGCTGTGACGGTTGCACCTTTGCGTCCGATTGCTGTCCAACCGATGCCAAGCGCGATCAACAACATGATCGGGGCTGCGATCCACAAGATCAGATTTGCGCCTTGTGTATCAGGGCGCAGCAACACGAACTCGCCATATCGTTGGACAATAAAGTCAATCGCCTGCGCATCGGTATCACCGGCGACAAGACGCTCGCGCAGCAAGATACGTAAATCCTTTGCCAAGCTCGCATTGGACTCGTCGATACTTTCATTCTGGCAAACGGGGCAGCGCAAACCTCGCGATATCTCTCGCGCGCGGGCCTCAAGCACCGGATCAGCCAATATTTCGTCGGGTTCTACCGCCCAAAGCGGGATCGCCCATAGACACAAGACAACCGCAAACCATCTCATTCTGCTGGCACCGCCCGGGCTTGTTTAGAGGCGGCAGCACCAACGCGCAAACGCCTGTCAGACAGCGATAAACAGCCGCCCAAAGCCATCAATATGGCGCCACCCCAAATCCAATTCGCAAATGGTTTGATATAAACACGCACGGCCCAGCCGCCATTTTCCTGTGGATCGCCAATCACCACATAAAGATCGCGCAAAATACCGTTACGGATCGCAGCCTCGGTCGTGGGCATCCGGGCCACCGGATAAAACCGTTTTTCCGGGGTCAGCACACTCACCTGCCGATCACCGCGCCAGACCGATATTTCAGCCAGCGTTGTCAGGTAATTTGGTCCCTCCAGTTGCCGGACATCATCCAGCTGAAAGGCAAAGCGGCCTACGTCCCAGCGATCGCCCAAATCAGCAACGCGGATATCTTCACGCTCCCAGGCGAGCATGGCGGCAATACCAAAAATAGTCACGCCCATCCCGATATGAGCCACCGCTTTGCCCCAATCCGCACGCGGAAGGCGCGCGATGCGCCGCAGCCGATCAGACCATCCGGCCCGGCCACTTCGCATCCAAATATCGGCCAATGCTCCACCCACGACCCAAACGCCCAGGGCAACACCAATCGGCCCCAAGGCAGAGTTACCCGATTGCACCGCATAGGTCAGCGCGGCCAGCGCAACCGCCAGCATAAGCCAACCGCCAAGCACCTTGGCCGAACGTCCCAATGTGCCGCGCTTCCACGCCAGGATCGACCCAATAGGCAAAATAATCGCCAGGCCGACCATAAAGGGCGTGAATGCCGCATCAAAAAATGGCGGGCCGACCGACAAAGAACGGTCAAACAACAGCTCCGCCACAAGCGGCCAGATCGTGCCCAGGAACACGACAAAGCAGCTCACCGCGAGCAGAATATTGTTCAGCACCAACGCACTTTCGCGGCTGACTGTGGAAAAGACCCCCTTCGCCTCCAGCGCACCCGCGCGCGCCGCAAAAAGTGTTAGGGCACCGCCTAGGAAGATCGCCAGAATGATCAGGATCAGCATCCCGCGCTCAGGATCGTTCGCAAAGGCGTGGACGGATGTCAGCACGCCCGACCGAACGATGAACGCACCCAACAGCGAAAATCCAAACGCCAGAATTGCCAGCAGGATCGTCCAGCTTTTTAGCGCCTCGCGCTTTTCAACCACAATAGCCGAATGCAACAGCGCTGCCGAAATCAACCAAGGCATGAAAGAAGCGTTCTCAACCGGATCCCAAAACCAAAAGCCACCCCAGCCCAGCTCATAATAGGCCCACCAAGACCCCAGCGCGATGCCGACAGTCAGGAACATCCAGGCTGACAAAGTCCACGGTCGCACCCACCTGCCCCATGCTGCGTCAACGCGGCCCTCGATCAGTGCGGCGACCGCAAAAGAAAACGACATGCTCAGCCCGACATATCCGAGGTAAAGAAACGGCGGGTGAAAGGCCAAACCAGGATCTTGCAACAGCGGGTTCAGATCCCGCCCATTGAGCGGCGGCAGCTCGAGGCGGATGAACGGGTTAGAGGTAAAGATTACAAAAGCGAAGAATGCGACCGCAATCGATGCTTGCACCGCCAGCACACGGGCGCGCAGCTTGGCGGGTAATCCGCCACCAAACCATGCCGCAAAGGCACCAAAAAGGGTGAGGATTACCATCCATAGCAGCATGGAACCCTCATGATTGCCCCACACGCCCGACACTTTGTAAAGCATCGGCTTGTCGGTGTGCGAGTTCAGATAGACCAGCTGCAGCGAAAAATCTGATACAACAAAGGCCCGGGTAAGCACGGCAAAGGCAAAAGCGGTCAACAGGAATTGCATCGTGGCGGCGGGCTCGGCCAAGGCCATCCAGCGCATATTGCCGCGCTGGGCACCGACCAAAGGAACAATCATCTGCACAATTGCAATGCAAAAGGCCAGAATCAGCGCAAAATGCCCAAGTTCGTTCCACATAGCGTGTTGATAGCGCAAAGCGGTGCGGGGTGACATAGGGCCCTGCCCCATTGCGCGATACAATTTGACGCGGGCGCTATCCGTAAAAGCGTGTTTCAGTCAGCCAAAGCGGATGGCAGCGGTGATATACAACCGCATATGACCGCTCAAACAACTGCGCTGGTGTCAGTTGAACCAGCCATGGACCAAATCCGAAATGGCCGTCGCCACGCAGTTTCGTTCCCTCTTCAAAAATCAAATCAGCGCGAGAGTTTTCCGCGCCGCGCCCTAGATACCAACTCAGATGATCAAAAGAACAATGTCGTAATCGGCGCGAACGGCCCCAAATCCTGGTCCAGGTCTCGCCGACGGCTTCATGGGTTTCGATCACGCCAATTTCTGTCACCGGAAAAAAATAACCCTCAATCCGGCCCCCGACCATGCTCAGAAACCACGCGCTCGTCAAAAGCAACGCACCAATAAGTTGCTTTGCCATCATGAAAAGCCCCCTTGGACGGCATAGGTCACCGCGGCCATCAAGAGACCGCCAATGATCAAACGAACCAACCATTTCAGCGTATCCTCAATGGCACTCAGACGATCAGCGACATTTTTGCGATGCACCTCGTCAACGGCGTTCCGGGTCTCTAACGCGATCACCCGCCGCTCTAGCTGATCGGCCCAATCATTATCCATCATCGGCACGCCAGTCAGCCAGCGCCGCATTTGCACCCGCAGGATCTGATGCAGGCTCCGGCGCTTTTGCGGGTCGCGCAGCCTGCGCCATCGCGAGGCTCAGCGCGACAGAGCGTTGAAACTCCTGCCCCTTTGCCTGATGACGGGCCCCAAAGTAAAAACTAACAATAGCGCCCATTAACCACCAAAGCGGCTCGGGCACCAACGCGATCCCCTCCATCCCAGCCACGAAGGTCTCGGGGCTGGTCATGGCCGTGACAAACATCCAGATCGTGCCCAAGGCCAACATTGGGCGGGGCATCCGGTTCAGCCCGTCGATCAAACGATCAAACAACCCGCGCTTCGGCATGGCAAATTCAGCCGCGAACTGCTCCAGACTCTCGGTTTTTGAATCTGCGGCCCGGATTGCACCTTTTTCAGTGTTTTCCCGGAATACTTGGGCCGTTTCCACAACGACATTGCGGCCATCACCAAAAAGAAATGACATCACCCCATCAATCAGTCCCATTTTGCGGTCCTTTCGCGATGCTGCTTGTCTGTAAAGTGGTAACGGGGGTCGATGAACTCCTCGGCCCGGGTGATCCAGCCGCCCTTACCTCCATCACGCCTGCGGGCATATTTGCGGCTATTGGCGCGGCGATCAGCCAGATCGTAATAGTAGTTCCGGCGGGCAATGCCGTAGGCGTCGACGAAATGACGGGGGGCGGCCTCAAGGCCCTGCTTGGTGGCGGCGATGGTCTGCGGACCGATCACACCGTCGACGCTCACAGGAATACGCATATCACCCAAGAGACGCTGCAAGATTTTGACAGCATTGGCGCCCGCATTGACATACATGTCAAAGACTGTCGCATGCAGGACTTCAGGCAGTTGGTCGATCTTTGGACGGCGAAAGTAATGCTCGACAAAAATGGACACAGCATGCGTCCGGGTCAAAACACGGACGTCACGGGCGTCAACTTGGCCGTCGTTATTTAGATCAAGACCTAACCGGCGCATCGTATGAATAGTGACGCCGTGATTGGTCGCGCCGCCGGGATCGTCAGGGTCATTCACATACCCGCCCTCTCGGGCGACGATCTCGGTTGCTATTTCGGTCACATTTTGCATCTGCAGCCCTCATGGTTCAACGACCAGAAGGCTGCAATGGATTGGTTAATTCGTCTCTGCGGTACCGTCCGGTGCCTGATAAACGCCCTGTTCTTTCAAAGCATCTACGACTTCGGAAGGCATGTAAGTCTCATCATGTTTGGCAAGAATTTCAACAGCTTCAAAGCGGCCGTTCACGTAATTACCTTGCGCGACCATGCCCTGACCTTCTTCAAAAAGATCAGGCAGAAGGCCGGTATAGACAACGTGAACCGACGCACCGCCATCAGTCACAAGAAAACTGATCTGCTCACCTTGACCGCGGACAAGCGATCCTTCTTCAACCAGCCCCCCGATACGGAACCGCTCATTGGGCGGCGGCGGGGCTTCGGTCACTTCGCTGGGCGAGCGGAAGAACTGGAAACTGTCATCGGGCAAGAACCACAGCATGACCAAGACCAGCGCGATACTGGTCATGGTCAGCCACATCACCTGAACGCGGCGGCGCTTTTTCAGGGATGTCAGCCCGCTACTCATGGGAAAACAGGTGCTAGCATCAAACCTTCGGTTTCCGGCAAACCAAGCATCAGATTGGCGTTCTGCAAGGCTTGGCCTGACGATCCTTTGGTCAGGTTATCCAGCGCAGCAATCACAATCGCACGGCCCGGGACACGGTCCGCCACAACGCCAATATGGCAGAAATTGCTCGCGCGGATATGTTTGATCGACGGATGCTGTCCCATCGGCAATACCTCTATAAACGGCTCGGCCGCGTAAGCCGCGACCAATGTTTCATATATGGCTTGCGGATCGCCTTGCACATAGGTGGTAGCCAAAATGCCGCGGTTGGCGGGGATCAAATGCGGGGTAAACTGAATATTCACAGGACGGCCCGCGACCAGGGCAAACTCTTGGTCAAACTCGCCCAAATGCCGATGCGTGCCGCCAACGGCATAGCCATGGGCACCCTCTGACAATTCCGCATGCAGCAAGTTTTCCTTCAAAGCCCGACCGGCACCCGACACTGCAGCCTTCAGATCCATGACAATCTGATCCAAATCGATCACACCCGCCGCGATCAGCGGACGAAGGGCATATTGACCAGTGGCCGCATTGCAGCCGGTGCCTGCAACCAAGCGGGCATCTTTAATCTGATCACGGTAAAACTCGGTCAGGCCATAAACGGCGGTTTTCTGCAATTCAGGGGCAGCATGGGCTTTGCCATACCATTTTTCGTAATCAGCTGGGTCACGCAGCCGGAAATCAGCCGACATATCGACGACACGTACATGTTCAGGCAGGCCCGCAATCACCTTTTGCGACGTGGCATGGGGCAACCCGCAAAAGACGATTTCAACATCGTCAAATGACATCTCGTCGATGGTCGTCAGGCGCGGCAAGTCCAAATGGCGTAAATGCGGAAACACATCCGCCATAGCCATACCAGCCTTGGAGTTTCCAGAAAGACCGACGATCGTCAGCTGCGGATGGGTGGCAATCAACCGGACAAGCTCTGCGCCCGTATAGCCAGAAGCGCCAAGAATGGCGACATTATGGGTCATATCTTTATCCCTTTGGGATGGATGTAGAAAAAAGGTTTAAGCGGCTTCAAAGGTGATTTGTCGTCGCAAGAACTGGGTGGCCCGGCTGGACACTTGCGCCGGATCACCTGTTGTCAGAAAATCCGACACAGTACCCGGCCCAATCATTTCGGGGCGGCGGTCCAGATAGTCTGCAAGGCTTTCGGCAACCAGATTGGCTTGTGAAAACACCTTCACATCGGCACCCAATGCAGCCTGGAAGGCCTCATGCATCAGCGGATAGTGGGTGCAGCCCAGAATAGCGGCATCCGGGTCCGGCATTTTGCGTTTCAGCGCATCGACATGGGATTTGACCAAGGCTTCGGCCAGGATCATGTCACCGTCTTCGATGGCATCGACAACACCGCCGCAGGCCTGGGCCTCAACATCAACGCCGATGGCACGAAAAGCCAACTCGCGCTGGAATGCGCGGCTGGACACGGTGGCAGGTGTGGCAAACAAGGCGACATGCTTGGCGTTGACCTCACGCGGCGGAGAATTATCGCCCCATTGGCGTTCCGTCAGCGCCTCGATCAACGGCACGAAGACACCCAGTACACGCTTATCCTGCGGCACCCAGCCTTCCTGCATCCGGCGCAAAGCTGCCGCCGATGCGGTGTTGCATGCCAAGATCACCAAATCACAGCCCGCTTCAAACAGGCGCGAGGTGGCTTTGGTCGTCAGATCATAAATATCATCGGAATCGCGCACGCCATAAGGGGCATGGGCGCTATCCCCCAGATAAACCAGCGGGACATCAGGCAAGCGCTTTGAGACAGCGTCAAGCACCGTCAGCCCCCCTAGCCCGCTATCGAATATCCCGACGGCCATCACGCACCTTGTATTTCTTCTCAAACTCATGACCCAGCATGGACGGATCCAAGGGGCTCGGACTCAACTCATACGTGGCTTTTCGCAGGAAATCCATGCACCCTTTGGGGTCTTTTTTATAGGCATCCAGCACGGCAGACGGGATCGGGTCACCGATCACGACGCGCACCGGTTTGTTGATCTTGGTCTTGAACTCACGAATGAACATGCCAGTGCGCAAAGTGCTGTGAATATGGCTGGCCAGTTGGAACAATCGGCTGTTCCGGCCCTCAAAAAAGACAGGGACCACGGTGGCGTCGGATTTGGCAATCATCTTGGCAGTAAAAGTACGCCAGCTGGGATCCATCGGGTGCGAAAACGGCTTGGCAGCTGTGGAAACGGTACCGCCTGGGAAAATCCCAATCGCACCACCCTCTTTCAAGTAAGACACAGCCTCGGTGCGGGTCTGCAGGTTGAGCTTGGCGGCTTCCTTGGTGTCGTCAAACGAAATGGGCAGGATCACGCGCTCCAGATCAGGGGCACGGCGGAAAATCCGATGGGCCAAAACACGAAACTCACCATCGCGCCGCTCTGACAGGATGCGCCCCATCATCAGCCCATCCAAAATGCCATAGGGATGGTTTGAGACGACAATGACAGGGCCCGTCTTCGGGATACTTTCAAGAGAGCCTGAAACAACTTCCAAACGCACGCCATAGCGCTCTGTCATCACCTGCCAAAAATCCTGGCCTGCAGCGACATCAGCGTCATATCCCTTGGCCTTGCGGATCATCCGCAAACGCCCCGTGGCATTCTCCATCACGCGGATCATAGCGCGGCCTCCACGGCCCTTGGCAGAGGACGCATAAGTGATGTCGCGGGCGACTTGGCGGTCTTTTGAAGGCATAAAAAAATGGCCTCAATCGTTGGTTTGGCGGCTGTTTAACACAATTAACGGACAAGCAAACGACAATCGTCAATCACTCTGCCGCTTGTTGCATGGGTGCGGCGCGTAGTACAGCAAGCAGCTCTTCGCGGCGTTTCGCGGCCCTTTGGGCATTTGCGTCTTTGACAGTGCCAAAGCCAGTGATTTCAACAGGAAGCGCGGCCAACGCGATCGCAGCGTCGCGCGTATCAGGACGCATTATTTTCAAGACCTCAGCCATGTCCGTCTCATACTGTCGGATCAAGGCGCGTTCCATCCTCCGCTCTGCCGTACGCCCAAACGGGTCAAACGGGGTGCCTCTCAACCATTTGAGTTTCGCCAGCTTCGGAAAGGCCCAGGCCATGTTTTTCCCGTACTCCTTTTTCAACGGACGCCCATTTGGACCTGCTTTGCTCAGAAATGGGGGGGCCAAATGGTATGTCAACGACAGATCACCATCAAATTCGGCCTCCGCCTTGGCTTTTGTCTCGGTCAAAAGGCGCGCGACCTCGTATTCATCTTTGTACGCCAATAGCTTATGGTATCCTTTTGCCATAGCGTCTTTCAGGGGCGCATCCTGAATCTGATCGAGCAATTTTTGATACCTGCGGGCCAGCCCCTTACCCTGATAAGCCACCAAATGGTCGGCACGAAAACGGATTTTATCCTCTAAGCTCGCAGGCAAAGCGGCCACATTCGGCGCCAAAAGCCGTGCGGCCTCATCGGGGTATAAATAGGCCCAACGACCAAATTCAAAAGCGCGTATATTGCGGTTCACCGCTGCGCCATTCAGCTCAATCGCACCCAAAATCGCTTCGTAACTGACGGGAATTGCACCCATTTGCCAAACAGCGCCAAAGATCATCATATTCGAATAAATACTATCGCCCAAAAGGGCCTTCGCCAGATCAGAGGCATCAAACATCGCCAACCTGTCACCAAGCCGGGCTTCAAGCGACAGGTGCAATTGCTCCGTGGGCAGCTTAAAGGCAGTATCCCTGGTGAAATCCCCGGTGATGATCTCATGGCTATTCACCACCGCCTGTGTGCGCCCGGATTGCATCAACCCGATGGTCTTGGCCCCAGCGGAAACAACCAGATCACCACCAATCAGGGTATCGCATTCCCCTGTCGCGACCCGAATTGCACTGATATCATTGGGATTTTCGGCAATACGGCAATGAATATGCACAGCGCCGCCCTTTTGGGCGAGGCCCGCCATCTCCATCATCCCAGCGCCCTTGCCGTCCATGTGGGCTGCCATGGCCAGAACTGCGCCGATCGTAACAACACCCGTGCCGCCGACACCGGTAATGACGACGTTATGCGTGCCCGAAATGTCAGGTAGTTTGGGTTCTGGCATATCGGGAATATCGACATCCGCGGTCGCCTCTTTGCGGATTTTCGCGCCCGCGATGGTGACAAATGATGGACAGAAACCAGCGGCGCAGGAAAAGTCTTTATTGCACGATGATTGGTCGATCGCACGTTTACGGCCCAGTTCCGTCTCAACCGGTACAATCGAAACGCAGTTCGACTGAACCCCACAATCACCGCAGCCTTCGCAGATATCCGTGTTAATGAAAATGCGCTTATCGGGATCAGGAAACTGGCCACGCTTCCGGCGGCGACGCTTTTCCGCAGCGCAGGTCTGCACATAAACAATAGCGGACACGCCTTTGTATTTGCTGAATTTCTCTTGAACCGCAGGAAGTTCATCGCGCGGATATATTTCAAGCCCCTTAGGGAACTGCGCCAGATCGATATCTTCTTTCTCATCATAGACCAGGGCCACATTTCGCAAACCCATGGCCAACAGCTCACGGCAAATCTGATCAGCGGTCAGCCCACCATCATTGCCCTGCCCACCCGTCATCGCGACAGCGTCATTGTAAAGGATCTTGTAAGTGATGTTCGTGCCGGCCATCAGCGCAAAGCGAATAGCCTGAACACCTGAATGGTTATAGGTTCCATCGCCAAGGTTCTGGAAAACATGATCCCTGTTTGAAAACGGGGCCTCGCCAACCCAATTAGCGCCCTCGCCACCCATCTGTGTGAAACCGACCGTCTCGCGGTCCATCCATTGGACCATGTAGTGACAGCCAATGCCGGCATAAGCGCGGCTGCCCTCGGGGACTTTGGTCGACGAATTATGCGGGCAGCCTGAGCAAAAATAGGGCAAGCGGGCCGCAATCTCAGGCGCATTGTCAGCGCGGCGCGCCTCAGAAAGGGCGGCAAGCCCAGCCTTAACACCTTCAGAACCGCAGCCCTCCTCCACCAGAATGCCACCGATTTTGTCAGCGATAACAATCGGGTTCAGATCAGCCTTCGTCTGAAAAATCTCTTCACGGCGCCCTTCGGAATGCTCATCGCCCTTGTGCCAGCCATAAACCCGGCGACCACGGCGATCATCAAAGATCGCTTCTTTGACCTGCACTTCAATCAGCTTGCGCTTTTCCTCGACCACGACAATCAGATCAAGACCCTCGGCCCATTCATGAAAACTGGCCATATCCAGCGGCCAAACCTGACCGACCTTATAGGTGGTCAGCCCCAGACGCTCGGCCTCGGCTTCGTCAATATTCAGCAACGAAAACGCATGTTGCAAATCCAGCCAGTTTTTACCGGCAGCGACAAAACCAATCTTGGCACCTGGCCTGCCCCATTTGCGCTGATCCATCTTGTTGGCACGCGAAAACGCTTCTGCGGCAAAGCGTTTATGGTCAATCATCCGCGCTTCTTGCAGCTGCGGCGTATCGACCAGACGAATATTCAGGCCACCTTCGGGCAGCGGTAAATCCGGGCGGGCAAAAGACATCCGATGTGGATCACCATCCACGACCGACGTGACCTCAATCGTGTCCTTCATGGTCTTCAGACCAACCCAGACACCCGCAAAACGGGACAACTCCCAGGCATAAAGCCCGTAATCCATGATCTCTTGCACACCTGCGGGCGAGACGATGGGCATATAGGCATCAATCATGGCCCAGTCAGATTGGTGCAACGTGGTGGAGCTTTCACCAGTGTGATCATCACCCATTGCCATGATCACACCGCCATGCGGACTAGTGCCAGCCATATTCGCGTGGCGCATCACATCACCGGTGCGGTCAACGCCGGGGCCTTTGCCATACCACAGGCCAAAGACACCATCATATTTACCTTCACCGCGCAGTTCCGCCTGTTGCGATCCCCATAATGCAGTGGCCGCCAGATCTTCGTTCAGCCCCAGTTGAAACGTGATCTGTGCAGGTTCAAGCACCCCTCTTGCACGGGTCATCTGCATATCGACGGCACCCAACGGCGATCCACGATATCCAGTGACATACCCGGCGGTATTCAGGCCAGCCCTCTCGTCACGGGCACGCTGCATCAGCATCAGGCGGACCAACGCCTGCGTCCCGTTTAATAGAATAGGCGATTTTTCCAGATCATAACGGTCATTCAATGACACATCTTGAACAGACATCCAGCACCTCCCGCACAGCATACCTCTCTGCATCAGCTTAGGTCAAAAATACTGACCTACAAAGCAAAATTTATGCGTCCTGAGGGTTTGCATCCAAACGCCGCAATGGCGTAATAATCTAACAACAAAGATCAGAAAAAGACAGCAGCGGGGCGTCATGGACTGGGACAAGCTAAGAATATTTCACGCGGTTGCGGATGCCGGTTCACTGACCCATGCGGGCGATACACTGCATCTTTCGCAATCGGCAGTCTCGCGGCAGGTCCGCGCGCTCGAAGAATCGCTCAACACCACCCTCTTTCACCGGCACGCACGCGGGCTGATTCTGACCGAACAGGGTGAGTTGCTCTTTGATGCGACCAAATCAATGAACAAACGGCTCGAAGCGGCCTCCGCGCGGATCAGAGACAGCGAAGAAGAGGTCTTTGGCGAATTGCGGGTGACAACGACGACCGGCTTTGGCACGCTCTGGCTCGCGCCGCGGCTGCCGAAGCTCTATGAACAATACCCCGATCTGAAAATCGACCTTATGCTCGAAGAACGGGTACTTGATCTGCCCATGCGAGAGGCCGACGTCGCAATCCGCATGAAAGAGCCCAGCCAGGCCGATCTGATCCGCAAACGGCTGATGTCCGTGCGTATGCGCCTTTACGCATCGCAGGAATATCTTCAGAAAAACGGCCAGATCAACGATATCGAAGAAATCAGCAATCACCGGCTGATCTGTCAAAGCGTCAACTCCATTCAGGTCTCGGCGGGCTCAACCCTCGTCCAGCATTTGCTGACCTATGACATTCCAAACCTGTTTACGGTGAACAACTATTTCGGTGTTCTGCAAGGGATCCTCAGCCATATCGGGGTTGGGGTCTTGCCTGACTACCTGACCGAGGATTTCCCCGACCTCGTCCGCATCCTGCCTGACCTCGAAAGCGGCGAAGTCCCCGTATTTCTCGCCTATCCAGAAGAGCTGCGGCAATCCAAACGCATCAGCGCTTTCCGGGATTTCGTGCAAGACGAAATTTTCACGCATCGCAAGAAGATACGGCTCGGCGAAGCCGACTAACATGCCCCTGCGTGCGCGACAGCATGGCGCGGCTGCAAAGCGTTAACCGCGTTACCGCCAAACCGCGGCAATATGTTTACCAAAGAATTAATTTTGCCTATGCCAATCAGGTCCGTTCGAATACATCCTGTATTTGCGTAAAATTGGATCTTTCCAATCTCGCCCAAAAGTAACGACAGCCCCTCGGAAGCGCAGTTGCGCATGTCCTTTCCGGGACAGCTGTTTTGTGTGTTCGAAGGATATTAACGATGAAACTGTTCGCCACCATATTCGCCGTTGCCTTAACCTGCGCCGCATCTCTTCACGCAAGCGATCTACGCCCTGACAGCGTCCGTGTGCCGCTGGCCAGCGAGCACGTGAACAGCGACGCTGATTTGAATGAGATCAACCCCGGCCTTGCGCTCACCTGGGAAGGGAATTGGGTGGATGTGACCGCTGGGTTTGTGCGTAACAGCTTCGACAATAACGCGCCCTTCCTGACAATCTCACGCGATATATGGGCGAATGACATCTGCAGCGTCGCGGGTTTTATCGGCTCGGCGCGCTATACCGAATTGATGGATAAGACAGATGTCCACCTCAATGGCTGGATCCCAATTGGCGGGGCACATGCGGAATGCGGGCCCGTCTTTTTGCAGGCAATGCCAGGGCGCGGCATTGTTGGGCAAGCTTCAGGGCCCAAAGCAGCAGACGCAATTCTCGTTGTCGGGATCACCATGGATTTCGAATAAACGCGAAAAGCGCACTCCACCTGCACGCATGGCGTGCGCTTCGCGATTAAGCCATGCACGCAACACATAGCGGCATTGCGTCTAATATTATGCGTTTTTTCTTGAATGGTTAAAAAACGCGCCCTATCTGATCAATCGAAGGGTTTGATGCGTTAACTCTCATCACCTTCACCTCCCTGTTGGACTTCGCCGGGCTTTACGCCCGGCTTTTTTTATCCAAATCTTGGGAACGTTTTCTTTACACCTCGATTGCCCCGCCAGCAAAATAAGCGGATGATCGTCGCGACATCCTTGATGCGTAACATCCAAGCCAAATGTGTGAAGCCAAAGGAGGAAGTGAACAAGGAAATCGATAGCTTCATCGACAGCCTCTAAGTCTCAGATAGCGGGCGGCTTACAGCCCCACCTCACCACTATCGGCGTCACGAAGTTGGCCAGCCCCCTTGGTCCTGCTGTCGCGATAATACAAGCAATTGCGAAACAAAGTCTTACTTTCTAGTGTTCATTCCATGAAGACCCTGCTTCTTTTCGCATGCACCAAGATATTGCTCGGCATTGCTGCCGCGCAGGCGCAAGAACAAGTCGACCTAATCACAGACATTGAAACGCTCTCACGAACCGATTTCGCCCCGCGATTGGCCGATCATGACAGCCCGACACCGCCGCCAGATACGCTGGACTTAGCGGATTGTACGCTCACCTTGAACACGATCGACAGGTCTCCCAATGGCCAATTCAACTATCGGATCGCAGACATCCCACTGGAAACCGCGACAATCCAGATATTTACAGATGATCGTTTGAGACCCTATGAATTTTACAGTGTTAGCCTTGATTACCCAGATGGAACATCGCGCCCAAGCCGGACGGGCGTGATTACGTTTCAGCTACAAGAGCCGATCCCGCACTATGTATTCCTAAATCTGCCAATCGGAACTGAGGCAACTGGCCTAAATCGGCAAGACGCAAACCAATTATTGCATGTCCCGGATCGAACGGTGTCTTACACCAATCAGGCAAACCCGCGCGAAACTGACATCGCGGCATTGGCCAAAGCAATTCTTTCCTACCAATCGACCTACTGCACCGAAAGGCAATGATGGCTCTTTCGATTTGTAAATCATTGCACTAAAAGGCCCTCAATTGCCGAAAGGGGCCCCGATGCAAGACCCAGAAATCACCGAAGACCTGATCGCTGCTCATGGGCTTAGCCCGGATGAATATGCGCGCATTCTCGACATTATCGGGCGCGATCCAACCTTCACTGAACTGGGCATCTTCTCGGCCATGTGGAACGAACATTGCTCGTATAAGTCATCCAAGAAATGGCTGCGCACCCTGCCAACTGAAGGCCCCCAGGTTATTTGCGGGCCGGGCGAAAATGCCGGGGTGGTCGATATCGGTGACGGGCAAGCTGTTGTTTTCAAAATGGAAAGCCACAACCATCCCAGCTATATCGAACCCTATCAAGGGGCCGCAACCGGTGTCGGGGGCATCTTGCGTGACGTGTTCACAATGGGGGCACGGCCAATCGCGGCAATGAACTCGCTCAGCTTCGGCGAGCCAAGCCATCCCAAAACCAAGCAGCTCGTCAATGGGGTGGTCGCTGGCGTCGGCGGTTACGGCAATTGCTTTGGCGTGCCGACTGTGGGCGGCGAAGTGCGCTTTGATCCGGCCTATAACGGCAACTGCCTAGTGAATGCGTTTGCCGCCGGGCTGGCTGATGCGGACAAGATTTTTTATTCAGCGGCCTCCGGTATCGGAATGCCGGTTGTGTATCTGGGGGCGAAAACCGGACGCGACGGTGTCGGCGGGGCCACGATGGCCAGCGCCGAATTTGACGATAGCATCGAAGAAAAACGGCCCACGGTACAGGTTGGTGATCCTTTCACCGAAAAGCGGCTCATGGAAGCGACGCTTGAACTGATGGGGACAGGCGCGGTGATTTCCATCCAGGACATGGGGGCTGCAGGGCTGACCTGCTCAGCCGTGGAAATGGGCGATAAAGGCGGCTTGGGGGTCAAACTGAACCTCAACGCGGTCCCGCAGCGCGAAGAAAACATGACCGCCTATGAGATGATGCTGTCCGAAAGCCAAGAACGGATGCTCATGGTGCTCAAACCCGAGCTTGAAGCAGAAGCGCGCGCCGTCTTCGAAAAATGGGATCTCGACTTTGCCATTGTTGGTGAAACCATCGCAGAGGATCGCTTTATCGTCGAACACGACGGCAAGGTCATGGCCGATCTGCCACTGGCCACCCTGTCAGGCTCGGCCCCCGAATATGACCGGCCATGGGTGCCGACAGCTGCGGCAGAACCGCTTGCCGATGCGCCCGAAATCAACCCGATTGACGGGCTCAAGGCACTGATCGGCAGCCCCAACTACGCAGGCAAGGCCTGGGTCTATGAACAATATGACAGCCAGGTCATGGGCGACACCGCGCAAATTCCCGGTGCAGGCGCAGGGCTGGTGCGGGTGCATGGCACTGATAAACTGCTGGCCTTCACCAGCGATGTGACACCGCGCTACGTCAAGGCAAACCCGGTGATGGGTGGTAAACAGGCCGTGGCCGAGGCTTATCGCAACCTGACTGCTGTCGGCGCAACACCCTTGGCGACAACGGATAACATGAATTTTGGCAATCCCGAAAAGCCAGAAATCATGGGGCAATTTGTCGGCGCGATCCAAGGGATCGGCGAAGCGGTCAAGGCGCTGGACATGCCCATCGTCTCGGGGAATGTATCGCTTTATAATGAAACCGACGGGACGGGCATTTTGCCCACACCGACGATCGGGGCGGTCGGTTTGATTACAAACCCAGACCACATGATCACAGGACAAATTCAGAACGAACAGGTCTTGCTGCTGGTTGGGGAAACCGCCGGGCATTTGGGGCAATCGGCGCTTCTGGCCGAGGCGTTTGACCGGGCAGACGGGGATGCACCTGCCGTCGACCTGGTCACGGAAAAAACAAATGGCGACTTCATCCGGCAGTATTTCGCGTTTATCGGGGCCTGTACCGATCTGGGTGATGGCGGGCTTGCGTTGGCGGCATTTGAATTGGCCGAACAGGCCGGGATCGGTGTCAGCTTGGATGTTGAAGATACGGCAACGCTCTTTGGAGAAGATCAGGCGCGCTATCTGATCGCCTGCAGCTTCGATCAGGCCGAGGCATTGATGGTCGCGGCAGGACGCGCCGGTGTCACACTGACGACGGTCGGCAAGGCGGGCGGAACAGATGTGTCATTTGGCCAACATAGCGCGCCGCTCGACGATCTGGCCGCGATCTACCGCAACAGCTTTGCTCAGGCCGTCGCCTAGCCTTGGGCACCCTACCCGTCCTGACGGATGATTGCAGCCAATGCGCTGGGCTATGCTGTATTGCCTATCCATTTGATGACCCTGACTATTTCGCGACCAGCAAGGCTGCGGATACGGCTTGCAAAAACCTGGGCAGCTGCTTTGAATGCACGATCCACGATGATCTGAACGCCAAAGGCTTTCCCGGTTGCGTCAGTTATAGCTGCGCGGGGGCCGGGCAGCGGGTCATACAAGAATTCTTTGAGGGGGAAACCTGGCAGGATTATCCCGCGTTACGGCCGGAAATGACCCACGGGCTGCGCGTTCTGCGGCCCATCCACGAAGCCTTGATGCTGCTCGACCAGGCGCAAGGCCTGCCGGTTCCGCAGGCGCTGCTGGACGAAGGCAAAATGCTGATGCAAGCGCTCTGCCCGGACGATCCGACCGGCATATGCGATTTCGAAACGCTCGAAGTTCAGGGCGCCTTGGCACAAGTGCCCACTTACTTGCGCGGGCTCGGGACCTATCTGGACATCTGAAATCGGACGCGAAATTGCGCAAAGCCGCTTGCCCCGCCCGTTGGGGCATCCTACATTTCGACTAAGACGCAAAGGATATACCCCATGCCCATGACGACACATGAAATCGAAGAATTGCTGCGGGAAAGCTTCCCCGACGCACAGATCGCTGTGGGCGGTGATGACGGGGTACATATGTCGGCGATGGTGATCGATGAAAGCTTCCGGGGCAAAAATCGGGTGCAGCAACAACGGGCTGTCTATGCCGCGCTCAAAGGGAAGATGGACGGGGCAAATGGCGAATTGCACGCGCTCGCTTTGACCACTAAAGCACCAGAATGACAGATACAGCTATCCTTTTTGTGTTTATCTTAGTCTTTTTGGCCGTTGTCGGCGTGGCGATTTGGCTGGCAGAAAAGAGGCGTCGTTATTCACCGACCCAAAACCGGGGAACCGAGCCCGGACAGGGTCACAGCATCATTCACGCAAATTACGGTTCAGGGCGATCATCGGCCGGGACAATATACACTGTAACGCGTGATCCAATTTCATACGCAAAGACATTTGCGCCAAAACAAACGGACAAAACATCATGAGCGCTCAGGATCAGATCAAAGAAACCGTTAGCAACAATGACGTGGTTCTCTTTATGAAAGGCACAAAAACCATGCCGCAATGCGGGTTCTCTTCCCGCGTGGCCGGTGTGCTGAACTTCATGGGCGTCGACTACAACGACGTTAACGTGCTCGCCGACGAAGAGCTGCGGCAAGGGATCAAGGATTTCTCTGACTGGCCCACAATCCCGCAGCTTTATATCAAGGGTGAATTCGTGGGTGGCTGCGACATCATCACGGAAATGACGCTGTCAGGCGAACTCGACACGCTCTTTGCAGACAATGGCGTGAAATTCGACAAAGACGCCGCTGACAAAATCCGCGAAGCGAACGCCGAATAAAAAACAAAAGGCCCGACAGATTTGTCGGGCCTTTGTATTTCCGAGTGCACAATCAACCAACGATCAAGACGAACGGTTCAACGAAACAACCGTGCTTTGGTTGTTGCGGCAATGTCATCAGGGTCGTCGTCATCTGACGGATCAAGCGTGACATCGTCAGCTGGATCATGATCAACCTCGTCCTCGGTGAGGTGATCGCTATGGGCGGTCTCACCGCCTTGCGAAATACGATCATCATCTGATGTAGACGTTTCGGCGTCCTCAACCGACGCGTCTTCATCTTCAAGAGCGGACATATCAAACTCGACGAAAGACTGGAAAGACGACGTCGTTTGCACGCTATTAGACCGGGAACGAACAGAACTGCTGTCAGCTTCGACAGAAACGGTATCGTCGACAACCAAAGAGTTAAAAGAGGTCTCCGTCTCTGTACTGTCTGATCTGCCACGGGACGCAGCGCTTCGATCCGCTGTGCCTGCGTTGTCGTTTGTTTGGGTCGTCTCATCCCGCGGCCGACGGTTGGTCAAATGGGCTGCAAGGCCGCGGCGCGCGCGGGTCTGTGTGGCTGTGCGTTCTGGCCTCTCGGCGGCAGTTTCCCGTCGCGCATCATCAAAAATCTGCTGCAACCCTCCAGGCTGGGCGGGTTGGCGTCCCATAGCTTGCGGTTGCGGGGGGCGGGGCGCATTTGGCTGACCAGCAAAACCCTGCCCTCCCAAACGCTGGGCCTGTGCAGGGTTGCCAGCGCGGCCGCCGTTCACGGGGATCTCAGAAAAATGCGTCGTTGCTGGTCCTGCACGTCGACCTGACGCTGTTGGTGGGCGGGCCATAGAAGTTCTCCTTTCACAATTTCTAACCTCACGCTAAGCGCAGATCGTGAAAGGCGCTGTGCTGTTTAGGACTAGCGCACAGCATTCATGATTTTTCGGGCGGGGCTACCCCTCAACCTGATCTGCCAGGGCCTCTGCCTGGGCGGCAAGCTCGGCCAGAGTTTCAGTGATTTGGCGTGGGACAACAGGCACTTCAACCCGCTCAGGCGCAGGTGCAGGCCGGGATTGCAAGGTCTCAACATCTGCACGCAGCTTGGCTGTTTCAGCCTCGGCCTCGCGCAATTTATCCTCAAGACCCGCCGTTTTATCGGCCAACATCAGCCCAGCCATCAGCAGCATACGGGATTCCGGCAAACGGCCAATCTGGTCAGCCAGATGCGCGGCCTCTGTATCAAGCATGCGCGCAGCGGAATGCAGAAAATGTTCCTCGCCTTCCTGACAAGCGACCTCAAACGTGCGGCCTCCAATGGCAATCTCAACTTGCGGCATTGGGTTGCTCCTTCAATAGGGGTTTCAGCTCGGCCAGGATGGTTTCAATCTCGGTTGCATCAGCAGCACGTTGCGACACCAGCGCCTCAATCTCGGCTTTGACAGCATCTTCCACCAATTCGGGGCGCAAACCTTCGGTGACAGCATCGCGCAGCTGCGTGCTGACGCTGCGCATCTTTTCGTTTGAGGCACGCAGGCGTTGCAGTTCTGCATCCAGCGCCTTCATCTGCGCAGCCTGTGTTTCAACGCGGGCCGTCAACTTGGCGACTTGGCTGTCCTGACGTTCTTGCAGGCTTTGGACACGGACCACCAGCTCGGCATTTGTGGCGCGCTCAGCCTCCAATGCCTTGCGCAAAGACATCTCAGTCTCGCTGCCCTGCCCTGCAGTCTCAAGCCCGCGCCTGATCCGGTCCAGCGCCGCCGTTATCCGGCTTTCCAACGCACTAATATCACTCATCCGCCCGTCCTTTCAAAGCCGCCCAGCGGGGGCCTGACCCTGACGTCTTCCGTCAGCTTTGTGATCCGTCAGGCGAAGGGATCTGTGTCCCGATAAGGTCTTAGCCTGCGAATCGTACCTCTGTGGCGTTAGCCTATGCCATCCCCGCAGCCCCCGCAAATCAGCCCAAGTGAACAAAATGAACGGTTTAGCCGTCACGCTTGATCTTGGGGGGGACCCTGATATGACGCTGGCGACGATATCGTTGAACTCTTGTAAGTAGGACCAAGCCCTTTGGATATTGCAGAACTCCGCTCCGCCCATCCCGACCATTGGAAAAAGGCCACGGCCATCCGGACATTAACGCTTGATGCTGTTGCGGCGGCAAATTCCGGCCATTCAGGGATGCCAATGGGCATGGCTGATGTGGCAACGGTCCTGTTTGAAAAGCACCTCAAGTTCGACCCAAAGGCGCCCCATTGGCCCGACCGGGACCGGTTTATCCTGTCTGCAGGCCACGGCTCGATGCTGCTTTATGCACTGATGTATCTGACAGGGTACGAGGATATGCCGCTCAGCGAAATCAAGGATTTCCGCCAATGGGGCGCGAAAACCGCAGGACATCCTGAATTCGGGCATGCGCGCGGGATTGAAACAACAACCGGGCCTCTCGGGCAAGGGATTGCGAACTCTGTCGGCTTCGCCATTGCCGAAGAAATCCAGCGGGCGCGCTGGGGCAAAAAGATCATCGACCACCACACCTATGTCATGGCGGGCGACGGCTGCCTGATGGAGGGCGTCAGCCAAGAGGCCATCGGGCTTGCGGGCATGCAAAAGCTCGGACACCTGATCGTCTTCTGGGACAATAACAACATCACCATCGACGGGACGGTCGATATGGCTGACATCACCAACCAGCCGATGCGCTTTGATGCCTCGGGCTGGCATGTGCAGGAAATTGACGGGCACGACCCAGAGGCAATTGATGCCGCGATTGAACTTGCCAAGAACGACCCACGCCCATCGATGATTGCATGCAAAACGCACATTGCCTTGGGACACGCGGCACAAGACACCTCCAAAGGGCACGGGGCGCTGACCGACCCAACACAATTGCAAGCCGCCAAAGAGGCCTATGGCGCTCCAATGGGCGACTTCGAAGTCGCCGCTGACGTGAAAGCGGCATGGGAAGCCATGGGCGCGCGCGGGGCTGCGACCCATCAAGACTGGCAAACCCGGTTTGACGCGCTGTCAGCCAGCAAACAGGCCGAATTCAACCGGCAATATGCTGGCGAAGCGCCCAAGAAACTCAGCGCCACAATCCGCGCGTTGAAAAAGCAAATCAGCGAAGGGGCCCCCAAAGTCGCGACGCGGAAATCTTCGGAAATGACGCTCGAAGTCATCAACCCGATCTGCCCGGAAACCATCGGCGGCTCTGCGGATCTGACCGGATCCAATAACACGCTGACAGCCGACATGGGCACCTTCAACCCCGACAACCGGCAAGGGCGCTACATCTATTATGGTGTGCGCGAACATGGGATGGCTGCGGCAATGAACGGGATGGCGCTGCATGGCGGGGCACGGCCCTACGGGGGCACATTCATGTGCTTTACCGATTATGCGCGCGGGGCCATGCGGCTTTCTGCGCTTATGGGGGTTCCGGCCACTTATGTAATGACCCATGACAGTATCGGGCTTGGCGAAGACGGGCCGACACACCAGCCGGTCGAACATCTGGCCATGCTGCGGGCGACCCCCAATATGCATGTGTTCCGGCCTGCAGACACGGTTGAGACGGCCGAGGCCTGGGAACTGGCGCTGACATCGCAGAAAACGCCCAGCGTGCTGGCGCTGACACGCCAAGGCCTGCCCACCGTACGCACCGAGCATAAGACCAAGAACCTCACCGCTCAGGGGGCCTATGTGCTGGCGGATGCCGAAGGCAAACGGCAGGCCATCTTGATGGCAACAGGATCCGAAGTCTCCATCGCGCTGGCCGCCCGTGACCTGTTGCAGGCCGAAGGGATCGGCACACGGGTCGTCTCCATGCCGTGTTGGGAGCTTTTCGCCGCCCAGGACGAGGCCTACCGCAAACGCGTCCTGCCCGCAGGCCCGGTCCGGGTCGCGGTTGAGGCAGGCGTGCGCTTTGGTTGGGATCAATGGCTCTTTGGTGAGCGCGGCAAGCGGGACAAAGGCGATTTTGTGGGCATGCCCGGCTTTGGTGCCTCGGCGCCTGCGGACAGGCTCTACAAAGAATTCGGGATTACAGCCGAAGACACAGCTGCAAAAGTCAAAGCACTTCTTGGATAATACATTCTGTGCCTGCCGCTTTGGTGGCAGGCACATGACAATGCGATAAAGTGCACCGCGAATAGACACATCTTAGATTGTATCGCCCAGATTAAGGTTCTTGGCCCGCAAATAAGCAACCTTTGTCGGCACATCAAAATGGTCCGAGGTCGCCTGCGACCGCCCAAGGTCCCATAAGTCAATAAACAGATCCACGGGCATCAAAAACGCCAGTGCGAATATGTCAGCCTCGTCCCGGGCGGCCTGCGCCTGCGGTTGATACAACGCCTGCACCCCGCAGCCGGGATGCGCATCACGGGTCACTTCCGCATGTAAAGCCCAATGGCCCAAAGCGGTGGCAACGATGACACGATCATCACGCGGGCGACTAGGACGCGGGAGCCAGACAATCGGGCGTGCATCCAAAGGCATTTCAAGCATGATTTCATTGGGGCGATGGGAATATTCAATATCAACCCCGGCCGCCGTACAAACCTCATCCAGCGTTTGTGCGCCGTGATAGTCCCACTCCTGCGCGACGCGCTCGGCAAGGCGTTCAATATCGGCACGTGTCTGCCCGGCAGCGGTCGGCTCAACATAGGGATAGGATGGACGTTTCGCAGGCATGCAAGAACCCTCAACCAAAATGTGATGGTTCTGATAGCGGCCAAAAATTACGATTTTAAGAATCCCGGCAGGGCCGCAGCCTTATTGGTGAGACCAAGGCCCCGGAACTAAAAACCAGCCAAACATAGGTCCGTTAATGATTGCCTTCTACCATTGGCAGACCTTTGCCAATCAGACTAAGCCGCGCTAGACCCCTGCCATGACCAATAAGATCGCCGTTTTCCTTGGATTACTCATCGCGCTGTTTCTGGCGGTCGATTATCATTCCTATGATTGGGGAATGATGACCTTCCTGCTGCGCAAGCTGCTGGGGCTTATTGAATATCTGGCGTTCTGGCGTTAACCGTGGGCGCGTGATCAGCGGTTGACCTTTGGGGGGAAATCGCAATGTTAGCCCCGAACTATCTTTCAGGAGAAATCGTAATGGCCGTCAAAGTAGCAATCAACGGATTTGGGCGGATTGGCCGCAATATCCTTCGCGCAATTGTCGAAAGCGGACGCACCGATATCGAAGTTGTGGCCATCAACGATCTAGGTCCGGTTGAAACAAACGCGCATCTGCTGCGCTTCGACAGTGTGCATGGGCGTTTCCCAGCGACTGTCACGACAACAGACAGCACCATTGATGTCGGTCGCGGCCCGATGCAGGTCACTGCGATCCGGAACCCAGCAGATCTGCCGTGGTCGGATGTTGATGTGGTTCTGGAATGCACCGGGATTTTCACCAGCAAAGAGGCCTGCCAGGCGCATCTGGATAACGGCTCATCCCGGGTTTTGATCTCTGCACCCGGCAAAGACGCCGACAAAACAATCGTCTACGGTGTGAATGATGGAACATTGACAGCAGACGATATCGTTGTGTCCAACGCGTCTTGCACGACAAACTGCCTGTCACCGGTAGCCAAAGTGCTGAACGATGCGATCGGGATCACCAAAGGGTTCATGACTACGATCCACAGCTACACAGGCGACCAGCCCACGCTCGATACAATGCACAAGGATCTTTACCGGGCGCGTGCAGCAGCGCTATCGATGATCCCGACCTCCACAGGCGCGGCGAAAGCGGTTGGCCTCGTACTGCCCGAACTGAACGGCAAGCTGGACGGCGTTGCAATCCGGGTTCCGACACCAAATGTGTCCGTTGTTGACCTGACATTCGAAGCCGCAAAGGCCACCACGGCCGAAGAAGTAAACAACGCGATCATCGCCGCTGCCGATGGACCGCTGAAGGGCGTCCTAGGCTACACAGACCTGCCGATGGTCAGCTCTGACTTCAATCATGATCCGCATTCTTCGATCTTCCACCTGGATCAAACCAAAGTGCTTGATGGCAATATGGTGCGGATCTTGTCCTGGTATGACAATGAATGGGGCTTCTCAAACCGGATGGCGGATACTGCAGTTGCAATGGGCAAACTGATCTAAGCCAGACCAAAACACCTGAATGATTTGGCCGGCCCGACAGGGTCGGCCTTTTTTATATGCGCTTTACCAAGGGGTATGCACCCAGCGCATAGCGGTTAGGATGAAGTGTCAGTTGTGCTGCAGCGCAGCACAGCTAAATATCAGGGCAAGACAACAACGCGATAGCTGACAAAGGAGCCCGCAAATGACTGTACTGAACACCGTTCGCACCGCCGTTCAAAAACGCGCGGCCTACAAACGCCTCAAGCATGAGCTAAGCTCAATGAGCCGTGAAACCGCGATTGATCTGGGCTTATTCCGCGAAGATGCGGCACAGATCGCCAGCAAAGCCATCTACGGCTAAGCCACTGGCAAAATTGCAAGAAGACGCAGCCGCACCTTCGGGGGCGGCTTTTCTTATTCCAGAACCCGGCCCAGAAAGGCATTGATCTGGCCCTGGTATCTCGGTTGCCGGGCCAAATCATTATGGCCCGCGCCTTCAACGGCATGAAATGTCGCATCAAGCCCCGCATCTTGCATCAAGGCGGCCAAACGAAGCCCATCACGCATCGGGATCAGATCATCGGCGGTGCCATGCTGGACCAAAACCGGGGCCGCGATCCGGGGCACCAGCGCCGCCGAATCCCAACGCTGAACACCGGGCATATAACATGCCGGCAACCAGGCCGCGCGGGTCATCAATTCGCACATCTTCACAAATGGGGCATCCAAGATGATTGCAGCAACATCACGCTCTGCCGCGACATGTTGCGCCAGCCCCGTACCCATCGAATAGCCATGCACGACAATATCACCGGAAAAATCAGCAGCCAGCCAATCATATGCCGCCAAAGCATCCCGTTTCAGCCCCAGCTCTGATGGTTTACCGGGGATGCCACCACCGCCAGGATACGCCATCGCAACAACATGGCGGCCGGCGGCGACATGAGCATTCAGACTGGACCCAAAATAGGCCAGCGCACCACCATTTCCCATGAAATAAAGCACCGCAACATCATCGGTGCCCTCATGCACAGCAAGGACAACGTCGCGGTCAGTGATCGTCAACGGGCGAAAGGCGGGGTTTTCAAACGCATCATCCCCAAAGGGGTAAATGACCTGCGGATGCGCAAAGACCATGATAATGGCGTAGATCAGATAGATCGCCACCAGGCTACCCAGCCATTTCAAGTATCAAAACGGGCGCGTAACGCGGTATTGACCGCTGGCGTGACGAATTTCGACACATCACCGCCCAAACGGGCGATTTCCTTGACCAATTTTGAGGCAATCGCCTGATGCTGCGCCTCAGCCATCAAAAAAACGGTTTCAATACTGTCATCCAATACGCGGTTCATGCCAACCATCTGATATTCATACTCAAAATCAGCCACCGCGCGCAGGCCGCGAATGATCATAGATGCTTTAACGTCGCGGGCACAATCGATCAGCAGGTTCTCAAACGGATGAACGACAATCTCGCAGCCGGTCTCTTGGACCAATGGGGCGCATTCAACCTCAATCATGGCAACGCGCTCTTCAAGAGTGAACAAAGGGCCTTTGTCGCGGTTGATCGCCACACCAATGACCAGACGGTCCACAAGCGATCCGGCGCGTCTGATAATATCAAGATGCCCCATCGTAACCGGGTCAAATGTCCCGGGATACAATCCTATACGCATGGCCACACCTCGTCTTGGCAATTCCTGCGGCACACGCAACATTATCGCGGCCCGGATTGCAAGATCAGCGATGCGTAAATCAGTGGGTCAAGTGGCGCTAATGCCCCATAATCATGCCCTCAAGGGCATCCTTCTCCATCGCCAATTCCGCCAAGCGGCTTTTGACCGCATCACCGATGGAAATCAGACCAACCATCTTGTCACCATCCATGACGGGCAAATGGCGAAACCGGCCATTGGTCATCATCTCAAGCACATCCAGCGCCGTATCGGAGGGGCTGCAAGTGCTCAGCTTAGCGGTCATCATTGTGCTGACCGGTTCCGTAAGACAGCTCGCACCGCGCTTGCCCAGCTCACGGACAATATCACGCTCAGACAGGATCCCATCCAGACTGTTACCATCATCTGAAACGATCACGGTACCGATCCGTTTCTGAGACAACAGCTTGACCGCATCCGCCACCGTATCTGAGGGTTTGACCGACACGACGCCGACATCTTCCTTGGACTTCAGTATCTGGGAAACGATCATGGTTGGTTCCTTAACAATGTTGCGGAATCGTAGCCTGTCAAATCCAAGGGCTTTATGTCAAGCGTGTCCCGCCTCAAGACGCACAACCTCAGCCTGTAGGCCTTTGGTCAATGCAGCAGCAAACCGGGTCAAACGGTCTGATTGGCGATCCGACATATGCCGAACCAGATAAAACGACCGGCGCAGCGAAATCTGATCGGTCAGAACACGGCGCAGCTCGGGGGCAAAGGGCAGGATAAAATCATGCACAAAGCCCACACCCGCATGGCGCAGCATCTGCAACTGCACCGCAACTGAGTTTGAAGCAAGCTGCACCCCACCCGCACCCAGATCCCCCAGATAATCCAATTCCTTGTCGAAAATCATATCGGGAATATAGCCAACAATCGGCCTGCCCTTCAGATCATCACGCAAGCGGATAGGTGACGCATCCGCCCGCGTGGCAAGATGCAGATGATAATCGGTAATCTTCTGCACCATAAGCCGGCCCGCAGCCGGCGGGCTGACGGCAATGGCCATATCCGCCTCCCGGCGGGACAGGTTCACAACACGGGGCAAAGCCAGCACCTGTATCTCAAGCTCAGGGTTCTCGGCCTGAATAGCCGCGCAGACCTGCGGCAACAGATAACTTGCCGCACCATCGGGCGCGCCTATCCGGATTTGGCCCGTCAAGGCGGCGGATGCGCCCTGCCCTTCATCAAAGGCAAATGTCAGGGCGGTCTCGGCTTCGGCCGCGCGGTCTCTGATGCGTTCGCCCAGGTCTGTCAGCGCATAGCCCTGCGGGGATTTGACGAATAACGCCGCACCCATCGCGCGCTCTAGCCGGGCAATTCGGCGGCCCAAAGTGGCCGGGTCCATCTTCAGGATCGGGGCCGCGCCAGACAGGCTTTCGGTCCGGGCCACGGCTAGAAACACACGCATATCATCCCAGTTATCCATCAGCACCCTTGTATTTTTGCAAAATGATTTTGGTGAATTTCTACTTTCACCCCTAAAAACGCAAGACTATCCTGCGTTCAACGAACAGGAGGTTTCCATGCAAGAACTCACCCACTACATCGGCGGCACACATGTCAAAGGCACATCCGGGCGCTTTGCGGATGTCTACAATCCCGCCACTGGCGAAGTGCAGGCAAAGGTCCCGTTGGCAAATGCCGATGAGATGGCCCAAGCTGTTGAAATTGCGGCCAAAGCCCAGCCCGCCTGGGCCGCTGTCAACCCACAACGCCGGGCGCGCGTCATGATGGCGTTTGTCGGCCTTCTGAACCGCGACATGGACAAATTGGCCGAGGCCCTGTCCCGTGAGCACGGCAAAACCCTGCCCGACGCCAAGGGCGACGTCATTCGCGGGCTGGAGGTCGTGGAATACTGCATCGGCGCGCCGCAACTGCTGAAAGGTGAATTCACCGACAGCGCGGGCCCCGGCATCGATATGTATTCGATGAAACAACCGCTTGGCGTCACCGCCGGGATCACGCCCTTCAACTTCCCCGCCATGATCCCCATGTGGATGTTCGCCCCCGCCATCGCCTGCGGCAACGCCTTCATCCTGAAACCGTCCGAACGGGACCCCTCCGTCCCCCTCATGCTGGCCGAACTGATGGAGGAAGCAGGCCTTCCTAAAGGCATCCTGCAAGTCGTGAACGGCGATAAAGAAGCCGTAGACGCGATCCTTTACGATGACACGATCCAATCCGTCGGCTTCGTCGGCTCCACCCCCATCGCCGAATATATCTACGGCACCGGCTGCGCGCAGGGCAAACGGGTGCAATGTTTCGGTGGCGCGAAAAACCACATGATCATCATGCCCGACGCGGATATGGATCAGGCCGCCGATGCGCTTGTCGGCGCAGGCTACGGGGCTGCTGGCGAACGCTGCATGGCGATCTCGGTCGCGGTGGCCGTGGGCGATGACACCGCCGACCGGCTGCTGGACAAACTGGTGCCAAAGGTCGAAGCACTAAAGGTCGGGCCATATACCTCCGGCAATGACGTGGATTACGGGCCGGTCGTCACTGCAGCGGCCAAAGCGAACATCGAACGGTTGGTGCAAACCGGCATCGACCAAGGCGCAAAACTCGCCGTCGACGGGCGAAACTTCAGCCTGCAAGGCTACGAAGACGGGTTCTTCGTCGGCGCGCATCTCTTCGACAATGTCACCAAAGACATGGACATCTACAAAACCGAAATCTTCGGGCCGGTCCTGTCCACCATGCGCGCGCAAACCTACGAAGAGGCGCTCGGGCTCGCCATGGACCACGAATACGGTAACGGCACCGCGATCTTCACCCGTGACGGGGACACCGCACGCGACTTCGCAGCGCGGGTGAATATAGGGATGGTCGGGATCAACGTGCCAATCCCGGTGCCACTGGCCTATCACACCTTCGGGGGTTGGAAGAAATCCATGTTCGGCGATTTGAACCAGCACGGCCCCGACGCTTTCAAATTCTACACACGGACCAAAACGATCACCTCGCGTTGGCCGTCGGGGATCAAAGAAGGCGGCGAATTTTCAATCCCGCTGATGGAGTAATGGCAATGCGGGTTGCCATATTTAACGATACCAGTGTGACAAACCACTTTGGTTGCACCGCCGTCATGAGCGCAATTATCGAAGCTTGCGCACAGAACAATGTCGAAATTGCCTATCGCTGGCCCGTGGGCGAGGACTGGCAACCGTTCAAGGCGATCTTGGATCAATACAAGGTTGATGCGTTCATCGTGAATGGCGAAGGCAGCATCCATCATAGTATTGACCGTCCACGGGCTCGGTCACTCTGTGCCCTTGGCCCTTACGCAGAAAGCAAAGGCATTCCTGCATATCTCATTAACGCCTCTGTCGAGGCGTTGGAAAACGCAGAACTTGAAAACCTCAAGACCTTCACGGCTATCTCAGTACGAGAATCCCTGTCACAACAATACCTTGCGCATCATGGTATCGCCTCAGAGGTTGCAGGGGATTTATCATTTTCAACTGCTATTTCAGACAATGGAAAGCGTTCGGGCATTCTGGTCACAGATAGCGTCTTGCGACCAGTGTCCACCGTGCTTGAAAAAATTGCTCGCCGCTCAAACGCGAAATACATGTCGATGCGTACACGGCATACCGTATTGCAAAGACTAATGAAAAAACTGTCTGCGGATGAAGAACGGCCGATCACGTCCGAGCTTGATCCAAAGCTGCGCGAAAGACTTACTCAATTCACAAACATGCTTAGCAAATCAGAATTTCTGCTTACAGGACGCTTCCACTCGGTTTGCCTTGGCCTGTTGACACATACGCCGATGATCGCAGTCAACTCAAACACCCATAAAATTTCTGGCATCTTGAACGACGCGCTGGGTAATACGCATCGGGTTGTCGACACGCAATCACTTGATGATTTCGATCTCAAGGCACAAATGCAACCATGGACTGACGTCGAACGGTCAGCATCAATGGATTATTTGAAAAAGATGCAGGTGACGCAGGCCGAATTTTTTACCCGGATATTCGCATGAAACAAATCAAACAGTGGTTGAGCCGGCACAACAGAAAGCGGTTGGATCGCCGAAACCGTGCAATGTTCGCACAGCTGACTGCTGATGGAGTTGTTTATCTTAATCCCATCGACCTAAAGGGCATAGATCTAGCAATCGTTGGCCCGGCATCAACGGTGATTGAAGAACTGATATCTTATCCGATCGGACCAGAAACATGGGTTTGTCGGATGAATAATGGCGTAAGACAAGCCGATGAGAATCCCAAGGTTTTCGGAGATCGCACCGACATCTGGATACATAACCTTAAGATGAAGGGAACACGCTCAGTTCAGAACATCTCGGCTGCAACGCTCGCGTCGCATAGGGTGCGTTATGTCGTCTATCCTCACGCCGCCAGCCCGGAACATATCGCACCAAAACTCTTACAGTTACGTAAGGCCACCCATGATACAAAAGGTGTGGTTCCGCCAATTGATTTTTATCAAACACTTGTTGCAGATTTGGGCGGGCACACGCCAACCGCCGGGTGCGTAATGATTATGTTGGCCTTGCAAGCATCTTTGAAAAGTCTGTCCATCTATGGGTTCACTTTTTTTCAGACGTCGTACACGCGTGGATACAATGACACCGTGAAAGATGGTCAGGCGGCCATGAACTGGGCGATGGCGACTGGCATGCACAACCCAGAGGCGGAAGCAAAACTTGTGGCGCAGCGTATCACCAAGCACCGAAAATCAAACGGTTTCCCGATTCACCTTGGCGATGGTGTAAAGACAGCACTAAATTCACACAGCAATGACATATTGGAAGATTGATGGACTTTGCACTGACCGAAGAGCAAACCGCCATTTACGACATGGCCCTCGCATTCGGGCAAGATAACATCGCGCCCTATGCGCGGCAGTGGGAGGACAACGGAACAATCCCGAAAACGCTCTGGCCGGAACTGGCGGCACTCGGGTTTGGCGGGCTTTACGTGGACGAAGCCCGGGGTGGCTCTGGTCTTTCCCGGCTCGACGCCACGCTGGTGTTTGAGGCCCTGTCGCACTCCTGCGCCTCTGTCGCGGCGTTCCTGTCCATCCACAACATGTGTGCCCGGATGATCGACGCCTATGGGTCCGACAGCCTCAAGACCAGGGTGCTGCCCAAAGCGCTGAGCATGGAAACGATCCTGTCCTACTGCCTGACCGAACCCGGCTCCGGCTCGGACGCGGCAGCGCTGAAGTCCAAGGCGACGCGGACCAATGACGGCTACGCGCTGACCGGCACCAAGGCTTTCATCTCGGGCGGCGGCTATTCGGACGCCTATATCGTTATGGTGCGCACCGGCGATGACGGGCCAAAGGGGATCAGCGCGATCCTGGTGGAAGACGGGGCCGACGGCCTCTCCTTCGGCGGGCTTGAGGATAAAATGGGCTGGCGGTCCCAACCCACCCGCGCAGTGCAGATGGACGATTGCAAAGCACCCGCAGACAACCTTCTGGGCCAAGAAGGACACGGATTCAAATACGCCATGGCGGGGCTGGACGGCGGGCGTCTGAACATCGCCGCCTGCTCACTTGGGGCGGCGCAATCGGCGCTGGATCAGACGCTGGCCTATATGAAAGAGCGCAAAGCCTTCGGCAAATCCATCGACCAATTCCAGGGGCTGCAATTTCGGCTGGCGGATATGGAGATCGAAATGCAATCCGCGCGGACCTTCCTGCGACAAGCCGCCTGGAAACTGGACAGCGGCGCGCCCGATGCCAGTAAATTCTGCGCCATGGCCAAGAAAATCTGCACCGAAGTTGGGTCAAAAACCGCCGACCAATGCCTGCAACTGCACGGCGGCTACGGATATCTGGCAGACTACGGGATCGAGAAAATCGTGCGTGACCTGCGGGTGCATCAAATCCTCGAAGGCACCAACGAAATCATGCGGCTGATCACGGCACGCCACCTCATCCAATAGCGCAACACCGTCCCGGACGTCATCCGGGACCTCAACGTCAGGCCCCCAAATGACCGACATCATAATCCGCACATCCGGGCACGCAGGGCACATCACATTAAACCGACCCAAAGCGCTGAACGCGCTCACATGGGACATGTGCCTGGCCATCGAAGCGGCGCTCGATGATTGGAAAGACAACCCCAAGATTGCCCTGGTCATCATCGATGGCGCAGGCGACCGGGCCTTCTGTTCAGGCGGCGACATCGCCGAAATGTACGCCACCGGCAAACGCGGCGATTATGACTACGGGCAACGGTTCTGGCGCGATGAATACCGGCTGAATGCGAAAATATACGACTACCCCAAACCCATCGTGACCTTCCTGCAAGGCTTCACCATGGGCGGCGGTGTCGGCGTGGGCTGCCACGGATCGCACCGGATCGTCTGCGAAAGCAGCCAAATCGCGATGCCCGAATGCTCCATCGGCCTGGTGCCCGACGTGGGCGGATCACTGATCCTCGCAAAAGCCCCCGGCCACTGCGGCGAATTTCTGGGGCTCACCGGACAGCGGATGGACGCCGGCGACGCGATCTATGCAGGCTTTGCGGACCATTTCGTGCCCGAAGGCGATTGGGACGCCCTGAAGGGCCAACTGATCGCAACAGGCCACCCCGACATACCGCAACCTACACGCCCCGACAGCCAGCTACAGGCCTGGCAACACGACATCGACGCCTTCTTCACCCAAGGCACCGACAGCCCCGCCGCCCAACAGGCGCAAAAACTGATGGGGCGGAACGCGCCGCTCGCCATGGCGGTCTGCCGTCAGATCCTCAGCGCCGTACGCGCGAACCCCGACATCAAAACCGCCCTCGACCATGAGTTCCGCTACACCTACCGCTGCGGCGCGCAGGGGGATTTCATCGAAGGGATCAGGGCCGCCATCATCGACCGGGACAAATCCCCAAAATGGCAGCTCGCCACAACAGAACAAATCGCAGCCATGACCGCCCCCTTGGGCAATGACGCGCTGCAATGGGAGGAAACATCATGAAAATCGGCTTTATCGGACTAGGCAACATGGGCGCGCCCATGGCCGCAAATCTGGCAAAGGACCATGACGTCACAGGCTTTGACACGATGGCGAAACCAGACGGGATCAGCATGGCAGTCAGCGCGGCCGAGGCCGCCACAAACGCCGACGTCGTCATCACCATGCTACCAAACGGAGACATCCTGCGCGCCGTCTCCGCCGAAATCCACGCGGCCATGAAGCCGGGTGCCATCCACCTAGATTGCTCGACCGTCGACGTCGAAAGCGCGCGCGCCGTGGCCACACAGGCCGAAATGCAAGGGCTGCACGCCATCGACGCGCCCGTCTCGGGCGGGATCGGCGGAGCAACAAACGGCACACTGACCTTCATGGCCGGCGGGCCCGAGACGGCCTTTGCAACCACCAAACCGCTCTTCGACATCATGGGGCAGAAGGCAGTGCATTGCGGCCCCGCAGGCAACGGGCAAGCGGCCAAAATCTGCAACAACATGATCCTCGGGGTGACGATGATCGGCACCTGCGAAGCCTTCGTGCTGGCCGACAAACTGGGGCTGGACCGGCAGGCAATGTTCGACGTGGTCAGCACTTCATCGGGGTACAGCTGGACGATGAACGCCTACTGCCCCGCACCCGGCGTCGGGCCGCAAAGCCCGGCGGACAACGACTATCAACCGGGGTTCGCGGCCGAGCTGATGCTGAAAGACCTCAACCTCAGCCAAATGGCAGCCCAAGCGGTGGATGCCGATACGCCAATGGGACAAGCTGCAGCGGCGCTCTATCGGCAATTCGTTGAAGTGGAAGGCGGCGCCGGCAAAGATTTCTCAGCTATGCTGCCCCGCTTCGAAACACGGCGGCGCCCCTAAGCTTAGTCAGCCTCCATCGTTACAACGACCTGGTCCCAGGCCTGACGGCGCAAATTCTCGGGGCTGATCCAATATTGCACAACCACGCTGCCCGCCCATTCGCCATTCATCATATGATCCGTTTGCAGTTGTAACAGAAGATGATCATATTGATGCTCTTCTCCCGCCACTTGAACACTGACGCCCATACCAAACATCTGATGCCACTGGCTTGGTCCGGGCAGGCGATGGGTTTGATCCAGCCGGTCTTTGACTGGTTGCGGCAAGCGTTGGTACAGTGCTTCAGGACCACGGGCAACACACCGCAATGTCGCGTCACATTGTGGGGATATCGTCGTCATGTTCGACTTCAAAATCCGAACGGGAAAATACAGATGCAAACCTAGGGCATCAGGGTTGTCCGGTGTCAGGCGGGCCATGAATTCAGACAGGTCCAACCGATCAGAGCCCGTCATGGCGTCCCAGCGATCATGCGGCCGGGCCCATTTGGTCACTTCGTCAATGAAACGGCGTAGCGCATGAGTGTTCTCCTGCAGATAGGCTAACTGCGCCGCGGCCCCCTGATCACCTCGATTCACACGGAATTGCGCGTCTCGGATCGTATCTTCCAGATGGGTTTCGGCCAAGGTGACAATCTTGGCATAGCGTTGAGCGCTGTCCCAGAACAAGGGTTGGGTGATATCGGGATAGACATCGGCCAAAGCCGCCGTGTGCAGGTTAATCCGGGATGCGTCAGGAAAGGCTTGGTTTAGCACATCCCGCGCCGATTTCTCGGAATAACTCTGATCCATGGGCAATTCCATAAAACCGACCTGCCAATGCAGATATTCTTTAGGGGCATCCAGCGCGGTATAGTCTTTGCGCCCAAAGGAAAAAGCACCTTCATAGAAAATATGAGGCAGGTTTTCTGGCGGCAATGTCGGTGTGGTTGCGGCGGGCACATACAGTACTTTGCCTTCATAGGGCTCTTTGTGGAGATATGCGAAGAACGCAAGCTTGCCATGGTTTGGCAGACCTGGGGGCACTGCAAAAGCGCTCACCTCGGCCAGATCAATCGTCGCGCGATGATGCATGGGCTGGCCGTCTGAGGTCAGCGGCCATGGCTGATCGCCCAGCATCGGTCGCCCCCCAAACCAACTATGCCCGCCCTTGGTGACATCCTGGGTCGCACGCGGTGCGCGGATCACAGCAATGGGCGGCACGCAAACATAATCGTTCCGCTTGGCGTTTTCGGTATCAAACCAAGTGGCGATCCGGTCAATTTGCGCAGCAGGCGGCATCGGCAAGCGGGCGGTTGGACAAGCCTTGTCAATGAAGGCACGAAAAGCGTCGCCAGTCTCAACATCAGCCATATGGGCCTCTGCCCAATAGACCTCATCTGGCACCGGCTGTGTCTGCACAGTTTCTGAACGAGACAACCGGTCAATTGGGGTATTTGTCGGGCTGGCTGGCGTGCGGAGGGTGGTCCGGGCGCGCGCGGAAGGTGTCAGGCGACCGAGCAGAAACGCCCCTAAAAACATCGCCGCAAATGGGGCAAGCACCAATCCGAGCGACAACATTTGCAAGCCAATATCGTTGGTACTTTTTGCATAGAAACAAAACGCGATAGCAGCGCAGGTGTAGATCGCCAACAACGCCTTCGACAAAATGATCAACAGTTTCAAGATTTCACCATGTTGCAGCTTCGACGCGCCGTGTTTTGCAAATCATTTATGTCGATCCTATGACCGCTTTTAGACAACCTATTCCGCCGCCACCTTCCGCGCACCCAACATCTCTTTCAGATAGCGCCCTGTATGGCTTTCGGCGACTTCCGCCACCTTCTCAGGCGTGCCCGTCGCCACGATCTTGCCACCGCCATCGCCGCCCTCGGGGCCAATATCGATGATATGATCGGCGGTTTTCACCACATCCAGATTATGCTCAATCACAATGACCGAGTTCCCCTGATCCACCAATTCATGCAACACTTCCAACAACTTACGCACGTCCTCAAAATGCAGACCCGTTGTCGGCTCGTCCAGAATGTAAAGCGTTCGGCCCGTGGATTGCTTGGCCAGTTCTTTTGACAGCTTCACCCGCTGCGCCTCACCGCCCGACAGGGTCGTCGCCTGCTGGCCAACCTTGATATAACCCAGCCCAACACGCATCAGCGCATCCATCTTGGACCGGATCGACGGGACCGCACTAAAGAATTCTTGCGCGTCTTCAATCGTCATATCCAGCACATCAGCGATGGATTTGCCCTTGAACTTGATCTCAAGCGTTTCGCGATTGTAGCGCGCGCCCTTGCAGGTCTCACAGGTCACATAGACATCCGGCAGAAAGTGCATTTCGATCTTGATGACACCATCACCCTGACAGGCCTCACAACGGCCACCCTTCACATTGAACGAAAACCGGCCCGGCTTATACCCGCGCGCCTTCGCCTCGGGCATCCCGGCAAACCATTCGCGGATCGGGGTGAAGGCCCCAGTATAAGTCGCGGGATTTGACCGTGGCGTCCGGCCAATGGGCCGCTGATCGATATCGATCACCTTATCGAGATGCTCAAACCCTTTGATCGTCTCACAAGGCCCCGGCGTCTGCCGCGCGCCATTCAGCTTCATCGAGGCGTTCTTGAACAACGTCTCAATCGTCAGGGTCGATTTACCACCACCCGACACGCCCGTGACGCAGACGAATTTGCCCAAGGGGAAATCCGCAGTGACATTCTGCAAATTATTCCCCGTGGCCTTCACCACGGTCAGCTTTTTGCCCTTGCCCTTGCGGCGCTTCGCAGGCACCGCGATCTCGCGCGTCCCGACCAGATATTCCCCGGTGATCGAACCTTCATGGGCCATGATCTCGGCTGGGGTGCCCTTGGCCACCACCTGCCCGCCATGCACACCGGCACCGGGGCCGATATCAAAGACATAATCCGCCTCGCGGATCGCCTCTTCGTCATGTTCAACAACGATGACGGTATTCCCCTGATCGCGCAGGTTTTTCAGGGTGGTGAGCAGGCGATCATTGTCACGCTGATGCAGGCCAATCGATGGCTCATCAAGCACATACAGCACCCCTTGCAAGCCCGAACCGATTTGGCTGGCCAATCTGATGCGCTGGCTTTCGCCACCAGACAACGTGCCGGAATTGCGGGACAAGGTCAGATACTCAAGGCCCACGTTATTCAAAAAGCCAAGCCGTTCGCGGATTTCTTTCAGGATGGCGGTGGCAATCTCATTCTTCTGCTTGGTCAGCTGGTCCGGCACAGCCTGACACCAATCATAGGCCTCTTTAATGGACATCTGGACGACCTGGCCCACATGCAAACCACCAATTTTCACGGCCAAAGCCTCTTCGCGCAAACGATAGCCGCCACAGTTGCCGCAATCGCGATTATTTTGATAGTTTTCAAACTCTTCGCGGATCCAATTGCTGTCGGTCTCGCGATAGCGCCGCTCCATATTCGGGATCACGCCTTCAAAAGCACGCTCCACCTGATAAACGCGGCCGCCTTCATCATAGCGAAACTTGATCTCTTCCTTGCCGGAACCGCGCAAAAACACCTGCTGGATCTTCGGATCCAGATCCTTCCAACGGGCGTTTTTATTAAACCCGTAATGCTTGGCAATCGCCTCAATGGTCTGCAGGAAATACGGTGATTTACCCTTGCGCCAGGGTGCAATCGCCCCATCAGCCACCTTCAACGTCACATCAGGGACACACAGCGCCTCGTCAAAGAACAGCTCGACCCCCAGACCATCGCATGACGGGCAAGCGCCAAAGGGAGCGTTGAACGAGAAAAGGCGCGGTTCAATCTCAGGGATCGTAAAGCCGGACACCGGGCAGGCGAAATTCTCAGAAAAGGTGATACGCTCAGGCTCACCCTCTTTCGGGGCGGTTTCCAAAACGGCAATGCCGTCGGCTAAATCCAAGGCCGTGCGGAAACTATCCGCCAACCGGGTCTCTAGTCCCTCACGAACAACAATCCGATCCACAACCACATCAATGTCATGGCGAAACTTCTTATCCAGTGTCGGCGGCTCATCCAATTCATAAAATTCGCCATCCACCTTCACCCGCTGAAACCCCTGCTTGCGCAGTTCCAGAAACTCCTTGCGATACTCGCCCTTGCGGTCGCGGATAATCGGGGCCAGCAGATAGCCGCGGGTCCCCTCCTCCAGCGCCATGACACGATCAACCATATCCTGCACTTGCTGGGCCTCAATCGGCAGACCGGTCGCGGGCGAATACGGGATGCCCGCGCGGGCGAACAGCAGGCGCAGATAATCATAAATCTCGGTAATGGTCCCCACAGTAGACCGCGGGTTCTTCGAGGTCGTCTTCTGCTCAATCGAAATCGCCGGGGACAGACCGCTGATATGATCGACGTCAGGCTTCTCCATCATATCGAGGAACTGACGTGCGTAAGCCGACAGGCTTTCCACATAGCGGCGCTGGCCCTCAGCATATATGGTATCAAAAGCCAAAGACGACTTGCCCGAGCCCGACAATCCGGTAATCACGACCAGCTGATCGCGGGGAATATCAACATCAATCCCCTTCAGATTATGCTCGCGCGCGCCGCGCACTTCGATGTTTTTCAACTCGGCCATATGACACCCCAATATCCTGCTAACGGACATATTGCGTCAGCGGGATTTTTCCAACGAAAAAATGTGAACAAACGGTAAACATTTAAATGCAGCACAGTGTGATGGGCCATGCACCGCCTATTTGTTAACGGAACGAGGTCCGGACTTTTTGCTGCCACAATTCGCATGACAATGCAGGTGCAGAACATGCTATGAAAGACTGTCGATTCAAACATGCGACCTTACAACGCCCTCATTTTAATACCTTTTCTAACGGCCGGCGGGGCGTCAGCGCATGAAGCATGGGTGCTTTCACCCAGCGAATATGCTGCACTTGCAGCAGAACCGGTGCCCGAAATTTTCCTGTCCTCCACAACACTGCTGCTGTCTTCGGTGGTCGCCATGATTTTGGTCAGCGCGGCGCTCTGGATGCAAAATCAATTGGCACCGGTCGAAGAAAAGCTTTCAGCCCATCTGCCAGTGTTTGGATTGCGGGTCGGCGGCCCATTGTTGCGGCTGGGCCTTGCCGCCCCGATTGGGCTTGGCGCTTTGGGCGGGCTGCCCCGGCATGGCACACCCATCTGGAAAGAACCAACCTTCCTGGTCCCGGATATGCAGATCTCATACATGCCCGGCTATGAGATGCTGTGTTTCTTTTGCCTGGTGACAGCCGGGCTTCTGGCAATTGGCCTTTGGACCCGGATCGCCGCGCTGATGGTGATCGTCTTGACCCTGGCGGGCGGGCAGCTGTTTGGCGCTGTCTTTATCTATTCCTATGCTGCGCATTTCCTTGCACCCGCGCTGTTACTCCTCTGGATTGGGGCGGGTCCGCTAAGCGTGGATTGGCATTTTGGTAAGAAACAACCGCAGATATGGGGGCGGATCGATTTTATCTGGCCTGTGATCCTGCTGATGACCGGGGCGACCTTTGTCTACCTGTCACTGTCAATAAAGCTGGCCCATCCCACATTGCTGATCGCGATCCTTCAGCATGGAAAGCTCGACCAGCTTGGCATCCCGCTGCCCTGGATGGCGCTTGTAATGACGGGGGTCGAATTGATTGCGGGGCTGCTTTTGATGATGGGGCATCTGGTGCGACCCATCGGCCTGTTCTTAATTGGTGCTTTTACGTTTTTCTCGATCATTTTAGGTGAAACGCCTCTGTTTCACGCAAATCTTTACGCGCTGACATTCATGCTGGTCGTCTTCGGGACCCAGCCTGCAGCCGAGAACTTAAGGAAAATGCAATGGCGTATTTTTCACCCATCCTTGCTGCGCAGCTCGTTGGACTAGCAATCGCCGGGGTCAGCGTCACCCTGCCCACACAGCTGCGTGATGCTGGCCTGCCCAGCTCGCTTTTCGCCGAACTTGATACAACGCAGCCAAAGCCCGCACTCTCGGTCACTGCGACGCCAACGCAGACCGGCTGGCGGCTTGATTTCGAAACGGAGAACTGGATTTTCAGCGATCTCTGCGGACGGACAGATCAGCCCACAGCCGAAGGGCACGCGCATATCTATCTGGGGGATGAAAAGATCGGGATGGCGACACTGCCGTTCTTCTATCTTGATGCTCTGCCATATGGCAGCAACGCCCCGATCACCGTGTCGCTTAGGGGGCCAGATCATCGGGTCGTGGTCTATGATGGTGAAGTGATCTCAGCCGAGATCACGCTGCCCGCTGGACCCGTCTGACATAAAAAAGGGCCCGGCCGCACATGCGCCGCCGGGCCCCAAAATGCGATCAAACCTTACTGGTTTGTGTAATACGCCGAAAAGCCCGTCCGAACAGTCTGGAACCAAACACCAGATTCGCGGATGTTGGCCAGGCCCGTGTTCAACGCTTCAACAATCTCAGGACCGTTGGGATTGTTCTTTGACACAAAGACGTTCAGGACGTTGGATACGGTCATATTCGGGTTGATGGCGATTTGATCCGCCAGACCCAAACGCTGCGCGATATCCTCAGACTGGGTGGTCACAAGCGAAATACCGTCAACCTCACCAGCAACCAAAGCGGTAAAGCAGTCGTCAGGATTGACCGGCGAAACATATTCCATCACGTCACGGCCCAAGCCCATTGAGGTCGGGGCAACATCAGAATAGCCGTCAGGCGAACACATAACTTTGCCGGCAAAATCAGCGGCATCATCAGATGTGGCCAATGGGTCGTCACGGCGGGTCACGATGCCGGTCACGATCTCATAGAACGGGTCAGTGTGCAGGAAGTTGTCACAGCGAAATTGCGAATTCTCGGTCAGGCTCGCCGGGTCTTCACAATTGGGACGCAGCCATGGGAAAGCACCGTCAAAAGCCATTGCGGGGAGCAATGTTTCAAGATGTGAGCCCCAATCGTTCACGAAAATGATCTGGGTTTCGTATTGGGGCTCCATGGTGTCCATAGCAGCGCGGACCAGCTGGGTGTAAATACCGCCGCCTTCCATGCCTTCATCGGTGAAGGGGGGATAATCGCTGCCGGTCACCAGACGAATGGTCACGGGGCCATCACTAGACACACTTGTGACGGGCGTTGCAGGCTGAACAACAGATGCAGAGGCACCGGGCAGGCTACCATCGGCGCATGGCAAACGCAGCTGCATACCAACGCTGATCGTGTTGGGGTTAGCGCCAATCACGCTACGGTTTGCATCCCAAACGCTCTGAAAGCTAATGCTGCCATAGGCTTCACGGGCAATCGCACTCAGCGAGTCGCCAGGTTGAACGGTGTAGATTTCACAAGCCTGCTGCGCCTGCGCGGCTGCTGTGCTTGCCAAAAGCGCGAATACGGTTGCCTTTATTTTCATCAGATGTCTCGTCTCTCCTGTGTCGCACACAAGGCGCGAACGTTTCCTTCTTCAAAATCAGCACCAAGCGTCCAAACACAACACTCCAGCAAATACTGGGAAAACAGACCTTGTGCCGATCTACATAAACTTGGGTAATCATAAAAAATGTCCGGAATGCGTCGCAAAAGGGCCCGGGCAAAGAAAAATCGCGTCTCCGGGACGGTGCCCATGCCGTACAGCCCCGCGGACACATGAACTGCGCTGCATTCTCGGCCAGGATCACCGGGTGATCGGAACTTGCCGATCACGATCACAGAGTAACGGCGGCGGATCAGGCGTTACTTTTTGCTGGATTAACACTTTGGCAAGTGTTGCGCCCGCGCGGCGCGTTAAGCTGCCCTGGGGCCAGATCGCAGCAATACGCATTCTGTACGGCATATGTACGCCATACATAGCGTCAAAAACGCTTCGCTTTCAGTGCGTTAATACTAGAACGGGCGCTTCAATGACGAAGCGCCCGTAGCAAAGACAATGCGTTGCACAGGCCTAGAAATGGATGGCCTGCCCATAGGCATCCAGCACGCTCTCATGCATCATTTCGGACAGTGTCGGATGCGGGAAGACCGTTTGCATCAGATCCTCTTCCGTAGTCTCAAGCTGGCGCCCGACAACATAGCCTTGGATCAATTCCGTCACCTCGGCACCGACCATATGGGCACCCAACAGCTCGCCGGTCTTGGCATCAAAAACCGTCTTCACCATGCCCTCTGGTTCGCCCAAGGCAACGGCTTTCCCATTGCCAATAAAGGGAAAACGGCCAACCTTCACATCATAGCCTAGCTCTTTGGCCTTAGCCTCTGTGTAACCGACCGAGGCGACCTGCGGATGGCAATAGGTACAGCCTGCTATGCTCTCTGGCTTAACAGGATGGGCATGTTTGCCAGCAATCAGCTCAGCGACCATCACACCTTCATGGCTCGCCTTGTGCGCAAGCCACGGGGCGCCCGCGATATCGCCAATCGCATAAAGCCCTTCAACACCGGTGCGGCAGAATTCATCCGTGACAACATGGGTGCGGTCAATCTTGACGCCCAAGGCTTCCAGCCCCAGCCCCTCAACATTACCAACGATGCCTACAGCACTGATAACAGTATCAAATTCCACTTTTTCGGTCTTGCCGCCTGTCTCAATATGCGCGGTCACCTTATCCTTGGCACGGTCCAATTGCTTGACCACAGATTTCTCCATAATCTTCATGCCCTGTTTGACAAATTGCTTCTTGGCAAAGGCGGAAATTTCAGCGTCTTCCACTGGCAGCACCCGGTCCATGACTTCCACCACGGTGGTATCCGCACCCAACGTATTGTAAAAGCTCGCAAATTCGATCCCAATTGCGCCCGATCCAATGACCAGCAACTTCTTGGGCTGATGTGGTGGCACCAGCGCATGACGGTAAGACCAAACGCGTTCACCATCCGCCTCAAGCCCCGGCAGGTTCCGGGCCCGGGCCCCGGTGGCCAGAACGACATTCTTAGCGGTCAAATCTTCGGTGCCTTTGTCCGTTTTCACGGACACCTTGCCCTTCGCCGGAAGCGTGGCTTCGCCCATAATGACAGTGACTTTGTTCTTCTTCAGAAGGTGTTTCACCCCCCTTCCATCTGCTTGGCCACCCCGCGCGAGCGCTTGACCACAGCATCCAGATCATAGCCAATCCCGTCAGCAGACAGACCAAATTCCTTGGCACGGTGCATCAGATGAAACACCTCGGACGAGCGCAACAAAGCTTTCGTCGGGATACAGCCCCAGTTCAGGCAAATACCACCCAAATGCTCACGTTCGACAACGGCGACATTCATGCCCAATTGCGCGCCGCGGATGGCAGCAACATAGCCCCCCGGCCCGGCACCAATTACGATCAGGTCAAAGTTCTGCGCAGCCATGCTTGGTCCTCCAAATCCAAATTTAGTTGAACACTAAACTATTTTTTGAAGGATCACCAGTAACCCAACTGCATAGCAGCTAGTCAAATGTAATCATGCTCATACTGTCAGCGACTTGCGAACAATTCCTTCCTGCATCTTTGGCTGCATAAAGGGCCAAATCCGCTTGCTTTATCAATTCCTTAGGGTCGGTTCCGTGGGTTGGATAAACAGCAATCCCGATAGAGACAGTCACCTTGGGCAGCGGTCCGCCAATATATTTGACGCGCATTTCCTCGATCGACTGCCGCAACTCCTCGGCGCTTTCGGTTGCGCGCGATCGATCCGCGAGGGGCAGCAAAATGCAGAATTCTTCCCCACCAATACGGCAGGCGACCGCCCCTTCGGCATCGAGCGCGCACATCTTTTCCGCAATTGCCTCAAGAACGGCGTCGCCTGCATCGTGGCCATGTTCGTCATTGTAATTCTTGAACTTATCAGCATCGATCGACAGGAGCGCAAAATTGCCTTGGCGGTTCGCCGTTTGGCCGATGATCCGCCGCATCGCATCCAGGAAATAACGCCGATTATAAAGCCCGGTCAGCGGATCGCGCGTGGACTGATCTTGCAACTCATCGCGCAGTTTCACATTCGCAATCGCCATCGAGATATGCTCACCACAACGAATGGTAAATTCGATTGGGTCGATCACATCTTCGCTTTCAGCACCGGGCAAGAATTCGATATGCATCAGGCCAACCGTGTCGCCATGGGCCACAATGGGCACGCAGGTGAATTTTTCCGGCGATGGGCCATCGGTCGTCGCGCTTTTGACGTGATCACAGACAAATCCCAACTGGTCATTCGAATAGCTATAGCTGCGCCCACGCCGCAACGCCCAGCAACTGTCGGGTGTGACATTGTCCTGCTTGGTATCAAACTGCCACGCGCAGGCCTGTTCAAGCACATCGCGCGAATTCGAATAGATGAAAAGTTGCCCACGTGACCCGGGCAGAATCTTTTGCATAAAGGCGGTTACGATTTCATAAAGCTCTTCCAACGACTTACACGATTGCAGCCATTCATCCATTTGCGCAAGCAGCGACACCTCGCGTTTGCGCGCGCGCTCATGTGTCAGGACTTCGTTCGCGGTCTTCTCAGCACGCGCCGCTTCGGCCCGGGCATCTTCAAGCGCGCAAATCGCCTGACGCATATCGGTCACATCCGTAAAGGCGACAATATGGCCCCCATCCCGCACAGGCCTGACCTGAGCCGAGATCATGCCCCCGGCCTTGAGCCGGATTTCGAATTGGAAGGGTCTTTGATCATCAAACCCCGTCTGAATTTCGGCTTGGTTGAGATCAATTTCGTCGCCCCGCGACGTCAGTAAATCCAGCAGATCATCCAGTTTCGTGCCCAGGCTGAGTTGCGCAGGTTTGAGTTCCAGCAGGTGAAGGCTGCGCGCATTATGGGTGATGCAGGTCGCGTCCGCAGACCAAACGATCACGCCCTGTTCAAGCGTATCCAAAATCTGCGAAGCGAGCCCCTGATAGGTCGATCCCTGGGGACCATCATCAGCGGCCTGATCCCGCTTGAATGAACGCTCTTGTAACATGGTCTAACCTCTTCCCGACACGCGGAATGTGGTGCGACAAGTCCCAAAATAGCGTTAATCGGCCTCTACGATATCACTCAAATTTTCCGTATTCTGGATCGATTTGAAAACACCTCCATAGCCGCCGGAGGCCAGGAATTCCTGCTCGGCCTCGGTGCTGCGCCGACCAAGCGCTGCGTTGCGATATGGAAAACGCCCAAAGTCCCGAATGATCTGTCGATGCGCCTGGGCATGCGGCGCGTTGGCGGCCCCGCTTTGCGGCATCCGCGTATGGATCAAACGCACGGCCCGGTCCTGATCACACAGGTTTTCAGCATGCATCAGCGGCAGATAAAAGAACTGGCGTGCAGGTTCATCGATTTTCATATCCCAATGCCGCTCAATGGCCATCTTGGCGGCCGCCCGCGCCAGATCATCGGTTTCAAAGGCGCGCCCTTGATCGCGGAACATATTTCGGGGGAACTGATCGGTCAGGATGATATAGGCCAGCGTGCCTGACGGGTATGTCAGCCAAAGCCCCAAGGCACCTTCCGTGGCCTGTTTCCAGGTTGGTCCAAACTTGTCTTTGATTTTGGCGTCAAAGACCGGATCGGATTTGTACCAATCCGCTGGCGTGCATTCATCCAGCCAAAACGCCAATACCTCATCCGGGGTTCCCATGGCATCGCTCCTCACCTTGCCTTTATGGAAACCGAAACAGAGAAATTCTGACCTGGCAAGAGGCTGTGCGTTTTGTCCGCTCACATCATGTTTCGCTGTGACACAATAGGATCAGGCGGCGCCTGGCTCTGGCTCCTCATTGGCTTCGATGATTTCTTCTTCGGCTTCGATATAGGCTTCTTGTGCCACCTCGGCGACGATGGGGGTTGAGGCCGCAGAGACCGGCGCATATGGCACGATTTCGCTTTCATCGACATCGCGGCTCCGCTGCGTGGTCCGGTACAGCCCGTAGATCGCGACGGCAAACATCAGCGATGCGGTGAACAGCCAATAGCCGTTATCCCCGATGACATCCATCATCACCCCCACAATCAGCGGCCCGGCAATCGCACCCAGCCCATTGATGAACAAAAGCCCGCCAGAGGCTGCCGCCATATCGTCTTTTTCAAGATAGTCATTGGCATAGGCGATGATCAGCGCGTAAAGCGGGTTGGACATCCCCCCGACAATCGCGCCGCTGACAATAATCAGGCCGAAATAGCCGGGCAAAAGGAAGGCGATCATCGAACCGGCCCCGCCAAGCGCGGCGACCCAAATGATCAGGTTCCGCCGGTCCATCCGGTCCGACAGCCAGCCAATCGGATATTGCAGCACCAACGCCGCCACGTAGATCGTTGAGACAAAGAACGAAATCTCCCCAACGCTGAGCCCGATCCGGTTTCCATAGACCGCCGACATCCCAAATTGCGCTGCAAAGATCCCCCCCAGCATGAACATCGAAAAACAAGACAAGGGCGAGGCCGTGACGAGGTCCCGGATTTTCATGGGCTTGGTGGTCTCAAAGGCGGGCATGGGACGGGCCGACAAAAGAACCGGCGCAAAGGCCAAGGACACCAGCACCGAGGGGATGATGAACAGCACATAGCCTGACACATCGCCCCGGCTGACAATCCACTGGGCAAAGACGATCCCCGCCATTTGGACCATCAGATAGACCGATAGCGCCTTGCCCCGGGTTTCATTGGTTGAGGCGTCGTTCAGCCAGCTTTCGGCGGTGATATAGACGCCGCAAAAGCAAAATCCGATGATGACGCGGCCGATGGTCCAGGCCCAGGGCTCGACCAGGACTGGGTAAAGGATCAGCACGGCAGACACCATCGACCCGAGGGCCGCAAAGACCCGCACGTGCCCCACCCGCTGGATCAACCTTGGCGTGTAACGCGAGCTGAACAGAAAGCCCAAAAAATAGGCGGACATGACGATGGACAGGGCGAAGGTACTGAACCCTTCCTGATCGCCGCGCAGCCCAAGCAGCGTCCCTTGCAGGCCGTTCCCGACCATCAATAGGAACATTCCCAAAAACAGGGCCCAAGACCCGGTCAGCACCTGAAACATCGCGCACCCCCACGGAAAAACAGAACCGGCCTATCCCATGATTCTATGTCGATTTCATCACATGAAAACGACAGGGTCGCGTCTGTTCGCGCCCTACCCGCCTGCGGTTGCGGCCCAGGCCCTGTCCCAGCGGCCTTTCGCCAGATCATCCGCATCGATCCAAAAGTCGATAATGCCGCAATCGCAGAACATGAAATCCACGCCGTAGTCGCTATCAAACTGCGCCAGACGTATACCGTGGCCAGCTGTCGGGTTAGAGCCTACACCCTTTGCGCCCATCAGGTAATGCGAGGTCCCCCCTCTGGAGGGCGCAAATTGCGCCGAAACGCTGGCCATCATCTGAGATGGCACTTTGGCGCGCAAATCGGGATCACTGAGTGTGCGTTGAAAGAACATTTGCCACGCTGTGGCGACAACTTGTTCGGCCCTGACCCCTTTCAGGGTATCGCGGGCATAATTGCGGATCAGATCATCGAACCTGCCCAGATCCGCTGCGCTCAGCGCGGCGTCATTAGGCAGGCCCGCAATATCTGCGCGCAGTGCCGCAATCTCTTGCACCGCCTTTTGGAAAATGGGCAGGCGCGCTGTCACCTCGGGATCGACGCCTTTGCCCGATTTCTCACGATAACGCACATGACTTTCGTCTCTTTCAAGCTGGCCACCCACACTGTGATGCAGTGAGGCCAAGACATCATCGGCAAAACGCGCGACATAGGGAAAACGGCCTCCTAAGGCCTCGGGCGTGTAATGCGTGTTGCGTTTGACGACCCGCTGCCCTTCGGCGTTTTCTTCGGTAACGCGCTCAACCGAAACAATCGCACCCTTTACATTGACAGGCTCCGGGGCCTCCCCTTTGAGGCCCTTTTCCACAGCCTCGACGTGTTCATAACGGGCGTTGATGTAATTGTTGCGCCGCGCCAGACCTTCCGGCACGTCGTCTAATGGCCAGGACTGGGTCGGTCGCCCCGTCACGGGCCAGCGCGGGTATACTTTGATCCGTGGTGGACGAAAGGACCATAAAATACTCTCAAGGGCGTCTGCGCAATGATCCACCTGCGGCAGGTTTTCCGGGGCAGGCCGCGGCGGTAATTCCTTGGTGCTGACTGGGGCATAAAGCACGCAGCTTTCAGGTGACCCCGGCCCCTCCTCCCAGTCCATTTCTTCGTTGATATCCGCAAAAAACCACAACATGCCCACCTGCGGTAAATTGGGATCAGCGTCAATTCGCGGCATCTCGGATAGATCGATCTGCGCCAGATGATGCAGAGCAAAGCCCGTCTGCGGATTTTCGGGCCAAGCCATCCCTTCGGGCAACTTGGGCAGACCACCTAGATAGGAATTTGCATCCGACACCGGATCAATGGGCCAATGGCGTTTGAGGAAGATCGCAGGCTGGGCCTCTTGGTCCAGAAGGGCTGCAATCTCGGCCTCCGTCAGCACTGTCTCCTCCGGTGCTGGAATAGGCGACGGCGTTGGCTGGACACCAGCCTTGGAGCCGATCAACTGCGCCAGAAACTGCTGAAACCACGTCTGTCGTCCCAAGACCCCCAGCAAAAGCCCCATTATCGCCAATGCCAAGGCCAATTGCGGCACCCGCAAAACAAGCAGTGCGACAAGGGCAGCAATGATCAACCCCCAACGCAGCCTTTTCAATACCCGTGCGACGTCTTTTGGCATGACCTACTCCTTGCTTGGCAACAGCAGTGAGCTGTCCCCATAACTGAAAAACCGATATTCGTTGGCTATGGCATGGGCATAGATCGCCCGGATCGTGTCCACGCCCATCAAGGCAGAGACCAGCATCATCAGCGTGGACTTGGGCAGATGGAAATTGGTCATCAACCCATCCGCAATCTGGAACTCAAACCCGGGCGTGATGAAAATATCCGTGGGCCCGCGCCAAGGCTGCATCTGACCACCATGTGCTGCGCTCTCGATCAGGCGCAGGGCGGTGGTGCCCACTGGGATCACACGACCACCAGCAGCTTTGGTCGCAGCGATCTCGGCTGCAGCCTCCGGCGTAACCTCACCCCACTCCGCATGCATCTTATGGTCGCTGATATCATCAACCTTAACAGGCAAAAACGTGCCGGCACCCACATGCAAAGTCACATGGGTAAACTGCACCCCCCGGGCGGCCAATGCGTCCAGCAAAGGCCCATCAAAATGCAACGATGCCGTCGGCGCAGCCACTGCCCCGGCATGACGTGCCCAATAGGTCTGATAATCGTCCTTGTCCGCCTCATCCGCCGGCCGTTTCGCGGCAATATAGGGCGGCAGAGGCATCGCCCCCACAGCGGCAAGCGCGGCGTCGAAATCATCGCCCTTAAGGTTGAATCGCAATCGCGCCTGACCGTCCGCCCGGCTGATCATCTGCGCCGAAAGCGTATCCGAAAAGATGATCGTTTCTCCGTCCCGCACCTTTTTCAACGGCTTGACCAGCGCGGTCCAGGCGTCATCGGCCTGGGGCTCTAGCAATGTGACTTCAATCCGCGCGGCGGTGGCGCCGGCATCGGCCGAGACCCGGTGGCGTGTCCCAGAAAGCCGCGCAGGGATCACTTTGGTGTCGTTCAACACCAACCGATCGCCCGGCTGCAATATCTGCGGCAAATCGGCGACGATCCGGTCGCTGATTGTCGCGCCCTCAGCCAAAAGCAGTTTCGCGGATGTGCGCGGGCGCGCGGGCCGTGTTGCGATCAGATGCTCGGGCAGATCGAAATCAAAATCGCTCAGCTTCACTGGCTCAGCTCCGGCGCCGGTCTGCGGAAGATTTCGCGAAACATCCCCGGGGTAAAGGCCGAGAGCGGATTGACGGTGACCTGGGGCGCGCGAGAGGTGCCTGCGATGTTAAAATTAAAGCCGATCAAGCCTTCGCCCTTCCGTGTCAAGAAACTGCCGATCCCGTTGAGCACATAGAAAGGTGAGACCACCCCCTGCAGATCGACGCGCTGATTGCCGAGCGTGTATGTCCCGTCGACAGAAATGCCAAGACCCGGCCCGACCGCGCTGGCCTCAGACACGATGACCTGGTTCGGGGTCAGCCGAAAACGCGCATCAACCTCATCAAAGGCAAGCCCCTGCCCGTCAAGCTGTTGCAAAAGCCCGACAACGCTGATTGCATCGAGTAGCGCCGCCATGGTGGGCGCATCCCGCAGGCGTAGATCACGCACCGCAAGCGTGCCGTCAAAGGTCCCTTCCCCGCCCGTCGGCAGCAGCGTCAGATCAAGCGTGCCGCCATTGGCGTTGCGCAAGAAACCTGCCGCACGCAGCGCACCGCCAGCGTCTTCGCTGACCAGCCTTACCGCCGAGCGCCCATTGCGCGGCGCGACAGTCCCCCGCACGGCAGCACCGCCATTCAGCTGCGCCGTGAACTGCCCGGTAAACCCGCCTGCCCCTGAAAAATCGCCCCGGAAACTGTCCAATGCGATCCCTTCAGTGACCTGCAACCGGTCGAGCGCGATCGACACGGGCCCTGCCTCGCCTTGTGATGACCCAAAGCTGGCGCGGCGCAAATCAAGCGTCCCGCCGCGAATTTCCACCCCAACAGGCCGCCCGGCACCCCGGCCCCGCAACGTGATCGGTGCATTCAGCCAATCGGCGACACGGACCCTGCTGAAAACGGCCGTTTCAAGCCCGCCGCCAGCGGCCAAACTGATCCGCCCCTGCGCGCTCAGCCCGCCGCCGCTGATCTCAAGGTTTGAGATATCGGGCACAGCGCCCAGCGTCCCCTCGATCAGCAAGTTACCCGCCGTGTTGGCCGATTTCGCCCAGCCAATCGCCGGGATCGCAACACGCACACCGCGCAGATCAGAGGTCAAGGTAAAGCGGGGTGGCGCGTTTGGGATCAAATCAACGGTCAGTGCGCCCTGGCCAAGCCCAGACACCGTACCGGGGGGCAGATTGATATCAAGCGCGTTCAGAACATCGGGCGAAATTTCAACCTGCGCCTGGATTTGGCTGCCATTGCGCCCGGCCTCACCAAAGGCGCGGCTCCAACTGGCCTCGGCCGGGGCACCATCCAGACTGACGGGCCCGGTCAGGGTCAGCCCGGCGCGTGTCGCCGCCACAGTCAGGCGCGGCGCAACCAGGTCGCGCCCGGGGATCAACCCGGTACGGACCCGGCGCAGATCCGCGGCCATCTCAAAGCTGACATCATTGGGCGATCCGCCGCGGCGCATTGGCCAACTGACAAGACCCGTCACCTCCGCACGACCATCAGCAAGCGTGACCGGAAGGTTGGCCTTGTCCAAAAACTCAAACGGCGGTTGGTTCAGGATCGAAAGAACCGACGTCACCGATCCATCCGCCCGCAAATCCAAAGTCCCGGTCGCCGGTTTGGGCCGCACATCACCGATTGAGAAAACAGAACCGGCAAGGTTCAATTGCCCGCCTTCCGGGGCGTTGACGACACCGTCATCAACGGCAATGACAAGGCCATTATCGATAAAGCTGGCCGCCCCCCGTCCTCCGGTAATTGGCGGCATTTGCCGCATGAAGCGGACAGTTGCGTCGTCAAATTCAAACCCGGCTGCGAAATGGTTGGGTTGTCCTGGTGTGACCCGTAGCCCAAGCGCGGCCCCAAACAGCCGCCCGCCCAGCAGATTGTTCGAAAACCAATCGCGGGTTTTCGGTTTGAACGGGATCGGCCAGATGGCCATTAATTGATCCGGCGCCATTTCAGAGACATCTGCATTCAGCGCCATCTGCCATCCCGCATCTGTTGCGGCCAGCTCTCCATCGGCGATCAGACGGGTCTGCCCGTCATTGATCACCAGTTGGCCCAACTCGATCCGGAACGGATCAAACCGCAGACGCAGATCAACGGACGCATCCGGGATTGAGGGCGGCGTGTCATAAAACCCCGGCGGGTTTAGCGCGATGTTCTGGAATTGGAACTGCGCCAAAAGGGCCTGGGGCAGCCCATCCTGAAATTCGCGCAGGAAAGACGTGCCACTTGCTTGGAATGCGCCCCATTCCGTTTGCAAACTGACATCCGTGAACGCGATCTGATCGCGCTGCGGATCATAGGTCAGATAGGCCTTGGCCTGATCAAAGCGGAATGGCGCTGTGGCCGCATTGGGTTGCAGCACGCCCTGCCCGATCTCAAGCGATGCGCTGACAGGGCCAAGGGCGCCCGCCTCATCAAGCCCGGTGCGCATGGCTACGTCAATGGGTGCCTCTACCTCGCGCAGCCAGCTCAGCGCTGGTGATTGCGCGGCAATGTCACTGGCCAAAGCATTGTCGATATTCAGCCCGATATCAGCAGCATGGCTGCCGCGCGGGCTGGTATAGGACAGGTTCACATTGGTTACATCGGCCCCGCCAGACAAAAGCGCAAAATTCCCCCGCAGCGCTGTTTGCCCACCAGTCAGATCAAGATCAACCGTCCCGCCATCAACGATCCAGCTGCGCCCGGCCCGCGCATCATCGAAATTCACAATCAGCCCCGCCGCCCGCACGGTCTCAAGCGCTTCAAGGGCGGGGCGTTCAAAGACGTGATCAACCTGATCCAACAGTTCAGGCAAAGTGTTGGCGCGCCCCACCTCATTGCCGCCATTGATCAGCGCCACAGAGACCGAGCCATCCGCCGCCCGGCGCAGATTAACCTGCGCCCCCACCAGCAGCACGTCCTGCAACAGCAAATCCTGTTGGAAAATCAATCCACGCGGCGAGACCAGCCCTTCGACGATCGGCACCCGGGTAATCACCAACCCGCCCGCATCCGTCAATGTCGTGTCACGCAGCCGCACGACCGGGTGCAAATCCCGTCCAATCCGCATGCTGATCGCGCCAAACCGCAGCTGTCCGCCTTCAAGCACCTCGGCGGCGCGTGCCTCAATCCGTTCAGACACCCAACTGGGTGCGGTGATCTCGCGATCGATGATCATCACGGCAGCCGCCAAGGCAAAGACCAGCGGCGCCAAACAGACGATGAACACGGCGCGCATCCAGAACAGCAACCTTCCGAAACGGCGCCCTTTGCGCGGTTTGACCGGTTTGCCGGAAGCGCGTGCAGCGGCTTGCTGCGGATTAGGGGCGTCGGGCTGGGCCGGTTTGGTCACGATATCCTCTATTTGCGCCAGCCCCCCTTTAACTTTTTGAGAGCCGTTCTAAAACACAATGCACAACCCGAGCCAAGGAGCCAAGATGACACATCCTGCCGTCGGCGATATTGCACCAGATATCGCACTACCCCGTGATGGGGGCGATATTGTGAAACTGTCCGATTTTGCCGGAAAAAACGTGGTCTTGTATTTCTACCCCAAGGACGACACCCCCGGCTGCACCAAAGAAGCGATTGGGTTTACCGAAAACCAGGATGCTTTTGCCGCCCTTGATACGGTCGTACTTGGCGTTTCAAAGGACAGTGTCAAAAAACACGACAAATTCGTTGCGAAGCATGAGCTAAAAATCGCGCTTCTGTCTGACGAAGAGGGCGATGTGTGCGAGCGCTACGGCACCTGGGTCGAAAAGAAAATGTATGGCAAAACCTATATGGGGATTGAGCGCGCGACCTATTTGATCGGCGCCGATGGCAAAATCGCACAGGTCTGGCGCAAGGTGCGGGTGCCGGGCCATGTCGATGCAGTACTTGATGCGGTGCGTGCGCTTTGACCCTTTGCGAAATGGCCGTAGCCGTCTTGCAGACAGCAGATGGGCGCGCCAAAACGGCGCTGTCGCGGGAATATGCCGCCAAGTGGCAGGCGGCGCGCGCAGCAGGCGAGACAATCGAAATTGGCACAGCCTGCCCGCCGGATTTCCCTGCGCGCCCCGACAAACCAGAACTTCTCAACCCTCGCGACGTACCCCATCGTAAGCCCGGATCAACCGCTGGCCAGATCGCCCTTTTGCATGCGGTGGCCCATATTGAGCTGAACGCCGTTGATCTGCATTGGGATATCATAGCGCGTTTTTCAGACACGAAACTGCCACTTGGGTTTTACGATGATTGGGTGAAATCAGCCGACGAAGAATCAAAGCACTTCAATCTGATGTGCGACTGTCTTGAAGACATGGGCAGCTTCTACGGCGCATTGCCAGCCCATGCCGGGATGTGGCGCGCTGCCGAAGACACCGCCCATGACCTGATGGGCCGGCTTGCCGTTGTTCCCATGGTGCTTGAGGCGCGCGGCCTTGATGTGACCCCGGGCATGATTGATGTTTTCAAGCGTGCAAAACTATCCGGCGCAGTCGCCGCGCTTGAGGTGATCTACGCAGAAGAGGTTCATCACGTCGCCTACGGATCAAAATGGTTCCACTTTCTATGCGGGCGGCATGACCTGGACCCAACCGGGGTATTCCACGATCTGGTGCGCAAGTATTTCCACGGCGGGCTCAAGCCCCCTTTCAACGAAGAAAAACGCGCAGAGGCCGGTATTCCGCCCGATTTCTACTGGCCGCTGGCCAATGAACACAGCAAAGCCGGGGCGCGCAAATCCTAGGTATCGCTTAGCAAGAGATTGCGCATCCGTTCACAAATGCGTCGTGATCCGCCGGTGGCCCGCAAAATTCTTGCAGCCCGCCAAGCAACCGACTAACACGGTGTGCGACGCTGGTGTGGGGACTGGCAGACAGACCAAAGACGGGACGGAACCTCATCTTGCGATCACGGCTGACACACAGCATCCACAGATTTCTAGAGCGCCGCTTTCCAGAAAAGCGGCTTTTTCTGCGGTCCGACACCGAAACCCGATTCATCCGACTGAAACCGGAAACACAGCTTGTCGCTTGGACCGGTTGTATCTTGGTTGTGGCCTGGACAATCGTGGCGACAGCGATCTTATTGATGGACAGTATCGGCGCCGGAAATTTCCGCGCCCAGGCACAGCGCGATCAATTGACATATGAACAGCGGCTGAACGCCCTATCGGCTGAACGCGATGCACGCGCCGAAGAGGCATTGGCCGCGCAAGAGCGCTTCAACTCAGCCCTGCGGCAAATTTCAATCATGCAGACCGAGCTGCTGGCGACCGAAGAAAAGCGGCGCGAATTAGAAACAGGGCTTGAAACCGTCCAAGCCACCCTGCGCAATGCGATGCGCGCCCGCGAAGAAGCCCGCGCCGAAGTCGCCGCGCTTTCGGCCGGTGAGGATGAAGAGACCGGCGCCGCAATCACCGATGAAGCGGCAGGGACCGTCAATCTGCTTGCGTCTGCTTTGGCTGAAACGGCGGCAGAACGCGATCAGATTGCAGCCGATGCCGAATTCGCCGTTGATCACGCGCAAGAGCTGGAATTGGAACTTCGCCTGCTGCAGGAACGCAATGACCAAATTTTTCGGCAACTTGAAGAAGCGATGCTGGTTTCGGTCGAACCGCTGGATGAGATGTTCCGCGCCGCAGGTATGAACCCGGACAATCTGATTAATCAGGTGCGCCGCGGCTATTCGGGAACCGGCGGGCCGCTGACGCCGCTGCAATTCTCAACCCGCGGCGGGGAACCTGATCCGGACGCGCTGCGCGCAAACAGTATTTTAACGGCCATGGACCGGATCAATCTTTATCGGATTGCCGCGGAAAAGGCGCCATTCTCGATCCCTGTTAAGTCCAATTTCCGTTATACGTCAGGCTTTGGTCCTCGTTGGGGCCGGATGCATAATGGCACAGATTTCGCCGGCCCGATCGGCACACCGATCTACGCAACAGCCGATGGCGTGGTCACGCATGCGGGCTGGTCATCGGGTTATGGAAGGCTGATTAAGATCCAACATGACTTCGGAATTGAGACAAGATACGCACACTTGAACTCTATGGACGTGCAAGTTGGTCAAAGGGTCTCGCGTGGAGAGCGAATTGGTGCTATGGGGAATTCCGGTCGTTCTACCGGCCCACACCTTCACTACGAGGTCCGCGTCGGCGGTACCCCCGTCAACCCTATGATCTATATAAGAGCTGGACAGAATGTTTTCTAAATCCAAAATCAACGAACCCGGGCCCAAAGCGGCAGACAAAGACACCCCAAAAGGCGCCGATACAACCAAATCAGGCGGCGACTACAAAAGCGCGGCGCCCAAGGCCAAGCCTGTCGCATCGCTGATCTCTTCTGATTTGCTGATCACCGGCAACCTTAAGACATCCGGCGACATCAATGTTGAAGGTCAGGTCGACGGTGACATCCGCGCGCATCTGCTGACCGTTGGTGAAGGCGCCACCATCAAGGGCGAAGTTGTTGCAGACGATGTTGTCATCAACGGCCGGATCGTTGGCCGTGTGCGCGGGCTGAAAGTACGCCTGACATCGAACGCACGGGTCGAAGGTGACATCATTCACAAGACAATCGCCATAGAGTCCGGTGCGCATTTCGAAGGCTCTGTCCAGCGTCAAGACGACCCGCTGGCAACCGGCGCCAAGAAGATGCCAACCACATCTGGCGATGCGGCTCCAAAAGCCAAAGCATAACTTACAGCTTGATGATAGGCGCACCAAAGCGGTGCGCCTTTTTAGATCAGCTGCGCGCGCAGTGAAACTGCCGCTATTTCGGCGCGTTAGGTCATTGACGTTGCTTGGGCCGCTTCTCGTTGCCATGTCGTTTCGCACTGGTGAGAGTGAACTCTCATGAACGATCAATACCAACCCCAAGCCTGATCAATAACAGCTTAGCGAAACGGCAAACCTGACGAGGTTTGACACCACAATACAGGAACCAAAACGGCTGGAGCCTCAACGGAGGGATGCGCGTGTCCATTGATCGTACCGACCAAATTGTTCTAGCCACAGCCGTTGAACCGGGGTTCTTCATAGTTTGGGATGGCGAAAAAATCGCCGAAGTGGCACTCCCCGATAAGCGGAATCAAGTAGGGTACAGCAACGTCTCGAAACGGATGTGGTGCCTCTCATCAAGTGAGATTTGCCTGTATGATAGCGACTCGGGTCGTAAACTCGAAACGACCCCGTTTGATTCCATAGCTCCCTTTTGGGAAAGACGTATCCAAGCCACCCACACCCATCTTTTTGCGGTAAGGCAAATCAGCGCCCATGCCTGCGAGATGCTGGTGATCTCGATTGAAAATGGCGAGGTATTGCAGCGTATTGAAGGTCTTCCAAACCTTTGCCATCCCGCCGTCAAGAACGCCCCACTGGCCGTGCCAGTAACACCGAGTGGCAACCACCTTTTCGCAGCTATCGAAAGCGATGACACGCATCGATCCAGCGTTCTGGTCTCGGTTGATCCGACAATGGGCACTTTCAGCGTTGATCGGTTAGATACAAAGGGCCTGCCTGAGCCTGAATATATGTTAGGGTTTTCAACACCAAGCCCCGATGGGCGGTACTGGCTTCGGGCGCATGGCGGCCCCTTGCAAGAAAAACAACCCACACGGCGACAATGGCTGCGCCGTATCCCCGACGGGCCCAAAACATACGAGTTTGAAATCCAGCTTTGGCAGTCAGAACCCCTGCGTTTTCTGCGTACTTTGACTGTTAATCGGCTTCGCATAGATGAAATTACGGGATTGATAGGTAGGATTAGCAACGTGTATCGCGAGGACGCAAATCTTATCGCCTATAAGGCCATGATTGATATGATCGTCGCAAAGTCCCAACGCTACAAGGATCATTTCTCAAGCGGGATGCCGGTGTCTGATCTGCAAGGGACGTTAGACGAAGCCGATTTATCGTCACGGCTAGAGTATGATTGGTCGCAGCTTTCAGATACTGTATGGGATCGTAGTATCACACGTTTAATGTCGACGCTGCTGGCAGTCAGCAGCGAAAATCGATGGACCCAAGATGGTCGCGCAATCTGGATCAGCAACGCCTTACATTTCATCTGCGTCGGCGTCGACGGAAAGACGAGTTACCGTTTTCAACGCCCGAGACGAAGTAGCGATTTAAAACTTTTTCCAGGCAAAGATCGCCAAGCTGAACTCATCGGTTTCAATGTGGCCTGGCCGCTGGATGGTAATCCTGTTGCCGATGGCCTTGATCACCAGTCGTTAGAATTAACAGCCGTAGAACGGCAGGATGAGCGCGCAGCGTACCGGGAGCAATTGAAAAAGCGACGCGCCCATGCCTCGCGCCTGCGTGTTGATTGGGGGGCGCAACAAAAACCAGAAGCAGCACTACGCAACATGGCCCAAGCCTTTCGCGACGGGGCGATGCGCGAGGCTGTCGAGACATTTGACATCGACTATCGTCGCAATGGAAAAGGCGTCGCCGCGGCAAAATTCTGGTCGGACGTTCAGAAAGAAGGTGCGACCATCGTTCCCGCCTTACAAGATGCAATCGCAAGTTTTCTTGATGCGGCCCCTCGGGACAGATTTTACAAGTCTGGAAACGATGATCATGGTGAAAGCACGTTAGACGACGCGGTCGTCTGCCTTGCGTGTCTGGATGTTACGGCCATTGATACGCTTGTTCTACGATATGCCAGTCATTTCGACGGCTCCCATCACCAGTCGTTCTTTGGTAAAATCATGCCCAATGCTCTGAAAACGCATGGCTGGACAAAGGAAATGATGCGCCTGGGTATTTGGGCCGTTTTCGTTGATCGCGGCATTGCCGACGAACCAGAAACCTATTGGAACGAGGGCGGCCTAAAAGCTGCACTTCAAGACCACTATAGCGAAGATGAGACGCTTCGTATTGCCAAAGAGCTTATCCACAGGGACAGATGGCCGAGCGCGTCTGATGAATTGATAAAAAAGCTCAGAGACTGATGATGCAGGGTCAAACACAGGTTTGTATCGGATTCGGATCATTGACCGAACGATCAAACGCCAAAGGGCCTATTTTGGCACAGGCAGTGCCCTACTCCGCATTCGCTGCGTCCCGCCCCTTACCGGACATGTCTTGCGCCAGCGTCGCAGCCATGAACCCATCTAGATCACCGTCAAGCACACCTTTGGTGTCAGACGTTGTGTAGCTGGTCCGCAGGTCTTTGACCTGCTGATAAGGCTGCAACACATAGGACCGGATTTGGTTCCCCCAGCCCGCATCCCCCGCGCTTTCATGCACTTCGTTCACAAGGGCCGAGCGTTTGTCCAACTCCATCTGATAAAGCTGCGATTTCAGGGCCTTCATGGCGATATCCCGGTTCTGGTGCTGGGACTTTTCGGAACTGGTCACAACGATCCCGGTGGGGTGGTGCGTGATCCGCACAGCCGAATCGGTTGTGTTGACGTGCTGGCCGCCTGCCCCCGAGGAACGGTAGGTATCGATACGGATATCGGCAGGGTTCACCTCAATTTCGATATTGTCATCCACCACCGGGTAGACCTTGACCGACGTAAATGAGGTATGCCGCTTGGCCGCGCTATCAAAAGGCGAAATACGCACCAAGCGGTGTACGCCGCTTTCGGATTTCAGCCAACCATAGGCGTTATGGCCGCTGATCTTGTATGATGCCGATTTGATGCCCGCTTCATCCCCGGCCTGTTCGGATTGCAATTCAACTTTGTAGCCCTTGCGCTCAGCCCAGCGGACATACATCCGCGCCAGCATATTCGCCCAATCACAGCTTTCGGTGCCGCCCGCGCCGGCGTTGATATCAAGGAAAGTGTCATTGGCATCCGCCTCGCCGTCCAGCAATGCCTCAAGCTCTTTCTGGGCGGCTTTTTCCTTGAGCGCGGCAAGCGCCTCTTCCGCCTCGGTGACGACTTCGGCATCGTCTTCCATTTCGCCCAGTTCGATCAGATCGGTATTGTCTGTCAGCTCTTGTTGAATGCTGTCGTAATTCGACATCGCATCGACCAAAAGCTGGCGGTCACGCATCAGTTTCTGTGCCGCTTCGGGATCATCCCACAGGGTTGGATCCTCAACCCGCGCATTGAATTCCTCAAGCCGGTGCGGCGCGGTTTCCCGGTCCATCCGCTGTGCAAGCAGGTTCAACGATTTCTCAATCGCATCCACGATATTCTGGGTCTCTGCGCGCATTTGGCACCTATTGGGGTCGCTTGGATTGTCAGGAGGTCTTACAGCGCAGCGCGCATGGCGACAAGCGGTCAGTAAAGACCGCCTGTCGACAGTGTTCCAAAGGTGGCCTTGGGCCCTACTGTGGCTGTTTCACCGGTCGATGTTGTGACCTGCCGACCCGCCTGCTGCGCCTCATCAAAAAGCGGCAGATCAGCCGACATCGCAAAGCCGCCGTCAAACATGATGCCGAAAAGCGGCTCTTCGCCCGGGCGGAAACATTCGGCAATCACGTTGTCGCCCGATGCCTCTGGCGGCAGACGCGCGCCGCTGAAACGGTCGATTTTGATAAACTGGCAGGACTCTGGCACTTCGAAAGGCCCTGCCCCGTAACGGTCAATGGCTTCGGCCATAAACCGGTTAAAGACCGGCCCGCAATTGCCGCCGCCCGATGCACCACGGCCCAGGCTGCGCGGCGTATCATATCCGATATAGCACCCGGCCACGATGTTCGACGAGAAGCCAACAAACCAAACATCTTTCGCGTCATTTGTGGTGCCGGTCTTACCTGCGATCGGCACTGGCAGGTTCACCGTGCTCGCGGCTGTTCCGCGATCAACCACACCTTTCATCATCGATGTCAGCTGATAAGCGGTGATTTCATTCATCACCCGCACGCGGTTAGACACAACGCGCGGCGCTTCGCCCTCAGCCAACACATAGCCTTCGCAATTCACGCAGTTGCGCTGATCATGCCGATACACAGTGTTGCCGTAGCGGTCTTGCACCCGGTCGACCAATGTCGGTTCAACCCGTTCGCCCCCATTGGCGAACATCGCATAGGCCGCCACCATTTTGAAAAGGGTTGTTTCGTCTGATCCAAGCGAGGCCGCCAGAACCCGGTTCATATCCTGATAGACCCCGAACCGTTCCGCATAGAGACCCACCGTATCAATCCCAATTTCCTGCGCCAGACGGATGGTCATCAGGTTCCGCGACCGTTCAATCCCGGTGCGCAATGGGGTCGGCCCATAAAACTGGTTTGAGGCGTTGCGCGGCCGCCAGATCCCATCGCCTGTATTGATCGCAATCGGCGCATCGACAACGATGGTTGCAGGCGAATAGCCGCTATCCAACGCTGCTGCATAAACAAATGGTTTAAAGGATGAGCCAGGCTGCCGCTGCGCTTGCGTCGCCCGATTAAACACGGAATGCTGATAGCTAAAGCCACCCTGCATCGCGATAACGCGGCCTGTATTGACGTCCATCGCCATAAAGCCGCCCTGAACTTCAGGCACCTGGCGCAGCGACCAGCGTTGGAAATTTCCATCGCCATCAGTCAGGCGGCGCACAAAGACCACATCGCCCGGGGTGTAATTGTCGAAGAAGTCACCAATGAGCCACCGGATATCAGCGCGCGGAACCACAAAAGGCTCAGCGTCGCTCTCAACAACGTCCTCAATCCCGATGGTCAACGTGTTTTCGGCAACATCACGAATAACCGCAGGATACCAGCGGCCGCCCAAATCGATGTCGCGCGGAACATTGACCGCAGCCAGGGCCGCGCGCCAGTCGGCTTCATTTGCCAGCGCCTCTTCGGGGATGGTTTGGCCGGTACCGCGCCATTCGCCCTGCTCGCGGTCATAATCCTCTAATGCGGTCTGTAGCGAATGCCGGGCAATGATTTGCAATTCAGGATCAACCGTTGCGCGGATCGAAAGACCACCAGAGAAGAACTCCTCTTCCCCGAAGTTCTGGCTCAGCTGACGGCGGATTTCATCAGTAAAGTAGTCCCGATCCGGCAGGCTGTTGCGGAAACTGTCGTAATCGCCGCCCTGCACGGATAAAAGCGGCGCTTCGCGTTCAGCATCATAGGTGGCCTGGTCGATATAGCCGTTTTCAAACATCTCGCGCAGCGTGTTGTTACGCCAGAAAATCGCGGCATCGCGGTCATCAACAGGGTGACGGTTGCTAGGTGCTTTTGGCAGTGACGCAAGATAGGCCGCTTCACCCGGCGACAAATCGGTCAGCGGTTTGTTAAAATAGGTCAGTGCCGCAGCGGTCACACCATAGCTGTTTTCGCCCAGGAAAATCTCGTTCAGATAAAGCTCAAGGATACGTTCTTTGGGCATCGCCCCTTCGATCCGGGCAGCGAGAATGATCTCTCTGATCTTGCGCTCAGCCGTCCGCGATCCGTCAAGCAGGAAGTTCTTCATCACCTGTTGGGTAATGGTCGACGCACCGCGCAAGTTTTCACCCCGCGACTGCACCGCATCGATGAACGCAGACACCATACCGACCGGGTCATAGCCCGCATGTTCGTAGAAATTCTTGTCCTCTGCCGAGATAAAGGCCTGTTTGACGATGTCCGGGATTTCTTCGGCAGGTGTGAACAGCCGCCGTTCAATCGCAAATTCGTCAATGATCTGCCCCTCGCCAGAATAGATCCGGCTGATCGTCTTGGGGGTATATTGCGACAGGGTCTCATAGCTGGGCAAATCCCGCCCATAGACATACAAAACGCCGCCAATAACGAAGACGCCCATGAACATGCCAAGGGTCACCAGCGTAAAAAGCCCGCCGAAAAACGAAAGAAGAAAGCGCAGCAAGGTATCGATCCATCCTGAAATTGCTAGGCCGGTTATACGCTGTGCCGGGCCAATGGTCAAAAGGCGTCATGGTGTTTTTATCGGCGTTGGGCCGTAAAGCGCTTCACTTTTGAATGATACAGCTAGCCCCGGCCTAACGGGCGTGTGCGATCACGGCGGCCGCAATGGCACGCGCAATCCGTGCCCGCCCTTCGGCACTGGTCAACACGGCGCGATCCTGTGCGCTGGACAGAAACCCCACCTCGATCAAAACGCTGGGAAAATCGGCGGCCGAAAGGACCGCAAACGCCCCTTCCCGGCGCGGACGGGAATTCATACGCACACCCTCAGAGGTCATGGCCCGTACCAGCATATCAGCAAAGCGCTGGCCCGCCGGGCCCGTTTCAGCCCGCGCCAGGTCCATCAATGCGGTCGCCACGCGGTCGCCTTGCGCATCCAAATCGACGCCCGATAGCAAATCGTCCCGTTCATGCCGTTCCACCAATTGCGCCGCCGCCCGATCCTGAGAATCGGTAGCAAGCGTATAGATGGACGCCCCCGTTGCCGCATCCTCTGCCAATGCATCCGCATGAAGCGAAATGAACAGATCGGCCTTCGCCGCGCGGGCGATACTCATCCGGGTGAAAAGCGGCACAAAAACATCGCGGTCCCGTGTCAGAACCACCTTGATCCCCGCAACGCCTTGCAAAAGCTCGGCTACCTCATTGGCAAAGGTCAACATCAGATCGGCTTCATTGATGCCGCTACGCTCGGCCCCCGGATCAATGCCGCCATGGCCAGGATCAAGCACAACGACAAAATCATGCGCAACGTGCCGATCCCGTTCTGGCACTTGCGTAGGTGCAATTGCCCCTGCAGCGTCTGGCGCGCCCGCAGCAGCCGCGAACTCAGCAGGCGACGCGCGTTTCAGTACGATGTTTAGGTCTGCACCTTCAGGGCTGCGCTGCATCCCTGCCTTATCGACCAACAGTGGCTCGGACAGATCGATCACCATCCGGGACCAGCCAGGCTGGAACGGACCAAACCGCAGAGCTGTCGCGCGATCGCCGCTCAGAATATCCGACAGGTCCAGGTTTTCAGCGTCCAGCCCTTCGAAATCGATGACCAACCGACGCGGCGCATCCAGCGTAAAGATGCGGTATGGCACGATATCGGAGAGGCCAAGTTCGATTTCCAGACGCCACCAACCGTCTTGAATGCGACTGCGATCAGGATCGACAAAGGCCTGCGCAACCGCATGTGACCCCAGACAGATCAAAAGGCAAAGCCACCGGATCAAGCGCCCCGCCCTTTCATAAAGCGGGCCAGGCGGTCCAGACCTTCAACGATATCCGCTGTCCCGCGTGCATAGGAAAAACGCAGCCAATGCTGCCCACGTGCAGCATCAAAATCAAGTCCGGGCGTGACGGCCACCCCCGCCTTTTCAAGGATTTCGGCCGAAAAGGCCAAAGCATCATGCGTATGGTCTGAGACATCGACATAAACATAAAACGCCCCATCAGGCGGCGCGAAACGGTCAAAGCCTGCAGCTTTCAGCCCCGCGATCATCAGACCACGATTAGCTGCGTAAACGGCTTTGTTCGCCTCCAGCTCATCGGTGCAATCCATCGCATGCAAGGCCAGACGCTGCGCGGCATGTGGCGCACAAATGAACATGTTTTGCGCCAGACGTTCGACCAGACGCACATGATCATCAGGAATAATCATCCAACCGACACGCCAGCCGGTCATGGAAAAGTACTTTGAGAACGAATTGATGACATAGACATCATCCGTGACCTCAAGCGCTGTCACCGGTTTTATGTCGTAATCAATCCCATGGTATATCTCGTCAGAGATCAACGCGGCATCACCCGCCGCGCACGCATCGCTCAGCGCCTTCAGATCGCCGCGATCCAGCATGGTCCCTGTCGGATTGGCTGGTGATGCAACCAGCAATCCGGCCAAATCGTGATCTGCAACATCACTGGGCAGCGGCTGAAAGCGCTGCGCGTAGGTGGTCGGGATATCGACGGGGGTTAGCCCAACAGCCTTTAAGATTTGGCGGTAAGACGGGTAGCAAGGCGTGCCCATGCCGACACGCGCGCCATTGTCGAACAGCGCAGAGAAGGCCAGCAGAAACGCGCCCGACGCGCCACTGGTGACAACCACACGGGCAGGATCAAGATCAACGCCATACCAATCCGCATAATGGCGTGCGATCCGCGCGCGCAGTGCGGGCAGGCCCAGACCAACCGTATAACCCAGCGGGTCTTGCATATCCGCCACCAGCTTGGCCTTCGCGACTTCGGGCGCGCCGGTGCCGGGCTGTCCGACCTCCATGTGGATGATGTGGCGGCCCTGATCTTCGGCTTTGCGCGCGGCTTCCATCACATCCATGACGATAAAGGGATCGACGTCGCCCCGCTTTGAATGTCGCATTTGCCCGGCCTCGCTGTTTTGGCGACTATGTGCCCTTCACCGCCATGTGACGTCAATGCATCTTGGCAAAACCGCGGTGATATGGTCTGTAGCCCGCGTGCACAGAATATGAGATCCGTCATGACAATTCGCCTTGCCCTGCCCGTTTGCCTTGCCCTTGCAGCACCGGCGCAAGCCTTTGACATGGACGCAATGACCCCAGAAGAAAGGGCCGCTTTCCAGGCTGAGGTGCGGACCTACCTGCTTGAAAACCCTGAGGTTATCCGCGACGCGATCGGTGTTTTGCAGCTGCGTGAACGGCAGGCTGAAATCCTACGCGATCAACAGCTGGCCCGGGCGAATGCCGACGCATTGTTTAACGACGCGCATTCCTTTGTTGGCGGAAACCCTGACGGCGACATCACCATTGTCGAGTTCATGGATTACCGCTGCGGCTATTGTAAACGGGCCTTTCCAGAGGTCGAAGCACTGCTCGGGGAAGATACGAATATCCGCTTTGTCGTCAAAGAGCTCCCAATCTTAGGTGAACCTTCGCTGCTTGCATCGCGTTACGCTGTCGCAACCAAGATTGTTGCGGGCGACGCCGCCTATAAAGACATCCACGACACGCTGATGGAATTTGATGGTGAGATCACACCTGCGGCCCTCACCCGCCTCAGCGAGGCTTTCGTGCTGGATCATGCGGCGATCACCGCGGCCATGGACAGCGATGAAGTCACAGATGTGCTGGTCCAGAACCGTGCATTGGCCGACCAGTTGCAGATCACTGGCACGCCCGCATTCGTTGTGGGTGATCAAATGGTCCGCGGTTTCATCCCCGCAGACCAGATGCTGCTGATCGTCGCCGATTTGCGCGGCCAAAGCGAATAGGCAATCACGGATCTACTCAGCCGCGACAGCCTTTTCAGCATCCAGTTCCGCCGCTTTCTTTTCAACCTGTTCGACGATGTGATCAATCATTTCGTCGTTGTTCTGCTTATGACTTTGCTTGCCCGCCAGATAGACCATGCCAGAACCGGCGCCGCCCCCGGTAAAGCCGACATCGGTCATCAAGGCCTCACCCGGCCCATTGACCACACAGCCAATAATCGACAGGGACATGGGCGTTTTGATATGCTCAAGGCGCTTTTCAAGGGCCTCAACCGTTTTAATGACGTCAAAGCCCTGACGCGCGCATGACGGGCAAGAAATGATGTTCACACCGCGATGGCGCAGGCCCAGAGATTTCAAAATCTCATACCCGACTTTCACCTCTTCGACCGGATCGGCAGACAGCGATACGCGGATCGTATCGCCGATACCCATCCATAGAAGATTACCCAGACCAATCGCGGACTTGATGGTGCCAGACATCAACCCGCCCGCCTCAGTAATCCCAAGATGGATCGGCGCATCTGTGGCTTCGGCAAGTTGCTGATAGGCCGCCGCCGCCATAAACACATCGGACGCTTTGCAAGAGATTTTGAATTCGTGAAAATCGTTGTCCTGCAATATCTTAATATGATCCAGCCCGCTTTCGACCATCGCATCGGGGCAAGGCTCACCATATTTATCAAGCAGGTGTTTTTCGAGCGATCCGGCGTTCACCCCAATCCGAATGGAACAATTGTAATCGCGGGCGGCTTTGATCACCTCTTTGACGCGGGTCTCATCGCCAATATTCCCCGGATTGATCCGCAAACAGGCCGCACCAGCCTCGGCCGCCTCGATCCCGCGCTTATAGTGAAAATGGATATCCGCAACGATGGGGACAGATACCTCGGGGATAATGTCCTTCAATGCAGCGCTGGAGGCCTGATCTGGCACCGAAACGCGGACGATATCGGCGCCGGCATCAGCGGCAGCATTGATCTGTGCGATGGTCGCTTTGACATCTGTGGTCAATGTGTTGGTCATGGTCTGCACCGTAATCGGCGCATCGCCCCCGACTGGCACGGGACCGACCATAATCTGACGGGATTTTCGGCGGTAAATATTCCGCCATGGGCGGATATGGTTCATCGACATGGGATGTGCTTTCGCCAAGATGTGCTTTGCGCGTAACCTATGCAGCAAAGCGGCCTTCGGCAAGACGCACCGCCTGCGGTTATTCGTCCGATACCACTTCTGCGAAATTCACGATTTCGGCAAGATCATCATCACGGGTCAGATCCGCAACGGCATAGGTCTGGGTCAGGCTTTCGCTGCTAAGGGCAACATTTGACGTCACAACGCCGCGTTCGCCCACGGGGCCGTAATGAACGCCGTTTACGGCAAAGTACATGGCGCCGCTTTCACCAACACGCAAGACGGCAGGCTCTTCGGTTTGCGGCACAACGAAATTATCGCCCGGCTCCATGACCGTCTCAAAAATCACAGTGCCATCAGCGGATTGCACGCGCACCCATGATGGGCGGACCGCGACCAGCTGGACCTCGGGCACAGGTTGTTCAACCACCTGTATGGGCGGTAGCGCGGGCAAATCATTGGCCGCTTCGGCCACCGCGACGGGCGGCTCAAAACGATCATCGGGCACCAATGCCCCAATAGAGCTTGGGTTCAGGGTCGAAATCGGCGCATCGCGCGCGACCAGCACAGGCACATCCAAGGCCTGGGGCCGGTAAAGGCGATCCAGCGCTTCGCGTGTCGGCTGATCAGCCACCGCCAATGGATCGCTGGTGCGCAAGGTATTGGATGCACCGGCCAATGGATCAATGTCGGACACGACGACCGGCGTCTGTTCGACGGGTGCGAATTGCACCTTTTGGACTTCTTGCAAGACGGTCCATCCGCCATAGCCCAAACCGCCAACCAAGGCGATCAGAACAACGATAGACCCAATCGCACGCGGCTCAACACCCGAGAAGACAGCTTCATTCGCCGGAATGAATGGGGTTGCCGAGGCTGAGAAGATATCTTTGCCCAAAGGTGTAGAGGCCAGATCAACGCCCGTCGGCCGGATTGAGGATGCCTCAGCTGACATGCCGTGGGCAGTTTCAAAACCGCTCTCCTGACAAAACGCCTCAAACGCGTCGTCAGGGTCCATGTTCAAATAGCGGGCATATGAGCGGACGTAACCGGCAATAAATCCAGGAGTATCAAAAGCAGAAGGGTCAGCGTTTTCGATTGCGGCGATGTAAGCGGCCTTAATCTTAAGCTCGCGTTGAACGTCCAACAGGCTTTTGCCCATCGTCGCACGCTCACCGCGCATCAAATCGCCTAACCGCAACTCGAAATCGTCAAACCCTTTGGCTTGCACGTCCTCCGATGCGTCATCACGCTTGAAGGTCTTCCCGATCATCGACTGTCCCGTCGCCTATCTGCCCCTAAGCGCGCGTCATCGCGAATCGCGAATCTGCTTACGCCTTTGTCAGGAATAGCATATTTTTCCACAGCATGCACATGTGCAAAAAGTGTTAACCGGCGAGCTCAGCACGATTAAGCGCACAATGTGACCACAAACCGTCCAAAGCGCCTACCAAAGCATCCATCTCTTTGGGGCCGTGAACCGGCGACGGGGTAAAGCGCAAACGCTCGGTTCCGCGTGGCACAGTGGGGAAATTGATGGGCTGCACGTAGATCCCAAACTCCGATAGCAGCATATCCGACAGCTTTTGGGTGTGGACCGGATCGCCAACGATCAGCGGCACGATATGGCTTCCGTGATCGATGATCGGCATGCCAAGACCCTTCAGCCGTAATTTCAGGATTTTGGCCTGCGTTTGGTGACGTTCGCGCAACGTTTGATCTTGCTTCAAATGTGCCACAGACGCAGCAGCCCCAGCAGCAACGGCTGGTGGCAGGCTTGTCGTAAAGATGAAACCCGGCGCGTAAGATCTTATTGCATCACACATTTTTGCAGATGCCGCGATATAGCCGCCCATAACGCCATAGGCCTTGGCCAATGTCCCGTTGATGATATCAATACGGCCCATCAGACCGTCACGTTCGGCAACGCCCCCGCCGCGCGGGCCGTACATGCCAACGGCGTGCACTTCATCAATATATGTCAGGGCACCGAATTCATCCGCCAGATCACAGATCGCTTCGACAGGCGCAAAATCGCCATCCATCGAATAAATCGATTCAAACGCAATGATCTTCGGCGCATCAGGATCATCAGCAGCCATCAGCTCGCGCAGATGGTCCAGATCATTATGGCGGAAAATGCGCTTTGCGCCGCCGTTGCGGCGCACACCTTCAATCATTGATGCGTGGTTCAGCTGATCGGAATAGATGATCAAACCAGGAAACAACCTTGGAAGCGTGCTCAGCGTTGCGTCATTGGCGATATAGGCCGATGTGAACAAAAGCGCTGCTTCCTTGCGGTGCAAATCAGCCAGCTCTGCCTCAAGCTGTTTATGATAAATAGTCGTCCCCGAGATATTACGGGTCCCGCCAGAGCCAGCACCAGTCGCATCAATCGCGTCATGCATCGCCTTTAGCACAACGGGATGCTGTCCCATGCCCAAATAATCGTTGCCGCACCAAACTGTAACAGGTGTATCCGTGCCATCGGGCTTGCGCCACGTCGCGTGTGGATATTGACCGCGCGTACGTTCGATATCGATGAAGGTGCGATAGCGCCCTTCTTCGTGCAACCGATCAATCGCGATGTCCAGTTTGGCGTTATAGTCCACGAATACGTCCTTCTCTTCGCGATCCAACGCTGCCTCCAACGACATACTTTGAATCGTTCTAATCCTCATATAGTGCAGCAACCTCTCGGGCAATACGCTACATTGTGTCGCTGCTTCGATAAGAGTTATCCCGCATAACACCGTGGCATGATTTGATTTGGATCAAGCTAATGGCATTTGCAAAAAATCGTTCTTTTACAAGGCATCCCGATCAGTCCTCATCTGCATGGGGGTCTTGGTACAGCGTCAGGCTTTCCAGAAAGGCGATCAGCTCTTGCTGGTGTTCTTTTGACAGCGCAGCATAGGCCTCTTGGCTCAGTTTCGCATCACCGCCATGCAACATCATCGCATCATGCAACGTCGTCGCACGCCCATCATGTAGCCAAGGCCCTGTTGCGCCCACCCCGGCCAAAGGTCTGGTCAGGAACATAGCGGCACCGATGCCAAGCGGATCAGCCGGATCAGCCATCGCGGCCCCAATATCATGGCGCCGAAAATCGGTGTACCATTGGGCAACAGCTTGCCCATCCGCGTTGCGCTGCAGCGCCCCCAGATGCACCTCGCCATCGGTTGTGGCGATCACGTTATTCGGTTGATCACCGGCCAGATCGAAACGAATTGCGGTCTGGGGGGCGAGCCCATGCTCAGCGGGCCAAGAGCCATCGGGAAAGCTGGCGTCATAAAATCCGGGCACAGTGCTGGGCTCAGAAAAGATTGGATCATTCAGCGTCATTTCAGGCGTATGGCAGGTTGCGCAACCGACCTGCACAAAATGCGCCTCGCCAGCAGTGATCCGTGCACGCGCGGCCGGGCTGAGATCAATCAGCCCCAAATCGGCCAATTCGACAGAGCTTACGGGCCGTTCCAGACCCGCCATATAAATTGTCAGGGCTGTCATGTCGCCAACGCTCAACTCATCGATGACACCGTCATAATCGCCATCCTGATCACCAACCAATTCGACGGCCTGTAAGCCAAGCTCATTATGGGCGGCGTTGCGCGTGAATTCGCGGATCGTAGCGTGATTGCCCTTCCATCCAAAGGCACGCACGACAAGATCCTCGTCGACACCTTTCAGCGCGGAATAATCAAAAGCAACCTCGCAGGGGGCCGCGGCGATACGGGTGACAAACAAGGTGCCGTAAGACACGCCTTTTGCAGACAGGCCAACCGCGGCAGAACCGTTCTGGCAGGCTTCGCTACGCGCAGCTTCCCGTTGGGCGAACAGCGCCTCACTGATTTCCTCGGCCAGACGCTGTGTGACGCCCAGTGCAAAAAGCGGCAGCGTATTGCGTTCCAGATACAGTGACGGATCACCGGTATGCGCAGGATCGACAACGACATTCAGCGCGATACCGCCCGCGCCATTGGCAAAGGGCGCATTGTGACAGGCAATACATGAAATAGCATTCGCCCCGCCTTCGCGCTGCGGATAATGATTTGCCCATTCAGTGGGCCCATCCAAATCGGCGCGCGGGAACCGGGTGAAAATGCGACCCTCGCCGATATTGGCGCCAACGCCCTGCTGCTGCGTGAATTGGGTTTCGGTCAGCGCGTCCCCGGCTTCAAATGCATCAAGAAACGCATCCAGCATCTGACCCTCTTGGACCAAGGCATTCAGATCCGCCTGATCAACGGGTTCCAGTAAATCTTCTGCCCATACTGGCATGGCAAATACCAATGACAGTGCGAATATCGGGGTCATCGTCTTAACAGATGTCATGATGTCGTCCTTCCATATGCGTGGCGCACTGTTACGGACAGGACAACGGGTTCCGGCGGCACATAAGCGCGGAAAACACCTATAAATGCGGGTGAATCAGGATAACGTGGCGTCAGTGGCGCAAACGGCTAGTCGGCGCGATCAGTCCCCCAAGCATACTTATTGGCGATAAATTGATCGGCCTGCTGTAGGAATAGATTGGGCGCATCCACAGCATCCAATGCACGCTGCGCGTCGTCATAGCTGGGCAATTCGGGGTGCTGCAGCGCCTCTTCGCGGGGGGCGCCAAGCGCGGCAAGCTCTTGAATGACCTGCTCGCGGTGAAGATAGGTTGCGACGACCTCGCCCACAGGATCCGCCAACGGTTTTGCACCAATTTCCTGCAAAACCTGACGCAGTTCATAATCCTTATGAGGCAAGCCTCTGGTGAAATCGTCCAACATGGCCACGCCCTCGGTCACAAGAAGCCGGTTGAGAAAAGCAAACTCTGCCATCACGGTCCGCTCAATGCGCATGAGCGGCTTGCCTTGGGTCATTTTCATCTGTGCATAGGCCAGCACAGTCTGAAAATAACGGCCATCTTCGGGCGGTGCGACCGCAGGCATATTCGGGTTCGTGATACCCAAGATCGCATCGCTTGGGCCGACACTGATATCGTAATTCACGGCGCTACGCCGCGATAGGGATTGATGCTTGTTGCGACGCAGAAACAAAAACAGCATCCAAACCAGAATGATACCGATGAAATAAAGCCCAATATACGTCAAAACCGGCGGAAAGACGGCATTGGTATAATTGTCAAGTAACTCTCTCACCCGGTCTTCGCTCATGGCCGTCCACTCCTATCATTCCCTGAACCCGAACAAGCTGCAAAATTTCACAAATTTCAAGCCTCCTTGAACCACGTGGCGGCTTGACGCTGGCGTCAATCCTGCCACGCTGTCGCAAAGTGCAAACGAAGGATTGCCCCAAATGTCCCTTACACCTGTCCTCACCCGGATCGACGCCGATTTATCCAAGGCCACGGATCGTCTTCTTGAATTGCTGCGAATTCCATCGATTTCAACAGATCCTACCTACCGGGATGACTGCCAGACTGCGGCCGATTGGCTGGTGGCCGATCTGCAATCCATCGGGTTTGAAGCCTCAAAACGCCAGACGCCCGGCCATCCAATGGTCGTCGCCCATAGCGGCGGCGAAGGCCCGGAAATCCTGTTTTATGGCCATTACGACGTCCAACCCGTTGATCCGCTTGAATTATGGGACCGCGACCCGTTTGATCCGCAAATCGAAGACACCGCAAACGGCAAAGTCATCCGGGGCCGCGGCTCATCCGACGACAAGGGGCAGTTGATGACCTTTGTTGAGGCCTGCCGAGCCTGGAAAGCCGAACATGGGTCCCTGCCCGCCAACATCACGATCTTTTTCGAAGGCGAAGAGGAATCAGGCTCCCCCTCCCTCACACCCTTCATGGAAGAAAACCGGGACGAACTCACCGCCGACATCGCCCTGATCTGTGACACCGGGCTTTACGGCGACAGCACGCCCGCGATCATCACGCAGCTGCGGGGATTGCTCGGCGAAGAACTCACCATCACCGGTCCCAACAAAGACCTGCATTCCGGCATGTACGGCGGCTTGGCCATGAATCCCGCGCGGGTGCTGGCAAAGGTCATCGCGGCCCTGCACGACGACGACGGACGGATCACCGTGCCGGGGTTCTACGACGGGGTGCCCGAGCTTTCCAACGAACTCGCCGCCGCTTGGGACGATCTAAAGTTTGACGAAAAACATTTCTTAGGCGAAGTCGGGCTTTCCGAGCCCGCAGGCGAACGCGGACGGCGCCCGCTGGAAATGATCTGGTCACGGCCCACCTGCGAAGTCAACGGCATATGGTCCGGCTACACCGGCGACGGTTTCAAAACCGTGCTACCGTCCGAGGCGCATGCCAAAATCAGCTTCCGGCTGGTCGGCACACAAGACCCGCTGAAAATCCGAGAGGCGTTCCGCAAAATGGTACAAGACATGTTGCCCGCCGATTGTACCGTCAGCTTCAGCGATCACGGGGCCAGCGCGGCCGGACAAATGACCACCACGCACCCGGCCTTCGACCAAGCACGCAAAGCACTGTCAGACGAATGGCCCAACGCAGCGGCCTATGTAGGCTGCGGCGGATCGATCCCCATCGCCGGGCACTTCAAAGACATTCTGGAAATGGACGCCATGCTGATCGGCTTTGGGAAAGACGACGACCAGATTCACTCGCCCAACGAAAAATATGACCTGTCGTCATTTCATAAAGGGATACGGTCATGGGCGCGGATACTGCATGAAATGACGTCATCCTAGACAGGGGGCGGGCCCCCAAGAAACAGGGTCAACGACGCAGCAATCGAGGCACGGTTCATGTTTTGGACCCCCGACGGATCATAACTTGGTTCGGTCGCGATAATGGCCGTGCCAGCCGTCAAAGACATAAGATGTAAAAGCAATACTTCAGGGTCGTCAGAGCTCCGCCAACCTTCAGCTTGTGCCAGTGCGATCTCATTTCGCTGAAGATCCGCGAATTTCTTAAGCCGGTCATTCAGATCCTCTGACCGATGCCGAAGAACCTCTGGGTTACGCAACACAAGATGAAACGCAGGGTTTTCTTGGGCCCATTCAATATAGGCCACGGCCATCTGAAACAGTCTTTCGCGTGCAAGCACCGCCGTTGCGGCCTGTTGCGCCTTTTGCACCAAAAGCGTCACGCCCTCGTCGGCAAGGGCACGTAATAGATCAATCTTTGTCGCGAAATGGCGCAAAGGCGCCGAATGACTTACCCCGATTTTGCGTGCCAATGCGCGTAGGGATAATGCTTCGACCCCCTCAGAACTCAAGACTTCCACAGCATGTTTCAGCAGTTCTCCGCGAAGATTGCCGTGATGATAACTATCGTCCTGCATGGTTTTCCTCAAATGTTGACATCGACTACATTGAACCCTAAGTGGGCAGTGACAACATTATCTATTGAAAGGAAACACCAATGACCAGCCCATCAATCCTCGATGTTACTCCTGCAAAGCCGGTCTTGATTGTTGGTGCCGGCCCTACAGGATTAACTGCCGCGCTCGAACTGGCGCGTCGGGACGTTCCGACCAAGATCATTGAACGGCGCGACGGCCCTTCGCCATTGTCACGCGCGGTTGGAATTATGCCCTGGGCGATGGATATTCTTGACCTATCAGGCGCTGGTGCATCGATCCGGAAGAAGGCTCAGCCGGTTCATCGGGTGGAAATCTGGAACGGCAGGCAAATCGCGACGCACCTCAATCTGGACGTCGACCCCGATCCGAACCAACGGCTCTTCTGTCTCCCGCAAAACGAGACCGAAGCAATCTTAGCGGCAAAGCTGGCGGAACACGGGGTGGCGGTTCAGTATGAAAACACGCTGGAAACCATGTCCGAAGACAGTTCCGACCGCGTCACGGCCCGTATCAATGGCGAGACAGAACAGTTTGCTTTTGTCCTCGGTGCTGATGGGGTCCGTTCGCGCGTACGTGATTATCTAGGGGAAGAAATGAAGGGTTACGATTTGCCCAGCAAGTGGTCCATCGCCGATATTGATGCCCATGACTGGACAGAGCCTGGGGTGTTTCGCGTTTACCTGAAGGATGATGGCAACGCGGCGTTCATTATTCCCATTGGGCCGACACGGTACCGGATTGTCGCTTCAGAACCAGATGCGATTGCTTCTTTGCCTGTCCCGATCAAGGTCGATCACATCCACCGTGAGGGGGATTTCACTATCGGGATACGGCAGGCGAATAGCTATGGTCGCGGTCGGGTCTGGATTGCTGGCGATGCGGCGCATACCCATTCGCCCGTGGGCGGGCGCGGCATGAACCTTGGCATTCAGGATGCAAACGAATGGGTGGACCGGTTGATGGCGGACCGGTTGGACAAGAAGTTCGATGAAGGCTATGGCCCGGCGCGTCATTTGCGCGGGCGTGACATCATCGCGTTCACCGAAAATGCGCGTCGACGGGCGATGGTGAAGGATGGATTTGCCAAACGTTTGGGTCTAAGCGCGCTCGGGACATTTGGTGGCTTTTTGCCCATCAATCGTATGATTGTCCGCCGTATGCTTCGCACCTAGCTGGCGAATAACAGATTGGACCTTCGCTTGTGCAGCACACCGGAACTTTCCTTGTTTCGGTGTTTCGCTGGTTGGCAAAGCGCGACCGGTACAGATTGTTCATGTCGGTTCGCAGTGATGCGCTATTTTTCATCGTCAGATAAATTTGGACCAAAATCGACGAAGAACCCCTTTACGAGAGCAAGCCTGCCGTTGCATCGGACATCCAAATCTGTCCACGTATTTTTTGCAGACATCAATGAGAAATGAAGTGGCGCGGTTGACGGGGCTCGAACCCGCGACCCCCGGCGTGACAGGCCGGTACTCTAACCAGCTGAGCTACAACCGCGCGTGAGGGGCGGGATAATATGCGCGTGCCGGGCCGTCAACGGCAAATCGGCAGTGATTTGGAACTTTCCTTCCGTTGCCAGGGAATTACCCAACAGCAACGCCCGCCACGTTTATCCGGTTGTGTGCGTCATCGTGTACATACAGCTTCTGTACGCGATATGTACGGGGTCTGTATTGAAAAAGTTGTGCGTTTGAAGACGGTTAACATCATTTCGATGTCAAAACTTGATATCGACGCTTTTTTTGGAAAATGGCGCGGTTGACGGGGCTCGAACCCGCGACCCCCGGCGTGACAGGCCGGTACTCTAACCAGCTGAGCTACAACCGCGCATCATAAGCGTTTCCGCTTCATGTCCGCTGCTTCTAGTTCTGCGATTTGACTGCGTCAAGCGGCATATTTGACAGAATGAAAAAATACAGAAGAAAGAACATCTGATCCCGCTTTTCGCGGCATTTGTAGCTACATTTTAAAGAAGGAGTGGTGGGTGATGAGAGACTCGAACTCCCGACATCTTCGGTGTAAACGAAGCGCTCTACCAACTGAGCTAATCACCCGGTCCGCGCGGTTTAGGACACATCGCGCAGGTATGCAAGCGTCAGGTTAGCTCAATTTGCACGCCATCTCTCAAATGGAACACATTGCCCTGTCCGCCCGGCAATTGGCCCAGCGTATCACGGCCCTGCCCCAGCAGGATGCTGCGCAACATTCTTGAGGTAATTCCATGGGTTACCAGAACAGAAGGCCCTTTCAGATCGCCCAGGAAATCGCGGCAGCGGGCCTCGAGCGCCGCAAATCCTTCGCCGCCTGGGGCATGCTCATACATGGCAATCGGGCCATCGGGGCCATCGCGCACCGGACCATCAACAGATAATTCGGATCGCAAACGCCCCTGCCATTCTCCCACGCCGATCTCGCGCAGACGATCATCTGTGGTGATACGATCCGCGATTCGCGTCAGCGCGATACCCGCAGTTTGAAACGCGCGCCCCTGTGGGCTGCACAGAAACTGAAAACCATCCAGATCAAGCCCTGCTAAAATCTCTCCCTGCCGGCGGGCATCCCCCTCGCCTTTGGCCGTCAGCGGCGAATTGAGCCCCCCTTGCATCCGGTTTTCCGCGTTCCACTCGGTCTCGCCGTGGCGCAGGATATACAGCTCGGGATAGCTCATTCGACAACTCCGATTAAATCGTTGACTTCATTGGAGAATGGTGGGTGATGAGAGACTCGAACTCCCGACATCTTCGGTGTAAACGAAGCGCTCTACCAACTGAGCTAATCACCCGGGTTCTATGCGATTTAACGCGCCCAACGCCCCGCTGCAAGCCCTAAGCTGAGGCCGATTTCATCGTACGCAGTTTCAACGTCAGAACCTTGGCGCCCGCCTCTAGATCCTTCGATTTGATCACGCGTAACTTGCCTAATGGCGGCAGGTTCACATCGTCGCCATTCGACAACGCCTCGGCTATCACAGCCAAAGCCGCCTCAACCGCAGGCTTGGCATCGCGTTTCTTCACATTGGTCCGAGCCACCACCTCATCGAGCAACTGAGGCTTCTTCATCGGCCCTGCTGGATCGGTTTCTGCTGTCTCAGTCATCGCGGCTCTCCTTGTGTTCTGATGTTCGAGCTACCTGAATTGCCGGCGCTTTGCCAGCGCACATGAAAAAGGCGCCCGGATTTCATACCGGACGCCTTAAATTCAAACCTGTTCAGGGATCAATGGGCGCGCGCACCCTCGCCTGCCGTACCAGCAGCCAAGGCCGCGGCTGCGGCTGCCTCTTCCGCCGCCTCGTCCCATTCGATGGGTTCCGGCTGGCTAACCAAGACCTGTTCCAACACTTCCGAGACATGTTTGACGGGGATGATCGTCAGCCCCTCTTTCACATTGTCCGGGATCTCGGGCAGATCCTTGGCGTTGTCCTGCGGGATGAACACCGTGGTGATCCCACCGCGCAGCGCGGCCAGCAGTTTTTCCTTCAGCCCGCCAATCGGCATGGCGTTACCACGCAACGACACTTCACCAGTCATCGCGATATCCTTGCGGATCGGAATGCCTGTCAGGACCGAAACGATAGATGTCACCATCGCCAAGCCAGCCGATGGACCATCCTTGGGCGTTGCCCCATCGGGGACGTGCACGTGGATGTCCAGCGTGTCGAACTTTGGCGGCTTCACCCCAATTTCAGGCGCGATCGAGCGCACATAGGAAGACGCCGCATCGATGGATTCCTTCATCACATCGCCCAGTTTCCCGGTGGTCTTCATCCGGCCCTTGCCCGGCAGGCGCAGCGCCTCGATGTTCAGCAGATCGCCGCCCACGCTGGTCCAGGCCAGCCCGGTGACAACACCCACCTGATCCTCTTCCTCGGCCAGACCAAAGCGGTGCTTTTCAACCCCTAAGAAGTCGTCCAGGTTTTCTGCAGTCACCTCAATGGCTTCGGCCTCTTTCTTGACGATCTTGGTCACTGCCTTACGGGCGACCTTCGCCAGCTCACGCTCCATATTCCGCACGCCCGCCTCGCGGGTGTAGACGCGGATCATGGCGGTCAAAGCATCGTCAGATACGCTGAATTCCTTCTCCTTCAAGCCATGGTTCTTCATGACCTTGGGCAGCAAGTGCTGGCGCGCAATCTCGCGCTTTTCGTCCTCAGTATAGCCAGAAAGGCTGATAATCTCCATCCGGTCCAGCAAGGGGCCCGGCATGTTGTAGCTGTTCGACGTGGTCAGGAACATCACGTTTGAGAGGTCATATTCGACCTCCAGATAGTGATCCACGAATGTGGCGTTCTGTTCGGGGTCCAGTACCTCCAACATGGCGGATGCGGGATCGCCCCGGAAATCCTGGCCCATCTTGTCGATCTCATCCAGCAGGATCAGCGGGTTCGTCGTTTTGGCCTTTTTCAAAGCCTGAATGATCTTACCGGGCATCGATCCGATATAGGTCCGGCGGTGCCCGCGAATTTCGCTTTCATCGCGCACGCCGCCAAGGCTAATGCGGATAAACTCGCGCCCCGTGGCCTTGGCCACCGATTTGCCCAGGCTGGTCTTACCCACGCCCGGAGGGCCAACAAGGCACATGATCGGGCCTTTCAGCTTTTTTGACCGCTGCTGCACCGCAAGATATTCGACGATGCGTTCTTTGACCTTTTCCAATCCATAGTGATCGGCATCCAAGATCGCCTCAGCGCGACCAAGGTCCTTTTTGGTGCGGGATTTGGTGCCCCAAGGGACAGACAAAATCCAGTCAAGGTAATTGCGCACAACAGTCGCCTCAGCGGACATCGGCGACATGTTCTTGAGCTTTTTCAGCTCGGCATCGACCTTTTCCTTAGCCTCTTTTGACAGCTTGGTTTCGGCAATCTTCGCCTCCAGCTCATCAACTTCGTTCTGACCTTCTTCGCCATCACCCAGTTCCTTCTGAATGGCTTTCATCTGCTCATTCAGGTAATATTCGCGTTGGGTCCGCTCCATCTGGGTTTTGACGCGGGTTTTGATCTTTTTTTCGACCTGTAGGACAGACATTTCGCCCTGCATCAAGCCGAACACTTTTTCTAGACGATCGGTGACAGAAAGCGTTTCAAGAAGCGCCTGTTTCTGGTCAACCTCGATCCCCAAATGCCCGGCGACCAGATCGGCCAATTTCTCAGGCTCTGCGGCGTCACCGACGGCGGCCATCGCCTCTTCGGGGATGTTCTTTTTGATTTTTGCATAACGCTCAAATTCAGCGGAGACATTGCGCACCAACGCCTCAACCTCGGCCGGATCGCCTGGTCGTTCGGTCAGATATTCAGCGGAAGCTTCAAAGAAATTGGCGTTTTCGACAAAACCAGTGATGCGCACACGACTGCGCCCCTCAACCAGCACTTTAACCGTGCCATCGGGCAGTTTCAGCAGCTGAAGCACATTTGCCAGCACGCCCGATTTATAGATACCGTCCTGATCCGGGTCATCCTCACCAGGATCTATTTGGCTGGATAGCAGGATTTGCTTGTCATCCTGCATCACCTCTTCCAACGCGTTGACGGACTTTTCCCGACCCACAAAAAGCGGCACGATCATATGTGGGAACACCACAATATCGCGCAGCGGCAGGACGGGGTAACTTGAACTCAATGGTTCTTGCATGCTCTTTTTTCCTTTTTTGGCAAGACGCGCCGGTCCCGCATTGGCGGCAACAAGATGCGTCCCCTTTGGAATGGGTATGTGGGTTCAGGCGTTAAGACTTTCAACCACAAATGACGTGTCTGGGACAAAGTGCCCGTCCCCGCGCACCGCTGCAAGCAGTCCAACACAAATTGTTTAACGTTTCTGCCCAATTCAGAAGGAGCGAGGCTGAAATTCAGCCAACCAACCGTCAACAAGCCATGTTTTCTGCCAATCAGTCATCAACAGCCTACGCCCACTTGCCTGGATCGAATCGCCAGGCCTGATTGTGACCGGCCCTACGTGACAATCGGCTCAATATCGCCAAGTGCACGCGTTTCGTGGAAGTTCTTTTCCCAAACGCCGAACGTACCCGCTGCAATCGCATCTCGCATACCCTGCATGATCTCTTGGAAATAATGCAGGTTGTGCCAGGTCAGCAGCATGCCGCTGATCATCTCATTTGCGCGGAATACGTGATGCAGATAGGCCCGTGAATAGTTCCGGCAGGCAGGGCATGTGCAGTCTTCGTCCAGCGGGCGCGGATCATCTGCATGCCGTGCGTTTTTGATGTTCACCACGCCCCTGCGGGTAAACACCTGCCCCGTCCGGCCTGACCGACTGGGCAGCACGCAATCCATCATATCAATCCCGCGCTTGACCGCGCCGACGATATCATCCGGCTTGCCCACGCCCATCAGATAGCGGGGCTTGTCCACAGGCAGCTGATCCGGGGCAAAGTCCAGCACGGAAAACATCGCCTCCTGCCCTTCGCCCACCGCCAGGCCGCCTACGGCATAGCCATCAAACTCGATCCCGCGCAGGGCCTCAGCGCTGCGGGCGCGCAGGTCTTCCTCCAAACCGCCCTGCTGAATGCCAAACAGGGCATGGCCGGGGCGATCGCCAAAGGCTTCGCGCGAGCGCTGCGCCCAACGCATGGACAGCTCCATACTGCACTCAATCCGGGCGCGATCGGCGGGCAAGGCCGGGCATTCGTCAAAACACATCACAATGTCCGAACCCAGAAGACGCTGGATTTCCATGGAGCGTTCCGGCGTCAGCGCATGTTTCGAACCGTCGATATGCGACTTGAAGGTCACCCCTTCTTCGGTCAGCTTGCGAAGCCCGGCCAGAGACATCACCTGAAAGCCGCCGCTATCGGTCAGAATGGGCTTGTTCCAGTTCATGAACTTATGCAGGCCGCCCAACCGGTCGATCCGTTCGGCCGTGGGGCGCAGCATCAAATGATAGGTATTGCCTAGCAGGATGTCCGCACCGGTCGCCGCAACGCTTTCAGGCATCATCGCCTTGACGGTCGCTGCAGTACCCACGGGCATAAAGGCCGGCGTCCGAATATCGCCGCGCGGCGTCGTGATCACGCCCGTGCGGGCTTTGCCGTCGGTGGCGTTCAGCGCAAATGAAAATCTTTGTGTCATACCCCCTCTTCCTAGATCACGGCAGGTTTGCCAAGAGCCATCGGAAATCTTGATTGTCTAACATCATCTCGCTATGCATGATTCTGCAACTTTATGCAGGATTTTGCATGGACCTCAACAATCCCGATACACGACAGCGCATTCTTGGAATGCGGTTGCAAGATGGTGCGCAGCTTGTCGCGTCACAGATTGCCGATGAATTTGGCGTGTCGCTGGACACCGTGCGCCGCGACATTTTGGCGTTAGAAGCCTCGGGGATGGCGACCCGGATACGCGGCGGTGCAGTGCCGATTGCCACGCCTGCAAAGGCGCTTCACCGCAGACTTTCAAAAAAGACGACGGTCGCAACGGCCCTTATCACGGCAGCTATCAAGATCATTGGTGATGCCAAGACAGTGCTGGTTGACGGCGGCACAACAACACTTGCGCTGATACCGCAGCTGCCGCGCGTTGATGGCAGATTGGTTATCACCCCCTCCCCTTGGGTCGCAATCGCGTGTCAGGAGGCGAATATCGACGTGTTTCTGCTTGGCGGTACGCTGAGCCCGCGTGGGGGCATCACAACAGGAAATGACACGATCCTGCAGGCCGAACGGATTGCAGCAGATATTGCCGTGCTTGGGGCCTGCGGGATCGATCCCGATTGGGGGCTGAGCGCTGACGATTATGCAGAAGCGCAAATGAAGCAGGCGATGCATGCCGCCGCCGCCCAGACCATTATTGTGACGGAAGGGAAAAAAATCGGCAAACGTGCCCGCCATCAAACTTTGCCGCTGCAGGATATTGCGGTCATCATCACCGACGCCCCTAAAGATCAAACTGCCGCCCTGTCAGAGGCCGGCGCCGCGGTCGTCACCGTTTAACCTTTCACACATACGAGCCCGCAAATGACTGATTATGCCGCAACAGCCCCCGCCCGCCTGGCCACCCGGCTTGCCTTTTTCACGGGCGGTTTCGCGTCAGGATGCTGCGCGCCGCTTTTCCCCTTTATCAAAGCCCAAATCGGAGCCGATGAAGGTGCGTTTGGATTGGTTCTGCTTTGCCTGGGCCTTGGTTCGATTGTCGCGATGCCCATCACCGGGATCGTCGCCGCGCGCAAAGGCGCAAGGGCAATGATATTGCTAGGCGGCTTGGGTTTGGTGATCTGTCTGCCGCTTTTGACGATCATGACCGGCCCAATCGGCGCAGGCACCCTGCTGTTTTTGTTCGGTGCATCCTTGGGCACAATTGATGTTGCCATGAATATACATGGGGCAGAGGTGCAGGAACGCGAAGGACGCCCGTTGATGTCGAATTTCCATGCGCAATTCAGCATTGGCGGTTTTTGCGGGGCGGGGCTGACCACACTATTGCTTTCGATGAATGTATCGCCAGCAGCGGCAGCGGCCATCGGCGGGTTAATCGGGCTGGCCACTATGCTGGGTGCACGTCCGCGTCTTTTGCCGGTCAGTGGCGTAGAACCGGTTGCTTTCGTCCGGCCACGCGGAATTGTGCTGCTGCTGGCCGCGCTGGCGGCGATTACGTTTTTGGTCGAGGGCGCAATCCTGGACTGGGGGGCCTTGTTGGTCGTTGACCGTCAATTGATCGCCGTTGAGAATGCAGGCATCGGGTATATCCTCTTCTCAATCGCCATGGTGCTGGCCCGATTGACCGGTGATCAAACCGTCGGGATCATGGGCGAATTCAAGGTCTTGATCATTGGCAGCGTGACCGCGATTGCGGGTCTTGCAGCCGTGCTTGTATTTACCACGCCCATATTTGCCTTTGGCGGTTTCATTCTGATTGGTCTTGGGGCTGCGAACCTTGTCCCGATCGTCTTCAGCGCAGCTGGCCGCCAAAAGATCATGCCGCCCAGCCTTGCTGTCGCATCGGTGACGACCACCGGCTATGCGGGTATTCTGCTTGGTCCTGCGCTTGTCGGATTTGTCGCCGACACGACCAGTCTGACCGCAGCTTTCTGGCTCTTGGCGGTGCTTTTTGCCATCATCCCTCTTACCGCGCGGTTCGTGATCCGCGCATGAGCCTTGCGCCCTTTACGGCCTGCCCGCCAAACCCTATATGAACTCTCAGGAATTCAGGAACGGATGCCATGACAGATAGCGATACACAAATCGAAGGGGTGCCTTTGATTGCGCCCTCCTCTACAGACCATCCGCTCTATGAGGATATCGTGCAGGCCTGCAGATCGGTTTATGATCCGGAAATCCCCGTAAATATCTATGACCTTGGTCTGATCTATACCATTGATGTCAAAGAAGATAATGCCGTGAATATTATCATGACACTCACCGCGCCCGGCTGCCCGGTTGCCGGGGAAATGCCCGGCTGGGTGGCTGACGCGGTCGAACCTTTGCCCGGGGTCAAACAGGTCGATGTGGAAATGACCTTCGAACCCCAATGGGGTATGGAGATGATGTCAGACGAAGCCCGGCTTGAGCTGGGCTTTATGTAAAACCGTCATAAAGTCGAAATTTTTCCGTTACAATTCAGCGTCATCCCAGCTCTGTTAACATCTATGGAGCACGCTATGACGCGCATTTCTCTCACCCTTTTGGCCGCTTTCGCAGGCAGCACGGCCATTGCTGATACGGCCCTCACCTATGGCCCCCGCCCCGCCTACCTGATCAGTCAGATGGCCGACAGCCCCTTGAAAACGCAACTGGAATCATGCGCAGCCCAGACGCCCACGCGGTCCGATTTCTCTATCGGTCACCGCGGTGCCCCGCTGCTATTCCCTGAACATACCGTCGAATCCAACGTCGCTGCGGCCCAGATGGGTGCAGGCATCCTCGAATGTGACGTGACCTTTACAAGCGACCATGAACTTGTCTGCCGTCACGCCCAGAATGACCTGCACACAACGACGAACATCGTGGTCACCGATCTGGCCGATCAATGTACGACGCCGTTTTCAGCCGCCTCGGGCGATACAGAGGCCAGCGCCGAATGCCGCACATCTGATCTGACTTTGGCCGAGTTCCAAACGCTGTCGCCCAAGATGGACGCGTCGAACAGTGCGGCCACGACGGCTGAGGAATATTTAGGCGGAACAGCCACTTGGCGCACCGATCTCTATGTGAACAACGCCACGTTGATGACCCATGCGGAGTCGATCGAGCTGTTCCGCGATCTGGGCGCAAAGTTCACGCCTGAGCTGAAGTCACCCTCTGTCGAGATGCCCCATGATGGCTTTAGTCAAGAGGATTACGCCCAGAAATTGGTGGACGAATACAAAGCCGCTGGCGTGCCTGCATCAGATGTCTGGCTGCAGTCTTTCAACTTGGAAGATGTCCTTTACTGGGTTGAAAACGAACCGGAATTCGGTGCGCAGGCGGTCTACCTTATGGATGAGTACAACATCGAAGGGTACTCACCGCTTGATCCGGCCACATGGCCGAACACCATGGAAGAGCTGAAAGCCATGGGCATCAATTTCATCGCGCCGCCGCTATGGATGCTGATCACGCTCGAAGACGGCGAAATGGTGCCATCGGCCCTGGCTGTTGCCGCGAAAGAGGCCGATCTTGAGATCATCACCTGGACGCTGGAACGCTCTGGCCCGCTCGCCTCGGGCGGCGGTTGGTACTACCAGACCGTGACCGAAGTCGTTGATACGGATGGCGACTATTTCGAAGTGCTGGACGTATTGGCCCAGGATGTGGGCGTTGTCGGTGTCTTCTCTGACTGGCCTGCGACCACGACCTATTACGCCAATTGCATGGGTCTTTAATCACTTCGCCGTGGGCGGTCCCTTGCCGGGCCGCCCCGGTATGCTTATCTTTCCGAACAAAGGAGAACGCTCATGTTCGGTATTCCCGGCAAGCAGGCCGTCACGATCACAGATAAAGCCGCAGCACAGATCGCAAAACTGATGTCCAAGGACGGGCATGAAGGGCTGCGGATTGGCGTCAAGAAAGGCGGCTGCGCGGGGATGGAATATACCATGGACTACGTCGATGAGGTCGACCCTCATGACGAAGTGGTCGAACATCAGGGCGCCCGGGTGATGATTGCCCCTATGGCGCAAATGTTCCTTTTTGGCACCGAAATCGACTATGAGGTCAGCCTGCTTGAGGCTGGCTTCAAGTTCCGCAACCCCAATGTGGTTGATGCCTGCGGCTGCGGCGAGTCGATCAAGTTCGATGAGAACATCGCAAAATAATGGCGCTTGGCGATGGGGATATCGCCTTTGCCGTCGATCTGTTTTCCGACCTTGGATCTGTGACAATCCGTAAAATGTTTGGCGGTATTTGCCTTTATCAAGGTGGCACTGTCTTCGCACTTATGAGCAGCGAAGGTCGGCTATATCTGAAATCGACAGGCGACCTCGCCTTGGAAATGGCAGGGGATGGCGCAGAGCAGTTCCACAACATGCCTTATTGGTCGATGCCCGACGCGGCATTGGATGATCCAAGCGAGGCCTGCCGTCTCGCGCGCCAGACACTCGCCTTGTTGTCTTAGCGAGGCGACTCAAACATCACGTCGGTTCGCAAGACAAATTTCTCGCCAGATGTGATCTGGTCGCCTCTGTGGGACAGCGGGTGATGGAAGAAAAGCGCTTTGCCGGTCCGTGGAGCGATGGTGAAGTCCCAAAAGACATGTGGCGATAGAACATCCGCAAAGCTGGTGCCTCCACCTTCACACGCCTCATTGAGATAAATCATCATCGTAAACTGACTGATGCTGCCATCAGGATGCGTAAAGATGCCGTCTTGATGCCAATCGAAGAAATGCCCAGGGCGATAACGGTAGACACGGAACCGTTCATTCAGGCGGACGGCCCGCTGGCCCTTGAAGGGCGACACAAAATGACATCCGGCCCTATGCCAAAGACTGTTCGCAAGCGCGCGATCATCGAAGATCACGCGGTCATTATTGCGAATGTCTTGCACGACATCGCTACCACGTTCGGTGCTAATTGTGGCCACCGCAAAACCATCTGAGTGGGCCCGACTGATGACATCACGGCAAAACGCGTGGCTTACAAAGTTTGGCACCTCGAACACGAGATGGCCCAAATCGGGGGGAATAGACATCTGCTATCTCCATATAGGTTGTCCAAAAGGAAGGTTGCGCCGATCTTGAGAAGATCAGCGGTGGCACCCTCTTAGAAAAGCGCTGTGGCATCTGCGCCCGCTATGGAAAATTTGCAAAAGCATGCGCTTCGATACACCAAACAACATGTCCTTTTCAACCGTACATCCGGCGCCAATAACATGCTGTCGACGCCACTTGAGTGACAGCAGGGCCAGCTTTGGTCTGTAGGGCGAACCTGTTCAGCAACGCCCCTAGGAATTCGCGCAGCAGCTTGCTACCACTTCGCAAAGCATTCACAGACAGGAGCTCGCATGCCCCGTAAACTCGCCGCTGGAAACTGGAAAATGAACGGGCTGCGCGCCAGTTTGATCGAGCTGAAACATCTCGAGGATAAACATGGCGATGCGGATGTTGATATCCTGATTTGCCCCCCCGCGACACTGATCGGCGCGTGCGAAGATACGCCCTTTGATATTGGCGGTCAGGATTGCCACATGGGCGAATCCGGCGCGCATACAGGCGATCTGAGTGCTGAAATGCTTGCCGACGCGGGCGCTAGTTATGTTTTGACAGGGCATTCCGAACGGCGCACAGATCATCATGAAACCGACGAGATGATCGCAGCGAAATCGCAGGCCAGTTATGACGCCGGGTTGATTGCCGTCATTTGCATTGGCGAGACTTTGGCCGAACGCGAGGCCGAAACGACACTGGCGGTGATAGACCGTCAGCTTGCGGGATCGGTTCCTGACGGTGCAGATCACGAAAACACCGTGATTGCTTATGAACCCGTATGGGCGATTGGGACCGGCAAAGTGCCCACAACCGCCCAGATCGCAGAGGTTCACGCCCATATCCGTTCTCGCCTGACGGCACGCTTTGCCGATGGTGCACATATGCGCATTTTGTACGGTGGCTCGGTCAAAGGAAGCAATGCCGCCGAAATTTTCAGTGTCGCCAATGTGGATGGCGCCTTGGTGGGTGGTGCCAGTTTGAAGGCCGCCGACTTCTCACCCATCATTACGGCATTAGAAAATGCCTGATAATGCAGAGCGACCGCGGGCTCAAATTTCTAGAAATTTGAGCCCGCGCCGAGGTTAGTTCACGATGATCTCAGGCCCCATGAAATAGGTCGGTAAGAACGTCGAGATCGCCGGGATATAAGTGATCATAATCAAGAAGATGAACAGCACAGCCAAGAACGGCAGTGCAGCCCGGACAACCGCCATCATGGGCATCTGTGCGACACCTGATGTAACGAACAGATTCAACCCAACTGGCGGCGTAATCATCCCAATTTCCATATTCACGACCATGATAATCCCGAGGTGAATGGGGTCGATACCCAGCTCAATCGCGATCGGGAACACCAGTGGTGCAACGATCACGATCAGCCCTGATGGCTCCATGAACTGGCCACCGATCAGCAAGATCACGTTGACGATAATCAAGAAGGTCACCGGCCCCAGGCCCGCGTCCAGCATCGCGCCCGCGATATGCTGCGGGATTTGCTCATCCGTCAGCACGTGCTTCAACAAAAGCGCATTGGCAATAATGAACATCAGCGTGATGGTCAATTTGCCGCCTTCGAACAGCGTTTCACGGGTATCTTTGTGAAAGAATGCCGTGATCAATGCCCATGGTTTCTGCAGCAGGCTTGCTTTTTGCGGCACTGCCGCCGCTGACAGGCTGACGGCCTCACCCTGGAACACACTGCCTTCACTGTCGCGCGCAGCCAGTGGCCCCATGTCACGGTAAACAAAGGTCGCGACGACAAAGGCGTAGACAGCGGCAACGGCGGCGGCCTCGGTTGGTGTAAACGCGCCCTTTTTCCAGAAAAGCGAAAAGCCATCGGCAAATGACACCCAAGGGTGACCATAGATACCGCCCATGATGATCAGGATCAGCAAAAGCCCCCAGACCGCATCGCGGAAGCTGGCGAAGACTTCGCCCCAGCCCTGCCATTGTCCTTTTGGCATATTCTTGATCCGGGCGATCACATAGATCGTCACCATTAGCAAAAAGCCCGCCAAAAGTCCTGGGATCACACCAGCAAGGAACATCCGGCCCACAGAGACATCTGTTGCAGACGCATAGACGACCATCACAATTGATGGCGGGATCAAGATGCCCAGCGTGCCTGCGTTACAGATCACACCGGCCGCAAATTCCTTTGTGTATCCAACCTGTCGCATCGCCGCGATCACGATTGTGCCGATGGCGACCACTGTTGCGGGCGATGACCCGGACAAGGCCGCGAACATCATACAAGCAAAGACACCAGCGATGGCCAGACCGCCCTGCAAATGGCCCACGCACGCAATCGAAAAACGAATGATCCGCTTGGCCACACCGCCGGTCGACATGAACGAGGACGCCAAAACGAAGAACGGGATCGCGAGCAACGTGTAGTGCCCGGCCATCGCCAGATAGAGCGATTGGGCCACCGCAGCCAGCGACGTATCTGAAAACGCCAACTGAAAGATGATTGAGCTTACCCCAAGCGATACAGCAATCGGAACGCCCAGCAAAAGCAGGCCAACGATCATGAGAAAAAGAAGAGCAACTTCCATCAGATCAAGCCTCTTTGCTAAGGGTTTGTGCGGCTTCTTCGACCGCATCTTCGGCTTCGTGGCTGACGATCAGGCTATCGGCCTCATCCGTCCAAACGCGCCACACCGCTTGGCACACGCGAAAGAGAATGAGCACGGCAGCAATCGGTAGAATTGTGTAGGGGACCATCCGCGGCATCTTGTCGTAACGCTCGCCGTAATTGATCCAGTCTTCAAGAAAACGCATCCAATCCAGCATCGGGATCTGGTCTGTTTCAAAGAAGCTGCGGCCCCGCGCCCCAGTATCAAAACCGGTCGGGAACCATTTCCCTGTCGTTGGCGGCAGATCGGCAAACGGCGCCCATTGATCCCACGCGCCTTTCAACAGCATCACAGCGTAGAAAATCGTAACAGCGCCAGCAATTAACGCGACAACTTTGCGTGGTTTCGGGGCAAGAAGGTTTGTGATCGCATCAACGCCCAAATGCGCAGTCACCTTAAAGCAATACGACACCCCAAAAAGAACAAGCCAGGCAAAAAGGACCAGCACGACCTCGAGGCTCCAGATAATCGAGCTGTTAAAGCCGTAGCGCAGAACGACATTTGCAAAGGTCAGTAGGGTCATCAGCCCTAGCAACACCGCAATCGCATTTTCTTCGAAACCGTGCACGGCACGGCCAACCGGCCCCTTGGGCGCGTATTTGCTGCTCATTATTCCCCTCCCCCGGGACGGCAAGCAAGGACGGCCCGCAAGAACGGGCCGCCATTGTCAGTTCAGCAACTTAAAGCGAGTCGTTAATCGCCTGCGCCGCGTCGATGTTTTCCTGACCAACATCATCGGCGAACTGATCCCAAACCGGTTTCATGGCTTCGACCCACACCGCACGTTGTTCGGCTGTCAGCTCGCGGACGATACCGCCTGCATCCAGGATCGCCTGACGGTTTTCCGCGTTCACACGGGTGGATTCACCGTTCCGCGTCTGGGTAACTTCGTCGAGGATTGTCAGGAATTGATCGCGTACTTCTGGCTCAAGGCTATCCAGCCAATCAACCGACGCAACAACCAGGTAATCGATAATGCCGTGATTGGTTTCTGTGATACCGTCCTGAACTTCAAAGAACTTCTGACCGTAGATGTTAGACCAGGTGTTTTCCTGACCATCAACAACACCTGTTTGCAGCGCACCATACACCTCGGAGAAGGCCATCGGCTGAGGTGAGGCGCCCAGGGCTTCCATTTGCGCAACCAGCACGTCGGACGGCTGTACCCGGAACTTCAGGCCATCCGCATCAATCGGCGCTTCGAGCGGTACATTCGCACTGATCTGCTTCATCCCGTTATGCCAGAACTGTAGACCCTGCAGCCCGCGGCGCTGCATCGCGTCTTTCATCGCCTGGCCTGCCTCGGATGCCTGGAATGCATCAACGGCTTCAATGTTCTCAAACATGAATGGCAGATCGAACAAGCGGTAAGCTTTTGTGATGGATTCAAACAAGGACAGCGAAGGCGCGGCCAGCTGCACGTCACCGCGTAGCATTGCTTCGATCACCTGCTCATCTGTATAGAGTGTCGAGTTTGGAAACACTTCCATACACATCGCGCCGTTCATCTCGGCGTTCACACGCTCGGCCAGCAATGTTGCCGCGATCCCTTTGGGGTGGCGGTCAGTGTTGGTCACATGGCTAAACTTTACGACGATCTCACCGTCATCACATCCGGTTACGCCTTCGGCTTGTGCAGATGTTGCCAAAACAGAGATAGCAGCCGCTGCGGCTGCTGCTTTCAAAAAGGTCATGATATCCTCCCAAGGAATTCTTCCCACTCGATATAGAGCGGCGCTTTAACAAAACGCCGGAGCACTACCTGCCGCAAGAAAATTACGCACTGGATGGATCGGGCCCTCAAAATAGCTGAAAAATATACCTAATTTCTTATGAATGACCTGAAACGCAATCGGCACATGTGCGGAAAACCACACACATCATGGCCGCGTCATGCGAAATTCGGCACAGTTGATCGTGACTTACCCGCCCCAATAGGGCGCATTGTCATAGCCGCATGTCGTCAGGCAGAAGGCCTGCGAAAATCCTCGGCACGCAGGCCATGTTTCGCCAGTTTGTCGTAAAAAGTCTTTCGCGGCAGCTGCAATTCACGCGCTACATCTGTCGCCCGCCCTTGCTGGCGTTGCAACGCCGAGACGATCAATGACCGCTCAATCTGGGCCATTTGCGCGGCGAGCCCAAGCCCTTCACCCGCATCCATATCGCTTAGCCCCATGGCAAACCGCATCGCGACATTCATTAAGGCCCGGGCGTTGCCAGGCCAATCCTGCGCCATCAATCTGGCCGTCAATTCAGGTGTGACCGGCGGCGGCGTAAGATTGGCCTGTTCGCTGGCCTGAGCCACATAATGCCGAAACAAAACGGGTATATCTTCGGGCCGTTGACGCAAAGACGGGATGCGGACCGCCATCATATCAAGCCGATAGTATAGTTCGGCATGAAAACTGCCCGTGTCCATTGCCGCCTGCATATCGCGGGTTGATGCACCCAGTACACACGGCCCCTGCCCCGCATCAAGCTGATCAAGCAGCTGAAGCTGGACGGCCGCATCAAGCCCGGTGATCTCATCCAGATACAAGGTGCCGCCCGATGCGGCCTCAAACGCCTCGGCCAGCCCCGCCCCCGTTAAGGATGACGCCGCCCGTTTAACAAAAGGATGCGCGGCGCGGCGCGACAATAGATGGATGACCTCGGCAACTTTTGATGTTCCGCATCCTGGCTCACCCGTGATCAGGACCTCAGTGCCTGCCTTTGCCGCAGCGCGCGCCTGATCGCGCAACCCTTCTGCCAAGGCAGAACTGCCAAACAGCATCCGCGACGCCGCATCCCCGCTGGTAAGCGCAGCCTTCAAACGCCGATTTTCCAAAACGAGCGCCCGGGCTTTCAACGCCCTTTTGATCACAGTGACAAAGTCTTGCGGCGCGCAAGGCTTTTCAAGAAAATCATAAGCCCCTGCCGACATCGCGCGCACAGCCATCGGGATATCCGCCTCGCCCGTCAGCAGGATCACAGGCAGCTCTGCATCCACCTCGCGGACATAGTCCAGCAGATGGAAACCATCCCGGCCGGGCATCCGGATGTCTGAGACGACAACCCCATCAAATGTTGGGGTCAAAAGGTCTTTCGCCGCAACAAAGGATCCTGCCAAAGCGGGTATCAAATCGGCCAGTTCAAGCGTCTGCCCTAACGCCTCGCGGATGTCCCGATCATCATCGACCAACAAAACGGTAGAGGTCATGCTGCAGCCTCTTGCTGGATGGAATCAAGTTCAACAGTAAAAACAGCCCCGCCTTCGGGGTGATTGCGTCCACGAATAGCGCCGCCAAAACTTTGCACCAAGCCGTAGGACAAGGACAGCCCCAACCCCATGCCTTCGGCGGCCCCAATCGCTTTGGTCGTATAAAATGGATCAAATATCTTTTCAGGTTCGGCAATACCAGGGCCGGTGTCCCGTACCGACACCGTCGTGCGCCCAGCTTGGACCGATAGCGCGATGGTCAGGGTCTTGGGGTGGCTTTCTTCCATCGCATCCATCGCATTTGTGACAAGGTTCAGGATTACCTGCTGCAAGCGGACCTCGCCGCCGCGCACAATGACAGCTGCGTCGGGGCGTTGCCAGAGCAATTCAACGCCGTCTTGCTGCGCGCGCGGGGCAACAATTTCAAGTACCGCATCGATCACCGCGACCAGTTCAACATTTGTTGGCGGCTCATCCTCTTGGCGGGCAAAAGCGCGCAGATTGCGAATGATCCGCCCCATACGGCGGGCCAATTCAGAGATGCGGCCCAGATTTTGCGCTGCAATGTCAGGCTTTTCGCGGTCCAGAAACCCTTGTGCGTTTTCTGCAAAAGACTGGATCGCCGTCAGCGGTTGATTCAACTCATGTGAAATCCCCGCCGACATTTGACCAAGCGCCGAAAGTTTTCCCGCCTGCACCAAATCATCCTGCGCCTTTTGCAATCGTAGTTCGGCCGCCGCACGCTCGGCCACTTCGCGGCGTAGGTTTTCATTAAGCTTTTCGAGCGCGGCCGTCCGATCAGCGACCCGTCCTTCGAGTTTTAGGTTAAGCGCGGCAAGTGTTCTACGCCGCTGGGTCGTGATCAGCAAGAGCATCCCAAACACCAGACAAACCGCAGCGACAACGGCAGCTTGCAGCGTCGCCAATTGACGGGCGGGTGCAACATCGACAAGCACTTCGCCCACCATATTAATCACGGGCAAAGGCGCGGTCAGATGCAGCGCGCGTTCCGGCAAATATGGCCCGCCATCCAATGTCCAAATCTGATATCTGCCAATTTGCCGTTCGGAATATGCTGTGAACGGGGCGAAATTGACCTGCGGCGCGCTCTGACGCGGATCGGGGCCGTCAGTACGATACCGAAACGCTAGCTCTGATCTGTTCGACAAAAACACGACGCCCGACGCGTCCGTAAAAAATACCGCAGGCGAAGCGCCCCGCCATGAGGCCTCAACCTCATCCACATCGGTGTAAATGAGCAGAGCACCAATCACAGGACCATCTGCCGAAAAAACCGGTGCCGCAAAAACAAAGGCCCGCTGCCCGGGCGTTGTACTATAAAGATGCGAAAGCCCCAGCGCCCCATCCATCGCACGCTCAAAATAGGCGCGCCCTTGATGATCGACCGGACGCGCGTCTTGCGTCGCAACAACGGCCCGGCCTGCGCCATCGACCAGCAAAATATCCAATGCACCTGACTTATCAGCAATTTCCTGCAGAACCGGGCGCAAACTGTCGGGTGTGCCCGCGCCTGACATCACCGGGCGCACCTGCGGGTGATCTGCTGTCAACACGGCCAATTCACGAAACCTGCGCAGCTCGCCCGTCAGACTGTCTGACGCGAGCGCCAAGTCGGATCGGGCGCGCTGTTCAAGCGGGCCCAAAGCCGCCACGTATCCATACCACCAGACCCCCGCAGCAAAGACCGTCACAGCGGCCAAAAAAGCGGCAATCATAAAGATGCGTGGTCTCAAAAAACGGCTCATTCCAACAGCATATCCAGCACGGCTTGCATTGGCTAGCGCAGTACGCCAAAGCTGCCGATATGCAAAAGTTTGACCAATCACCGACCGACCCCGCCTTTGTGCAAAACCCGTATCCATTCTATGATCAGGCGCGTCAGAGCGGTGATTTTTTCTGGTGGTCTGACTATAATATGGCCTGCGCCGTCAGTCACAAAGCCGTGCAAGCGGTTCTGCGTGACAGGCGCATGGGCCGTGAATGCCCCCCCGAACTGGCACCCGATATCCCGCCCGCGCTACGTCCATTTTACGAGATCGAAGCCCATTCAATGCTTGAGCTTGAGCCACCCCGGCACACGCGCCTGCGCGGTCTGGTCCTGCGGGCCTTTACCAGCCGGACCATTGCCGCCCTCGCACCGGATTTGACGCAAATCTGCAACGCGCTGGTCGATGCATTCCCGACCGAGCCGTTTGACCTGCTGACAGTCTATGCCCAACCGGTGCCCGTGATTATCATTTCCCGACTTCTCGGCGTGCCCGAAGAGCGCGCAGATGATCTTCTACGCTGGTCCAATGCGATGGTCGCGATGTACCAGGCCCGCCGCACCCCGCAAATCGAGGCGGATGCGATCGCTGCCACCAATGACTTTACCGCCTTCATGCGCGGCTATATCGACAAGCGCCGCAAAAGCCCGAGCGATGATCTGATCTCAACCTTGATTGCCGCTGAACAAGATGGTGAAAAGCTGACCGAAGATGAGCTGATCACCACATGTATTTTGCTGCTGAACGCCGGGCATGAAGCAACTGTTCATACCCTGGGCAATGGCATCAAGGCCCTGCTGGAAAATGGGTCACCCGACATCACCGATACCTGTGTTGAAGAAATCATCCGCTATGATCCCCCGCTGCACATGTTCACCCGCTGGGTTTATGAAGATGTCACGATCGGGGATCAGTCCTTTCAGCGTGGTGATCAGATCGGCTGTCTTCTAGGGGCGGCAAACCGGGACCCCGCCGCCTATGATCACCCAAATCAGTTTGATCCCAGCCGCAAGGGTGCCCAAAATACCAGTTTTGGCGGGGGTATTCATTTTTGCGTCGGTGCCCCACTGGCCCGTCTGGAGATTCGGATAGCTTTACAAATACTCTTCGCAAGGCACCCAAATCTGCGTTTGGCCGAAGACCCCAGCTATGGCGATGTTTACCATTTTCATGGGCTAGAGCGATTGATGGTCTGCACCCATTAACGACGTCATACATCCCAGATGCTGCTGCACCTTATCGATGCAACAGCATTTCGTGGAACGCGTCGGGCCTTTGGTTAGAACCTTACCAACCGATCCGGTGTGATCCGGTAGGCCAGATCAGTCAGTTCATGACTTTGCATGAAACGCCGTATCGCGCCAAATGTTGCGGTGCTCACTTGCGCGCCATGATCTGCTGTGGTCAATGCCCGAGATGCAGCCGGAGCAAACAATCTCTGTAATCCGTTCAACTGGACCTGCTGGGCTGTAAAATGTGCGGCAATATTCGCCTTGATTTGCGACTGGTCATGCGTGTCATATAGCGCAGCTATCAGCACATCTAACGTATGTTCCGTGCAATTTTGAAACTGCAACGATGTCGGATTGGCCAGAACCGAATATGACGGGTTATGCAGTGCCGCATAGGTGGGGCTGGTAATCACCTGAAGTAGTTTTTGCTGCAAACGGGGGTCTGGAATGATCACCCCCGCATCCAGACTATGGGCACCCGCAAAAAAATCGGCAGGTGTATCCTGCACCAATTCGCTACGCGTCAAATCGCCATTGCGTTGGTATAGATTATAGATCCGATACCCTGTCCCAGTGCTGCCGTCCGCTTTGGTGATCCGGGAATAGACCCAAAACGCAACATGTGTGTAATCGATCCCGTCAGGCAGCACAGATGGATCGCGCCCCACCCGAGACACAATAGCGACGCGCGCACCCCGCGCAGCCAAATCCTGCTGAACACGATTGGAAAACGCGGCAACTTCGGCGGCTGGCAAGATAGGGTTTCCAGCGGCGCTGCTGCCTGCCGCAAGTTGCAACGGCATCAATAAAGAAAGCGTCACTATCAAGATTTTCAGAAAACGTCGCATGATCGCCACCCCTTAATTCAATGCAGGCGGGCCATCCGGCACCACACAAACGACGGCACCTTGCATGGCAGGCTGCGCGGTACATGTGGTCGCTCCGGCTGGCGCGACCCCCGCCTCAATCGCTTCCGTGCCCGCTTGCACCGAAGCTGTTCCCACTTCCTCAAGCGCTGCCCCTGTTACGGCCAGGACCGCGCCAGCCGCAACGACAGGAACAGCGGCGACGGTAGCCGCGCCCGACGCCGCTGCGCTCGCGCCATGGCTGGTTGCCTGGGCGCTATGATCTGCTGATTGGGCCGCATGTTGGGCGCTTGGGCTGGCGCATCCTGCAAGACCCGCAAACACACCCACCAAACAAAGTGATTGAAAACCATTCATTGCTCTGCTCCATTTTTTGAACAATGATCAAGGTGCTACATGCTGCAAAATCACAAATCAACAGAAATATGAACATCGTTCATACTGAGTAAGGTTTTCCATACCTGCTCGCAAAAAAGTCATTGAGCGCCATCTGCCAGTTGCGCCCGGCACGGCGAAATGCTTTTTGTCAGGCGCGAGAAGGATTAAAGACTATGACGTTTCGAAACTACATTCTGATTTTGACAGCTGCGACGGTTGCAGGCTGCGCACCACCCCCTGGCGTTGATGGCAATCCATTTATCGAAGAATTGCCCGCCAATGTCACCGAAATCGTGGGCCCCAACCAGAACCTCGACCAGGTCGTGTTGCTCCCTGAAGACAATTGCTATTGGTACAATCATGCGGGTCCGGTTGAGACAACCCTGATCCCGCTACGCAGCCAAAGGGGCCGCCCCATCTGCGTGAGTGTGCCCGAAGAAAGCGCTGATCAGTAATCTATGAAACCCCCAGCAGACATATGCTGGGGGCACATCCCTTAGGCAGCGTATAGCACCGCGGTCGAGCCGGTATTGACCTGATCATAAAGGTCAATGATATGCGCCATCACCATCCGCACGCAGCCCGAGCTTGCCCGGCCACCGATAGACCGCGGTGACGGCGTGCCATGGATACGCAAATAGGTATCCCGGCGCCCCACAAAGAGATAAAAGGCGCGTGACCCCAATGGGTTACGCGGTCCACCATCCATACCATCCTTGAATTGCTCAAAGCTGCGCGGATCACGTTCGATCATTTCATCTGTCGGGCGCCACGTTGGCCATTTCGCCTTGCGCCGGATCGTGTAAGTACCGGGTTCGTACAGATTGCCGCGTGCAATCGCCACGCCATAGCGCAGGGCCGTCCCATCGGCGCGAATATGATAGAGATACCGTGCAACCGCATCCACATGGATGTCACCGGCTCTCAGATTATCGTTTGCCTGCACAATTGTCGGCAGAAAACGGGGATGCAGGCCCCAAGGATTGGACGTGAACGGATCATAGTCGCGCGGTGTCACCCGCGCATCCCACCCTGCCCAACGTGATGGCGGTGATACCGGGCGGCGCACCGGTTCTTCTTCAACCTCGACAGCTGCATCAGCCGTTTCATCGGCCGTCGGGTAGCCCGCTTCGGTTGCGTCATCAGGGTTCAGAGACTCTGTGGCGTCTTGCGCCCAAGCGACCCCAGCAATTGGGGCCGAAAAAAGAGCGGTGGAGGTCTGGATGAAATGGCGTCTGCTGAGCATGGCGTCACCTATTTGAAATGCATAATTGTTTGATCAACCTGCAAATTACCATGAAATGTTCAAGGTACAACGCCCAAACACTCACTTTCTAGTCAGGTTATGACTTATCGCGGTGCCCGGGTCATTGGCGCGACTATACGCTACAGTGGCAGCGCCACCGTCGATTTGATCTCTTCCATCGACAAAAGCGCGGTCACATTGTGCACCTTCACCTCTGAAATCAGGGCTTGGTAGAAGGTGTCGTAGGCTCGGGCGTTCTGCACCCGGACTTTGAGGATGTAATCAATATCCCCCGCCAGCCGGTGCGCCTCTTGCACCTCGGCGCGCGCGCGCAGGGCGGACAGGAATTTCCCCTGCCATTCCGCGTCATGCTCTGAGGTGCGGATCAACACGAAAAAACAAGCCTCAAACCCCAAGGCTTCAGCGTCCAGCAAAACGGTCTGTTGGCCAATAATGCCTGCCTCTCGCATCTTCTTTATGCGATTCCAGACAGGGGTCTTGGACGAGCCGACAGTCTTGGCAATTTCATCCAATGATTGCGCTGCGTCAGCCTGCAAGGCCGCAAGGATTTTCCGGTCTGTGGCATCGATCCGTACAGACATTCTTATTTCTCCTTATTCGCAGGACAGGCGATCCTAATTCCGCAAGACCCAGAACATATGTCCTTAGTTACACCCGAGGGGGCGCAACACAAAGAACATTATTCTATATTGAAGGCAAGAAATCACAGCCAGCCAGAGAGCCAAATGCAGCATTTTCCCATCTTCCTTGCCGTCGCTGGCCGCCGGATCGTCCTTTCGGGCGGGGGTGATGCGGCCATGGCCAAGCTGCGCCTCTTGATGAAAACCGAAGCGCGGTTGACCGTTATCGCGGCTGAGATCGCCCCAGACATCCGCAAATGGGCCGCCGCAGGCAAGCTGCAGATCATCGAACGGGCCATGGAGCCCGGCGATGCCCTTTGCGCTTCGCTATTCTATGCGGCCAATGAGGATGACGTCGAAGACGCCCGGGTGACCGCGATTGCGCAGGCCGAAGGCGCGCTGACAAATATCGTGGACAATCTGGCCGAAAGCCAGTTCATCACCCCCGCTATCGTCGATCGTGATCCGGTGACCGTGGCCATCGGCACCGAAGGCGCAGCCCCCGTGCTGGCCCGCGCGATCAAGGCGGACTTGGAAGAGCGGCTGCCATCCTCGCTGGGTGTGCTGGCCCGCATCGGTAAAACCTTCCGCCATGCGGTTGATGTGCTGCCCATGGGCCGCAAGCGCCGCGATTTCTGGTCGGCCTTTTATTTCAACAAAGGCCCCAAGGCGGTGGCTGCGTATGGCGAGGCTGGCGTTTTGCCTGCCTTGGAAAACCTGCTGGATGATCATGTGATGACCGGCGCGGTTCAAGGCCATGTGGATCTTGTTGGCGCAGGCCCGGGTGATCCAGAACTGTTGACGCTGAAGGCGCGCAACGCTCTGGATAAGGCGGATGTGGTGATCCACGACCGTCTGGTCACGCCTGAAATTCTGGAACTCGCCCGCCGCGAAGCGATCATCATTGATGCGGGCAAGACCGGCTTTGGCCCTTCGATGAAACAGTCTGATATCGACGCGTTGATCGTGCAGCACGCGCTGGATGGGCATCATGTCGTGCGGCTGAAGGCCGGCGATCCAACTGTATTTGGGCGGCTTGACGAAGAGGTCGAAGCGCTTGAGGCCGAAGGCATCAGCTATCGCATCGTCCCCGGCATCACAGCCGCCTCAGCAGCCGTTGCAAATATCGGGCAAAGCCTGACAAGACGCGGCCGGAACTCGGTCATTCGCCTGATCACCGGGCACGACACCAAAGGCTATGCCGATCACGATTGGACCGCCCTCGCCCGCCCCGGCGAAGTGGCTGCGATCTATATGGGCAAGAAATCCGCCCGGTTCATTCAGGGGCGCCTGCTGATGCATGGCGCCGATCCGGCAACGCCTGTGACCATTATCGAAAACGTCAGCCGCGCCGATCAACAGATCATCGCAACGACGCTGGCCGAACTTGAACCAACGCTGAGCCGCGCCAACCTGCAAGGCCCTGCCATCACATTCTATGGCCTCGCCCCGCGCGCGGCCGTCTCTCAAGCCCAGACCCTGAAGGAGCTTGCCTAATGCCCCGTGCTTTCACACCCAAAGTCGTGACCGCCAACGCCCTTTTAGAGGGCGACGCCGTCTGGCTGACCGAAGACAACCGCTGGACCCGCGACATGCGCGAGGCCGAGCTGATCACAGATGAGGCCCATGCCGACCTGCGCCTGCTGGAAGGTCAAGCCCGGGTTGACGAAATCGCCGGTGCCTATCTGGCAGACGCCAAGGCAGGACCGGAAGGCCCTGAACCCACCCATTTCCGCGAGGATTTCCGCACGCGCGGCCCCTCGAACTACGACCACGGCAAACAAGCAGACCACGCGTCCCGGGCCTGACCCGGGACCTCCACGTTAACCATGAGGTCCCGGATCAAGTCCGGGACGCGAAGGAACACAACATGTATAAGTATAACGACTTTGACGAAGGTTTTGTGCGCAGCCGCGTGGCCCAGTTCCGCGGCCAGGTTGAACGCCGCATCGATGGCTCGCTGACCGAAGATGAATTCAAGCCGCTTCGCCTGATGAATGGCCTTTATCTGCAATTGCACGCCTATATGCTGCGCGTCGCCATTCCCTATGGCACGCTGAACAGCGGCCAAATGCGCCAGCTCGCCTTCATCGCGGACAAGTGGGACAAGGGCTATGGCCATTTCACCACCCGCCAAAATATCCAGTACAACTGGCCCAAACTGCCAGATGTGCCTGATATGCTAGAGGCTCTGGCTGACGTGGAAATGCATGCCATCCAGACCAGCGGCAACACGATCCGCAATGTGACAGCGGACCATTTCGCAGGCGCCGCAGCCGATGAAATCGAAGACCCCCGCCCCTATGCCGAGCTGCTGCGCCAGTGGTCGACCGACCATGCCGAATTCCAGTTCCTGCCGCGCAAATTCAAAATCGCTGTTACCGGGGCTGCCGAAGATCGCGCCGTCGTGCGCGCCCATGACATCGGCCTGCAGATCGTGCGCAATGATGCAGGCGAGGTTGGCTTTCAGGTGATCGTCGGCGGCGGGCTTGGCCGCACGCCCATGGTTGGGAAAGTCATCAAAGACTTTCTGCCCAAAGAAGACCTGCTGCCCTATTGCGAGGCTATCGTCAGCGTCTACAACCTGCTGGGACGCCGCGACAACAAGTATAAGGCACGGATTAAGATCACCGTACACGAAAACGGGCTGGAGAAGATCCAAGAGCTGGTGGAAGAGCGCTTTGCCGCCATCCGCGAGGATTTCATCGGTTACGATCAAGACCTCCTGAAAGACATCAAGAAAGCCTTTGCAGCCCCTGATTTCGCTCAGAAATCCACCGACGGATATGAGGCCGCGCGCGCCGCGAACCCTGCGTTTCGGTCTTGGACAGACACCAATCTGTCCGCGCATCGTGCCGAGGGCTATGCCATCGTATCGGTCAGCATCAAAAAGCACGGGGCCACCCCCGGCGATGCGACCTCTGACCAGATGCGTGTGCTGGCTGATCTGGCCCAACAATACGGCCATGATGAGCTGCGGATCAGCCATGAACAGAATGTGATCTTCCCGCATGTCCATAAATCAGACCTGCCAGCGATCTATGCGGCGCTGCGCGAAGCTGATTTGGCCACAGCCAATATTGGCCTTGTGTCCGACATCATCGCCTGCCCCGGGATGGATTACTGCGCGCTGGCCACCGCCCGTTCGATCCCGATTGCGCAAGAGATCGCAACCCGCTTTGACGAGCTGAAGATCGAACATGATATCGGCGCTTTGAAGATCAAAATCTCGGGCTGCATCAATGCTTGCGGGCACCACCATGTGGGCCATATCGGCATTCTCGGGCTCGACCGTGCGGGCGTGGAAAACTACCAGATCACACTGGGCGGCGACGGCACACAGACGACCACCATCGGCACGCGCGCAGGCCCCGGCTTTAGCGCAGAAGAGATCGTGCCTGCCATCGAACGTCTGGTGACAGGTTATCTGGACCTGCGCGAAAACCCCGAGGAAACTTTCCTTGAGGCCTATCGCCGTCTGGGGATGGAGCCGTTCAAGGCGATCCTCTACCCAGCCGAGGAAAAAGCCGATGCCGCTTAAAGAACTCGCAGAGCGCAGAAATACGCTACACCGGAAATCCGACGCGCAGACGATCCTCAAGCATGCGCTTGAAGATGTGCAGATCGGGCCGATCGCGCTGGTGTCGTCCTTTGGGGCCGAAGCCGTGGTGCTACTTCACATGGTGGCGCAGATCGATAAGGTGACCCCGGTTATCTTTTTGGATACCGAAATGCTTTTCCCCGAAACGCTACAATATCAGCGCGAGGTGGCAGAACTGCTGGGGTTGACGGATCTGCGGATCATCACACCTGACCGGAACGCGGTCTTTACCGAGGACGTCGATGGGCTGCTGCACCAGGCCGATACCGACGCCTGCTGCGATCTGCGCAAGACACGCCCGCTGAACAAGGCGCTGAATGATTTCGGTGGCTGGATCACCGGGCGCAAACGCTATCAAAGCGGTCAGCGTAGCCAGATGCCGTTGTTCGAAAAGGACGGGGCAAAGATCAAGATCAACCCGCTGGCCGATTGGACAGCCAAAGACGTGCAGGACTATATGAAAAAGTATGACCTGCCCCGCCATCCGCTGGTCGCCAAAGGCTACCCGTCAATTGGCTGTATGCCCTGCACTAGCCGGGTAAGCGGCGATGAAGACCCGCGCGCCGGGCGCTGGCGCGACAGCGACAAAACCGAATGCGGAATTCACTTTGTAGACGGCAAGCCCGTCAGATCAGGACAAGCAGCATGAGCGTACTCGTAACCGATTCTGGTTTCAAAACTGATGATTGGACAGGCAGTTTTGTGCCTTTGGATGAAGTGGCAGCCAATGACAGCGATTTTGCCATTGACCTTGCCTCGGATACTGCACCTGATGCCTTGGGCGCACTAACCTCGGCCTCTATGATCCGCATCGACTTTCCGTCGTTTGCGGATGGCCGTGGGTTTACTCTGGCGGCCATGCTGCGGCGGGCTGGCTTTGAAGGACGGCTGCGCGCCAAAGGCCACGTTTTGGCCGACCAATACGCGATGGCGCGCCGGTCGGGCTTTGACGAGGTGGAAATTGACGATGCGCTAGCCTCGCGCCAGCCTGAAGACCAATGGCGTTTCCGCGCTGATTGGCAAGAACACGATTATCAGGCCCGGGTGCGCGGTTAACGTCGCCCCTTTCCCTGATACAGAACAATAACTAAGACGGAGGGCGGTCCTATAGGGGCCGCCAAAATACATGACCGAGCAAAAACCAGTGACTGAAACAACCGCAAAAGCCGTCCCCGCCCTGCCCGATGCGCAGACGGTGACCGACGTGAAACACTACACCGACCGGCTGTTCAGCTTCCGCTGCACCCGGCCTGCATCCTTGCGCTTTCGCTCGGGCGAATTCGTGATGATCGGCCTGATGGGCGACCCGCATCCCGAAACCGGTAAGCAAAAACCATTGCTGCGCGCCTACTCAATCGCCTCTCCGGCTTGGGATGAAGAGATGGAATTCTATTCGATTAAAGTACCTGATGGGCCGCTGACATCGAAGCTGCAGCACATCAAGGTCGGTGACGAGATTATCCTTCGCCCCAAACCCGTTGGCACCCTAGTGCATGACGCGCTGTTGCCCGGCAAACGGCTATGGTTCTTTGCGACAGGTACCGGCTTTGCCCCCTTCGCCTCGCTCCTGCGCGAGCCGCAGACCTATGAGGATTATGATGAGGTTATCATCACGCACACCTGCCGCGAAGTGGGTGAGCTAACTTATGGCCGCGACCTGATCGAAAGCCTGAAAGAAGATGAGCTGCTTAATGAGCTCATCGGCGAAGGGTTTTGGAAAAAGATCAAATACTACCCAACGACAACGCGTGAAGAGAGCCCAAAGATGGGCCGGATCACCGATCTGATGAAATCAGGTGAAGCCTTTGCTGATCTCGGCGTTGCGCCTCTCAACCCTGAAACCGATCGGGCGATGATCTGCGGGAACCTGGCCTTCAACCTCGAACTGAAAGAGATGTTCGAAGACTATGGGCTGGAAGAAGGGGCAAACTCTAAGCCCGCGCATTACGTCGTTGAAAAGGCGTTTTTGGACTAAACGCGAACGTCAGACAAAAAAAGGGGCCGCACCAAAACTGGTGCGGCCCCTTTTTCATTGATGCCGGTGGCTTACAGACCCAGCGCCGCCTTCAACTGCGTCAGCACAGGCTCCAGCAATTCCGGATTGTCCTTTGCCGCGTCAAGTGCTGTGCTCAGCGTTGTCTTCTCCAAAACAGAGACGTCGGAATCGTCCAGCAGTGCCATCACTTGATCGATATCAAAGCCGTCGACAGTCAGCAGCTCTTCAACAGATGCACTTGTCTCCTCAGCAGCGTCCGCAGCGGCGTCGGCGACTTCCTCAGTTGCCTCCTCGACAGCTTCGGCGGCAGCCGCTTCTGCACTGGCGGCTTCTTCGGCAGCTTGCGCTGCAGCAGCTTCAGCTTCGGCGGCGGCTTGCTCAGCTGCCTCTGCAGCAGCTGCTTCGGCCTCTGCAGCGGCTTGTGCGGCAGCCTCGGCTGCAGCGGCCTCCGCCTCTTCAGCAGCTTGTGCAGCGGCTTCGGCAGCAGCGGCTGCCTCGGCCTCAGCAGCAGCGGCGTCTGCGGCGGCCTGCGCTTCGGCCTCTGCTGCGGCTGTAGCGGCGGCTTGGGCTTCGGCCTCGGCAGCTTCGGCGGCGGCTTGGGCTGCCGCCTCTGCCTCTGCAGCGGCTTGGGCTGCTGCCTCTGCTTCCGCTGCAACTCTGGCCGCCTCGGCCTCTGCCTTAGCGGTTGCGCCGGTTAAGACGCCAACAGCTGCCGCTGGACCACGGCCCTCGGCAGCATATTGATATCCAAAAAAACCCAAAACAGCGATAACAACTAAAATCGCGATGGCGCGCATGTGGTTCATCCTTTCTATGAATGACTTTTGGACCCCCACTGGTCCTTGTCGGGGGATATGTCAGACCGACTAGGGAAGGAAAAGGGCAAACCACGGGGAAAAATCGGCAGGAAACCCCATCTTTGCGGGTTGAAGCCAGACAGAGCGACGTTTACTTTGCGCCAGACCCTCAACGGAACAACCGAAGGATAAAGATCATAGGACGCAGACCCCATAACGCGCCTCCACAGCGCGATACCGGCCCCCGGATCAATGACCGCATTCGCGGCAATGAGATTAGACTGATCGGGGCAGAAGGCGAAAATGTTGGTGTCGTGACACCCGAACGCGCATTGGTAATGGCAGAAGATGCTGGGCTGGACCTGGTTGAAATCTCACCCAATGCGAAACCGCCGGTCTGCAAGATCATGGACTACGGTAAGTTCAAATACGAAACCCAGAAGAAAGAAGCTGAAGCGCGTAAGAAGCAAAAGACCATCGAAATCAAGGAGGTTAAGTTCCGACCGAACACGGACAACCACGATTACGATGTAAAAATGCGCAACGTCTTCAAGTTTTTGGAAAATGGCGACAAGGTGAAGATCACGCTCCGCTTCCGCGGCCGCGAGATGGCACACCAGCAATTGGGGCGCGAGTTATTGGAACGTGTTGCCGAGGACACGAAAGAAGCCGGCCGGGTTGAGAACTTCCCAAAGATGGAAGGCCGTCAGATGGTCATGTTGATTGGACCGCTTCCGAAATAGATCAAATTTCTCGAAATTTGATCGCCCAGAATATTTTTCGAGAAAAATATTCGCGACACTCAAAAGGCCCCCGCAACGCGAGGGCCTTATTCACATTCAGCAGGCCGCAACTGCGCGCTTCGTCATCACGCCAACCAGATGGGCTCGATACGCCGCTGATCCGTGCAGATCCGCGATCATACCGTCTGCAGAGATCGTCATACCTTCAAGCGCATTTGCAGAGAAATCGGCAGACAGCGCCGCTTCAGCCTCGGACCACCGGAAAACCCCGTCATCGGATGCCCCTGTTACAGCAACGCGCACACGATCTGCGTATTTCGTCACAAAAACACCAACCAACGCAAAACGGGATGCAGGCTGGACAAATTTTTGATAATTTGCCTTCTGCGGAATGGGGAACCGTACTTCCGTAATGACCTCACCCTCGTCCAGGGCGGTGCCGAACATACCTTCAAAAAAGTCATCGGCCGCAATCTCACGCGTGTTGGTGATAATAGTCGCCCCCGACCCCAACGCAGCCGCAGGATAGCAGGCAGACGGATCGTTATTGGCGATCGAACCACCAATCGTCCCGCGATTGCGCACGGCCGGATCCCCGATATGCGCAGCCAAACCCGCCAGCGCTGGATAGTGGACAGCCGCCTCTTGCGCCACTTTCGCATGGGTCGTCGCCCCACCAATGCAAAGCATCCCGTCATCTGACAGGCAAATGCCTTTCATCTCGGGAATTGCCGACAGACTGACCAAAGCGCTCGGCATTGCCAAACGCGCCTTCAGTGTGGGGATCAGGGTCTGCCCGCCACCAAGCGGCTGTGCATCGTCGGTCTTCAGCGCTGCAACCGCATCTGCGATCGTCGAGGGGCGTTCAATTTCAAAAGCATACATGAGCGTTCTCCCTTACGCGTTGTTCATGGCATCCCAGACGCGGGTTGGCGTCAGAGGCATATCAATATGGGTGACGTCCTTACCGCCCGATTGCAGCGCATCAATGACTGCGTTTACGACCGAGGGGGGATCCGATTGCGCCAGCTTCACCGCAACCTTTGACACCCAGCGGGTTGTGTGTGCAGGGCGTTTGGCACGAATGATCAACGCTATAAAAAGGAAGGTCAGCCGCGCGCGGCATCGCATAATCCATATAGGATGCACTGATCAGCTGACCATTTTCGTCATAGGCGCAGTTTTCCAGCAAGGCCTGCCCAACACCTTGGGCAATCCCCCCATGAACCTGTCCCGAGACGATCATTGGATTAATGACATTACCAAAGTCATCGGCAGCCGCAAAACGCTCGATGGTCACTTGTCCGGTCTCTGGATCGACTTCAACTTCACACGCATAAGCCCCTGCAGGATATGTGAAATTTGCCGGGTCATAGAACGCGGTTTCTTCCAATCCAGGCTCAATATCCTCAAGCGGATAATTATGCGGTACATAGGCCGCCAAAGTCACATCACCCCAAGCGACGGACTTGTCCGTCCCCGCGACACTGAATTGACCATCTTTCAACTCGATATCCGCATCCGACGCCTCAAGCAGATGGGCTGCAATTTTCTTGGCCTTATCAATGACCTTTTCCGCAGCGCGCACCATGGCCGAGCCGCAAACGGCCAAGGAACGGGACCCATACGTGCCCATGCCGAACGGGATCTTCGAGGTGTCGCCATGGACAATATCAATCTGATCCTCCGAAATCCCGATCATCTCAGACAGGACTTGCGGAAAGGATGTTTCATGCCCCTGCCCGTGACTATGGGCACCCACCATAACCGAGATCGAACCGGTGGCATTCACGCGTACGGTCGCTGCATCATACAGCCCGGCACGGGCGCCCAATTGTCCGACAAGGTTGGATGGTGCGATACCGCATGCTTCGATGTAGCAATTTACGCCAAGACCGCGCAGCTTGCCTTTGGCCTCGCTTTCTGCGCGGCGTGCCGCAAAACCGCCAATATCGGCGATTTCCTCAAGCTTATTCATGGTCGCGTCGTAATCGCCAGTGTCGTATTCCACAGCCACAGGCGTGGCATATGGGAATTCGGTGACAAAGTTCTGACGGCGCAAGGCAATCGGGTCTACGTCCAGCTCGCGCGCGGCCTTATCGATCACACGCTCGATCTGGAATGTTGCTTCGGGCCGCCCGGCACCACGATAGGCGTCGACTGGTACGGTATTGGTAAAGATCGCTTTGACATTCACATAGATATGCGGCGTCTTGTAGTTGCCGGCCATCAATGTGCCATGCAGCCATGTGGGCACTGATGAAGCGAAGGTACTCAGATACGCGCCCATATTGGCGTAAGTCTCGGTGCGAATGGCGGTAAAGTTATTATCCGCATCCAAGGCAAGTTCGATCTTGGTCACATGATCACGGCCATGCGCATCAGACATAAACGCCTCTGAGCGGGTCGAAGTCCATTTGACCGGACGGTTTACGGCCTTTGCTGCAAAGGTACAAAATGCCTCTTCGGCGTAATGGAAGATCTTTGTACCAAACCCACCGCCAACATCCGGGGCAACAACGCGCAGTTTGTGTTCAGGGATATTCAGAACAAAGGCACCCATCAGCAAGCGGATAACATGTGGGTTCTGACTGGTTGTGTGCAGTGTATGCATGTCATCGGCACGGGAATATTCACCCACAGCCACACGCGGCTCCATCGGATTGGCAACAAGGCGGTTATTGACCAACTCAAGCGTAGTCACATGGGCCGCATTTTTGATCGCCTCATCCACAGCGCCCTTGTTTTCTTCAACAAAACCCCAGTCATAGCAGATGTTCGAGGTAAGATCGTCATGCACTTTGGTGCCTCCTTCCGCAGCCTGCTTCATGTCGACAACGGCGGGCAGCTCTGTCAAATCCAGCGCGATCTCCTCTGCCGCATCGCGCGCCTCCGAAAGGCTTTCGGCCACGACGGCCGCAACGATTTCGCCGACATGGCGAATTTTGCCATGGGCGATGACGGGATGGCGGGGCTCTTGCATCGGTTCGCCGTGGCGGTCGGTAACCTGCCATCCGCATGGGATGCCGCCCACAGCCTCAAAATCAGCGCCGGTGAAAACGCGCACAACGCCCGGCATGCTTTCTGCCCCGCTGGTGTCAATTGCATTGATCGTTGCATGGGCCACATCAGCGCGTAGGAAATGCACATAGGTCTGGCCGTAAATATTTATGTCGTCTGTATAATTTCCGGCCCCTGTCAGGAACCGCACATCTTCGCGGCGCTTTGAACTGGCACCGATTCCACTATCCTTTGGCATCTATAGTCCTCCCTTTTCAGCTGCCTGCGCCTCCCCGCGCGGTGGCTGAGATGTCTATGAATTACTCGGCGGCGATTGTCTCAACGTCCTGGCCGGACGCAGCCATGATGGCCTTGACGATGTTATGATAGCCGGTGCAACGGCACAGGTTGCCTTCCAGATAGTCGCGCACCTCAGTCTCGGTCGGTGTGGGGTTCTCTTTCAGCAAGGCGGCTGCAGACATCACCATACCCGGCGTACAAAACCCGCATTGCAGACCGTGGTGATCTTGGAAGGCCTGTTGAATGACATTGAGCGAACCATCGGCATTTGCCTGCCCTTCGATCGTGGCAACCTCGGCACCATCGGCTTCGGCGGCAAACATCGTGCAGGCCTTCACCGCATCACCATCAACATGCACAACGCAGGCCCCGCATTGCGACGTATCACAGCCCACATGGGTGCCCGTGAGGCGCAGATCATTGCGCAGGAAATCTACGAGCAACATACGCCCCTCCACCTCTTTGGTGACGGGCTTGCCGTTCACGGTCATGGTTACACTTGTCATTCCAATCCTCCCAAATCGTCATTACTTAAACGCGAGTTAAGCACGGGCCTGCGCAGTTGAGAACCGGAAACTTACGCTGCGTCAGCAACATGATTGGTGCTGATTGCAATCAAGCCAACCTGCGGGCAGTAATTTAGGCCGGTCAGAGCATCATATTCTAAGGACACTTAGACAGCATTGCGTGGACGATGCACATGCAGCATCACAAGTGACACGCGCCCCGTTTTCAGGGCCAGCGCTGTGTTTGCGCGATCGGAAGCCGCTTCGAGATCGCGCAGCTGGCTAAAAAAGTGGCAAACCGGTGTTCTTTACTTCGCCGCCCGGAGCGCTGTGATCACCTCAGCCATCACGCTCACGGCGATCTCAGCCGGTTGGCGCCCACCGATATCCAGCCCCACCGGCGCATGAATGCGCGCGATATCTTCTGTGCCAAATCCAGCGGCTTGCAACCGCGTGATCCTTTTCGCATGGGTACGGGTCGATCCGAGACAGCCGAGATAAAACACATCCGCGCGCAATGCGGTCATTATTGCGGGGTCATCCAATTTCGGGTCATGTGTCAAAGTGACAATTGCCGTCCGCGTATCCGGTTTCAGCGCCAAAATTGCCTCATCCGGCCAATACTCAATGATCGTTTCCCCCGGAAACCGCTGTTCCGCCCCAAAGGCGCTGCGCGGGTCGACCAAAACGGTCTGAAAACCGCAGGAACGGGCCATCGGGGCCAGGAATTGGGCAATATGGACCGCCCCCACGATGATCATTCGCAAAGGGGGATTATGCACGCCGACAAAATAACGGCCGTCAGGTTCGATACCCGAACGATCCAAACGAAAGCGCTCTGGATATGCAGACATCTGCATAATCTGCGGCGCACCGCCCTGTAAATCCGCGACATAGGCGACGGGCTGACCTTGCAGGCGGGCCGCAACCAGCTTTTCCACAACAGGCAGGGGCAAGGCGGTGCCGACAGGCTCAATCAATATCTTGATCTCACCGCCACAAGCCAGGCCAACGGCGAATGCCTCGTCATCGCTCACGCCAAACTCCAGTACACGGGGGGTGCCATCTGACAGTGCCTCCAGCGCCTCGACAATCACCGCCCCCTCAACACAGCCGCCCGAGACCGAGCCCTCCATGCCGCCATCACCATCAATGATCAGCTGACTTCCCACCGGGCGGGGTGCAGAGCCCCAGGTCTGCACAACAGTCGCAATCGCGACAGCGCGGCCATTGCGATGCCAGGCAAGCGCTAGTGCGGGCAGGTCGTGAATATCATCCATCAGGTTTGCATGATCCTTGTCAGAAAACAGTTATTGCGGGCCGAACGCACATCAACATAGGCGACACACGCATCCTCGAAAAGGCGGCTTGCATAGCCAGCGACCTGATCCTGTTCGGTGATCTGTCCAGTGCCATAGATGATACGCTCATCCGCGTCATAGGCTTTCAAAAGATAGGTCGGAGAGGTCTTCAGGATCGCGGGTACCGCACCGCCGTCATGGGGTTCACAATGGTTCGCGCAGAAAAAAACCGGCCCGGTTTCTGCATAAGGATGCAGGCTTGCAAAGGGACGCGCGGCGCAGATCAGCATTTCGTCCCCTTCTGGAACATTGCGCAGGCATGACCGGCACGGCGTACCAACCCCTGATGAAATCGCCCGTTCAGCGGGGGCGCCATAGACATCAGGGCCACCGGCGCGCAATTGGGTCAGCGTATGTTGATCGAAAGGTAGATATGTAAGGGGCATCAACGTCTCCTTGGTTGCGATATGCCCTGATAGAAACAGCCGCATATTCCACGCGACCCGAAACATGCGCAAAGCTCTGGCCGGATCGTCTAACCATCGCCCGACATCATCTGCATCAATCGGGCCTTCTGCCCAGCATCGTCCGGTTGGGCCAAAGCCTGCGCGAGCCCCTCTAGCGACGCGATGTTATGGCCCGCCCGGAAACTGCTGCAATGCGGAAGCATTTGCATGATCCCCCTAGCCTTGGGGGCAAAACCCTCCCATCGCAGCAGCGGGTTCAACCAGATCAATTGGCGGGCCGACAGGCGTAGCCGCTGCATCTGGCGGCCTAAATCGGCATCTCGATCACGATCAAGGCCATCCGTGATCAACAAGACCACCGCGCCCTGCCCCATTACGCGGCGGGACCAATCCTGATTAAAGCGATGCAGGCATTCACCAATACGCGTCCCGCCTTCCCAATCCTGCGCCTCTGCCCCTGCTAGGGCAAGCGCCTCATCCACGTCTTTTCGCCGCAAATGCCGGGTAATGTTGGTCAGCCGCGTGCCAAAGGTAAACGCATGGACCTGCGCCCAACCCTGCCCTTCACGATTTGCGACAGCATGGATGAACTGCAAAACCGAGCGGGAATACTGCGCCATGGATCCCGAGATATCGCACAGCACGACCAGGTTAGGATAGCGGGTCCGGGGGCGTTTGGTGGCGAAATGCGTTACTTCGCCGCCTTTGCGCATCGCCGCTCGCATCGTTCCTGGCCAGTCGGGCAAGCGTCCCGGCAGCGACTGCGTCCGGCGGCTGTTTATTGGCGGGACCGGCAACCGCAATTTTGCCAAAAGACGTTTCGCCGCCGCCATCTCGGCCACGCTCATCTGTTCAAAATCCAATGACCGCAAACGTTCTTCGGCTGAAATCGTGCGGGAGGCGTCCACAACGATCTCAACCTCTTCGCCCCCATCATCGATATCGGGCAAATCACGGTCGTGACCATCCAGTAATGCCTCGGCCGCCCGCTTTTCGGATGCTTGGGCTGGCTTTTCCTCCTGCACGCCCCGGATCATAGGGGACATAAAGGACATCATCTGTTCAAGGTAGCGCGGATCGCGCCAATACAGCCGAAACAGCTGGGAAAAAACCGCCCGCTCTTCGGGTTTGGAGACAAAACAGGCATGCAATGTCCAATAAAAGTCCGCGCGTTCCGTAAACCCAACAGCCTGCACGGCTTGCACAGCATCGAGCACACGCCCCGGCCCAATAGACAGCCCAGCTTTGCGCAAAGCCCGCGCAAAATGGGTGATATTCTGCGCAAGTTTGGGATCGTCAGGCAGTTCCAGATCGGCAAGCGTGGCCATCAGGCGGGCACCAAATCAGCCTTTGCTGCATCCAGGATGCGCTTGGCCTCTGATCCTTCAAGCTTTTGGATATCGTCCTGGTATTTCAATATGGCGCCAAGAGTGTCGGCAATCACCTCCGGGGACAGATTGATGACATCAAGCGCAAGCAGGCATTTGGCCCAATCAATCGTCTCAGCAACGCCGGGTCTCTTGAACAGATCTTCGCTGCGCAGTCTTTGCACAAAGGCAACAATTTCACGGGACAAGGCAGTCGCCGCTTCTGGGGCGCGAGCCTGCAATATCTCTATTTCACGCTCAAAATCCGGGTAATCAACCCAATGATAAAGACACCGGCGCTTCAGTGCGTCATGCACCTCACGGGTCCGGTTCGAGGTCAGGATCACAATGGGTGGCTCTGGCGCGGCCACTGTGCCCAGTTCAGGGATGGTCACTTGAAAATCGCTCAGCGCCTCAAGCAAAAACGCCTCAAATGGCGCATCCGTCCGGTCCAACTCATCGATCAACAACACAGGCGCGCCACCAGCTTGTGGGCGCATGGCTTGCAGTAAGGGGCGTTCAATCAGGTAGTCCTCGGTGAACAGCTCAGTCTTCAAAGCCGATGCATCGGCCCCGCCAGCAGCCTCTGCCGCGCGAATGGCGATCATCTGCTCGGCAAAGTTCCATTCATAAACGGCTGCAGCGGAATCAAGCCCCTCATAGCATTGCAATCGGATCAAACGGCGGCCCAGGCTGGCGGCAATGGCTTTGGCGATTTCGGTCTTGCCGGTACCCGCCTCACCTTCCAAAAACAAAGGGCGGCCAAGCTTAAGCCCCAAAAACACGACCGTCGCCAAGGCCCGTCCGCACACATAGTCCTGTGCAGCCAAACCGGCTTGGACCTCATCAATATTGCCAAATACCATTATGCCCTCCTCTGCCGCTTATAGCTGCATCCTGGCGCGCGCGCGTCAACCCGTCCATTGCCCCAAGGACAACAAGGGCCTAGCGTGCACGCAAGGAAAACGAGGATGCCGCATGAATGATTCCACACCAATCAAGCCAGGTTTTGGGCCGGATTTAGGTGCATTTGACTGGTCCGACCCCCTGCAGCTTGAAGGTCTGCTGACCGAGGACGAACGGATGCTTCGCGATGCCGCGCACAGCTTTGCGCAAGATGTGTTGCAGCCCAAAGTCACTGCCGCTTATCGGGACGAAAGGGTCGACCCGGGTGTTTTCCAAGCAATGGGCGATGCAGGGCTGCTTGGGGTCACCATCCCGGAGGCGTTCGGCGGTCTGGGCGCGGGTTACGTGACATACGGTCTTATCGCCCGCGAAATTGAGCGGGTCGATAGCGGGTACCGGTCTATGATGTCAGTTCAATCATCTCTGGTTATGTACCCAATCCACGCCTACGGCTCAGATGCGCAACGGCAAAAATACCTGCCCGGTCTTGCTGCGGGCAAGCTGATCGGATGCTTCGGTCTGACCGAATCTGATGCCGGTAGTGATCCTGCAGGCATGAAAACGACGGCCAAAAGAACCGACGAGGGATATGTGTTGAACGGGTCCAAAATGTGGATCAGCAACGCACCAATTGCAGATGTCTTCGTCATTTGGGCCAAATCGGAAGCCCATGATGGGAAAATCAGAGGGTTCTTGCTGGACAAAGACACCCCCGGTCTGAGCGCGCCAAAAATTGGTGGCAAGCTGAGCCTGCGCGCCTCGGTCACCGGCGAAATCGTGATGAATAACGCCGCAGTCAGCGCGGATGCCCTGCTGCCCAGCGTGCAAGGCCTTAAAGGCCCTTTCGGCTGCCTGAACCGGGCGCGGTACGGGATCGCATGGGGGGTCATGGGCGCGGCTGAGGCGTGCTGGCATGCGGCGCGCCAATACGGGCTTGATCGCAAGCAATTTGGGCGTCCCTTGGCCCAAACCCAGCTATTTCAGAAAAAACTGGCCGACATGCAGACCGAGATCACACTTGGGACGATGTCAGCCCTACAGCTTGGCCGGCTGATGGAGCAAGGCCAAGCTGCCCCTGAAATGATCAGCCTGATGAAGCGCAACAATTGCGGCAAAGCGCTCGATATCGCGCGGGCAGCACGCGACATGCATGGCGGTAACGGGATCAGTGAGGACTTTCCAGTCATGCGCCATATGGTCAACCTTGAGACCGTCAACACATATGAAGGCACCCATGACGTGCATGCGCTTATTCTTGGGCGGGCCCAAACGGGGCTACAAGCATTCTTCTAGCTCTGCCCCTTTGGAGCGACCGATTTAGATATAGTAGATGTCGCGATAGACATGCCGAAAGATATCATCGCGCGACAGCCCGATCTCGGCCAGTTCTGCATCAGATAACGCTTGCAGCTTCTCTACTGTCTCTGTTCGGTTTTGCGCAATGATAAGACGGTCCATGAAATGGCCAAGCTTATCCATCATCGTGTGAATAAATGACGGGCGGTCAGATGTGTCCGAGAAAAACGCCATGAGTAAGATCCACTTTGGTTATGCTTCGCAGCCAAAATAGACCTCTGCTCACAAAACAGAACAACAAATGCTGCAATGCCGCATTGCAGCTGCCGCATAACCTATTCCGGGTCTTTGCGCGCGTCGATCTGCTTTTTGATCAGTTCGACGATCCGTGTGCCAAAATACCCCAAGATCCCGCCAAAAACGACCCAGAACGCTGTGCCGCTGGTCAGCAAAGCAGCTGCGATACCCGCGAGCAGCATTGCAATCATAAAGGCGATCAGGCGGGTTTCGACCGGATCAATCTTGATATGCGGCTCCAATACCTTGACCAGAGGAACAGCGACTGGCGCCACAAGATGGGGTGTCAAAAATCCTGCAACAATAGCAACGATAAAGCCAAGCATAAGCTCCCTCCCAGGGGCAGTTTCATTCTGTTAACCTTTATAAAGGGGACAACAGCCCGATCTGCAAGGACATTCACAACAGCTCTGGTCTCAGCGGGCACAACGGTGTAACCCGGCAACATGCCTGACAAGAACATGACAAGCCTGACCATACGCCGCCCCGATGACTGGCACTTGCACCTGCGCGACGGCGCGATGCTACGGGCCGTACTTCCAGAAACATCCCGGCATTTTGGCCGGGCGATCATCATGCCCAACCTAGTACCACCGGTTGTCACAACTGCGGACGCAGCCGCCTATCGGGACAGGATCATAGGCGCCCTGCCCGATGGTGCAGATTTCACGCCCTTAATGACACTCTACCTGACCGAAGATACAGATCCCGCGGATGTCAAACGGGCCTATGAAACCGGGGTTGCACAGGCTGTGAAACTCTACCCTGCTGGGGCGACGACAAACTCGGCCTCGGGCGTGCGCGATTTCGAAAAGATCCGCCCCGTTCTTGAACAAATGGCCGAAATCGGGATGCCACTTTGTGTGCATGGCGAGGTGACAGATAACGATATCGACATCTTTGACCGTGAGGCGGTTTTCATTGATCGCATTCTCAAACCGCTGCGCAAGAAGGTGCCTGACCTGAAAGTTGTGATGGAGCATGTCACGACAAAAGATGCCGTGGATTATGTACGTGACAGCCATAAAAACCTGGCCGCAACGATCACGACACACCACCTAATCATCAACCGCAATCATATCCTCGCTGGCGGGATCAAGCCGCATTTTTATTGCCTGCCCGTCGCGAAACGCGAACTGCACCGCGTGGCTTTGGTACAGGCAGCTATTTCAGGCGATAAACGGTTTTTCCTTGGCACAGATAGCGCGCCACATACCGATCCCGCAAAGCTGCAACCATGCGGATGCGCTGGTATCTTTACTGCGCCAAATACGATGTCTTGCCTTGCGGAAGTCTTTGATGTGGCGGGGAAGCTGACAAAGCTGGAGGCATTCACCTCGCTTAACGGCCCCGCCTATTACGGGTTAGCACCAAATGAGACGACGATAACGCTGACCAAAGGTGATCCCATCGCATATCCGGCACAGATTACAACAGCAGACGGACCCGTCACCGTATTTGATCCCGGTTTCGACCTACATTGGCGGGTCGAAACGTGAGTGAGATCAAATTTCTAGAAATTTGATCGCCCCCCATCATCTAATATGACAGAGCACCATCATGATACCTACATCCTTTCCCGCCAAAGAAGAAATTGCCAGGCTATCTGCCGGAATGCTGCTTGAAGCGGGGGCGGTTGACTTCAACGCGGACACGCCCTTTACCTTCTCATCTGGCAGGCAGGCCCCCACCTATGTGGATTGCAGACGGTTAATCAGCTTCCCACGCATCCGTACGACGCTGATGGATTTTTTGGCTGTCACGATCATGCGTGAAGCGGGGTTCGAAGCCTTCGACAATGTCGCGGGCGGTGAAACCGCAGGGATCCCATTCGGGGCATTCATCGCCGAGCGACTTGCGCTGCCGATGACATATGTTCGTAAGAAACCAAAAGGTTACGGGCGCAACGCCCGGATCGAAGGGTTGATGGGCGAAGGTGATCGGGTCCTGCTGGTCGAAGACATGACCACAGATGGCGGCTCTAAACTGTCATTTGTGGACGCAATCCGCGATACTGGCGCCAATTGTAACGCGACCGCATTGATCTTCTTTTATGATATCTACGAGGGCGTTCAGGACCGGCTAGACGCACATGGCGTCCAGCTGATTTATCTATGCACCTGGTGGGATGTGCTTGCCGAAGCCCGGGCGCGCAAAGCTTTTGACGAAAGAACGCTTAATGCGGTCGAAGCTTACTTGCGCGATCCTGCAGGTTGGGCACCCTAGGGGTTACCGATATCAACGGTCGCCGGTTTCTATCCTGCGTCCAAAACCTTGCTCAGCACGAACACACCGCGCATATCGCCCTCGGAAAAGCCGCGCGCCATATCTTCGGGATAGCGATCTGCCAAAATGTCCGCGACCTCTGCGCTAACCTCACTGGCGCCGTGGCAGGTCAGACAAACGCCAGCGGTTGGAATGGCGCGCGTCATCCGAAAGACGCGTTGATCATCCTGTTCGATGATCTCTGCCCGGACCAGCGTTTGTGGATCTTCGCCGGCATCCAAACGGTTCAAAAAATCATCGATCGCCGCCGCCGTGTAAGCATCAGGTGCATTTGCGGGGTTGCGTAGCCGATGGCTAGAGCGGCTGATTTCCCAGCCTTCATTGGCATCTGATATGTCGTAAGTGATGCTTTGCGCCTCAATATTGCACAGGTCCACCGCCGCAACGGGGCCGCCCGCTTGCATGGCGCTTTGCAATTCGGCCTGCAGTGCACCAGCCAATTGGACAATCACCTGTCCGCCCTCTTGGGCAAGATCCTGCACTTCCTCAGCCGTTACAGGTGCAGCCAAGCTCACACAAATTGCGACCGTTGCTTTCAATTTCATATTCAGCCCTCCCATGCTTGCACGAAATACATTTCCAAATTGAAATATATTCAAGCATTACGCAAGGGCTCAGAATAACTGGCACAATATGCGAGGAATGGCGCTTAGACCGCACTCAATTTCTTCAGGCGCGCGTCGCGCAACCGCACAAAGTCATCACCCGCATGATAAGATGAACGGGTCAACGGGCTGGCCGAAACCATCAGGAAACCTTTGCCAAAGGCCGCTTTCTCATAGGAGGCGAACTCCTCCGGGGTTACAAAACGATCCACCTTATGGTGCTTGGGTGTCGGCTGCAGATATTGGCCAATTGTCAGGAAATCGATATCAGCAGCGCGCATATCTTCCATAACCTGTGTCACCGCCTGTTTGTCCTCACCCAAGCCGACCATGATCCCAGATTTGGTGAAAATGGTCGGGTCCAGCTCTTTCACCCGCTGTAGCAAGCGCAATGAATGGAAATAGCGGGCACCCGGACGCACCTGCGGATAAAGGCCGGGCACGGTTTCCAAGTTGTGGTTGAACACATCCGGTTTTGCTTCAACGACGATCTCCAGCACTGCGGGATCGCAACGAATAAAGTCTGGCGTCAGAATTTCGATCGTGGTTTTCGGCGACTGGCGGCGGATGGCGCGGATCGTCTGCGCAAAATGGGCCGCCCCGCCATCTTCAATATCATCGCGATCAACAGACGTGACGACGACGTGGTTCAGCCCCAGCTTTTTGACGGCATCGGCGACACGGCCCGGCTCAAAGACATCCAGATCTTCGGGGGGTTTGCCTGTGGCAATGTTGCAGAACGTACAGGCGCGTGTGCAAACCTCGCCCATGATCATCATCGTCGCGTGACCCTGGGACCAGCATTCGCCAACATTCGGACACCCGGCCTCTTCACAGACGGTCACAAGCTTATGTTCGCGCAGCAAATCACGTGTGGCCTTGTAGCCTTCGGATGTCGGGGCCTTCACGCGAATCCAGTCGGGCTTCGTCGGCTGCGGCGCATCAGGGCGCCGCTGCTTTTCAGGATGGCGCTGCGCAGGAATTTTCAGGTCGCGAGTGGACATACTGGGCTCCGGTCGGTCTTATGCCTACCTAGCGCCCCCAGTTATATTTGTCCAATAAAGACAAAATGCTGCATGGCGGGCCTGCACGCCGCGCATGGACCTTACATACCTGATGCCTTCTTAGCCGATCATCGGCCCAAACTGGCCTTGAGTTTCCTCATAGTGCCGTTTGAGCCGTTGCAGCGCGATCCGCAACACAATCTTCCCGGATCGGGCCGACCAACCCATTGATTTCTCGGTGTGTTCAAGGCCTTCCAAATAGCAGCAGCATCGCAAAACAATATCGCCCAAACCCGGGCCAAGATCACGCAGGGCATCACGCACCCTACTCCGTGCGGCGATTGCCCCATCGGGACCCTCGGGATGCAGTTCTACGACATCACCTGTCACAAACGCTTCCCATTTTTCGACACCGCTCATGCCGACCTGTGCTAATTCGAAATCTTCACGAAGCCGTTCGCCCACAGCGACCAGATCCCGCTTCAAAAACAGCTCACCATCACGGTCGCGCCGGCGGGACAAGCCGACCAAGGGGCTTTCAGTATTGTGATAACGATGCGATTGCGGGGGCTCATCATCAAGGGTGGCGATGTCCCAGCCAGCGTCACCGGGGTCATCCATACGCTTTTCGGCAAAGCCGCTGGCCCGGTTTTCGTCTTCAGCGGTTAGTCGGCGCAACGCGGCACGACCAGTATTGGTAATAAAGTAGCGGGCCAACCGGCCTTCAGGGTTTGGACAGGTAATCCAGTCCTTCAAGGCCATGGCTTGCGCAATTTCACGATCAACAATGGCAGTGCGCAATTGCTCACCATGTTCAGTATCACGGACAACAACCGCCGTTTCCATCTCGCGGGCAACGGCCAGCACCGCACCTTGTTCGCAAAGACGGCGCAAGATACGTTTCGCATCCTGATCTATCTGCTTTTGTGTTAATCCTACGATTTGGCCGGTTGTTGCCTGCAGGCATTCTGTCTGTGTCATTACATCTTCCCTCTCAAGATCATCGTCAGCTTTCGAAACACGGGTCGACAAGGATTTGAGTGCGGCATCAATCAACGGATCATCTCTGCGGCATTCGAAACGGCGGACTTGGCGCAAGACGGTTGACGGATGGCAATCGCTTTGACGCGCCAGCGCGCGAATGGATTGACCTGTTTCCGTATGCACAAGATAGTGTCGGGCTGCATCGGGTACCCAAACAGGTAACGCATCGGACCCAATTGACCCTGTTCGTGCAGTCATGTCACTCGTCCTCTTGCCGAAATTTCCGAGACGCAAAAAATGAGCAGCCGAAGATGCAACTCTATCGGCGCATCAACCTAGGCGTGTATGGTTACTCATTTATTAACGCTACAACTTACCCGTCAACTATTCTTTCCAAAGGATAAACAATCCTGACAGCAGCGTTCTTAACTAATTGGGAATGAGCAACGCCCCAACGGGTTGTGCAATTGTATTGCGACTCATCAATACTTTGAAAGGTTGTATGATGCTTGATATCAAAACGCGCCTAAGATCGCTCAAACGCCCCCAGCTTTTGGTCCGTGCCGTTCGGTTTGGTGCCGACGATTATCGGCGGGATGTTCATCTGAAACGATTGCTGAATTGCGATACGCTTCCCCGCCCCGCCGAAGCCGTCATGCGATTGCTTGAGCTTGAGGCCGAAGCAAATCACTGGCGCGAAATACGGTCCGGCAATTACGTGATTGCGCGGCATATCGAAATTCTGATTGCCCTGTCCGGCGAGGCTGCGCTGATGCAAGCGACCTCCAGCACCTGCTAGGTGAAGGCGTCGGGCATACTGGCTTTCTTTTCAGCAACATAGGCACGCAAACGGGCCTCAACATCGGGATCGATTGAAGGCTGCTGATAGGTATCCAGCAGCTTTTGTACCCGGGCCGCCGCAAGGGCCTGCGTGTCGCGGGCACCTTCCTCATACCAAGTCTCGTAGGTCTTGTAGTCAAGCAGATTTGACCGCCAGAAAGCTGTCTCAAAATTCGCTTGGGTATGCGTGCACCCCAAGTAATGGCCACCGGGACCGACCTCTTCAATGGCATCCAGCGCCAAGCCCGCCTGAGAGGTATCAACACCCCGTGCGAAATGATGCAACGTACCCAATTGGTCGGCATCCATCACGAACTTTTCAAACGACGCGACAAGACCGCCCTCAAGCCAACCGCAGGCATGCAGCATGAAATTGACACCAGCCAACAACCCGGTTTGCAAGCTATTGGCGGTTTCATACGCGGCCTGAGCATCTGGCAGTTTCGATCCGCAGAACGACCCGGCCGATCGGTACGGCAACCCCAAACGGCGGGCCAACTGCCCGGCACCGTAGGTAATGTGACTCGCCTCAGGCGTGCCAAAGGTCGGCGCGCCTGAGTTCATATCGATAGAGCTTACAAACGCGCCAAAGATGACCGGGGCGCCGGGGCGAACCAGCTGCGAATAGGCAACGCCTGCCAGTACTTCGGCCAATACTTGGGTCAGCGTTCCAGCCACCGATACAGGGGCCATCGCGCCGCCGACGATGAACGGGCTAATGATCGATGCCTGGTTGTTCTGGGCAAAAGCCTCAAGCGCTCCCATCATGACATTGTCAAATGTCATGGGCGAATTGATATTGATCAGCGAGGTCATGACCGTGTTGTCCTGCACAAAATCCTTCCCGAAAAGGATCTCGCACATCTCAACGGAATCTTGCGCGCGGCTCGGCTCGGTGACAGCCCCCATGAAGGGCTTGTCGCTGTAAATCATATGGGCAAGCAACATATCCAAGTGGCGCTTGTTCACGGGGACATCCGTTGGTTCGCAGACGGTGCCACCCGAATGGTGCAGCCATTTTGACATGTACCCTAATTTCACGAATTTTTCGAAATCAGCCATGGTGGCATAGCGGCGACCGCCCGCTGCATCACGCACAAATGGCGGCCCATATACCGGGGCAAGCACCAGACTATCGCCGCCAATTTCGACATTCCGATCCGGGTTGCGGGCAACTTGGGTAAATTTGGATGGGGCAGTCGCACATAATTTGCGGGCCATGCCGCGCGGAATGCGCACGCGCTCGCCTTGCACATCGGCACCTGCCGCACGCCAACGATCCAACGCATCCGGGTTATCAACAAAGTTCACACCGATCTCGGCCAGGACAGTTTCGGCATTCGCCTCGATCAAGTCCAACGCCTCTTCGGTCAGAACCTCATAATGGGGAATGTTGCGGGTGATGAATTTCTCTGTCTCGACACTCACAGCCGTTCTTGCCGCACGGCGCGCCGCCCCGCCACCGCCGCGTCTTGCCGCTCTGACCGGTGCATCTGACATGAAAACTCCTCCAACCGCCGATAACTCAATTAGTCTTATAGTCTTACAATTGAGAGACGGTCGGAATTACCGCTTTTGCGGCCTCTGGCAGGCAAAAGCGACATGCGCTGGCATTTTGATCAGAGTTCGTGTTGGCCCCGACCTAATAGGCGCATTCGGTCATCGGATCGAAATCGGGCTGCGGCTCAAAAGCAGTCAAATTGGACCGGGTTGTCAAAGTCAGCAAACTGTTTGCAAAAGCCACAATTTCTTCTTCATTCGCCTCACGCGCCTGCAGATGTGTAACAACAGCCACATGATCATTGATCCAACGCTCACTTGTAAACCGACAACCCGCGTCAGTTTCACATTGCTCTGGCGGATCAAGCATGACGCTTGGCACATTTGATGTCAGCGCCCCCAAAGGCGGGCACGGAAAGGTGCCATCCCTTTCGCAACTATGACCGATTGCTGTTACTTCATCCGCATTTGGTTGCGGTAGATAGTAGAAAACCAGTTGATTACCGCCCACAATGAAGGGACCTTGCGTGGTTTGCGTGAACGATGCTGTATCATAAACGCTTGTGCTGATCTCATTCGTCTGGCGAATATTCCTTGGCTGATCAAACAATGCAAAGCTTGGTGCATCATTCACCGTAATCACATTTTCTGAGTTCGCTTCGATCCAATAGTTCGACAAGGATACGCTAAGCCTGATCATTTCCTGGAAACGATCTGCGGCCGCCATACCGGCCTGCCCGGCACCCAGGCTCGGATCTTCAAGCTGCTGTAAAAGGTGAAAAGTATCGACGTAATGCAAAACCCGATCAAACAAGGCAGCCTCAGTCACATCCGGCCATTTCACATGCGCAAATAAACCCTGCTCATTGCCCACGCTGCCGATCGGATTGGCATTGTACCCAGCATAGCGATAAAGCGCGTCAAAATTTGCCAGATGCTGCTCAAGTCTTTGCTTATTGCTACGTCCAGCCACAGGCGGTCGGTAATGCTCTGGACGCAAATGGGCATCAGCCGCGAAAACGGCGTCAGCCCATTGATCAAACACAACCGGATCAAGCGACAACGCATCACTGATTTGATCAAACGCTGCACTTCTTGCGGCATATATCCGGTCCCAACGATAGATACGCGTGTATTCGCGATCGACATGACGAAACTGCAAAGTCGTTTTGACATCCTGGGACCCAATGCTGCATTGCCATGAAAATGTCTCATCCGTCAGATCATCAACGGTTTTGCGGCATCCCTGCTGCGCGGGGGCTTGCAGCCAGTTGGTCATCTTGGCCCAGACGGCATCGCGATTTTCCTGATATTCTGCAACTGTGGATTGCCATGCGGCCTCCAGACATCTCAGTTCAGTGACCGTATCCGCCTTCGCGCCCAAAGCAGCACAAGCCGTTGAAATTGCCAGAAACCCACGTATTTTCAAATGCCATCCCCCAAATGTTAACCTTGAATTATGAAGCAAGCGGACAGCTTTCAAGTGATCCGCCTTGCAATGTCGAAAAGCATTGGCTACCCGAAGGCCATGTCTGATCATCAACGCCTTCTTATCATCGACTTCGGCAGCCAGGTCACGCAGCTGATCGCCCGTCGCCTGCGCGAGCTGAACGTCTATTGCGAAATTCACCCCTATCAAAACGTCACCGACGCCTTTTTGGCCGACTTCGCGCCCAAGGCCGTGATCTTCTCCGGCGGACCTGACAGCGTCACCCGCGAAGGATCACCCCGCGCGCCTGATAGTGTCTTTGATCTGGGGGTCCCGATCCTTGGCATCTGCTACGGCCAGCAAACCATGATGACCCAACTGGGCGGCAAAGTGGTCAGCGGGCACGGTACCAAAGAATTTGGTCGGGCCTTTGTGACACCGCAGGACGGTCTGGACCTTCTCAACGGCTGGTTTGCCACCGACAAGGAACAAGTCTGGATGAGCCACGGCGACCATGTCTCTGAAATTGCGCCAGGTTTTAAGGTTTACGGCACCTCACCCAACGCGCCTTTTGCGATCACGGCTGATGTGTCGCGGCACTTCTACGCGGTGCAATTCCACCCCGAGGTTCATCACACGCCCAACGGTGGCAAGCTCTATGAAAACTTCGTGCGGCTCGCCGGTTTCTCTGGCGACTGGACCATGGGCGCCTACCGCGAGCAGGCGATTGCCGCGATCAAAGACCAAGTCGGCGACAAACAAGTAATCTGCGCCCTGTCCGGCGGGGTCGATTCGTCCGTGGCCGCAGCACTGCTGCACGAAGCCATTGGCGACCAGCTGACCTGCGTCTTCGTCGACCACGGCCTGCTGCGCCTGAACGAGGCCGAAGAAGTCGTGGGTATGTTCCGCGACCATATGAACTTGAAAGTGATTCACGCCGATGAAACCGAACTGTTCTTGGGTGAACTCGAAGGGCAATCCGACCCCGAAACCAAGCGCAAGATCATCGGCAAACTGTTCATCGACGTCTTCCAGAAATACGCCAATGACATCGAAGGGGCCGAATTCCTGGCCCAAGGCACGCTTTACCCCGATGTGATCGAAAGCGTCAGCTTCTCGGGCGGGCCATCGGTCACGATCAAAAGCCATCATAACGTGGGCGGGCTGCCCGAAAAAATGGGGCTCAAACTGGTCGAACCGCTCCGCGAGCTGTTTAAAGACGAAGTGCGCGCCTTGGGTGTCGAACTTGGGCTGCCAAAAAGCTTCATCGGCAGACATCCGTTCCCTGGCCCTGGCCTCGCGATCCGCTGTCCCGGTGAAATCACCCGCGAGAAACTGGAAATCCTGCGCAAGGCCGACGCGGTCTATATCGACCAAATCCGCAGACACGGGCTCTATGATGACATCTGGCAGGCCTTCGTGGCCATTCTGCCCGTGCGCACGGTCGGGGTCATGGGCGACGGGCGCACCTACGACTTTGCCTGTGCATTGCGGGCCGTGACATCTGTCGACGGGATGACAGCAGACTACTACCCCTTCAGCCATGAATTCCTTGGCGAAACCGCCACGCGGATCATCAATGAGGTGCCGGGGATCAATCGGGTCACCTATGACATCACCAGCAAACCGCCCGGAACCATCGAATGGGAATAACGGCCAAGCCGGGCATGGTCGCCTTGACCGGTACGATCATCATTCCAAAAGACATGCAGGCCGACCTGCTGCCGCTTTTGGAAGAGCACAAAGCCCTGACACGGCAAGAACCCGGCTGTCTGAAATTCGACGTCGCGCCAGATGCAGATGACCCTACGCTTTTTCACGTGGATGAGCTTTTCAAGGATGAAGCCGCTTTTGCACACCACCAATCTGCAGGCGCCGCACGGCCTTGGGGACCGGCCAGCAAAGAACTGATGCGCAACTTCAACAAGCGCCTGCTTTAATGGCCAAAATACTGATCATCCTGGCCCTTTGCGCCATAAAACCAAAACCCGCGCAAAACTGACGAAAAGGGCAACGATGCGTTTCATCATCAAAATCATCCTAGCCGGGGTTCTCACATTCTTTGTCACTTTCGCCGCAATTACCGCCTATACTGCATGGCGGCCCGCGTCAGAACCAACAGCCGATGTCATCGTGGTTCTCGGCGGCGGGATGAGCGCGAATGGGACGCTGGGACAAGACACGGTCGGGCGTGTGATGAAGGGTGTCGCACTCTATAATGCGGGCGCCGCGCCGCGCATCCATTTCACTGGCGGCGTATCGCGACCAAATACACCAGGCGCAGGTGATCGGATGGCCGAACTGGCGCAAGAATCAGGCATCCCAGCCGGGGCCATCACCACAGAAAACCGCTCGCTCTCAACACTGCAAAACGCGCTGTTCTCCAAACCGATGCTGTCCGATGCGCAGTCGGTCATCTTGGTCAGCGAAGCCTTCCACCTGCCCCGCTCCAAAGCCAGCTTTTGGTGGATGGGCTACGACAACATTTCAGTCGCGCATTCTGATCGTTTCCGCCGCACCCGCGAAGGCGATATCAGCCTGCGGATGCTCGGGCGGGAAACGCTCGCAACATGGTTCAATCTGGGGCGGGCCATGCTATGGTCAGCCACCGGGGGGAAACATGATCATTGGCTAAGGTAAGTAAATTCGCGAAGACGGCAGAACCGCATATCTGCCGGGCAAACCCAACATGAGCCCGATCCTCCAAGCCGCGCTATGGATGATCGGTGCGATCGTCTCTTTCACCTCAATGGCCATCGCCGGGCGCACAGTCAGTGTCGAGCTTGATACTTTTGAGATCATGTTGTTTCGCAGCCTAACGGGTATCCTGATCGTCGTCACACTGGCCAAATTCAGTGGAACACTGGGACAAATCCGAACCGACAGGCCCAAACTGCACCTCATCCGCAATGCCTGCCATTTCGCAGGCCAAAACCTATGGTTCTACGCCTTAACGCTGATCCCTCTCGCGCAAGTTTTCGCCCTTGAATTCACGACCCCCATTTGGGTGATCCTGTTGTCACCCCTTCTGTTACAGGAACGTCTGACCGCGGTGGGCCTGTTCAGCGCGGCACTTGGCTTTGTTGGGGTGCTCATCGTGACGCGGCCAGAGTTATCAAATATCAGCCCCGGGCTGATGGCCGGCGCAACCTGTGCGGTATTTTTTGCACTCACAGCGATCTTCACGCGAAAGCTGACACAGACCGAGACGATCACAACGATCCTGTTTTATCTGACCGTCATGCAGGCGGTCTTCGGACTGATCTGTGCGGGCATCGATGGTGACATCCGCCTGCCCTCAGCAGGTATAAGCGTTTGGGTGATCCTGATCGGAATCGCTGGTCTGCTTGCACATTTTTGCCTGACCAAAGCGCTCAGCATCGCCCCCGCGGGAATCGTGATGCCCATTGATTTCATTCGACTTCCTGCGATCGCGGTCGTGGGCATGGCGCTTTATGACGAACCGCTCGATGCATTGGTTTTCGTTGGGGCGGCTTTCATCTTTGCGGCGAATTATCTGAATATCAGCTTCGCGGAACGTGCTAGAGAAAACTAAACAGTACGGTTCAAAAGTTGCGCAAATAACCGATCTAGTGTATTTTTGTGACGCTACGGCCAGCACTACGGGTTGACGCTGCGTCAATAATTGACGCAAACGTCAAGCAATCCTTACGGTTGACCGCACAATTTTTGATCATGACAGGGATGAGGACATGAGAAATACACTGACAGCAGGGGCAGCACTGCTGCTCACGACCACCATTGCCAACGCGGGGGGAATTGATCGCACCGGTAATGCATACTCGGTTTTATTTGAAGATGGTAACCATGCGCAGCTGTCTTTCTCATCCGTATCACCCGACGTGTCAGGTGACTACCCCGCCGTATTGGGTGGCGGCTCAACGGACAACATGGCTGAAAGCTATTTGTCGTTTGGCGCTGCGGTGAAATACGGGGTCACTGACCAGATAGACTTGGCACTGTTCATCAACCAGCCATTTGGTGCGGACGCCAACTACACGTCCGGTGTGTACTCTGGCCTTGCCGCCGAATGGAACAGCACACAGGTTGCAGCTGTTGCAAAGTACCAGGCAACAGATGCGGTTTCTATCTATGGCGGTGCCCGTGTTATTCAGTCGGAAGCTACGATCGATATCCCTGCGACACTGACAATGGCCGTGCCATACACTGCTGAGACTGAAACAAACACACAGGTCGGATATGTGCTGGGCGCCGCCTACGAAATGCCGGAAATCGCGCTACGTGTCTCGCTGACATACGAAAGTGGTGTAACCCATGACTTCGAAACCAGCGAAGCGTTTGTTGGGGTATCAACCTTGGACAGCACAACAGATATCGAGCTGCCCCAGTCGGTTGCACTTGATTTCCAAACGGGTGTTGCTGTGGACACGCTGGTCTTTGGGTCAATCCGTTGGGCAGAATGGTCGGTGTGGGAAGTGCGTCCGGCCCTTTACGAAGGCGCAACAGGCGATCGTGTAACCGGCATCGACGATGATGTATTCACATACCAACTCGGTGTTGGGCGGCGCATCAACGACGATCTATCCGTTTTTGGTCGGGTAACATTCGAAGATGCCACCGGCGGCGAAGCATCCCGCCTCGCACCAACTGATGGTTCCACCAGCTACGGCATCGGTGGCAGCTATACAGTGAACGACGTGAAATTTACCGGCGGGATCGAATATGCAGTGGTCGGCGACGCCACAGATGGGTCAGGCGTTGAATTCGCAGACAACAGCGCAATCGCAGTTGGTCTGAGCATCGGTTATAGCTTCTAAAACGCTCAACCATAGAGAGCCAAAGCCCCGCCCTCACCCGGCGGGGCTTTTTCGTTTCTCCCGCATGATCCGGGTTGCGCCTGCCCCGCCAACCCGATCAAGTCCGCCCATGGCCCCGGTTCAAAAAACCATATCGCCCCGCGCATGGGCAGAACTAATCATCCTCAGCTTAATCTGGGGCGCATCATTCCTGTCGATCCGGATCGCCCTGAACGAAGTCGGCCCGCTAACGGCCGTGGCACACCGCACCGTCTGGGCGATGCTGATCCTCTGGGCCTACGTGTTCATCGTCCGGCTCCCCCTGCCAACCAGCCCCCGCATCTGGGGCGCATTCCTAATCATGGGCCTGCTGAACAACGTGATCCCCTTCAGCCTCATGGCTTGGGGGCAGCTGCACATCGAAACAGGGCTGACCTCAATCCTGAACGCGGCCACGGCCATCTTCGGGGTCATCGCCGCAGCACTCTTTTTCGCAGACGAACGGCTAACCGCGCGCAAAGCCATCGGGGTCACGCTGGGGTTCTTTGGGGTCGCCACGGCCATCGGGCTCTCGGCACTGACGCAATTTGACATCCGGTCACTGGGACAACTGGCCGTCATCGGCGGCACAATCAGCTACGCATTGGCCGGTGTCTGGGCGCGCAAAATGCTAGGCGGGCTGACACCGCAAGTGGCCGCAGCGGGGATGCTGACCGGAGCCAGCCTGATCACCCTTCCCGCCGCCTGGATCATCGAAGGGCCCATCAGCATGGACCTGGCCCCGCAAACTTGGGTGGCCATCGCCTATTACGCGATCATCGCCACCGCCGTCGCCTACCTTCTGTACTACCGCGTGCTGGCCATGGCGGGCAGCGGCAATCTGATGCTCTGCACATTGCTCGTGGCACCGGTCGCGATCATCCTCGGCGCATTGGTCCTGGGCGAGGCCCTGCCCCTGCGCGCCTACACAGGCTTCGGGCTACTGGCCTTAGGGCTAATCATCCTTGACGGTCGCCTGCTCAAACCGATCCAAAACCGCACGCGCCGCACGTAGCCCGGGCGGCTCACCACCCGCGCCAAGACGTTCCATGGTCAACGCCATCGCCTCATTCTGCGCACCGGGATCAGCCAACACCTGCAAGACCGCATCGGCAATCGGCCCGGGCACACAATCCTTGCCAATGAACTCCGGAACCGTGCGGGTTTCACTGACCAGATTGACCAAAGTCACCGTATCCACCAGCAGCATCCGCGAAATGATGATCCGGCTGAGCCACGCCATATCATAGGCAATCACCATCGGCGTGGCGTTCGCGGCCAGTTCCAGCGACACCGTGCCAGAGGCCGCCAAGGCGACATCCGCCCGCCGAAACCACGCCGCCTTATCCGCGGAGGCAGGCGGCAAAACAGTCACGGGGACCGACCAATGGCGCACCTTTTCGCGCACCAGATCATGCACGCCGCCCGTGGTCGGGATGACAAATTGCGCGTCAGGCACTGCCGCCGCAATCTGCGCAACAGCCTGCCCGAAGCGTTCAGCCAAACGGCCCACCTCGCCCTTTCGGCTACCCGGCAGCACCAGGACGACCGTACCAGCGGCCTCAATCGGATCAGCCACAGGCTCGGCCACGACTGGGTGGCCCACAAAGTCACATTCCATTCCTTCAGCCTGCATCAACGGCGGCTCAAACGGAAATAGGGCCAGGACATGATCGATATGCTGCGCCATCTTCGCAGCCCGCCCCGGACGCCAGGCCCAAACGGTTGGGGCGACATAGTGCACCGTGCGAATGTCACTCGCTGCCTTGACGAGCCGAGCCACACGCAAACAAAAGTCCGGGCTGTCAATGGTGATCAGAATATCCGGTTTCGTCTCGAGGATGGCCTCGGCCATTTGCCTGATCCGGGCTTTGAGCGCGCGATATTTTGGCAGGATCTCCGCCAGGCCCATCACGCTCAGCTCATCCATCGGAAAGCGGCTGACCAACCCTTCGGCCTGCATCAGCGGGCCGCCCACACCATCAAACGTGACATCCGGGCGTAATTCTTTCAGCCCCGCCATCAACGCACCGCCCAGCTTATCGCCCGAGGCCTCGCCCGCGATCACAAACACCTTCATGCGTCACCCTTGGGGCGAACCCAAAGAAACAGACCATGCGCATCAAGCGCGGCGAGCACCTCGGCCAAGTCCAAAACCATGACCCCTCCGGCCTCGATGACGATACCCGCCAGGCCAGCCTCAACCGCACGTTTGGCCGTATCCGGGCCGATCAACGGCAAATCAGCACGCAGGTCTTGCTGGGGCTTCGGGGCCTTGAACAGGATTGCATCATGCGCGCCCGACAATGACGACAGCATCGCATCAGTGCCATCTGGCCCTTCTTTCGCCAGCACCTGTCCCGCGCTCATGATACAGGCCTGCCCCACATCGGCAGCCCCCATCGCGGCAATACAATCATCACCAAGCATCGCACTCGTCTTGTGATCAGACCCCGGCACGGCCTGCGTAAGAACACCCGCCTCCGGCAACAGGTCAGGCGCAATCTCATGGGCTGCCACAACGGCAAACCCGGCCTCCTCCAGCAAACTGATAATGACACGCAGCGCACCATCGTCCCCCTTGGCCATTGCCGCCTGCACCTTCGGGATCAATGGCATTGTCGCCGCATCAATCGCCGCAGGATCAATCTGCGGACGGCGGACAGCGCCCGCCATGCAAATTTGGGTGACACCACGCGCCTGCAGGGTCTGCAGAAACGTGCCCAAATGCTCCAAGCGAAAGGTGATATCGGTCTGTAATATGGGTTCAAACCCATCCAACGCGCAGACCAAAGGACGCTCCGGCAACCGGGCAACCAGCGCCATTGGCAGATCACCCATCCCTGCGATCAAAGCCAGCATCAGCCCCCCGGGGTCAGAAAATTGCGGTCCGTGTCGCCCAGGATAAAAGCCACCATCTGCTGAACATAGGCACTGTCGCTTTCATCCGCCAACCGGTGAGCGCGATCCTGAAACGTGCCCTCACCGTCCTTGAGCATCTGAAACGCCGCACGGAGCGCCGTGATATCCGCACGTTCCACGCCCTTGCGTTTCAAACCAACCAGATTCAACCCATCCAGCACACCGCGGGGGCCCTGCACCAAGCCATGCGGGACGACATCCTTAGTGACCATCGTCACGGCGCCAATAATCGCACCTTTACCAATACGCACCCATTGATGCACACCGCAAAGCCCGCCGATGATGACGTCGTCCTCAATGATGCAATGACCCGCCACAGCCGAGGAGTTCACGACAATCACGCGGTCACCGATCTGGGCATCATGGGCGATGTGGCACCCGGCCATGAACAACCCGTCATCGCCGATCCGGGTTTCACCGCCGCCACCAACTGTGCCGGTATTCATCGTGACATGCTCACGAATACGGTTGCGGGCACCAATGCGCAAACGGGTCGGTTCACCGTCAAATTTCAGGTCCTGGGGGATCTCTCCAATGACAGCGAAGGGATAGATTTCCGTGTCATCGCCGATATGGGTGTCGCCCGCGATCACCACATGGCTTTTCAAGGTAACCCGCGCGCCTAATACCACCTCAGCCCCGATGACGCAGAACGGGCCAATCACGCAGTCAGGACCAATCGTTGCGCCCTCTTCAATGACGGCCGAGGGGTGAATGCGCGACATCAGCCCTGCATATCCATCATGGCGGTAAATTCGGCCTCTGCGGCCATTTCACCGTCCACCGTGGCGACACCCTTAAAGCGCCAGACCTTACCACCCGGCTTGCCCCGGGTCGTTTCCACATGCATTTCCAACACATCGCCGGGAACAACCTTACGGCGGAACTTACAGCCGTCGATGGCCATGAAATACACCAGCAGATTACCATCGGTCAGACCAAGCGAGGCACCGACCATAACAGCCGTGGTCTGGGCCATCGCCTCAACAATGGTAACACCGGGCATGATGGGATTGCCGGGGAAATGGCCCTGAAAATGCGGCTCATTCATGGTCACATTCTTGATGCCAACAGCCGATGTTGTGCCATTGATGCTGTGCACCTTGTCGACCAACAAAAACGGATAGCGATGCGGCAGGATCTTTTGGATCAGCTGGATATCAGCTTCGGTCACGGCGTCGGACATTTGGCAGCAATTCCTTGTTGTTCCATGCGGTTTTTAACCGCTTGGACATCACTAGCAAGCGTAGGCCAGCCGGGCAAGCATCTGCTACCGGGTCCCGTCGCCCAAAACGGCGTCAACCCGGGCAATGACATCATCCGTAATGTTGGCAGATTGAACAGAAAGCAGCACGCTACGCTCTTCGACCACCATCGCGGCGCCGCGCGCAAGCATGACATTGCCAATGATACCCTGCACCCGCTCTTCAAAGATGGCGCGGGCTTCTGCGCTGGCAGTCTGCAGCTCTAAATTCTTGGCATCACGGGCACGGCGGACCTCTTGGACCTTGGCATCAAATGCATCCGCCTCGGCGCGAAACTCCTCAGGGGTCATATCCGGGCGGCGCAATGTCAGGCTGCGTTCTTCCTCGGTCAGGGTCTGAACAATGCGATCATTCTCAAGCTGCACTTCGGTCACCTCGGCGGCCAAATCAGCGGCCAGCCTGCGGCCATATAAGGTCTCAAAGTAAAGACGGTCACTATTAATGATCAGAACAGGCGGGCCCGATTGTTCCTGAGCACTGACCGGCATGGCCAGAACCAGCAAAACAACAATCGCGCGCCACATCATCATCAGAAACTGGTCGAGATGGTCACGTCAAAGGATTTGGTGTTGTCGAATTCCTGCACGTCCAATGGTTCGGTAAAGTTAAACCGAAGCGGACCAATCGGAGTTGTCCAGAAGATCGAAAGCCCTGCAACCGCACGCGGCGTGAAATCATTGTACAGCGGGTCGAGCCCGTAGGTCTCACCAACATTCCACACCGAGCCGTAATCGATAAATGCACCGCCCGAGATCCCGTATTCACTTGGCAGGCCCAACGGGAACTCTGCCTCAAGGCGGATCACAGCAAACGAGTCGCCCCCTAGGGCATCATCAGTGATGTTCAAATCACTATCCAGATCGGTCGACCGTGGACCAATCCCGCCAGCTTCAAAGCCGCGCATCAGGCTTGAGTTCAAAAAGAAACGATCCGTTACACGGCTGCTGCCTTCTTGATAGCTCAGATGACCGGCCTCCAAGGTCGCGCGCAGGGTGACTTCTTCATTCCAGATCTTAGTCTCGGCACCCGCAAGCCCTGTTGATTTGATGAATTGCGTATCACCAAAACCAAACTCCTGACCAAAGCGCAGCACAATCCCTGCATTCGGGTTCAACCCTGTACGGCGGTTATCATAGCTATAGTTATAGCCCAAAGAGTTGGTCACAACCCCCTCTTCCAAGGCTTCATTTTGAATGATTTGGCTGGCCGAATCCGACACATCAGTCAGGTCGTTATATTCAAACGCGTAATAAACCGCCAAACGACCATTCTCGCTGACAGGAAAGCTGAGCGAGGGACTCAGGCGCAGCGATTCCGTATCATAAAGGGCGTTTTCATTGTCTGTCGTTGCATAAGACAGATCGAGACCAAAGCGCAGGTCACGTCCCAGCAATTGCGGCTCAGTAAATCCAAAAGCCAGACGGCGGTTTGTCTCGGCCGTTGACAGCTCAAAATTCAACCGCTGGCCGCGCCCTTGAAAGTTGCTTTGGCGATAGGACGACACCAGGCCAAGCCCAGTATCACTGTTAAAGTTCGCACCAAAAGTCAGCGTCCCTGTGGGGCCCTCAACCACATCGACATCCACGATCACCTGACTAGGTGATGAACCTTCGCGGGTATTCACAGCGGCGTTTTCGAAGAAACCCAAAGCACGGATGCGGCGGGCGCTGTCACGTATTTCACGGGGGTTGAACGGATCACCTTCGACAATGTCAAATTGGTTGCGGATCACCCGGTCAAGCGTGGTGCCATTGCCTTCGATATCGATACGCTCAACAAAAACGCGTGGGCCAGACACCAGCACGTATTCCAGATCAAGCGTCAAATCGCGCTCATTGCGGGTGATGCGCGGATCGGCCTGCACAAAGTTCAGACCCTTTTGGAGGGCGAGCCGTTCAAGCCGGACAACATCGCTGTCGATGGGCACCGGTGAATAGGTTGCGCCACGTCTGACGCGAATGGCGTCCTGGAAATCAGAGACATCAATGCCCTCGATCTCACTGCGGACAGTCACATCGGCAAACTCAAACTTCTGGCCTTCGCGCACATTGAACGTGATCAGATATGCGTCGCGTTCGCGGGTCAAAGCCACGTCAACATTCTGGATGACAAAGTCAATGTAACCGCGCGAGCGGTAGAAATCGGTCAGCACTTCACGGTCAGCAGCGACGCGTTCAGGGGAATAGGTGTCGCGGGCAATAATCGGACGCAGAAAGCCGGCCTGCTTGGTTTCAAGAACGCGGCGCAAACGGCCTTCGGAAAATGTGCGGTTTCCAATAAATGAAATCCGCTCAACCTCTGTCACAGCAGATTCGACGACTTCAAACACCAGGTTCACTTGGTTATTTGGCAGCGGAATGATCCGCGGTGTGACAACGGCGTTGATCCGCCCCTGCTGCGCATAAGCCTGGGTAATGGCCGCAGTATCGGCCTCTGCCTGGGCCGGGCTATAGACCCGGCGCGACTGCGATTGCACCACTTGCAAAAGCTGCGCATCGCGCAAGCGGGCATTGCCTTCGATGTTGATGATGTTGATCGTCGGGTATTCGGCGACCTGAATCAGCAGACCATTGCCGCGTGGGATCAGATCGACACTTTCAAAAAGGCCGGACGCGCGCAGGGCTTGGGCTGCATCGTTCAGTTCAGCTGTGCTGAGCGTATCACCAATATCAATACCGCCGATGGTCAGGATCGTCCCATCAGCAACGCGTAAATTGCCTTCAATTGTAACGCTTCGGACGGTGACAGATTGCGCCGATGCGATCGTCGCGCCGACGGCAATCAGCAAAAACGCTAATAACAGGCGGCGCGCCGCATCGACAGTTTGGCTCCAAAGACGCCCCACAACATTCTGCATTTTCATCGCCCGTGTTCACTACCCAATTGGTTCGGGATTATCCGCTCTGCGGGGGGATGTCAAAACGACAAAGGCGTGATCGGCATAGTTTCAGACCGGCCCGCACGGGCGGCAATCGCGGCGGCGATCATCTTATGGGCAAAGCAGCGTATCATTGAGCACCGTAAAGGTCATCAACATCAAAATCAGCGTCAGGCCGATAAGCATGAAAACCTGCAATACACGGTCATTTGGCTTACGGCGGGTCACAGCCTCATAGGCATAAAAGGCCAAATGGCCGCCATCCAGCACGGGCACCGGGAATAAGTTCACCAAACCCACGGCTGCTGACACCAGCCCGATGCTCAGAATAAAGTCATCCCAGCCTTGCTCGGCCATTGAACCAACGGTCTGCGCCATGCCAACCGGACCCGACAGGTTACAGGTCGAAATACGGCCAATAATGATATGTTTAATGGCCGAGATTGACGTGGTCAGCGTATTCCAAAGACCATCAACCGCCATTGGTACCGCCTCAAAAAGGCTGACGCTATCAGTTTGCGGCTCAAAGAACATCTGGCCCGAAATACCGATCCGGTAAACCGTACGGAACGTGCCATCGGGCTGCGGCTCATCGGTGGCACGCGGCTCAAGCGTCACGGTCAGTTCTTCGCCGTCGCGCCATATCAATAGCTCAAGCGCGTCCCCCGCCCTCGCGGGCACAATTTCTTGCAATTGGGTGAATGCAAAAATCGGCTCGCCATCGACGGCCATAATCACATCATCAATCTTCAAATCGGCATCATCCGCAGCCGAACGTGGCACGACCGAGGCAACAGCCGATGGCATCAGGTAAGGGCCATCAACGGTGATCTCCTCGCCATCGCGCAAAACCGAATAGGCAAGGCGTTCCTGCAATGGCAGCGCATCGACAAGGCCAATCTGACGATCAGGATCGTCCACCGGAACACCCTCAATCGCCAATAAAACATCGCCTTCTTGCAATTCGGCGGCAAAGCTCGGGGGCAAGGGGGTAAAGCTGCCCAGCGTCAAAGGCTCGGACACACGGCCCTGATACATGATCGTTCCGGCAAAAACGGCCATCGCCAGGATAAAATTGAACACAGGACCAGCCAGAACAGTCAGCGTACGTGCCCAAAGCGGGGCACCCAGCATCGTGCGGCGGGCGTCGACTTCGGGCACAGTCCCATCAGACCCGACGCTGGCCGCATTGGCGTCGCCTAGAAATTTGACATAGCCGCCCAGGGGTAAAGCTGCGATCTGCCACTGCGTGCCACGGGCATCAGTGCCGGACCAAATGACCGGGCCAAAGCCAAGCGAAAAGACCTCGGCATGAATGCCGCACCAGCGACCAACGATGTAGTGACCATATTCATGGATCGCGACAATGATCGACAGTGCCAGGATGAAAGCGCCCAGCGTGAACGCGAAATTGCCAAACAACGGAACGAACGACGTCAGATCCAAAATACTACCCCAATTCTGCCACTGCTTCAGCCGCGTACCTACGGGCCAAAAGGTCAGTTTCCAAGACGTTATCTAGTGTCATATCCGCATTTTGCATCCCGGCGCCCGATGACATTTTGTCCAGCGTTTTTTCGACGACGCACGCCATATCCAGAAAACCAATATCACGGGCAATAAACCGATCGAGCGCATGCTCTTTTGCGGCGTTAAACACGGCACCAGACAGGCCGCCTTCCTGCATGACCTGTGCGGCGATACCAAGCGCGGGATAGCGGGCTTGGTCCGGTGTTTCAAATGTCAGTTGGCCGATCTGCGCAAGATCAAGCCGGTCGACCGGCAATGTTTTGCGATCCGGCCAATGCAACGCGTACCCAATCGCATGGCGCATGTCAGGCGGACCGATATGGGTCATCAAGGCGCCATCACGAAAGCCAACCAAGGCATGCACCAGGCTTTCGCGGTGCACCAGCACCTCGATGCATTCCGGCGATATTCCGAAAAACTCTTTTGTTTCAATAAGCTCCATGGCTTTATTGAACATTGACGCAGAATCGATCGTGATGCGCTGTCCCATATCCCAATTTGGATGGGACGACGCCTGATCTAACGTGGCAGTCGCCAGTTTCTCGACAGGCCAATCGCGAAATGCACCGCCACTTGCAGTGATAATGACACGCTCAACAGCGGTCATATCTTCACCGACAAGGGCCTGAAAAATTGCCGAATGTTCGCTATCGACCGGTAGGATCGTGGCGCCATGCGTTTTGGCGCGCTCCATCAACAACGGGCCCGCGGTCACGAGCGATTCTTTATTGGCCAGTGCCAAAGTTGTCCCATGCGCCAGCGCCTCGATACCAGGCACCAGCCCGGCAGAGCCAACAATCGCTGACAAAGCCCAATCAACTGGACGGGCCGCGGCTTCGGCAATTGCGCTTGGGCCTGCCGCAACAGCCACATCCGATCCGGCCAGCAACTCTTTCAAATCATTGAAAAGTTCTGGATAGCAGGTTACCGCAATATCGGCACCTAGTGACACCGCGTCTTTAGCCAGTTGCGCAATATTACGCCCTCCCGTCAGGGCCACCACGTCATAGGCAAGCGGGTCGCGCGCGATCAGATCAATGGCGCTTTGGCCAATCGATCCTGTTGCACCAAACAGGGAAATCCGCCTCAAAAGACAACCCCGGGCACATCAAAGACATCCGCCACAAGGATCAGGAATAGCGAGGCGCCAAGCAGCGCATCAAAGCGATCAAAAAGGCCGCCATGCCCCGGGATCAAGGTTGAGCTATCCTTGACGCCCATCCGCCGCTTTAGCGCGCTTTCCGCAATGTCACCCATCTGCCCCGCAAAGCTCAGGATCATCGACATGATGATCACCCAAAGCCCTGCATTCGTGAAAATCGTAAAGATAAACCCAACGATCGCGGCCCCAACCCAACCAGCGGCGGTACCGCTCCAGGTTTTCTTGGGGCTGATTTTGGGCCAAAATTTCGGACCGCCAAAGGCTTTGCCTGCGAAGTAGCCAAAGATGTCGGTAACAATAACGACCAGCATCAACCAAAGCAGCCAGGTAAAGCCATAATCAATGCGGAAATGAACAAGTCCCCAACCCGCCAGTTGAATACCCAGGGCAAAGATGAAGAAGGTCTTGGCTTCCGTGCGCAATTGCGTGGCCCCAACAACCGGAACAATCAGAAAAAGGGCCAGCCCCCAAAGATGCCCATAAGCCAGTTGACCAGACAAAACCGACGCCACAAGGGCCGCCATCAACATGCCTTTGGTCGGCTCTTTGGGGCGGATCATCATCCATAATTCCCAGACCATGACAGCGGTGACAAAAACCACCAGCATCTGGAACCACACGCCGCCAAGAATGACAGCAATCGCGCCGACAAAGGTCATTGCGGCGCTAGATACAAAACGAACAGTCAGATCGTCCCATTTGGCAGGATTGGTTTCGGGAAGGCTCATTTTGATGTCAGAACGGCACCAAACCGGCGCTCGCGGCCTGCGTAATTCGAAAGAATCTTAGCAAACTCGGCCGATGTAAAGTCAGGCCAAAGCGTATCGACAAACTCATATTCCGAATAGGCAGACTGCCATAGCAGAAAGTTCGAAATGCGGGCCTCGCCGCTGGTACGGATCACCAGATCGGGATCGGGCAGCACATGGGTATCCAGAAAACCCGACAGGGTCTCGGCATCGACCTGATCATGGGTCAGACGGCCCTGTTCGATCTCATAAGCAAGGCGTTTCGCAGCCCGGGTAACCTCATCACGGCCGCCATAATTAATCGCGACAGTCAGATGGAACAAATCATTGCCCGAGGTCAGCAACTCAAGCTCATCCATCATGGCAACCAGCTTATCATCAAGGCGGATACGGTCGCCAATAAACCGAACGCGCACGCCGTTTTTCAAAAGGGCTTGCGCCTCGCGTTCGATATATTTGCGAAACAGGCTCATCAACCCAGCCACTTCGGTCTGGGTCCGCTTCCAGTTCTCGGTCGAGAAGGCAAAAATGGTCAGGTATTTGACGCCAAGATCAGGGCAGGCCTCAATAATCTCGCGGACGCGGCGGGCGCCAGCATGGTGGCCAAAAAGGCGTGGCCGGCCCCGTTTCTGGGCCCATCGCCCATTGCCATCCATGATGATGGCCACATGAGCGGGATTGTTTTTGCGGTCTGCATCCTTGGGCATAATCGGCCCCTTTTGTTGTTCCAGACGGCGCTTAGACCTGCATGATCTCGGCTTGTTTGGTTTCCAACGTCTCATCAACAACTTTGATATGTTCGTCGGTCAATTCCTGCACGGCGGCTTCCCAGAACTTTTGGTCATCCTCGGACATGCCGTCCGATTTGGCCTTCTTGATCTGGTCCATCCCGTCCTTGCGCAAATTGCGGATCGACACGCGGGCGCTTTCGGCATAGCCGCCCGCAACTTTGGTCAGATCGCGGCGACGCTCTTCGTTCAATTCAGGGATTGGCAACATGATGATCGTGCCATTCAGCTGAGGATTGATACCCAAACCACTCTCACGGATGGCTTTTTCGACTTTGCCGACAAGCCCTTTATCCCAAACATTGATGGTCACCATACGCGGTTCAGGCACGTTTACCGTGCCCACCTGGTTGATCGGGGTCATTGATCCATAGGCATCAACCATCACCGGCTCCAGCATCGAACCCGAGGCACGACCGGTCCGCAATGAGGCCAGCTCAGTGCGCAAATTAGCGATAGCCCCGTCCATGCGGCGGGCCAAATCGTCGGTATCCAGCATAAATTCGTCTGACATTGATCTGCTCTTTTCGTCTGTTTGCACTTCTATAATGCGAAGTAGCGGTGCTTGTATAGCGCCCCGGTGCAGAAGATGTGCAGGTTATGATCAACCGGTGCGGGCAGCATCCCGATCTGATTTGGCGCTGCCAAACGCAAATCGGCATAGCGGTTAGGCATGTTGCAACACTCATTTGCTAAGCGGGGATCACAAAAGCTGCAAAGGACGACACTAGTGAAAAATTTAACACTGACAGCGGGCCTGTTTCTCGCATTCGGTCAGGCATCCCACGCAAACGAAATCGAAAACGTGTTGCGGGTCTTTCTTGATGATGAGGTGCGGGCATGGGCAACCGACCCTGTATTGATCGACGCGATCCGCGCCCAGAACCTGGTGACGAACAGCTATACGCAAGACCAGATCTACGCGATGGATCAGGAATGGAAGGACGCTGTTGACGTGGCCGGTGCTGATATCATCGAAGGGGTGGTCGAAACCCCCGCTTCAGAATTTCTGCGCACGCAGGTCGCAGCATCTGCCGGATTGGTGACTGAGGCATTCATCATGGACGCGCGCGGGCTGAACGTAGCCGCGAGCGAGGCAACATCAGACTATTGGCAAGGGGATGAGGCAAAATACACGGCCACCTACATCTCTGGCCCTGATGCGGTGCACTTTTCTGATATCGAATATGACGACTCGACCCAAGAATATCAGGCGCAGATGTCATTCACGATTACAGATCCTGATACAGGGGCGGCGATTGGTGCGGCGACAGTTGGTGTGACTGCAAGCGCGTTCTAGGGATCGCGGCGTTACACGGCACGCCGGGCGTGCCGTGTTCGGACAATGGGCATGATCAATCTTCAACGATTGTGTACGTGCCCTCTCCGGCCATGATGCCTTTGAACCCGCCCGGTTCATCCAATGAGAAAACAACAATCGGCAGGTTGTTGTCGCGGGCCAAAGCAATAGCGCTGGCATCCATCACGCCCAAACGTTTTTGCAGCACTTCATCGTATCCGATGCGGTCAAGGCGCTGCGCATCATCATGTTTCTTGGGGTCTTTATCGTAGACACCATCGACATTCTTACCCATCAAAATAGCCTCGCAGGCCATTTCGCTGGCGCGCAGGGCCGCGGCGGTGTCCGTCGTAAAATAGGGGTTCCCGGTGCCGGCCGCGAAAATGCAAACGCGCTTTTTTTCCAAATGGCGGACCGCGCGGCGGCGGATATAAGGCTCGGCGACCTCATTCATGGTGATGGCCGAAATCACGCGGGTATGAATGCCCAGCTCTTCAAGGGCCGATTGCATCGCCAGCGCATTCATCACTGTGGCCAGCATTCCCATATAGTCGGCAGTCGTGCGCTCCATCCCTTGGGCAGAGCCTTGCAATCCGCGAAAGATGTTCCCGCCGCCGATAACCATGCAAATCTCGACGCCAAGATCATGGACTGATTTCACCTCTTTGGCGACCCGCTGCACCGTCGGCGGATGCAGCCCGAAAGAGGTATCACCCATCAGCGCCTCTCCCGAAATTTTGAGCATCACACGTTTAAACGTCGTGTTCTCTATGTCGGTCATGGCAGCCCCCTGATGCGCGTATGTGAATTGCGCGCAAAATGTCGGAAAACCGCGGCAGGTTCAATGGGTGCTTGCCCAGAATGCGGCGGTCTTGCAGTAATGGCCCGATGATCACAATCGCACCGCATAAACCTGTCCTGATCGCCGGGCCAACCGCCTCGGGAAAATCTGCGTTGGCGCTGCATATTGCGGCCCAGCAGGGCGGAATCATCGTGAACGCAGACGCATTGCAGGTCTTTGACCATTGGCGTGTCCTAACAGCACGGCCCGACGACCACGATTTGGGACAAGCCGAACACGCGCTTTATGGGCATGTTCCCTTTGATGCCGATTATTCCACCGGCCATTGGCTGCGCGACCTGCGCCCCTATCTCAGCGGGTCAAAGCGCCCCATCATCGTGGGCGGCACGGGGCTGAACTTCAACGCGCTCACGCAAGGGCTGGCCGAGATCCCGGCCACACCCCCTGCCCTGCGGACGCAGGCAAACGCGCTTTCCCTCGATGATCTGCTTGATGCGATAGATGGCAAAACCAGGGCCCGGATCGACACGCAAAACCGGATGCGTGTGCAGCGCGCATGGGAGGTTCTGGAAAATACAGGACGCGGCCTGGCGGATTGGCAAGACACAACACCGCCACCACTCTTGCCTGCGGAACAGGCGATATGCATCACGCTTGATGCGCCCAAGGACTGGCTAAACGACCGGATCGCAAGGCGATTCGACCTCATGCTCGCGCAAGGCGCGTTGGACGAAGCCCGCGCGATTCTACCACATTGGAACCCGGACAACCTGTCATCTAAAGCCATCGGCGCGCCTGAACTGATTGCCCATCTGCAAGGGACAATCACGCTGGACGCAGCGCGCGAGGCTGCCATCATCGCATCACGGCAATATGCCAAAAGGCAAAGAACATGGTTCCGGGCGCGGCACAAATCCTGGCATCACATCCCCATCGACAGCGCTGACATATCCGCAACACTACAATTTGCACCATCGACAGCGGATTGATTTCAAAAACGTTTCTGCACAAGCTGATCAAAAATCAACATTGAGGCAAGGTTGATGACATTGGCAGAAAACACACAGCCAGCGCTTGCGCTGGCCGGGTTGACCTATGGCGGCCCCGCGGCAAAGTGGCGGACCGAGGCGATGCGCAGCCACCAAACCCCGCGTTTGATCCATATCACCAAAGGCCAGGGACGGATCACCGTTGCAGGGCTGACCAACGGTTACGGGCCGAACAACCTGATCTTTATTCCAGGGCAGACAATGTATGGGATGGAAATCGGGCCCACTGTCTTTGGTCAAATCCTGACATTGCCGGACGGGTCCGACTGGCCTGACACCCCGTTTCACCTGCGCTTGCTTGAAGTGATGCGGCAAAAAGAACTTCAGGGCCATATCGAGGCTATCGAACGGGAACTGCAACCAGACGGGGACATGCGCGCGGCAAACTGTCATCTCGGACTTTTGACGATTTTTGTCGAACGGCAACTCGCCGCCCGCGATCCGGCCAGCATCGATAAACGGCGTATGTCGCCAGCGGGGCAGTTGGTGGCGAAATATACGGCCATGATCGCCCAGCATTTCACCAGTGATCGCAGCGTGGCTGATTATGCGGCCGCCCTTGGGGTGACGCCCACGCATCTGACACGGGTCTGCCGGCAAACCTGCGGACGTAGCGCACTAGAGCTGCGCAATGACCGTATCCATTACGAGGCGTGCCTGCTCCTGCGCGAAACACGCACCCCCGTGCAGGACATCGCGCGGCGTCTGGGATTTCACTCCGCGGCCTATTTCACGCGCAGCTTTCAGGAAAAATCGGGCCAAACGCCATCCGGGTTTCGTATGACAGGCGGCAGCATACAGCGCGCCTAACTTTGTGTCAGCCCGGCCGGGTGCTGATCAGCCAATACACAAATTGTACATTTGCGACATAAAAAATGTCGCAAATCCAACATGCAAGCAAAAGCCTTGGTTGACCTCACAGCATAAATGATGCGCAATGGCGGCGACGGAACAGAGGCATGCGCCCCGCAGCGGCGCATCTCTTCTTTTGCGACAAGAACAAAAACGATGACTCTCAGGGAGAAACGAATGACGCCATCACAGAAATCCATGCACCCGGCCGCGCTGATGTACGCAGAAGAGGTCAAATCCGGCAAACTGAACCGCCGCGAATTTTTGGCCCGCACAACCGCTTTGGGCGTAACATCAACCGCAGCTTACGGGCTGCTGGGCATGACGGCGCCTGCACATGCCGCGGGCCACGCCCAGCAAGGCGGGACGTTGCGGATGCAAATGGAAGTGCGCGCACTCAAGGACCCACGCACCTATGACTGGACGCAGATCGCTTATTTCACCGCAGGTTGGCTGGAATATCTGGTTGAATATAATTCTGACGGCTCTTTCGCCCCGATGCTGCTGGCAAGCTGGGACGTGAATGATGACGCAACGCAATATACATTGAACGTCCGCCAGGGCGTGAAATGGAACGATGGCAGCGATTTCACCGCCGAAGACGTGGCCCGCAATATCGAAATGTGGTGCGATAAAACGGTCGAAGGCAACTCAATGGCCGGTCGCTTTGCCGTGCTGGTTGATGAAACCACCGAAAAGGCCATCGAAGGCGGCATCGTGGTTGTGGACAGCCACACGGTTCAGCTGAACCTGCCCGCCTCCGACATCTCGCTGATTGCCGGCATGTCGGACTATCCTGCGGCGATTACACCTGCCGGTTTCAACGCTGACACAATGCTGGATAATCCTGTCGGCACAGGCCCCTACCTGCCCGAAAGCCTTGAGGTCGGCGTCAAAGGCGTGATCGTTCGGAACGAAGGTTTCGAATGGTGGGGCTATGCCGAAGGCAAAGGCGCCTATCTCGACCGGATCGAATATATCGACTACGGCCAAGATCCATCATCCTGGGTTGCGGCGGCCGCAGCTGACGAAGTTGACATGACCTTCGAAACGGTTGGCGACTTTGTCGAAGTCTTCGAAGGGATCGGCTGGGAACGCTCTGAAATCGCCTCTGCCGCGACCATCGCGATCCGGCCAAACCAGCTGGCCGAAGTTGACGGCATCCAGCCTTATGCGGACAAACGCGTCCGTCAGGCCATCGCCATGGCCGTCGACCCGGCGATCTGTCTTGAGCTTGGCTATTCCAACCTTGGCGCCGTCGCGCGGAACCAGCATGTTGGGCCGATGCACCCTGCTTGGGCAGATGTGCCGGGCCTGCCCTATGATCCCGAACGGGCACTTGAGCTGCTGACCGAAGCAGGCATGGCCGACTTTGAGATGGAGATCACCTCCATCGATGATGACTGGCGCAAGAACACGACCGATGCGGTAGCAGCGCAGCTGCGCGACGCTGGTTTCAACGTCAAGCGGACAACAATTCCCGGCTCAACCTTCTGGAATGATTGGACAAAATATCCATTCTCATCCACGAACTGGAACCACCGGCCGCTAGACACGCAAATCCTGGGGTTGGCTTATCGGTCGGGTGAGGCATGGAACGAATCTGGCTTTGCAAATGCCGAATTTGACGCGCTTCTGGCCGAGGCCAACAGCCTGGCCGATGCCGATGCACGGCGCGACGTGATGGGTAAATTGCAAACCATCATGAGCGACGAAGGCGTGACGCTGCAGCCCTATTGGCGCTCGCTCTACCGCCACGCCAAGCCGGGTTTTGTGGGCTGGGATATGCATATCTCCTATCTACCGCAGATCTACAAATTCGGTCTGGCCGCTTAAGAACCACGCAATTGGGCCGCTCCTGATCGGGGGCGGCCTGTTTTGTCCTGCGCCAGCGATAAACGGTGGGCAGGCAGCGCAGGGCTAAAAACCTGCAATCGACCAACGGGGTGTTGATGGGACTTTTTATTTTGCGCCGCATCGGTGTGATGCTGTTAACGGCTCTTTGCCTGACATTTATCGTGTTTTGGCTAACCAACCTCGCCCCTAATCTTGAAAAACTCGCCAAAACCCAAGGCAACGCCAGGATGAGCGATGACGCAGTCGTCTCATGGCTTGCCAATCGGGGCTATTCGCAGCCGCTGCCCGTGAAATACGGCCAATGGCTGGGGGTTCTGCCCGGCTATGTCATCGAAGGCAGCGACGGGCAGACGCGCGGGCGCTGTATCCCGCCGGGCGAACCTGCCGAAGACGCCCCGCGCTATTGCGGCATCCTGCAAGGGGATTGGGGCTTTTCGACCGTTGCACGCGAAGATGTCAGCGAAGTCCTTCCGACCCGGCTTGCCAATACGGGCAAGCTGATGTTCTGGGTCATGATGGTGATGGTGCCCGGCGCGCTGATCATTGGGGTGCTGGCTGGGATGCGCGAAGGGTCACGGACCGACAGAACGCTATCAACCGCATCAATTATCTCAACGGCGACGCCGGAATATGTATCAGGTGTCGTGCTGATTGCACTTTTCGCGACCAGCACATTCGGGATGCAATGGTTCAAAGGGTCGGCCAGCAGCGCTGTCGAAAACGCGACCTTTGAAAATTTCTTCCTTCCGGTGATGACCATCGCGCTTTACGGGATGGGCTATATCGCGCGAATGACGCGGGCTTCCATGGCCGAGGTCATGACCGCACAATATATCCGAACCGCTCGGCTCAAAGGGGTCAGCTTTCCGAAAATCGTGCTGAAACACGCGCTGCGCAACGCGCTGATCGCGCCCTTCACCGTGATCATGCTGCAAATTCCCTGGCTCTTGAACGGCGTTGTGATCGTTGAGACGCTCTTCACCTATCAAGGCTTCGGCTGGGAATTGGTCCGCGCGGCCTCCAATAACGATATTGAGATGCTGCTGGGGGTCTCAATCATTTCGGTCTTCGTGGTGCTTCTGACACAGCTGATTTCAGATGTTGGCTATGTCTTCCTGAACCCACGTATCCGTATTTCTTAAAGGGGCCCGGACATGGAACCACTTACATGGACAGGTAGCCTGGGCACGATCCTCAACCCGCTCTTCGGCGGGGCCATACTGCTCTTTGTGATCGGCGGCGTTGTGCTGTCAGTGATGCGGTTCTTCGAAGGGCCCGTGACATTGCAAACCAATCCCGACGGCACCTTGCAGTCACGCGGCGGGGCTATCGGCGGGCTGCAAAGCGCGCATAAATATGTCTCGCTCGCGATCATCGGCATCGTTCTGGCCTATATCCTGATCCCCTTTGTGATGGGCTATGGGCAGGCTGGCATTGTGGGTGAATTATCCAAACGGTTCTTGCCCGTCTGGATCGCGCTGGTGGTGACATTCGGGTTGTCGATCAAATTCAAACGACGGCTGGGGCTTTACGGCAAGCTCTTTGACAGCACGGTTGGGATGATCGGGTTCGGGCTGGTCATGTTCTGGGTCTTTACCGCGTTTTTCGTGGGTGTCTTCGACTGGATTGCGACGCATGACTATCTTAGCCAGGTCTCAGGGCTGAAAAACAAAGTGCCCGGTGTTCCGGTCCCCGAAGGTACGACGGGCGCCCTGCCCCATTACCTTCTGGGCGGCGATAACCTGGCAAGGGATGTGTTTAGCCGTGTGGTGGCCGGATCAACCTTTGTGATTGCCATCGCGCCACTGGCGACGCTTTTCGCCTTCATGGTTGGGATCACGCTGGGGCTGCCTGCCGGATATTATTCAGGCCGGCTCGATACGATCCTGTCCTTTGCGGCCAACCTGATCCTAGCTTTCCCGGTGATCTTGTTGTTTTACCTTTTGGTCACGCCGGAAATCGTCCTGACGGGCATCCCATCCTATATGGCCGCCGTGCTGTTCTTTTTCCCTCTGGTCTTCTTCTTCGTATTGTTGAACTCGCGTTACTACACACAGCCCCGGAAACGGACGGCGATCATGGTGCCTGTGCTTGGGGTGCTGATTTGGCTCTATCTGTCGGTGATCAACCAACGTGGGACCAAGATCGATTTCCTACCCGAATGGTTTGACGGGTTCGATATCAGCGTTTTGGTGGTCTTTGTATCAGTCGTCTTCGTGAACGCACCCACCGTTTTCAGAATCGTACGCGGGCTGACGCTGGATCTGCGGACCCGCGACTACGTGGCAGCTGCGCAAACGCGCGGCGAAGGCGCATGGTATATCATGCTGTGGGAAATCCTGCCCAATGCACGCGGGCCGCTGATCGTCGATTTCTGCCTGCGGATCGGATACACGACCATCCTTCTTGGCACGCTCGGCTTCTTCGGGCTGGGGCTGCCACCCGAAAGCCCTGATTGGGGATCGACGATCAACGAAGGGCGCAAGCTGCTGCTCGTTTTCGCGCACCCCGCCCTGCCACCCGCCATCGCATTGATGAGCCTCGTTCTGGGGCTCAATCTGCTGGCGGACGGGCTGCGCGAAGAAAGCCTGCGCGACTGATGACAACCGCGCTTACCCCCCATCATGTACGTACAGCTTCTGTACAGGTTCTGTACGCTATACATACCGCCCATTCGGAGGCATCTCATGGCCATGCTTGATCCCGCAGAACCGATCCTTGAGATCGACAAACTCTCCATTTCCTTCTTCACACGATTGCGCGAAATTCCGGCGGTGATGGATTTCTCGGCCAAGGTGATGCCAGGCGAAGCCCTTGGCTTGGTTGGCGAATCCGGTTGCGGCAAATCCACCGTGGCGCTTGGCGTGATGCAGGATTTGGGGGTCAACGGGCGCATCGTCGGCGGGTCGATCAAATTCAAAGGCCGCGATCTTTGCGAGATGAGCGCAGAAGAACTGCGCGATATCCGCGGTAGCGAAATTGCCATGATATATCAAGAACCTATGGCATCTTTGAACCCGGCCATGAAGATCGGCAAACAGTTGATGGAAGTGCCCATGATCCACGAAGGGATCAGCGCGAATGAGGCGTATAAGCGGGCACTCGAAGTCGTCACCGACGTGAAATTACCCGATCCCGAACGGATGCTGCAAAGCTATCCGCATCAGCTTTCTGGCGGGCAACAACAACGGATCGTCATTGCGATGGCGCTGATGTCCAAGCCGTCGCTTTTGATCTTGGACGAGCCGACAACAGCATTGGACGTCACGGTTGAGGCCGCCGTTGTCGAACTGGTCAAAGACCTCGGTAAAAAATATGGCACCTCCATGCTTTTTATCAGCCATAACTTAGGGTTAGTGCTGGAAACCTGCGACCGGATTTGCGTGATGTATTCTGGTGAGGCGGTCGAACGTGGCAGTATCGAAGACGTCTTTGACGAAATGCAGCACCCCTATACACAGGCACTTTTCCGATCAATCCCGCTGCCGGGTGCGGATAAAAACGCGCGGCCTTTGGTGGCGATCCCCGGCAATTTTCCACTGCCACATGAACGCCCGCAGGGCTGCAATTTCGGGCCGAGATGCGACTATTTCGAAGCGGGACGCTGCGATGCTGGTTTTATCCCGATGGAGCCTGTCTCGGGGAATGACCGTCATCAAACGCGCTGCCTGAAATTCCAGGAAATCGACTGGAACGCCCCCATCCAAGTCGCTGATACCAAAGAGAAACCCGCGCCTGGGCCCGTTGTCTTGAAGATGGACAATCTTAAGAAATATTATGAGGTCGCGGCCAACGCATTATTCGGCGGTGGTGACAAGAAGGTCGTCAAGGCCAATGAAACCCTGTCCTTTGAGGCGCGGGAAAGCGAAACACTGGCCATCGTGGGCGAATCCGGTTGCGGGAAATCGACCTTTGCCAAGGTTCTGATGGGGCTTGAAACCGCAACAGACGGTCAGGTTCTGCTGGATAATCAATCGATTGGCAGCACAGCCATCGAGGATCGCGACACCAAGACCGTGGCCGATATCCAGATGGTATTCCAGAACCCGTTTGATACCCTGAACCCCTCAATGACCGTTGGGCGGCAGATTATCCGGGCGCTTGAAATCTTTGGCGTCGGGGAAAACGATGCTGAGCGGCGCGACGGCATGCTAGAGCTTCTCGACCTCGTCAAACTGCCCCGTGCCTTTGCTGACCGTATGCCGCGGCAGCTCAGTGGCGGTCAAAAACAAAGGGTTGGCATCGCCCGCGCCTTTGCCGGGGACGCGCGGATCGTGGTCGCGGATGAGCCTGTTTCGGCGCTGGATGTGTCCGTTCAGGCGGCAGTGACCGATCTGTTAATGGAAATTCAACGCGAACATAAGACAACGCTGCTGTTCATCAGCCACGATCTATCCATCGTGCGCTATCTGTCGGATCGGGTGATGGTCATGTATCTGGGTCATGTGGTCGAATTGGGCAGCACCGATCAGGTCTTTGCCCCGCCCTACCACCCTTATACAGAGGCGCTTTTGTCTGCGGTGCCCATCGCTGATACCTCGATCGAAAAGAAGCATATCGTGCTTGAAGGCGACATTCCGTCTGCGATGAACCCACCCAGTGGCTGCCCGTTCCAGACGCGCTGCAACTGGAAATCCAAGGTTGCCGGCGGGCTCTGCGAAAAAGAGGTGCCACCGGTGCGCATGCTGGCCGATGAGCATCAAATCAAATGCCACCTCTCTGAAGCGGATCTCGAAGACATGGAACCGGTCATTCAGATCGCGGCTGAATGACTTCGGCACCGCGATCTTTAGCCGCCCCAGATGATTTCGATATATTGCAGTGTTTCGGCATAAGGCGGAATGCCGCCATGTTGCTGCACAGCGCCCGGCCCCGCATTATAGGCGGCCAAGGCCAGTGGCCAGCTGCCAAAGGCATCATATTGCGCCCTTAAGTACCGCGCGCCGCCATCGAGGCTTTGTGCCGGATCGAGCGGATCAACACTCAGATCCAACGCTGTGTCAGGCATCAGCTGCGCCAGTCCCAATGCACCTTTGGTTGAACGAGCGGCCGGGTTCCAGCCGCTTTCCTGCTGGATTAGTCGTAGGAATAAATCCGCGGGCACCCCATGGCGCAAAGCCGCACTGCGCGCGGTTTCAAGCAGCGGTCCACGATAAGCGCCGGTATATTGCAGCGCGGCAGGCACGCCTTCGGCACGGGGCGGCAATAGACGCTCGGACCCGGCATATTGCTCAGACGCTCGCCCATCGAGGATGGCGGTCTGACTTTGCAGCAAAGCTGCGCGGGATTTTGTGGATACCTGCTCTTGCCCAAGAGCTTGGCTTGAGAAAGCCAGCAATAAAGAGCTGAGAACATGAATATAGCGCATTTCTGCGGCCCCGCGTTAACCAATATAGCGCAACCTAGGTGCCCGGCCCCAAAACACCAAGCCCCAACCGTTCTTTTTCGGGCGCCCAGTGGCCACCTTGCACCGCATCCGATATGGGCTCCCTCAACATAGAAACCACCTGTTAACCTTGTTGCGGCAAGCACGGACTGATGTCACAAAAGCGCAAAGCAGAATCGTGGGGGTGCCAGAATGGCCGGATCAGTAAATAAAGTTATTCTTATCGGCAATCTTGGGGCTGACCCCGAAGTGCGCACGTTCCAGAACGGCGGCAAGGTCTGCAATCTGCGCATCGCGACATCAGAGAACTGGAAAGACCGGAACACCGGCGAACGGCGCGAGCGGACAGAATGGCATTCGGTTGCGATCTTTTCCGAGCCTTTGGCCCGCGTTGCAGAACAGTATTTGCGCAAAGGCTCTAAGGTCTATCTTGAAGGCCAGCTTGAGACGCGCAAATGGCAGGACCAGAACGGTCAGGACCGCTATTCAACCGAAGTTGTTTTGCGCCCCTACACCAGCACGCTGACCATGTTGGACGGTCGCAATGACAACGGCGGCGGCGGTAACTACGGCGGTGGCAATAGCGGCGGCTATGGTGGCGGCGGCGGTAACTATGGCGGCGGGAATGATGGCGGCTATGGCGGCGGCAGCTCGGGCGGTGGTGCCCCGTCAGGCGGCGGCGATATGGATGACGAAATCCCGTTCTAAGCCCGATGGATATCGCGCCTGAATTTCAGATAATGATCCTGAATGGTGTGATTCTGGCTGTGACCTATCTGGGTATCTATCCCAGCCTTCAGGAAAAAACGTTGCACCGGATCATGACGGTCGATCTGGTTCTGTCCGCCCTGGCGCTTCTGGCGGCGGGCGGGCTGTTCTGGGGGTCTGGCACGCTCTTCAACATGCTCTTGTTTGACGCCAATTGGGCGGTCTTCACCATCGTGACGCTGCTGGTGATGGAGGTGCCGCTCTTCCTGCGTTTCGCCCGCAAACATGGGATCAGCCTGACGGATGATCCCGATTAAGGCCAAAATCGACGTAGAGGTCCCGGGTCAAGCCCGGGACGGCGTCAGCGCCAGCGCATCCTCAAGCACAGACAAGACCGCGCCGGACGGCACGTCAGAGGTGATGAATGCCGCGCCAATGCCACGGGCGAGAATGAACCGCAAAGTCCCATCCACGACCTTTTTGTCCTGCCCCATCAAGTCGAGCAACCCCTGCGCGTCGGGCAGATCGCCGGGAATGTCGGCGATATCCACCTTCATCCCCATCTCGCGCAGATGGGCGCGCACGCGGCTGGGGTCTTCCTGACTGCACAGGCCCAAACGGGCCGACAGCTCAAACGCCAGCGCACAGCCAATGGCCACCCCTTCCCCATGCAACAGCCGGTCGGAATAGCCGGTCGCCGCCTCCAACGCATGACAGAATGTATGGCCCAGGTTGAGCAGCGCACGATCGCCTTGCTCCGTCTCGTCCCGCTGCACGATATCGGCTTTCATCTGGCATGATCGCGTCACCGCGCGCACACGCGCATCCATATCACCAGCCGCCAGAGCGGGACCCTCGGCCTCAAGCCAATCAAAGAAATCCGCATCACCCAGCAGCCCATATTTGACGACTTCGCCATACCCCGCCAGGAAATCGCGCGCGGTCAGCGTGCCAAGAAGAGCCGTATCAGCCAGCACCAAGCTGGGCTGGTGAAATGCGCCGATCAGGTTTTTTCCGCTGGGCGAATTGATCCCGGTTTTACCGCCGACCGAGCTGTCGACCTGTGCCAGAAGGCTGGTTGGTATCTGCACAAACCGCACGCCGCGCCGCAAGATGGCAGCAGCAAAGCCCGCCAGATCACCGATCACCCCCCCGCCAAAGGCAACAACAATGTCGCCCCGCTCAACCTTTTGGGCCAAAAGCCATTCTGTCGCGCGTTCCAACTGCGCCCAGCATTTTGTCGCCTCGCCCGCAGGCAGCGTCAGCGCCTCTGAGCTCAGCCCGGCCTGTTTCAATGCCTCTTGCAAAGCCGCCAAATGCAACGCTGCCACATTTTCATCGGTCAAGATACTGACATGCTTGCGCCCGCCCATGGGCGCGATCTGCTTGCCTGCCTCAGCCAGCAGATCAGGTCCGATCAAGATATCATAGGCTCGGTCGGGCAGATCAACATGGACTTTGGACGTCATGAAAGGGGCTCCAGAATGTCGGGACGCGTGGCGAGTGTATCGACCACGGTTTGGGTGGTTTCTTCGATACTGGCCTCGGCCGCAATGGGAATACGCAGCCCGGCCTTGGCATAGATTGGTGTGCGTTCGTGGAAAATTGTGGTCAGAGTCGCCTTGGGATCAGCGGTGCGTAGCAAAGGGCGAGTGTCTTTATGCCGGACACGCTCCCACAATGTTTGAAGATCGGCATCGAGCCAGACAGAAATGCCCATCTGATCAATGGCCGTGCGATTGCGTTCTGCCAAAAAGGCGCCGCCACCGGTTGAGACGATCCGCGGCGGCCCTGTGAGCAGGCGGCGGATAACCTCGGACTCGCGTTCGCGAAAAAAAGCCTCGCCATCGCGTTTGAAGATTTCGGCGATGGACAGGGCTGCAGCCTCTTCTATTGCGGCGTCACTATCGACGAATGGCACCTCAAGCGATGCAGCCAATGACCGGCCAATCGCCGTCTTTCCCGATCCCATCATGCCAACCAGCACCACTGTGCTGTGAAGTTGATATTGCTGCCCTTGGGCCAATTTTTCGCCTCCCGAATCCGGCCAACAGGTGCCGAACGCAAAAATTAATGAATGAATGCCGTGATCTTGCGCAAAAGGCCATATATAAAGACTTACATAAGTGGCATTCAGACCACATATTGAGGCAGTTTAGTAAGTGCGAGGCAGATCATGTGGCGACTGATCAAACTGATACTATTCCTGATCGTTCTGGCAGCCGTCGGATTGGTCGCTTATGCGTATATAGGGCCAATCTTTTTCCCGGCTGATTTTGCAGCCCCGTCCCAAGAGGTAAGTACCCCTGTTACGTTGGACACAAATTAACCCACTGATCGCGCTGTTTTGCGTCGCGGGCAACTTGGGCTTTGCGCAGGATGACACGCGGCCATTGTCCGCAATCGATTGGCTGTCCGAAAGCGCCGAACCCTCGCGCATCATCGAGCAGCCCATCACCAACACGGCCACTGCGCCGCAGGTGACGGTCACGCCCTTAGGCCGCCCATCGAAAGATCCCGTGGGCCTGCTGCCCCCTGCTGTAACTGGGCTTCCCCGCAATATCTGGTCGCAAAGCGATGAGCGTGTCTTGGTTGATCTCGTCCGCGCAGAGCGGGTTGAGACCCTGCCAGCCATTCAAGAATTCCTTAAAGTGCTGATGCTGGCCGAGGCCGATCCGCCGCGCGGTGCCGGCATTGATGGCGCGCTGTTTCTGGCCCGTGTCGACAAGCTGCTCGATCTTGGTGCGCTTGAGCCTGCGCAATCGCTGATCGAACAGGCCGAACCGGACACAGTGCCCCTGTTTCGCCGTTGGTTTGATGTGGCCTTGCTGACCGGCACCGAAGATGTCGTCTGCGACGTCATGGGCGACAAGCCCTCGGTGGCACCGACCTATCCGGCTCGCATTTTCTGCATGGCCCGCAACGGTGATTGGGCCGAAGCCGCGCTGACGCTGAATACGCATCGCGCCTTGGGCGATATCACTGCGCAAGAAGACATGCTGCTGGCCCGTTTTCTTGATCCTGAACTATTTGAGGGTGAAGATCCGCTGCCGCATCCTGAACGGGTCAGCCCGCTAAGCTTTCGGATGCATGATGCCGTGGGCGAACCATTGATTACCGGCAATCTGCCACTTGCCTTTTCCCACGCCGATTTGCGCGGCACGACTGCCTGGAAATCACAGATTGAAGCGGCTGAACGTCTGTCCCGCTACGGATCTGTGTCCGAAAACGTGTTGCAGCGCATCTATACCGCCCGTACCCCCGCCGCATCGGGTGGGATTTGGGACCGCGCCGAGGCGTTTCAACGCTTTGACGTGGCAATGCGTACGCGTGATCCCTCTGCTGTGACCCGCACCCTTCCAGGCGTTTGGGCCGCGATGAGCGATGCGCGCACCGAGGTCCAATTCGCAAAACTTTACGGCGCCGCTTTGCAAGACCTGCCGCTGCGCGGCGAGGCTGCTGAAATCGCCTTTCATGTCGGGCTGCTATCGCCAGAATATGAAAGCGTCGCGATTGCAGCCGCCGAAGCCGATCAAGGATTTGATCCGTTTTTGATCGCCTTGGCGCGCGGGGTGCCGCAAGAGGTGCGCGTGACAACGGACCAGCAGATTGCTTTACAAGCCGCCTTTAACGGTGCCCCGCCCCCGGCCGCCCTGCAGACACTGGTCGATGATCGCAAACTTGGCGAAGCTTTGCTGCGGGCCATCGCCCAATTCAACGAAGGGTATCTAGGTGATATCCGGTCCGTCAGGGATGCGCTGGCGTTAATGCGCGCCGTCGGGCTTGAGGACGTCGCCCGCCGCGCGGCTTTGCAGCTGATGATCCTGGACCGGGGCGCGTGACGCCAGCCGATCAATCAATGCCGCGCTGGGTTCAGGTGTTCCTTGAGGCCCAGGCCGCAGAACTGGACGCTGCGGCAAACACCCGGCTGGCTTATGCCCGCGATTTGAATGACTTTGCACAATGGCTGGCTGGCAAGTCGCTGCATTTTTCGTCACTCTATCAGGACCATATCGAAAGCTATCTGATTGATTGTGAAGCCGAGGGGCTGGCCCCATCCACGCGTGCGCGTCGGCTATCGGCCATCAAGCAGCTTTTCCGCTTTGCCTTTGAGGAAGGGTGGCGCGACAGCAACCCGGCTATTCAGATCAAAGGGCCGGGTCAATCCAAGAAACTCCCTAAAACGCTGGACATTGCTGAGGTCGACAGACTGCTAGAGGCGGCGCGCAACAGCCCGAAACAGGCGCGGCGCAACACCTGCTTGATGGAGTTGCTTTACGCCACCGGCATGCGTGTCACAGAACTGGTCAGCCTGCCCGTTTCAGCCGCACGCGGTGATCCCAGAATGCTGTTGGTACGCGGCAAGGGCGGCAAAGAGCGCCTGGTTCCCCTATCGCCCCCGGCACGCGATGCGCTTGCCGCCTATCTGCCCGAACGCGATACGCAAGATGCTGCCGCTGTAAAAGCGGGCAAGGCAGCATCGAAATTTCTGTTCCCCTCGCGGGGCAAACTTGGGCATCTGACACGGCACCGGTTTTTCGGACTGATCAAAGAATTTGCCGTCGCGGGCGGCGTATCACCTGCCAAAGTCACCCCGCACACGCTGCGCCACGCTTTTGCGACCCATCTTTTGGCGGGCGGGGCTGATCTGCGCTCGATCCAGACGATGCTGGGTCATGCCGATGTCGCTACGACCGAAATTTATACGCATGTTCTGGATGAACGTCTGAAAGAGCTGGTCTTGGAACATCATCCGCTTGCCAAACCGGGCAAGTCTTGAAGCGCCCAAGTCAAACCGTCATATTGCCATCGAAATTTCCCTAATAAGTACTCTCCTGAAAGCACCCTATGGAAACCCCCACTCTTGACGCCGCATTTTGGGTCACCTCTGGCGCCATTTTGATCCTGCTTGTGATGTCGGCCTTTTTTTCGGGCTCCGAAACCGCATTGACCGCCGCATCACGCGGCAAGCTACGGTCAACGGCAGATAAAGGATCGCGGGGGGCTGAGCGCGCGTTGAAAGTGACCGAAGATAGCGAAAGGCTGATCGGATCGGTCCTGCTGGGCAATAATGTTGTGAACATCCTGGCCACATCGCTGGCGACTGCTGTGCTGACCAAGCTGTTTGGACAAAACGGGGTTGCTGCTGCGACCCTAATCATGACCCTGCTCGTGTTAATCTTTGCTGAGGTACTGCCCAAGACCCTTGCCATTACATATCCCGAAGCGGTGGCGTCGCGGGTTGCTGCCCCGATTGGCCTGATTGTCTTTATTTTCTCACCGCTTGTCACGGCTGTGCGCTATCTGGTGCGCGGCGTGCTGTTTCTGTTTGGGGTCCGGACCGATCCTGACAGTAACATTCTCGCCGTGCGCGAAGAAATCGCAGGCGCATTGCAGCTGGGCCATTCCGAAGGGATTGTCGAAAAGGAAGATCGCGACCGTATTCTGGGCGCGCTGGACCTGAACGAACGGGCGGTTGAGGAAATCATGCTGCACCGCTCTGGCATTGAAATGGTGGATGCCGCCCTGCCCCCGCAGGATATCCTGTCGCAAATCCTGACCAGCCCTTATACGCGCCTGCCGCTTTTCCAGGACGAGCCGGAAAACATCGTCGGCGTGATCCATGCCAAGGACCTTTTACGCGCCATGCATAAACTGGTTGGCGGTGATACGGAAAATGCCCAAGGCCTTGCCGCTTTTGATGTCACCAAAGTGGCCATGCCCGCCTATTTCGTCCCCGAAACGACGACTTTGGACGACCAGATGCGCAACTTCCTGAAGCGCAAAACGCATTTTGCGCTGGTTGTGGATGAATATGGCGCGTTGCAGGGGTTGATCACCCTTGAGGACATTCTGGAAGAAATCGTCGGCGAGATTGCCGATGAATTTGACGATCATGAAGAAGAGCAGATCGCTGCAACCTCGGACGGTGCCTATATTGTCGACGGCGTGATGACGATCCGTGATCTGAACCGCGCCCATGACTGGAACCTGCCCGATGATGAGGCCAATACCGTTGCAGGGTTGGTCATTCACGAAGCGCAGATGATCCCGGTTGAAGGCCAGGTCTTTTCCTTCCACGGCTTCCGCTTTGAGGTTCTGAGCAAGGAAGAAAACCGGATCGCGACGTTGAAAATTCGCAAACTGTGAGGCGAAGTAACCGGTGTAACGCGTAGATGTTGTGCATCGCCGTGCCTCCGGTTGCCGGACAGGGCTGTCTTAATACCAAACACCAATCCCTTACCCCACCATGGGTTGTGTTCCCCTGACGCAAGGTCAATGGTCAGATCATTCATAGCTGCAACGAGGATGATCATGACCTTTCGCGATCTACTGCCCTATTGTGCCTTAACCCTGTCCCTTGTTTCCCCCGCCATTGCCCAGCAGGCCGCCGACGCTGTCGCCCCTGAAGATGACACCGGCCTGTCCGTATTCGAAAACATCAGTGACGCCGCCCAAGACGCCTTTGCTGCAAAGGCCGCCGGAGAGCCGATCATTGCGGAAGATTGGATGATTGCCGTGGCCAATCCGCTGGCCGCAGAAGCCGGCGCAGCGGTCTTGGCCGATGGCGGCACCGCCGCAGATGCGATGGTTGCTGCGCAAGCCGTTCTGGGGTTGGTTGAACCGCAATCCTCAGGCCTTGGCGGCGGCGCCTTTCTGGTCTGGTATGATGCCGCCTCAGGCGAGCTTACCACGCTTGACGGGCGCGAGACCGCCCCTTTGGCTGCGACGCCCACCTTATTTCAGGATGAGAATGGCGAAAGGCTTGGCTTTTTTGATGCTGTTGTTGGCGGCTTGTCTGTCGGCACCCCGGGCACGCCCAGGTTGATGGAAGACGCCCATCGCCGCTGGGGGCAAGCCAATTGGGCCGATCTATTGACCCCTGCCATCACCTTGGCCGAGGACGGTTTTGCCGTTTCCCCGCGCATGGCAGGTGCAATCGCAAATGATGCGGACAGATTGCAGCGCTTTCCGGCAACGGCCGCCTATTTCTTTCCCGGCGGAAGCCCGTTAGCCGCCGGTGATCTTCTGCAAAATCCCGATTACGCCGATACGCTGCACCAGCTTGCCGCCCATGGCAGCACAGCCTTTTATACTGGGCCCATTGCCGAAGATATCGTCGCGACGGTCCGAACAGCCGAGGGCAATCCCGGCGTTCTTTCAACCTTGGACATGGCCCTTTACGACGTGATTGAACGGCCCGCCGTCTGCGCCGGATTTCGCAGCTATGAGGTTTGCGGGATGGGTCCGCCCTCATCCGGGGCGCTGACTGTGGGCCAAATCCTGGGGATCGTGGACAATTTCGCGCTGGATGACCCGTCCGACCCGGACGTGTGGCGCCTGATCGGTGATGCCTCTCGGCTCGCCTTTGCGGATCGAGGCCGCTACATGGCCGATAGTGATTTCGTGCCCATGCCAACCGAAGGCCTGCTGGATCCAATTTACCTTGAAGAGCGCGCCGGATTGATCGAAGGCGACCGCATTGACGGCTTTGTCGCCCTGCCCGAGGTGGCGCCCGGCAATCCCGAATGGGATCATGCGCAGCTTTGGGGGGATGATGTCAGTCTCGAATTTCCATCCACATCCCATATCTCAATCGTTGATCGCTATGGCAACGCCCTGTCGATGACGACAACAATTGAAAACGGCTTTGGCTCGCGTCTTTTCGTCCGGGGGTTCTTGCTGAATAATGAGCTGACGGATTTCTCTTTTGCGACGCATAATGACGGTTACCCAATCGCAAATAGGGTGGAACCAGGCAAGCGCCCCCGGTCATCCATGTCGCCCACGATTGTCATGGAAGATGGCGCGCCGGTCCTGGTGATCGGCAGTCCAGGCGGCAGCCGCATCATTGGTTATGTGGCCAAGACAATCATCGCCAATCTGGAATGGGGCATGAACATCCAAGAGGCGATCAACATGCCCCATCTGGTTAATCGCTTTGGCACGTATGATGTCGAGGAAGGCACCACAGCCGCTGATTTTGAAGTCCCACTGACAGAGCTGGGCTACGAGGTCAGCGTACGCAGTCTCAATTCAGGCCTGCATGCGATCAAGATCGGTGACACGCTCGCGGGTGGCGCTGACCCGCGCCGTGAAGGCATCGCCCTGGGCGAGTAATCAAGCAGCCAGGCGGTCCATTATGGGCCGCCTGCAGCATCCTGGCCTAATTCCCTTTAAACAAGTTCCCCAATATCCCGCGCACCAACCGGCGGCCGGTTGTGCCCTTTAGCTCTTTGGCCACGACGGATGCCAGTGCGCTGCCAAAGCCCCCACCTGACGACCGGCTCGATTTACGCGATGTGGATTTACTGCTGCCATCATAGCGCCGCGCGGCTTTGAACTCGCGTTCTTTTTCCTCAAGCGCGGCTTCTTCAGCCTCAGCAGCTTCGGCCGCTTTGGCCGCATCCGCTGCACGCTCATTTAGCATTTCATAGGCGCTATCACGGTCAATGGCAGTGTCATATTTACCCGCCATATCCGAGGCCGCCATGATCGCGCGCCGCGTGCCGCTGTCAATCGGCCCCAACTGCGAGGATGGCGGACGGATCAATGTGCGCTGCACAACGGACGGGATGCCCTTGGCATCAAGAAAGGATGTCACCGCTTCGCCCGTGCCCACCTCTTGGATGGCGCTTGCCGTGTCAAAGGCAGGATTGTCCCGGTAGGTCTCGGCGGCCGTTTTCAGTTCTTTGCGATCCTTGGCCGTGAAGGCGCGCAGCGCATGCTGCACCCTGTTACCAAGCTGGCCGAGAACATCATCGGGGATATCACCGGGGTTTTGGGTCACGAAATAAACCCCCACCCCTTTGGAGCGGATCAACCGCGCCACCTGTTCGACCTTATCGACCAGTGCCTTTGGCGCGTCGTCAAACAGCAGATGCGCCTCGTCAAAAAAGAACACCAGCTTGGGCTTGTCGGGGTTACCGACCTCGGGCAACTCTTCGAACAGCTCCGACAAGAGCCACAGAAGGAAGGTCGCATATAGCCGGGGGCTGCCCATAAGCTGATCTGCCGCGAGGATGTTAATCTCGCCCCGCCCGCCGCGTGTCCGCATCATATCAGCCAGCGCAAGCGCCGGTTCGCCAAACAGCGCATCGCCGCCCTGGTTTTCAAGCACCAGCAATTGCCGCTGGATCGCGCCAACTGATGACGAGGCGACATTGCCATATTGCAACGACAGATCCTTGGCATTCTGCCCGACCCAGACCAATACAGCCCGCAGATCCTTAAGGTCAAGCAGCGGCAACCCTTCTTCATCGGCCACGCGGAAGGCCACGTTCAAAACGCCTTCCTGCACGTCGGTCAGTTCCATCAGCCGCGACAATAGCAACGGCCCCATTTCCGCGACTGTAGCCCGAATAGGATGCCCCTGTTCGCCAAAAAGGTCCCAGAATGTAACGGGGAACTGGTCATATTGCAGATCAAGCCCGATGGTGTCTGCCCGCTTGGTAAAGGCTTCATGCAGTTTGAACCCTTCCGAGCCGGATGCGGCAAGACCGGACAGATCGCCCTTCACATCCGACAGGAAAACCGGAACACCTGCAGCAGAAAAGCCTTCGGCCATGATTTGCAGTGTCACAGTTTTACCGGTGCCCGTCGCGCCTGCCACCAGCCCATGCCGATTGGCCTTGTCCAGCAACAGAACCTGCGGATCGGCGTAGCCGTCACCGCCGCCACCAATAAAGATATGATCAGACATAGCGCGTCGTTCCTTCAGAGCGTTTCAAAACAACATACATTTTTAACCATTTCGTGCCAGACTAAAGCCACGTCATTTCGGCGCCCTTGCGCCTGATGGCATACTTCCTCCCTGTTGGACTTGCCGTGCCCTTGGGCACGGCTTTTTTTGTGCATATTCCGTGTTGACGGGCGCTGCGCCATTGCTTAGCATTTCTGTCAATTAGTCGGCCAAGTCCGACAGGGAGAATAACGAAGAAGGGTCCGCGAGGGCCCTTTTTCTATGTCTGGACCCCGCGTATTTGTGAGCAAACAACTGCCAAACCGCATGTATTTGGCGCTGACAGCATCTGGTCTGCGTGCTAAGCCCCTGCGCAAAGAACAAAAGGACATAATAAAATGCGCAGTATCACAACAGCCGTCACGCTGGCCGCATGCCTCGTTTTCACAGGCATGGCATCCGCACAAGAAACGCAAGCCGCCGAAGAAGAAGCCCCCGCAGCGCCGACAGACCTGGATTTGGGCGAACCGGTTGGTCCGCAGATCGGTCAGCCTTATGTTTTGCAGACTTTTGGCGACTGGGAAATGCGCTGCATTAAGCAGCCCGAGGGTGAGGACGAACCCTGCAACCTTTACCAATTGCTGCGTGATGACAGCGGTGCAGCCGTTGCTGAATTCAACATGTTCCGCCTGCCAGAGGGCAATCAGGCCGCCGCCGGCGCAACGATCGTTGTCCCGCTTGAGACATTCCTGCCTGCGCAGCTGACCCTATCTGTGGACGGCCTGAACGCGCGGCGTTATCCGTTTACCTTCTGCAATGCAGCGGGCTGCGTTGTCCGCGCAGGATTTACCGCCGAAGAGGTTGAAGCCTTCAAACGCGGCGCAACAGCCAATGTCCGCCTTGTACCAGCGGCCGATCCCAGCGCTGAGGTCAATTTGGCCGTTTCACTGACAGGCTTTACCGCAGGCTTTGACGGGGTTGTCACGCTCGAAGAATAGTTTTCAGTGCTTGCGCAGCGCCAGCACTGCGTTCAGCCCCCCAAATGCAAACGCATTTGTCAGCGCGACGTCCACCCGGGCGTCGCGCGCTTCGTTTGGCACGACATCAAGCGCGCATTCGGGGTCTGGTTCTTCATAACCGATGGTTGGTGCGATCACACCGTCACGTAGCGCCATGATGCAGGCCAACAGCTCAACCGCGCCAGTGGCCCCAATCAGATGCCCATGCATCGATTTTGTGGACGAGATCATCAACTGATCCGCATGCGCCCCAAACACATCTGCAACAGCCGAACATTCCGTTTTGTCATTTGCCGCCGTACCAGTCCCATGCGCATTGATATAGCCGACCTGATCGGCGTCCAATTTTGCATCCGCCAGCGCCCCCGCAATTGCCCGGGCTGCCCCTTGTTTGGATGGCATGACAATATCGGACGCGTCCGAGGTCATCGCAAAACCTGCCACCTCGCATAAAATCTCGGCACCCCGTGCCTTGGCGTGTTCGTATTCTTCGAACACAAAAACCCCGGCTCCTTCACCCTGAACCATGCCGTTACGGGTGGCCGAGAATGGCCGACACGCATCACGTGACATCACGCGCAGCCCTTCCCATGCTTTGATCCCCCCGAAGCAAAGCATCGCCTCAGAGCCGCCGGTGACGATGACCTCGGTCATACCGCTGCGGATCATGTTAAAGGCCTGCCCCATCGCATGATTGGATGACGCGCACGCCGTCGCCACGGTGAAAGACGGCCCGCGCAAGTTCCATTCCATCGAAACATGGCTGGCAGCCGCATTATTCATCAACTTGGGTACGATGAACGGGTGCACACGGTTCTTGCCGGCCTCATAAACGGCGCGGTAGTTTTCATCTTGGGTGTTCAGCCCGCCCCCCGAAGTGCCGAGCACCACACCCGAGCGGTCCGCCAAACCACCAGAAAAATGCAGCCCCGATTGTGTAATCGCCTGACGTGCGGCAAGCAGGGTGAACTGCGTAAACCGATCATAAAGCGCGATTTGCTGACGGTTGAAATGCGCCGTTTCGTCGTAATCCTTAATCTGGCCGCCAATCTGGATCGAAAGCCGGTCCACATCGGGAATGTCCAAGGCACCAATACCGCAGCGCCCCGCGCGCATCGCGCTAAGCGTCGCAGGCACATCGGCCCCAAGCGGATTGATGGTGCCCGCCCCAGTGATGACGACCCGGCGCATCTTATGCGCTTTGCTCTTCTTTCAACTGGGTCACAGCGGCAATGATCGTGGCCACCGACGATATATCGAACGTGCTTGCTCCCGGATCATTCGCGTTGAAAGGCACAGAAATGTCGAAACGCTCTTCAATTGCAAAGATGCTTTCAACAAGACCCAAGCTATCGATGCCGATATCCTCAAGCGTGCTTTCCATCTGGATATCTGTTGGCTCAAGCATGGCCTGCTCGGCGATAATTGCGATTACCTGATCTTTGATGCTCATCGTCTTTATGGTCCATCATTGCGCGGATCGCGGCTTGCCGAAGATTTAGTCGCTCTGCCCACGGAATGGAACAGTGATTAACGCTTCATGAGGTCGCGCATCATTCGCGGTAAGCGGCGCAGCGCCTTATAGCTTTCGATATGGGTTTGCATCTTGGTTGCAGGATAGCCCATCATCACCCGCCCCGCAGGGACATTGGACAGCACAACCGACCCGCCCCCCAACACAACATCATCCCCGACCGAAAGGTTATCGGCAACGCCAGCTTTGCCGCCAACAACCACCCTGTCGCCGATCACAGTCGATCCGGCCACGCCAGCCTGCGCGCAAAGCAGGCAGTGATCGCCCACAATCACGTTGTGCCCGACCTGCACCAGATTATCGATCTTTGTACCCTGTCCGACGCGGGTTGCGCGGATTGTTCCAGCATCAACCGTGGAATTTGCGCCAATTTCCACATCATCGCCAATCTCAACCCCGCCCAGCGAATGGATCCTGTGCCAAGTTGGATCTTCGGGTGCCTGCATGGGCTTTTCACCCAAAGTCTCGCGCGCAAGTTCCACATTGGAAGGCGCCACACTGACAAAAGAAAAGCCATCGCCGCCAATTGCCACATTCGGCTGCAAGATCACACGGGCACCCAGACGCACATGACGCTGCAATCGTACGCCCGCATGAAGCTGGCACCCAGCGCCGATCTGCACGCCAGCTGCGATGCTCACATGATCAGCGATCCAGCATCCCGGTCCAATGACCACACCCGCGCCAATCACTGAAAACGGCCCAATCGTCGCGTCATCCGCGATTTGCGCTGTTTCATCGATCAAGGCATGCGGGCTAATACCCGTTCTTGGCAAAGGCGGATCAAGCATCTGCGTCAACTGAGCCATCGCTAGCCGGGCGCGCGGCGCGACAATTGCCGCCTCCAGCCCCAAAGCCTGCCAATCGGCCCCCGGCCAAATCACAGCAGCCCGCGCGTTCCCCTGCGCCAATGCATCGCCATAGGCGGGCGACATCGCCAACGCTAAATCATGCGGCCCGGCGCTTGCTGGTTCTGCCGCACCGTTGACCAAAAGCGAAACGGCGCCAAGGGCTTCTGCCCCAAGCGCCGCTGCGATATCTTGAACCGAATAAGGCATCTTTCCCCCGGGATCATCTTCCGGGATCAGACCTAACCGCCTACGGCGCGGATCACCACCCCTTCGCGGGCAAGCGCGTTCCAAATCCGGCCATCCCGGCCATACACATCGCGGCGATACTGCATGGGGCCTTCGGCCTGCGTAAAGGCCGTCCGGTAGACCAGATGCACCGGCACTGGCGATGCCAGATCAACCCGGCGTTCGCGCCCTGTGCGCAGCTCAGCCTGAAAGAACCCTTCAGGGTCCGAGACCTGCGGCGACAGCAGCTCATATGCGAAATCAAAAGGATCCGCGAGACGAATGCAACCATGGCTGTAAGCGCGGGTTTCACGACCAAACAGGCTTTTTGCAGGGGTGTCGTGCAGGTAGATATTGTGACGGTTTGGGAACATGAACTTCACCAACCCCAACGCATTCCCTCGGCTTGGCGGCTGACGCATCGAATACGGGAAATTCGACTGGGTATATTGCGTAAAGTCGACAGCATTACGATCAACCACACGGCCCCTTGCATCAGTGATGATCAACTGATTCACCGAATTCGGATTCTCTTGCAGCTGCGGCAGATATTCTTTGGTGATGATCGAACGTGGTACGTACCAGCTGGGATTGATCACCATAAATTCCATCACGTCAGAGAATTCGGGGCTGACACGGTCATGCTGGTTGGCACCAATCACCGAACGGGTTGAAAACGTTACCGTGTCATTATCGATGATCTTGGCGGTGAAATCGGTCAGGTTGACCCAGACATGGCGCTGACCACGCGGACGGTTGATCCAACGCTCGCGCTCCATCGCGACGGTAATCGAGCGCAAACGCTCAGCCACGGAGCGGTTTACTTCGCGCAAAGTCCCCGGACCTGCCGTTCCGTCTATCGCGAGCCCATGGGCCTGCTGAAAACGCTGAACTGCGCCAAAGATTTCGTCATCATAGGTTTGGGTATTTGTCCGCCCAAGAAAGCCCATTGTGATCAAACGGTTACGCAGCGCCACAACATTCGCGCCACTATTGCCACGCTCAAGCTTGTTGCCGCCAACGGTCGGGCCCCAACCGCCTTCGGCCAATAGACGCTCCATCTCCATCTTTTGACGCATCAGGCGCGTATATTCAGGTGATTGCGGCGGCAAGGAACGCAAGAAAGCTGCAGGGTTTGATTGAACAAAGGCCTGAATCGTGGAAAGCCGCGCACGGTAAGGCACCTGACGGTGAATATTACCGTCAACACGGGACGGAACCAAAATACCCGTCTGAACATCACGTGCATATTGCAGGAACAAACGGCTCAGCTCGACCTCAACCCGGCCCTGCTCAGCCGGTGTATTGGCCGCTTGCATCTGCGCCATCAAAGCATCCGCGTCGTAACGGTCGGCTGGTAAGCCATGATCGCCCGCAGCCGCGAAAGCTGTCATAAGTGCGTTGCGACGCGCCCGGTCACGGTTGCTGCTCCAAATGCCTTCAAAATTCCGGGCCCGGTAGAATGCGACAAGATCATCGTCGCGCGCAGCCGCTTGTGCGACGGCCTGGCGAAACTCGGTCACCTGCGCCTGCGCCACGCGCGGTGCCGACACAGTGAAAGTCAAAACAAAAGTAAGAAAAGCAAGGAAATAACCAAAACTGAATTGGCGTGGCAGACAACGCTGTCCCATGAAGACGAACCTTTACGTAATTGTAAGCTTAAGATACCGCAGCAGACGCGACATTGGGGAGTATGAATATCCATACCCAAAGCGTGTCTATTCATATCGGCGTGATCGTTTACGCTAAGTGAACACTGTTGCGCGAATGCACCCATTAGATCTTAGCAAGGCAGGAATACCTGACCAATTCTGCGCAATAACTCGCCGATTTCCCCCTTGTTAACCTAAAAAGTGTTAATCAGCTCTTGGTCAACGAATCAAAATGTGTCATAGATGAAATACATCTTGGGGGCTTAATAGCAAAAACCTGCCGAAGGCGGGTAAAGATGGGCGACGGGACAGGCGCTACTGACATGACGAAAAAGACATCTGCGGGACTAACCCGTCGTGGTTTAATGAGTGCGTTTGCGGCATCTGCAGTAGCAGCGGCCCCAACTTATTCTAACGCAGCAGGTTTTCTACGTGGCGCCGGTGATGTGCGCCGCATAGCCATGCGCTCGGGCCGGACTGGCGAACAGCTTGATACCATTTATTGGATTGAGGGCGAATACATCGCCGAGGCGGTGCGTGAGATTAACGTGCACATGCGCGACTGGCGCACAGGTGAAGCCGTTCAGATGGATTTGCGCACCATCGATATCATGGCTGCTTCCCTAAATCTGATGGAAACGTCGGAACCCTATCTTCTTCTTTCCGGCTACCGGTCCCCACAAACAAATGCGATGCTCAGCACGCGGTCATCTGGCGTGGCACGGAATTCTTTGCACATGCGCGGTCAGGCTGCTGATCTGCGCCTGCAAAGCCGGACACCAACACAAATGGCAAATGCTGCGCTGGCCTGCCGGGCTGGCGGTGTTGGCCGCTATCCAGGGTCAAATTTCGTGCATATGGATTGCGGCCCAATCCGCAGCTGGCGCGGTTAAGCGGCACGTGACGAAAGCGCCTTATGGCGCTTTTTTCTGTTATAGAAGAACATTCTATACTCAAAAGCTCATGTTCGTCTGGCCGATTGCGCTGGGATAAATGCGGTTTTCGAAAAATCGCGCGGGCCAAGACCGTTTGCAGTTGTTTTCACCAGGCTCGGCCCTATCTGAACGGTGATAAGTAATCGAATTGCGGTCGGGACATTTAAGTGACTGAAACGACAGCCCCGCGCTGGATAACGCTTGCAGGCCTCCTGCCCGTGATTGTGGCAGGGGGGCTTTTTGTCTTTTTTGTCCAGATGGTGCCATCGATTGCCGCTGGGGACAGCCTGCGTTTCGTTTGGTCTTGGGTGCCAAGTCTGGGGGTCAATATCAGTTTTCTGGTTGATGGCCTTTCCCTCACCTTTGCGCTGCTCATCTCGGGGATCGGTGCTTTGGTGATGCTCTATTCGGCCCGCTATCTGGGTGGGCATCATCATCAGGCGCGGTTTTCGCTGTTTCTGACCAGCTTTATGATCGCCATGCTGGGTGTCGTTTTGTCAGACAACCTTTTGGGGTTGTTTGTCTTTTGGGAACTAACCACGATCACCTCTTATCTTTTGATTGGTTTTGGTCATGCGGCACCAAAATCAAGGCGGTCGGCCTTGCAGGCCTTGCTGGTCACCGGCACTGGAGGTTTAGCGCTGCTTGCAGGGATTGTCCTGATCGGCAATGCGGCGGGTACTTTTGAACTTTCAGAAATCCGCGCAATGCCAGGGGTCGTACTGGATAGCGCGCTGTATCTGCCGATACTCGGCTTGGTGTTGCTTGCGACCTTTACCAAATCCGCACAGATCCCTTTTCATTTCTGGCTGCCCAACGCGATGGCCGCCCCGACCCCGGTCAGCGCTTATTTGCACTCGGCAACGATGGTCAAGGCCGGTATCTATCTGCTCGCGCGATTGCATCCGACGCTCAGCGGCACCGAGATTTGGTTATGGACATTGACGATCTTCGGCGCCGTGACGATGGTTTTTGCATCCGTTATGGCCTTGCGGCAAACCGATCTAAAGTTGGCGCTGGCTTACACGACGTTGATGGCGCTTGGGGCGCTGACCCTGTTGTTAAGCAACGATAGCCCTTACACAATCACAGCTGCTGCGACCTTTCTGATCGTGCATTCGCTTTATAAGGCCGCGCTGTTTTTGGTTGTGGGAATTTTGGACAATCAAACAGGCACGCGCGAGGCTAACAAGCTGTTTGGCATGGCCCGCGCCATGCCCGTCACCGCGGGCGCGGCGGCTGTGGCCGCGTTTTCGATGGCCGGTTTTCCACCTTTCCTGGGATTTATCGGCAAAGAATTGAAATATGCAGGCGCGATTGCCGTAGCATCCGAGCCGATCTTTGTTGCAGGCGCAGTCCTGATCGCCAGTGCGTTAATGGTCGCGATCGCAGGTATCGTATCGTTCCGCCCATTTTGGAGCAAATCCGGCGCCCCAATTCCTAATGTGACCGAAGCCCCTTGGCCGATGCTTGTCGGCCCGGTGGTATTAGCGGCGCTTGGGGCTCTTTTTGGGATTTTTCCTGATGTGCTGGCCAATACGCTTGTTAACCCGACCGTAGCGTCCATTCTGGGACCGGCCGAAGAGCCAAAGCCACTGCAACTATGGGCGGGCGTGAACTTGCCTCTCGCGTTGAGCGTGGCGACATTCATCTTGGGCTTTGCGATCTATCGCTACAAATTGGTGCTACGGGCCTGGTTGATCACAGTGACCGATCGCGGGCCCAGCTTTGACAATGGTTGGGATAAATTGCTGGCGGCCGTTCTTGCGGGGGCAAAGTGGCAGACCCGCTTGCTGCAAACAGGCGTGTTGCGCCGCTACATGTTTGTGACCTTCGGCACGGCGTTGGCAGCCCTAGCAGGCACTTTGATCATCAAAGATAGCTTTGCCCCTGACATGAACCTGCCCGACGTATCGGTGACAGATTGGTTGGTTTTCCTGCTGGTGCTTTTAGGCGCCGCACTGACGGTCATGACCCAATCACGGATCACCGCCATCGCAGGGCTCGGGGTGGTGGGGATCGGTATGGCCATGATCTTTATCCTTTACAGCGCACCTGACGTGGCGATCACGCAGCTGCTTGTTGAGACGCTTGTCGTTGTTCTCTTTGCCGCAGCCGCGTTGCGGCTTCCCAAAATGGGCGCCGAACCTTTGCGCCGCCGCCCCTTCGACGCTGTTCTGGCAATTGGCCTTGGCGTGACCACGACGACCATCTTGCTGATGGCCACGGCTGGCCCAATCGATCTGGAGCTGACCGAGTTTTTCCAAACGGCCAGTTGGCCCAAGGCCTATGGGCAGAACATTGTAAACGTCATTCTTGTCGATTTCCGCGCGCTCGATACGTTTGGGGAAATCGCCGTTGTTCTTGTCGCCGCCATCAGCATTTACGCGTTGATCAAAAGTAGCCCTGGAAAGGATCAGCCATGAATTCGGTCATCCTGGTGGCTGCTGCACGGCTGCAAGTGGTGCTGCTGCTGATATTCTCGGCCTACATGATGCTCCGCGGGCACAATGCGCCGGGGGGCGGGTTCATTGGCGGACTGATCGCGGCGACTGGCTTTGTTGTTTACACCATTTCTTGCGGGACAAAAGACGCCCGCGCGGCATTGCGGTTTGATCCCGCCAGTATCGCCGGTGCGGGCCTTGGGATCGCGCTGCTGGCGGGTGTGATAGCCGCGTTTTGGGGCGACGCGTTTTTTACCGGACAATGGCTGTTCATCGGGGCAACCGAGACCGAAAAGGGCCTGCCCCTGTCCACAGTTCTGGTCTTTGATATCGGCGTCTACCTTGTCGTTCTAGGGGCCGTGTTATCAATCGTTTTTGCCTTGGAAGAGAGCGACTGATGGAACAGCTTCTTTCCGTTCTGATCGGTGTTTTGGTGGCCGCATCTGTCTATCTGATGATGGGCCGTAATCTGCTGCGGTTCCTGTTTGGGCTGATCTTGCTTTCAAACGCTGCGAACCTGACGATCTTTGTTGCCGGTCGCCTGACACCCGGGGCGCCGCCGCTGGTCCCCGACGGGCTGGATGCACCTGTTGGCGAAGTGGCCAACGCCCTGCCCCAAGCGTTGGTTCTGACAGCAATTGTCATTGGCTTTGGCCTTTTTGCTTTTGCGCTCATCCTGATGATGCGCGCCTATCGCAGCCTTGGCACGCTCGACACGGATGAAATGCGCGTCGCTGAACCGAAAGACATCGGATGAGCTGGTATCTGACCCTTCCGCTGATCATTCCGTTTGCCACGGCTATCGTCGCATTCCTGATGCGCGGCCATGCCGCTGGAAAATGGGTATCTGTGGCCGGTTCAAGCGCGGCATTGCTGGCTGCTGCTGCATTGATGCAAATCGTGCTCGCGCAAGGTGTTCTTGTCGGCCAGATGGGTCAATGGGCTGCGCCATTTGGGATCACACTGGCCGCTGATCTGCTTTCTGCCGTCATGGTTTTGATCACTGCGATAACCGGGCTGGCTGTGGCAATCTATGCGCTTGGCGATATTGAGGAACGACACGCGAAGCTGGGCTACCATGCGCTTTTCCAAATCCTGCTCGCGGGGGTGACGGGGGCTTTCCTTACAGGCGATCTGTTTAACCTTTATGTCTGGTTTGAAGTGATGCTCATCGCCTCGTTTGGGCTGTTGATCCTGAATGGCGATAAGGCGCAAATCGACGGGGGCGTAAAATATGTTGCGTTGAACCTGATTTCGACAATCCTGTTCCTGACCGGGATCGGCCTGCTTTACGGAATGACCGGAACCTTGAACTTTGCCGATCTGGCCGTGAAGGTTGATCAGGTTGAAAATGAGGCGTTGCTCACCGTCGTGGCCATGATGTTTATGGTCGCCTTTGGCGTGAAAGCGGCTGTCTTTCCGCTGTTTTTCTGGCTACCTGCAGCCTACCACACGCCTAGCTTTTCGGTGTCCGCCGTTTTCGCCGGACTGCTGACCAAGGTGGGGGTCTATGCGCTGATCCGCATGTTCACGATGATCTTCGACCATGATATCGGATACACGCACACGATCCTTTTATGGGTGGCCTGCTTCACAATGGTGACTGGTGTGCTGGGCGCGGCCGCCCAATCTGACTTTCGGAAAATTCTATCATTTCATATCATTAGCCAAATTGGATATATGATCCTTGGCCTTGCTCTTATGACGCCGCTCGCCATTGTTGGCGCAGTCTTCTATCTGGTGCACCATATCATTGTGAAGGCTAACCTGTTCTTGATCGCCGGGATTGCAAAGCGCCTGACAGGATCGACCGAAGTTTTCCAGATTGGCGGTCTCTACAAATCTAGCCCGCTGTTAGCGGTCCTGTTCCTGATCCCTGCATTTTCACTGGCCGGTTTCCCGCCTCTTTCGGGTTTCTGGGCGAAATACATTATCGTAAAGGCGACGCTTGACCTTGAGATGTGGTTAGTCGCCTTTATCGCGCTCGCCGTGGGGCTGATGACGATCTATTCAATGACAAAAATCTGGGCCGAGGCTTTTTGGAAACCCCATCCAGACGGGCGTGATCCAGCATTGCGAACTTTGCAAAACCGCCGCGCGCTCCTGCTACCGGTTGCAGGACTCTCCCTGCTCACAGTGGTTATTGGCCTGATGCCAGAGCCATTCGTCGTCTTCGCCGAACGAAGCGCGGCGCAATTGCTGGACCCCAGCGCCTATATCACAGCAGTTCTGGGGACGACGCCATGAACGTTTTCTTGCTGAACATATTGCTGGCGGTGATCTGGGCGGCGCTTTGGGGCACACTCACGCTCGCGCAGCTAGCCATCGGTTTTCATATCGGTTTCGCCATTCTTTGGCTGACCCAGCCTATGTTCGGCGAACGGAGTGGCTATTTCCTGCGTGCGTGGCGGGTTGTGCGGCTTATTGGCTTTTTCCTGTATGATCTTTGTATTTCCAGCGTTCGGGTCGCCTATGACGTGCTGACACCACAGGATCTGAGCAATCCGGCGATCCTTGAAATGCCTCTCGACGTTGAATCGGACATTGAGATTTTGCTGGTGACAAACTTGATTTCACTGACCCCAGGCACGCTTAGCCTTGATGTCACGCCTGACCGCAAGACGTTGATTGTCCACGCAATGTTCGCCGATGACCCGCAGGCTGTGATCGATAGTCTGAAATCCGGGATGGAGCGGATGGTAAAAGAGGTGTTCCAATCATGACCCCAGCTACATTTCTCGATATGGCCGTTGATATCGCCTTGATCATGGTGGTGCTGTCGCTGGCGATCGCCTTCGTGCGGCTCGCGCGTGGTCCAGGTCTGGCCGACCGGGTTGTAGCGCTGGATATGATGACCGTGACCTTAATTGCCGTATGCGGCGTGACAGCGATCCGCAGCGGCGAATTGGCGCTTTTGGATGTGGCACTGGTGCTGGCACTGGTCGGTTTCTTAGCGACAGTTGCGCTCGCCCGTTACGCTGAAAAGCGGGACGCTCAGCAAGAGGATCGTAGCAATGGTTGAGGTGCTCGTCGCGATCTTTTTGCTTTTAGGGGGCTTTTTCGCCCTTATCGCGGCAATAGGTGTGTTGCGCCTGCCCGACGTTCTAACGCGCATGCATGCCTCCACTAAGGCGGGGACTTTGGGCAGCAGCCTCGCCTTGATTGGATGCGCCATCTATTTTGGCGATACTGCTGTAACAGTGCGGGTGATCGCCATCATCCTGTTCCTGATGCTAACCGCCCCCATCGGCGCACACATGCTCGGGCGGGCTGCAGTGCGCGTGGATGACAATGTAAAGACCTAGCCGAAGCGACGATGCGCTCCGTCCAATCATAAGAAATACCCCAAAACCGACGAATAAACTGCACCCATTAAGAATAGAGAAACTTCTGAAAACTACGGTTAACGCGGAAAGAGCTTGCTAGAAGGTAGCTTTGACGCGCAATGACCGAAAGCCCGGATCGCCTCTATATGTTTGCGGACCCGTTCGCGCGCGCTGATAGCGGTGTTTCAAGCTATATCGATAACGCCGTGCGTGTCTTGGGTGCGGCCAATCTAAGAACTTCTATTGTTTCTAGAATGTCCGGCGAAACACTGTCGCAATATCGCAATCGTTTGGCTGTCACCGTCAAAGACGCGAAGGACAGGCATCGTGAAATCCGTCTCGAAGCGCCAGAAAGCGACGCGGTCACCGCGCATATTCCATCGGGATTGGCCCAGATCCACATTCGTTTGCATCTATCACGACAACTTGGCGCCTATATACAAGGGGCAGACATCTGTTACGAAACGCTCGCGCTGGAACGGCAGGAAGTCGCGCGCGCTGGGTTCGTTTCAGCGCCGTCAAAATCCGCATGCTGCGCCAGCAGTTTGCTTTTTGATCTACCAAGCAAGATCAATTGTTATCCGAACCCTGCCCCCTCATGGACAAAACAAAGCCGACCTCAGGATACGGCTGACCCTATCGACGTTTTGTTCGTAGGACGGTTCCAACATTTGAAGGGCGCGCCTTGGGTATTGGAATTTGCAAAGGTGCTGCCGCAGCTTTCCTTCGCCGTTGCCTGCCCGAAACGTGATCAGAATGCTTATGGCCGTATACCACGCAATTTGCGCTTCATCGACGTTTCAACTTGGTCAAAATATGACACGTACCGCGCGGCACGGCTGGTGATCATACCCAGCATTTACGAAACCGCTTCCATGGTCGGGATCGAGGCGTTGGCCGCTGGTACGCCGATCGTGTCATGGCAGCACCTCGGAATTGCTGAATACGCAGCTGCACCGTTGGTGACCCTTATTGAGCCGTATCAGGTAAAGGCCTTTGCCGCCGCCATTCAAAAAACCGTTGATGCCCAATCCGTCAACACTGCGCCTCTAACAGCTGCTGAGACTTTGGACACCCTATTTTTGAAAGGCACGCAGGCCACCTTCGATGGTCAATCGGGTGCTTTCATGCCGGTCAACCTCAACGAAACAATCGCCCTAGAGATCCCAAAAATAATTTCAAAGCCGAAGGAGTTGAACGCCTTGCTCGCTCAAAACCCCGACAAATTATGGCGCCGTAAAATTCGAAAACTGCAACGCGACCCCATACGTTTCGTCAAGGATGCCCGGATTGCGCAGCTATTCACACGGCCTGGATCACAGATCAGGCCGAACATGATCGCCGATCAGGAAAAAAAGCCGACACCAGCAATCAGACCGACCACAAAACGCACTTCCCCTCAGGAGTTCGTAAATATAAGCGAAACAAATCGGATCGAATTTCAAAAACCACCGGAAAAAACTGTTGGTCTGATCACCGCATTCCTTTTTCCGGAAAGCCAGCCCTATGCGGGGCAGGCCATCATTGACGGGCTAAGCGCGTTTGATGATTTCCGACATGTACGCCCCCCCATGCTACAGGTTGGACGGTTTAAGTCGGATCTCTCTCAAGGCGTAACCGATATTGTCGAACGGATCGATCGGGTGAATAAAGAACGCGTCGCCGGCATCGACCATCTGATCATGCTCAACCCACCACCCGCTCTGGTCTCGGCACTACGAGCATGTGGAACACGACAACGAATGATCGTCATACTGGATCATCAAGATGCGTTACCGCCCGATCCTTGGCATACCGACGTCCTGATTGTCGTGGGCAAGACCCACCCGATGTCCCAAACATTGGGCTGGCGGCGCAAAATTGTCGTACAAGACAGCCCGCATCTTTCATTGGCGATCCGACGTGCTGTTCAAGAAGGTGCTCCAAAATCGCCAGACTTCTTATTGCCCATGATAGGCTTCCAAGGCACTTATCGGGACGCGTTGCTCGCGACCGATCACCGCTTTCATCAGGGCATCATATACACAAAGCCAGGATATAAGCCTCCTGCCGGAAATATGGCGACGCAATGCCAGGCGCTTTCCAACGCTCTGACGGATCTTGCCGTGACCGAAAGCGTATATCTTCGGTATCGAAGCCTTTGCGATCAGATGGATGACAACCAAAGCCGCCTAAAGTTTCTTTCATATAGCCTCTATGACGGAGTGATGTTCGATGTCCGGACTTAATATCGTCCATGTGACACCCACACCTCTGGTCGGGGCACCGGGTAAACTTGCGTCTGCGCAGCGCATGCGCGGGCATGATGCGATCGCTGTGGGCCTCGCCCCCTATCCGCAAGGCGGCCCATTGGGAAAGATGTTTCTGGATAGAACCGTGCTCATCGATGCATTTACCCAGCCACATATCGAGGATCGGATCAAAGCCGCGGATATTGTGCATCTTCACAACAGCCTTCCGGCAGAGCGGCTTGCCTGGCTCAGCGATCTGAACCAAACAGCGGACTATGTCTATCAGGTCCATTCCCCTTTGCGCGAAGGGCCACTTTATATAGATCGCAGCGAAGCATGCGAGGGGCTCGATTTGATCGCCAAGCTGGTCGTCGGGCAATACGCAGGACGCATGTATCCCGATTTTACGCCGGTCCCTAATCTCATTTTGACGCCTCCCAGCATCAAAAAACGCGGACCGGATGATAAGCTTCGGGTGATGTTCAGCCCCTCGCATAGCCGTACCGGCCGGTGGAATGCGAAATACTCGGCGGCATTAGAAGAGACCCTTAAGGCACTCAAAAAAATCAATAAGATTGAGTTGATTTCACCGGATCAACCCGTTGCCCCCGAAGTCTTGATGGAAATACGGCGCGGATGTCATGTCAGCATCGACGAAATTGCGACGGGCGCATTTCACCAGATATCACTCGAAGCGATGTGCGCGGGTAATATCGCGATCAACCGCGCTGATTTCTTTTGCAAGGCAACCTTCGGCGGGTTTTGCGATGGTGAGATGCCCCCGTTTCTTTATGCCGATGATGGCAACATTGCCGAGTTGTTGCTCAGACTGGCGGATGATTGGGAAGAAACCGCACGACGACAGCAGGAAAGCTACGATTATTTCAAACGATATTGCGACCCATTGCGGCTAGTGGAGGTATATGATGCGGCTTATCAACGCGTTAACTAATCGCCCAGGGGCGCTGAGTGATCGGGAACAAGGAAAACGGGTTTTTGTTTTGGCGAATGGTCCGTCGGTCAATGCTGAAAACTTGAGCCTGTTACAGGACGAAACTGTCATCAGTATGAACGCTTCGACCCTCTTAGAGAGTAAATTTGGCTTTCGAAGCAAATACTATGTTCTGTCTGACGCACGCTTTATCAGCGCGCCTGAAAAGCGCGCTTGGGCGACTTCGGACCTGTCCCCCAATACCCACCGCGTGGTACGCTCTGATTTGCGCCCCATCGACGACGAAACACTGGAAACCCGGACGACCTATGTTGCCCCCCTGACGCGTGACGGCTTTTCATTGAACCTGTCGCGGGGTTATTACTTTGGGTGCACAACAACCATGTTGGCCCTACAATTGGCATGGCATCTTGGTGCGAAGGATGTGTATTTGCTCGGCTGTGATCTCCGTTATCCTGAAGAAAACCCGCGTTTTTATGCTGAAACGACGCCGCAGCTTGAGGATGCTTTTACCAGCGTGCAGCTCTCGAACATCGTCAATGCTGCCAAGGTCTTTGAGTCCCAAAACCGACAACTGATAAATTGCAGCGCGCGATCATTTTTGCGCCCTTATCTTCCCTATATGTCTTTTGCAGATGCCGTTTCTGACAAAGTAAAGAAGAGCCCCCGCAAAAGACGTGCAACGGTCCAAAAGAAGATCGCTGTTCACAGTTAAGCACGCAGCGACGTCGTTTTTCGCGTGAATGCATGTGCCCAAAAGGTAGTGTAAGTAACCTGCGGGTGCCAACAGCTGTGTTGGCGCTAACACTTTCTGGCATCGTAATCCAAACTTAAGCAACAAAACGCTTGGAAATCACCAATTAGGCGTTTACTGAAACGATTACGGTGGGGAAATGCGCCATTTGAGCCATCTGACGACATAGCCATTGGGGCCATCTTGCCGGATGAGACCCCAAGAAAATCTAGCAGGTTGCGGCGCGCGATACGTGCCAACTTCGCCCTTCGGAAGGAATAACATGGATTTCAAACGCAGCGACTTTCCCGAAGGATTTCTATTTGGTGCCGCAACGGCGGCCTATCAGATTGAGGGGCATAAATTCGGCGGCGCAGGTCCGACCCATTGGGACACCTTCGCCGCAGGACCCGGGAATGTCATCCGCGCCGAGGATGGCGCTGTCGCTTGCGACCACTACCACCGCTTTGCAGAAGATCTCGATTTGCTGAAGGATGGCGGGTTGGACGCTTACCGTTTCTCGACATCCTGGGCACGCGTCATGCCTGATGGGCGGCATATCAATCCCGAAGGGCTGGATTTTTATGACCGCTTAGTCGATGCCATTCTGGATCGCGGGTTGAAACCATTTCAGACCCTCTATCACTGGGAATTGCCTTCCGCGCTCGCCGATAAAGGCGGATGGATGAACCGGGATACATGTGGCTATTTTGGCGACTTCACCGATGCGATCACTGACCGGATCGGTGATCGGGTCGCCGCGATATCGACGATCAATGAACCTTGGTGTATCGCCTATCTGTCGCATTTTCTTGGGCACCACGCGCCGGGGCTAAAAGACATTCGGGCCACATCTCGCGCCATGCATCACATCATGTTGGCCCACGGCATTGGCCTGTCCCGCTTGCGCGATAAGGGTATGAAAAACTGCGGAATTGTCTTGAACTTCGATCATACCGACCCGGCCGACGAAAGCCCTGCAGCGGCGCTTGCTGCGCGGCGCACCGATGCCATTTTCAACCGTTGGTTCATCGAGGCGATTACCAAAGGAACCTATCCCGAAGAAGCGCTCGAAGGCTTTGGGCCGCACATGCCAGAGGCCTGGCAAGATGATATGGCGCTGATCAACCAGCCCATCGACTATCTGGGCGTCAATTACTACACCCGCCACACCGTCAAAACCGATGCAAGCACCGTCTGGCCACATGTTCACGGAGAAGAAGGCCCGGGCGAAAAGACCCAAATGGGGTGGGAAATTTATCCTGACGGGCTTTACGGTTTCCTGACACGGCTCTCGCGTGACTATGTTGGTGATCTGCCCCTATATGTGACCGAAAATGGCATGGCCTGGGACGATAAGGTCGAGAATGGTTCGATCTATGATCCGGTCAGGCTTAAATTCATTTCGGACCACGTTTTGGCGGCAAAACGCGCCATTGCGGATGGCGCGAATGTGAAAGGCTTTTTCTATTGGTCCCTGCTCGACAATTACGAATGGGCCTTCGGCTATGAAAAACGGTTCGGCATGGTGCATGTGGATTTCGATACCTTGAAGCGCACACCAAAAGCATCCTATCAGGCGTTAAAGACGGCTATCGCGCGCTAAGGAAATCCATGGGACATCCCGACAATACATATGCTCTTGTCGCCGATATCGGCGGTACAAATACACGCGTTGCGCTGGCCCATGGCCGGCAGATCGTTGATGGCACGATAAAACGCTACAGCAACGCAGATTTTCATGGTCTTGAGGCCGTTTTGCAAACCTATATCGCCGATCAGGGCGGGGTTGATCCTATGGCTGCATGTGTTGCCGTTGCAGGGCCTGTTCATGATGGGACTGCCACGATGACCAATCTCGATTGGACTATCGATAAGGATACTTTGTACCGTGCAACCAAGGCCGAAAAAGTCGCTATTTTAAACGATCTTCAGGCGCAGGGTCACGCACTGGGCTATATTGATCCCGGCAATATCCGCAATATTCTGGCTGGCCCGGAGCCCGCCCCCAACGCAGCCCGTCTGGTCGTCGGCGTTGGCACCGGCTTTAACGCCGCGCCAGTATTTGACCTTGCAGCAGGCCGTGTCGTGCCGCCATCAGAATGCGGTCATGCGAACTTGCCTATCCGCAATGAGATGGAATTGCGCCTTTGTCAATTTGTCTCAACCGCACATGGGTTCCCAGCGGTTGAGGATGTTCTATCTGGCCGCGGATTAGAACGCGCATATGCATTTCTAGGCCAGGAAGCGGGCGATCCGCGCGAGCGGTCCAGCCAAGATATTGTCGCCGCATGCAATGACGGATCCGATGAACGCTCAGTTGCCGCCGCCAGATTGTTCACCCGCATTCTTGGCACTGTTTGCGGCAACCTGTCATTGATCCAACTGCCATTTGGCGGCGTGTCACTGGTCGGCGGGATGGCCCGTGCCATGGCACCGCATCTGATTGAGTTCGGCTTTGGCGACGCTTTCCGCGATAAGGGCCGCTTTGCCGGGTTCATGAGCAATTTTTCGGTTGATGTGATAGAGGATGATTACGCCGCGCTGACCGGGTCAGCCGCTCATCTTGCTGCGATGACCGACGGCTGACAGCATCTCAGGCTGACAACGCCTCTTCTTGCAACTGCGCATGCACTGTTTGGGTTAAAGCATTGAGTGAAAAAGGTTTTGGCAAGAAGACAGAGTTCGGTATCGGTGTTTCGGCGTCGCTGAACGCGTCTTCGGCATAGCCGGACACAAAGACCACACGCGTCTCCGGCCGGTCAAGCAACGCCTGCCTGACCCAAGTTGGCCCATCCAGCCCCGGCATGATCACATCGGTGACAAAGATATCCACATGAAGATCGCGGTCTTCCAAAAGATCCAGCGCAGCTTCCGCGCAATCGGCCTCAAGCACGGTGTATCCCCGCAAGCGCAATGCCCGTGACGCAAAGGCGCGCACCGGGGCCTCATCCTCGACAAGCAAAACAACGCCATCGACCGCCACCGGGGCGATTTTCGGGCTTTCAGGCTTGATCGGTACGGCATTCGCGACAGGTAAATCATAGCTGGGGAAAAGAAGGGAAAACTGGGTACCAACGCCAGGATCACTATCAACAAAAATGTAGCCACCGGTTTGTTTGACGATACCGTAAGCCGTTGAAAGGCCAAGGCCGGTGCCTTCGCTGGTCCGTTTGGTTGTCCAGAATGGCTCAAAGATCTTAGTCAGTTTGTCGGGCGGAATGCCATGACCTTCGTCAATTACCTTCACCACGACATAATCCCCTGGCGGCACAACAGCCCGGTCGCGGACCATTTGGCTTTTCAGGGTCAAATTCTCGGTGGTGACTTTGATTTCCCCCGCACCGGACATCGCATCGCGCGCATTCACGACAAGGTTCATCAGGACCTGTTCCAGCTGCCGTTTATCGGCTTTGATTTGCGCAAGTGCCGGATCGTGATGCAGCCGCAACGTGACTTTCTCACCAACCAGACGGTTCAACAGATGGGTCAGATCAGACAACGTATCACGTAGATCAATGACCTCGGGCTGCAGGTTTTGCTTACGCGAAAACGCCAAAAGTTGCCCAACAAGGCTGGCTGCACGATTTGCGTTTTGGTGGATCTGGATCAAGTCACCATAGTTCTGATCGCCTTCATCATGGCGCAGAAGCAAAAGATCACAATGCCCAGAAATCGCCGTCAGCAAGTTATTAAAATCATGCGCCACGCCACCGGCCAGTTGACCAATCGCCTGCATCTTTTGGCTTTGCACAAATTGCGCCTCAAGCGTCTTCAATTCTGTGACATCGTTAAGTACCGCAATCAAATGCCGGTCGTCCGATCCGCCTGCGATATTCAACGTCACCTGCACAAATGTGTCCTGATTATTTCCCCGTCCGCGCAGAAATTGCGAGGCATGGCCCCCGCGCCCTTCGGCAGCTTCGCTTAGCCAATCATTCATTGGACGGCCTAAACCATCCAGAATATCGGCCATGCGCGATCCGTCCGTATCGTCCAAATGCAGCAGCTGACGCGCTTCGCGGTTCGAGGCCAAAACATCCCCGTTCGCCCCGATCTTCAAAAGCGGTACGGGCAAGTCTTCAATCGCATCCCATTCCGCCTCAAGCTGGCGGGGGGCTGCGTCAATCACCGCATCGGGAAGAATGAATACATCACGCCCGCCATGCTTGGCCTCAACGACCACGACAATGGCGCGGGTGCGGCCATTGGCCAGCCTTAATGTATGCGCCTGCCCTGAACGCAAAGGAAGATCCTCGATCACTTCGCCCACTGTCTTGGGCCGGCTGCCAATCAGCGCACGGGCTGCGTCATTCAGATGCGCAATCGTGCCGTTTGCGCTTGTATTGAGCAGCGGTAAGGGAATTTGTTCAGGACTGCGCCCGGCCCCGCCGCCAAGCTCGCCCAGATCATCCAAGCGCCACAGCATCCGATCGCGTGCGATAGACGAGACGCTCAACCGGAAATGCCCAGCACGGGTGACAATGTCTTCCTTGCTGGCACCACCATTGGCAACGCGGCGCACCAATCGCTGTAACACCCCTTCTGGGTTCGCCAGCATATCGGCCAAAATATCACAAAGCGATTGCCCCGCGCATTCGCCAAACCGGGCAATGGCAACGGGGTTTGCATAGGTGATGTTGCAATTGTCGTCGGTCAGAAACGCGTTATCCACATCATGTGACAGCAATTGCTGCGCGGTCATATCAAGCCGTTTTGTCCGCCCACCAAGTAATCTTTGACGCACGGCGACAGCCGCCCCTAAAAGCGCTAGAATGGCCGCACATATGACCAGTGCGAAACGTAAAAAGACCGACGGTACGAAGACTGCAATCAGGCAGCAAAGCCCTGCTGTCAGAAAGATTTTCCAAATCAAAGTCAGTTGAAACGGGCGTATCGCCGCCGGTGTTGGAACAGACTGATCTGTTGGCACGTCTTGACCTCTTAACTTTGATAATTCGGATTACGAAAGAAGAATTAACCAATGATTAAGCAGATTATAGTCAAAGATTGCGGCAAGCATAAGTTGTTTTCCGGGCCGGACATCATGCAGTGGTAGCGAAGCCCGGTTTCGCTCAACGGGATCAATCCTTTGCGAAGACCGCGCAAAAAAATCCATCGCCCCCTGAAAGCGGTGTAAAGTGATGCGCCCCCACTTGCGAAAAATCCGGATGACGCGCCAAAAACGCCGCGGATTGCTGATCATTTTCCACATCCAGCAAGGAACAGGTCGCATAGACAAGATGCCCGCCAGGCCGAACCAAACCAGAAGCGCGGCTGAGAATATTTTGTTGCATTTCCACAAGCTGATCCAACCGGTCCCGCGTCAGCAGCCATTTGCCATGCGGATCGCGGCGCCATGACCCGCTGCCCGAACAGGGCGCATCGACCAAAACCGTATGACACGCAGGCAATGCATCAAGATCTTCAGGTGGAACCAGATTGACCTGCGTTCCGGCGCGTGCGGCCCGCGCTGGCAAGTCGTTCATCCGCCGCAGATCGGCGTCATGCGCATAGAATTCACCGGCAATACGGCCCGCTACGGCCAAAACCTTGCCCCCGCCGCCCGCGCAGAAGTCAAGAAACCGTTCGCCCAGCGTCAACGGAACCAAATCCGCAACCGCCTGCGATGCGGCATCCTGCAACTCGATCATGCCGTTTAGATAGGGCTGCGCGTTCCTGATTTTCCGGGCGCCTTCCGAAATGTGTACAGCAGAGGGCGACAATGCATGGGCGGTCCCGATCACGCCCTCTGCGGCAAGTGCTGCAATCGCCTCTTCGCGGCTGGCCTTCATCAAATTAGCCCGGACATAAATGGGTGCACGTTCGCGCATTGCGCGGGCAATCGGCAAGGCCTGATCACCCTGAGAGCGCACCAAATCAGGCCATAGCCACTCGGGAAAATCCGCGTTTTCAGGGCCCGGTTCAGGTGCGGCGCGTTCGGCCTCAGTCAGCGCCGCAGGCGCATAGCGATCCGCGCCGAAGACCGCATCAGGATCTTGCCCGATATCGCGCAAATAACCGATCAAAAGCGCCCGACCTGTCTTGCCCGCCCCCAAAACCGCCAGGCTTTGTTTCTTCCGCAGGACGGCATAGACGATATCAGCAATCGCGGCACGGTCTTTGGAACCTGCATATCGGTTCTTGCGGCCCCAATGGGCCAAAGAACGGTCGGCCAATTCACCATCCTGGATGCGATCAATCACATCGATCGCCGCGCCAATTCTTGCCGCTGGTGTCATGGTGCACGCCCCTTTTGCTGGCACAAACTGCCGCCAGTCTCTAACAGCGAAGTCGGGACCCCAAAAGCGGTTTCTGATTACGCCTGGGTCGTTGCGCCAGTGATACCGGCGACCTGTGGCAGAAGAAACGGGATCCTGCCGTGGGACGGCGCAAGATTGACGCGCAAGCCGCAACTATAGGCATCTGACAATATCTGATCAGTCATCACAACGTCTGGGGCGGCTTGCAGAACCAGTCGCCCTTCTTTCATCAAAGCCACGCTATCGGCAAACATCGCGGTCAGGTTCAGATCATGCATCACGGCAATAACACAGCCCCCCGCATCTGCGTAAGCACGGGCGATTTGCATCACCTCTAGCTGGTGGCCAATATCCAGTGCAGATACAGGCTCATCAAGAAACAAATATGAAGGGGCCCCATTTCGCAACGGCTCCCATACCTGGACCAACACGCGGGCCAATTGGCAACGCTGCTGTTCTCCGCCAGAAAGTTCATGATAATGTCGCCCGGCAAAACCGGACAATCCAACATGGGCCAAAGCCTTTTCGGGCAAAGTGTCATCCGCCGCATCGATCCCCGCCAACAGACCTAAACGAACGACTTCAAGCACGGTGAAAGGAAACGCCAGACGCACCGATTGCGGCAACACCCCGCGCCGGGTCGCAAGCTGGGTGCCGGGGACATGGGCCTGATCCTCACCTTCGAGCAGAACCACGCCAGTATAGCCCAGCTCACCGGTCAGAGCCTTCAGTAGGGTTGTTTTGCCAGACCCGTTAGGCCCGACAATCGCCGTCAGGTTTCCCGGCGCTGCGCTGAATTTTACATCATGCAGAATTTGGCGCCTGCCAAGATGCACGCAAATATCTGTGGCTGATAACATCAGATTACATGTCCAGAATGCCGCGATTGCGCAGCAGGATATAAAGGAAAAACGGCCCGCCTATCGTGGCGGTCACGATCCCAATCGGCAGCTCAGCCGGGGCAATAATGGTCCGCGAAATCATATCTGCGCCCAAAAGAAGGCTGGCCCCAAGCAAGGCCGCAGCAGGCAACAGATACCGGTGATCGGGTCCAATCGCCAATCGCAGGATATGTGGCACCACAAGTCCGATAAAACCGATCCCGCCAGAGACGGCCACCGCTGCACCGGTCGCACCAGCAACCGTAAGAATAGCGATATTCTTCATGCGCTGCACCGGTATGCCCAAATGCCCAGCCGCAGCCTCGCCCAATGTCAAACCGTTCAATCCGCGTGCCAGAAACGGCGCAACGGCCAAAGCCAGCAAGATCAGCGGCATTGCGACAAGAACCTTGGTCCAGGTCGCCCCGGCCAAAGACCCAAGGCCCCAAAACGTCAGATCCCGTAATTGTTGATCATCAGCCATGTAGACCAGCACGCCAGAAATCGCGCCCGCCAAGGCACCCAAAGCGATCCCTGCCAGCAACATGACGGCAACCGATGTGCGCCCGTTGCGTGTGGCAACCCGGTACAGCAGCAATGTGGTAACCCAGCCGCCCAAAAAGGCCGCCAGCGGGACCGTAAAGGTGCCAGTAATGGCCGCGATCGCCGGTGGTAGAAAACCGCCAAGAACGATGGCCAAAATGGCGCCCAGCCCCGCACCGGTGCCAACGCCAACAAGTCCAGGATCAGCAAGCGGGTTGCGAAACAGCCCCTGCATCACAGCGCCCGAAACGGCCAAGGCCGCACCAACGGCAACCCCCATGACGGCGCGGGGAAGCCGGATGTCAAAAAGGATGACACGCTCGCGCAGTCCAATCTCTTCGCCCGCAGCCCAGTGCATCAAGGCCTCAAACAACGACGTCCCTGATGCACCCACCGTCAGGCTGGCGATAAAGACAAAGGTCAACAGAGCCGCAAGCCCGGCAATTGTCTGACGGGCCCTGATACGGCGGTCACCAGAGCGGACGGCAGGTTTGGCCGATATGACAGCGCTGACCATCGCCATCGGTCACTCGGCCCCGTAAAGGGCGCTATGCAGCGCGGTCACAGCATGCGGCGTACGGGGTCCGAAGCCCAGCAAAAGAAGGCCGTCGATCCGGACAACGCTTTGGCTTTCGGCCGCAGGCGTGGTTGAGATCGCCGGGTTCCCCCAAAGATCACGATCCGCGCTGGCATGATCACCTTCCCGGTCCATCATCAAGATAACATCCGGGGCGGCAGCCGTGACAGCCTCGTCGGTCAGCGGCTTGTAACCCTCGAACGCGGTCACAGCATTGACACCGCCCGCCATGGCGATAATGCCATCGGCAGCCGTATTGGTCCCAGAGGCAAGCACCCGTCCGCCTTGCATCGATAAGATAAACAAGACACGCAACGGGTCATCGACGCTGACCTCGGCGCTAGCCAGCTCTTCGTCGATACGGTTTGCTAAAGCCTCGCCATCCTCAGAGACGCCCAAAGCATCGGCCACAGCGCGAATTTTTACGCCGACGGCCGCGCGGTCGAACCCATCAGGGATCGTGATGAACGGAATATTCGCCTGCTCCATCACGGCAATGGTCTCGGCCGGGCCGCTGCCCTCTTCGGCGATAATCAGATCAGGTTCGACAGACAGGATGCCCTCAGGTGACAGTGCACGCATATAACCGACATCCGGCAATTCTTCGACCGATGCCGGAAAGCTAGAGGTCGTATCGCGGGCAACAAGCCGATCTTGCAGACCCAACGCGTAGACGATTTCGGTGACCGACCCGCCAATGGACAAGACGCGGTCACCCTCCTGCGCAAAGCCCGCGGTCGCGCTCATTGCGCAAGCGGTGACAACACCCAAAAGGGTTCTGGAAAGTGTCGTTTTCATTTTCACGCCTCTTCCGTTTCAAGCGTTGGCAGACCATCGATGATCGCCTTGTAGGCCCCAGTGTAGTCGATCTTGTCGCTTTCCTTGCGACGGCCGAACATCTGCAGGATCAGCGCACCATCCTTGTCGAAAGCTTCGATAGATATGGCGGGCCCGCGCTTCGTCGGCTTTTCAATCGCCCAAACCTCGGCCACGTGGTCATTGCGCAGATGCAGGTTAAAACCCGGATCCATGATATTCTGCCAAGGGCCCATAGGGCGCAGCGTGTTGACCGGGCCACTGTGGATTTGAATGCACCCTTTATTGCCAACAAACAGCATCACCTGGGTGTCTTGGGCGGCCAGCGCCTCAAGCGCATCATTCAAGGCACACGGCGCAAGGGCCGTTGCAAAAGGCGCGCCCGCAATCCGGTAAGCGCCCAAGCGGTTCATCCGCAGCTTAGACGTCAAACGCATGAACTGATGGGTATCGGTCATCGCAGCCCATTCCTTGCGCAGGACATCCGCCTTTTCGGGGTCTGCCTTCGGGGTCTCCGCTGGGACGCGCGGCTCAAGCGCGACATGATCAGCCACCTCGCCCGTTGTCAGCTCGGAAACCAGATGGCGCCATGCGTCCATGTCGGTGCCTTCGCGGGCATAGATTTTGTGAATAGCGTCACCAGCCGCATCAAAGACCTGCAAAGAATGGCGCGGGCCGCGCTCTGTTTCGGTCGTCACCGCAAAACCATGCACCCAATGACGGCTGAAGATGCGCAAATCGATCTCTTCGGTCAGAATCATCGAGGCGTGATCGCCAGAATGATAATTGTCATAAATGCCGGTCTTTTCATGGACCGCGCTGATGTTACGGGTCAGGGCCATCACCTCGCCCACGGGCTTTAGACCCGGCATGATTGCATCCGGCGAGGCATGAATACGCGTCGCCCCTTGGGCAGCAACAAGCGCCGCTTCGCCGACACCAAGCTGATCAGCAAGATCGCGGGCGCGCTTTTTGGGGTTATCTGCGATATGTTGGCGAATTTCGTCGGGTGAAAGCGCGGCGTCGATGGCCATGTATGATGTCCCTTGGCTGTCTGTGTGAAAACCTGGCGGGCGGGCATCGAAGCACGCATAGCTGGGACATGGATGCGCGGAAAACAGATCGGCGCAATAATTACTTGACCATTTTAATAAGAATTAATACGGACTGCAATCAAGAATGCAGCATTGCATATCCACCACTCAAAATAAGCCAGCCCAAGCCAGCTTTTACCTTGAAAACAAACGATCAAAGGGCAAAGCATGGCCAACTCTTGTACCCGGTCTGCGCTGAAAAGCGCGACCATCCTTACCTCTGCACTTCTGCTGTCTTCTGGCGGTGCTTTGGCGCAATCCAATGAAGACCCAACGCTTAATCCAATCACATTGCTGGGACGCATCGTTTTCGGGACCGGCGGCTCTGAAACAGTCGCTATCGACACGCCACAAGCTGTGACCGTGTTGAACCAGGAAGATATCGACCGGGCACAAGCAACAACTGTGGGCGAACTGTTCGAAACGGTCCCGGGCGTTCAGTCTATCGGTTCTGGCCGGGTTGCAGGCGAATCTTTCAATATTCGTGGTATTGGTTCTCTGGCTGCATCAGACGAATCCCGGATCATCATCACCGTCGACGGCGCAACAAAGTTCTACGAACAATACCGCCTCGGTTCATTCTTCTCGGATCCTGAACTCTACAAGCAAGTCGAAATCCTTCGCGGCCCGGCGTCTTCAACGCTTTATGGCTCTGGCGCGTTGGGCGGGGTCATCAACTTTGAAACCAAGGATGCGAGCGATTTTCTGACGGATGGGATAAATGCCCTGCGCACGCGTCTATCCTACTCCAGCAACAGCGAAGAGTTCCTGGGATCGCTCATCTATGCAACGCGCCCATCGGAAAATTTTGATACGCTGGTTGCACTGCAATATCGCGAGGCCGACGACTATACGACCGGTGATGGTTCTGAAATTGGCGGTTCAGCATTTGACTCGGCATCCGGATTGGTCAAATCAAACCTCTATTTTGGCGACAGCCTCGACCAAGTATTGACGTTTTCCTACACGCGCTGGGACAGCGAACTTCAAGACACTGAATATTCACAAACCGGCACACTTGGCTTCGGCACTGTTGATCGGCATATCGTGGATGACACAATCGCGCTGCGATACCAAAACCCTGTCTCTGGCAATCCACTTTTCGACTTTGATGTGGTCCTCGCCTACTCCAACACGCAAAATGAACAGTACGATTCGTCATTCGGTTGCTTTGGCTCGCCCTTATTCTGCGATTCCGAATATGCGTATGAAACTACCAGCCTAAAGGTTGAAAACACCGCGACGTTCGGCGCGGGAATCTGGCAGACTTACCTAACAACCGGTGTACAGCTCTCACATCAGGAACGTCTTGCCACAACAGAAATAGGCGACTTGGGGTTCCATCCAGAGGGTACCGATGATCGGGTCGGCCTTTACGCACAAGCCGAGATGATTTGGAACGAACGCCTCACAATTGTCCCTGGCATTCGGGCCGATTTTGCCGAGCTGACAGCAAATGAAGATAGCGGATTGGATGACGTGTCCGAGGTCGCGATATCACCGAAAATCGCAGCGCTTTACGACATTTCAGAAACAGTCAACATCTTCGGTTCATTGGCGAGAACGCAACGGGTCCCGACGATCGACGAATTTTTTTCAACGGATGCGGATGAACCAAACAGCCCAGATCTGGAAATGGAAACGGCAAATAGCGTTGAGCTTGGGGCATCGTTTTCTCGACAAAGCGTGTTGTCAGACAATGATGCATTCCAGGTAAAGGCGACACTGTTCTACTCCGAAATCGATGACCTCATCGCTCGTGAAGATACCGCTGGCACGCCCTACTATGCGAATGTTGATGCCGCAACGATCCACGGCATTGAGCTTGAGGCGGCATACGAATCTGAAGCTGTCTTTGTTCGTTCTGCATACTCTGATGTACGTGGAACCGATGACGCAACAGGCGAAACTTTAGATTCGATTCCAGCCCGTACTTTGAACCTGACAGTCGGCAAACGGATCGTAGCACTTGACGTAGAATACGGATGGCAAGGCAATTTTGTCGACGATATCGCCTATGGAACCGATGAATATGACAGTTACGAAGTGCATGACCTCTTCGTCGGCTGGAAGCCTCAGCAAGGCGCGTTGCAAGGCGTGCAAGCCAACTTCCGGGTCAGTAATGTCTTGGACAAGCAATATACTAATTCACTCGCTGGCGATGCCGGGGAAGGTCGCTCTTACAATGTCAGCCTAACCAAAACATTCGAGTTTTAAAAACATGCGGCGGTCTTCATCCCAAGGAAGACTGGTTTGGCCGTTGTCGTTGTATCCCTCACGGCGTTCACGGTACAGATATTCGCAAATAGGAAGGGGCCGCAATCGCGTGGCCCCTTCATAATGACACAGGAGAAGTTGATGAAACGCCAGACAACAGCACGGGCCTTTGGCAGTCTTGCACTTGCCGCTATGGCTCTGATTGGACCAGCACATGCCCAAGCAGAAACCGCCGCGCCGGGTATCTCGATTGAGCTGAACAGCACCGTCGAAGGTGATAACGCCTGCCGCCTCGTTTTTATGGTTGAAAACAAACTCTCCGCCGATGTGCAAAGCGCCGTCTTTGAGACTGTTCTGTTCACCACCGATGGCGTGGTCGAACGATTGACGCTTTTTGATTTTCAGACGCTCCCCCAAGGCACCCCGCGCGTCCGCCAATTCGACCTCGGCGGCCTGTCCTGTTCCAATCTGGGCCGCGTGCTGTTTAACGGGGTGCAAACCTGCACCGCTGCGCAGCTCAGCCCCGAGGCATGTGGCACAGATCTAAAGGTGACCAGCCGCACCGATGTTGAGGTTTTGGGATGAATATCTTTGCCACCCTTTCCGAGCGCCTCTCAGCCATTTTGGACATTGGCGGGCCGGTCGTTCTGGTCCTGTTGGCCTTGTCGGTCGTCTCGGTCGGCATGATCATCTTTAAACTGGTCCAGTTCGCGGCCAACGGTGTCGGACGGCGTGCGAAATTCACCCAAGGGCTTGATGCCTGGGACAATCGCGATCTTGCAGGCGCAAAGGCCGCGTTACGGGCCTCAAAGAACGGGCGTGCACATATCATTTCGGCGGCGCTTGACCAAATCGGGTCAAACGCAAACGCCCATGACCGGGTCGAGGCCGAGCTTTCGGCCGAGTTTGACCGGCTCGAACGCGGCTTTCGGGTGCTGGACAGCATCGCGCAGATCGCGCCATTGCTGGGCCTCTTCGGGACCGTGCTGGGGATGATCGATGCGTTCCGGGCCTTGCAGGCCGCTGGCACCGCTGTTGATCCGTCCCTTTTGGCGGGCGGCATTTGGGTGGCACTTTTGACCACAGCCGTTGGGCTTGCCGTGGCGATGCCGACACAGATCATGCTGACATGGCTGGAAAGCCGGGTCGACCGGGAACGCAGCTTGGCCGTGATGGCGCTGGAACGGGCTTTCTGCCCATTGGGCGGTGAAACCGCACAAAGTCGCCCGATCGCACATGCTGTCTAAACCGCGCAAAGCGCGTAATGCACTTTCGATGACATCGCTTATTGATGTCATCTTTTTGCTGCTGCTGTTTTTCATGCTGACATCAACCTTCACGCGTTTTGCCGAAATCCCGCTCTCAAGCGGGGCGGCGGGGCTGAATGCGACCACCCCAGATAGCCCGCCTGCATTGGTTCGGCTGACATCCGAAGGGCTTAGCGTGAACGGCATCGACACGGCACCGGATGGGCTGCTTGCTGCGGTTGATGCGCTTCCACAGGCCCCAAATCTGCTGATCGTCACATTAACCGAAGATGTCACGTCCCAGCAGCTTGTTGATCTTTTAGTTCAGGTCCAGCCGCGGCCCGATCTGGCCATTAAGGTGCTCGAATGACCTTACGCACACGAAAACCGCGCAAAAAAGGCGAACCAACGATTGCGTTGATCAATATCGTTTTTTTGATGCTGGTATTCTTCCTGATTGCAGGCACCGTGGCACCGCCGCTGGATGAGCGGGTCAGCCTGGTCGACACCGCAGATCTGGAAGGCAGCCCGCCACCTGACACCGCCGTTGTGCTACCGGATGGAACCCTGGTGTTGCGGGGCGAGCCGATCACGCCCGAAGACCTGATCACAGCCGAAAGGACCGACCCCGATTTGATGCGACTGGTGCCAGATCGGGACTTACCTGCGCAGATGCTTCTTGAGATCACCGCGACACTGCGCGAAGGCGGTATTGCAGATGTTCGTCTGATCACACAGCGAGGGATGCAATGAGCATGCGGGTACCCCTTGGTCTTGGCGGCGCCTTTATGGCCTCGCTTGCATTACATGCCAGCGGCATTTTGGCATCGGCCCCGCCCAAACCACTTGTGGTGATTGATGGCGCACCGCCAGGCGTGGCCCTTTTGGGCGATAGCTTTGCCGATATGGCAATGGGCGCCCCATCCAGCCCGCCAGTCACCGCCGCAGCCAGCCCTTTCACAGAGGCGGCGACGCAGGCCGAAACACCGCCGCAGACGGCAGAAACAGTTGTTCCTGACATCACGCCGACGGCCACAGGAACGCTCGCTATATCGCCGACACCGCCTGTTGCAGCAACTGCGCCTGTGACACCAACCGCCCCCCCTGCCCCGGCAGAGGCGGCGGAGACAAGTCCGCTTGAAACGGTTACGGCCGTCAACGTCCCCGTCGTGCAAACCCCCGATGCAGATACGATCCGGCCACAACGCCGCCCGGCGGATTTGGGCCAGGAACCACCTGAACCTGCACCCCAGCCGCCACGCCAGCAAACCGCCTCTTCATCTGGCAATGCAGACCAGAACGCAACGCGCGGTTCAACTGAGGGGCAGCAAAACGGGCAGGCGACAGCCGCCTCAAATGGCGCAAATAACGACGCAACGAATGCGGCAACGGCGCGGGCTGCCGCGAATTATCAAGGGCAAGTCCTGCGGCAAATCAACAGCACCCGGATCGAGCGACTCAATGCGCGGGGGACAGCAATCATTGCCTTCTCGATCAGTCCGTCAGGCACATTGGCATCTGTCAGTGTTGCGCGATCATCAGGAAATGCACGCATTGATCAGGCTGGCATGAACCATATCCAACGTGCGGCCCCATTCCCGCCACCACCGCCAGGGGCGCAAACCCGTTTCCAGGTCGAGTTCGAGGGGCGCTAAAGCGGATATGACGGCAGCTGCTGAAACGCGGTTTTCAACGCATCACCCCAGCCATCTGAAATGGTTTGGTAAATGGGATCGTTTTCTTCGATGCGCTTGGTGCGGCTGGCATCAAAACTATCGGCCGGATAGACCTGCAAATCAAAAGGCGGCGCGACTGATAGGTTTGATTTGACGGTGGAATCAAATGACACCAGCAGCAGCTTGACGGTTTCCTCAAAACCCATGGTCTGATCATAGGCACGGACCAAAATCGGCTTGCCGTATTTCGTCTCGCCAATCTGAAAGAACGGGGTGTCGTCCGTCACTTCGATAAAGTTGCCTTGGGGATAGATCAAAAAGATGGTCGGTTGGCCGCCCTTGATCTGTCCGCCTACAATGACCGATGCACCAAACTGATCAGCAGCATCTTGTCCGTTACCGCTGCTATCGGCGATCACCTCTTTCAAAGTGGCGCCAACAAGGCGGGCCACCTGAAACATGGTTTCCTGGCGCAGGATGCTGGGATCACGTTCTTCTGCGGCCTTTGAACGTTCTTCAAGCAAGCTGATCATCGATTGCGTGGTCGCCAGATTGCCTGCGGTCATCACGGTAATCATCCGCTCGCCGGGCACGCTCCAGGTAAACATTTTGCGGCTTGTCGCGAAGTTGTCCACCCCCGCATTCGTGCGGGTGTCCGACATGAATACCAACCCATGATCGAGCCGCAATCCAACGCAATATGTCATCTTTGTCTTACCTGAGCAGTGGTCTTCACTTTGCTTACTGCTGAACCTGCACAGATACAATCATTGCTTCATCACCGGGGCCGATCCGCAGCCCGGCAACGGGGGCTGCATCGCGCGCATCCCGGCCAATGGCAACACGGACATATTTTTCATCCGGGCAAACACCATTTGAGACATCAAAGCCAACCCAGCCCAGATCGGGCACATGGGCCTCTGCCCAGGCATGTGTGGCATCCTGATCGATCTGGCCATTGATCATCAAATAACCGCTGACATAGCGCGCAGGCAGACCGGCGGCGCGGCAAACGGCAATGAATATCTGCGCATGATCCTGGCAAACCCCTGCCCCGGTTTCCAAGGCCTGCTCTGCCGTGATGCCCGCCTCGGTAGCGCCAATCTCGTAAGGGGTTGCGGCCAAAATAGCGGCAGAGACGTGATGCAGCGCAGCTAGCGTGTCGGCCTCATCATGCAGCGGCGCGGCAAGCTTGACGACCAAGGGGCCCGCTTCTGTCGCCTCTGTTGCCTGTTTGAAATGCCACAGCGGGGCAACCCCATATCGCTTGCCGAAAATACCAGCGGATTCGTGGGTTTGCACCGTGCCAGAGGCCGTCAACACCACGGATTGGGCCCCAGGATCGATGCTGACCAAGGCAACATCATTGCCATAGTGATCCACATAATTAGTCTCAACCCGCCCCCCTTGCACATCAAGGGTCCAGTCAATCACATCCTGTAAATGGGTCGGCTGCGGACGCAAGCGGACCTTTTGCAGCGCATAGGTGACAGGCACCTCAAAATCATAAGTCGTGCTATGGCGGATCTGAAGCTTCATTTAGCTATTAAACCTGTAGTCCTGTTCAATCTGCTGTCCCAAATTGGCGTTATCTTCGATCACGCTGCCGATGAACTCATGCAGGCCTTCTTCGAAGATGGCATTGATATCGCGGTCTTTCAGCCGCACAAGCAGCTTCTCTGCCATATCGTGACAAGGCATGCGCGTCCCGTAATCAGCGGCCAGATAACCAAGGTTATCGACGATTTTAGACATCCCAAAGCTGAGCGATCGGGGCATGCGCCCATCAAGGATCAGGAAACTGGCGATGGCAGCGGCGGTATAGTCATCGTCCACGGCCCAGCGAAACGAACGATGTGCCGACACCGAGCGCAGGATCGTTTCCCATTGTACATTATCCATCCGGCTGCCCACAAAAGATGCGGCGGGCAGCAAAGAGTAATATTTGACGTCAATGATCCGCGCGGTGCTGTCGATCCGCTCAATGAACGTGCCCAAGCGGCAGAAATCAAACATGTCATTGCGCAGCATTGTCCCATGCAGCGCGCCGCGCACCAAAGCCGATTGTTGACGAATGCTCGCCAAAATCGCGGGCAGTTCAGTCTGGGTGACCGGCTCTTTCAGAAGGGCGGTCAATGTCATCCAGGTCTCATTGACCGCTGACCAGACCTCGGTTGTCAGGGCGGTGCGCACCAGCCTTGCATTGTCGCGCGCCGATTTGATGACTGACAGGACCGAGCTGGGATTTTCCGTATCGCGCAGCAGAAAATTCACAACCCGCGCACCGTCATATCCATCATAGCGCGCCTCATAGGCCATCTGCGCCGCCGAGGTGACGATGATCGATTTCCATTCAGATTCGGCATCAGAGGACCGGGTCAACGCGATCCGAAACCCTGCCTCAAGCAGACGCGCGGTGTTCTCGGCCCGCTCAAGCGACCGGAACATCCAGTAAAGACCCCCTGCAGTTTTTCCCAGCATCTTAGTCTTCCAATATCCAGGTGTCTTTGGTGCCGCCGCCTTGGCTTGAATTCACCACAAGGCTACCCTCTGTCAGGGCCACACGGGTCAATCCGCCAGGGGTGATATCAATCCGGTCAGGCGACATCAGCGCAAAGGGGCGTAAATCGACATGACGCGGTGCCAGCCCTTTTTCAGTGAAAATGGGCACCGTCGACAATGACAAGGTCGGCTGCGCGATGTAATTGCCCGGATTGGCCTTCAGCTTGTCGGTGAATGCTGCGATTTCCTTTTTACTGGCCGCAGGGCCCACAAGCATCCCATAGCCGCCCGATCCATGAACCTCTTTGACGACCAGATCAGCAAGGTTATCCAGAACGTAGCGCAGCATATCGGGCTCTGAGCAGCGATAGGTCTCAACATTCTTCAATATGGCCTTTTCGCCGGTGTAAAACTGCACAATGTCAGGGACATAGCTATAGATCGCCTTGTCATCAGCAACACCCGTACCCGGCGCATTAGCAATAGTGATATTGCCAGCGCGGTACACATCCATGATCCCCGGAACGCCAAGCATGGATTGCGGATTAAAGGTCAGCGGGTCAAGAAATTCATCATCCACACGCCGATAAAGCACATCGATATTGCGATAACCGCGGGTCGTACGCATCGCGATACGGCCATCGCGCACGCGCAGATCATGGCCTTCGACCAATTCGACCCCCATCTGATCGGCCAGGAAACTATGCTCAAAATAAGCCGAATTATATATCCCCGGGGTCAAAACCCCCACACACGGGCGCCCCTCGCAAGAGGCAGGGGCACAAGCAGCCAGGGATCGGCGCAGGCTTTTGGGATAATCGCTAACGGGCTGCACCTTGATCTGGCTAAACAGCTCAGGGAACATCTGTAGCATGGTCTCGCGATTTTCCAGCATATAGCTGACGCCAGAGGGTGTGCGTGCATTGTCTTCAAGCACGTAAAACTCATCCTCGCCGGTGCGCACGATATCGGTGCCAACGATATGGGTGTAGACATTCCCCGGCGGGGCAAAGCCCATCATCTGCGGCAAGAACGCATCATTTTGTGCGATCAATTCCTTGGGAATGACACCGGCGCGCAGAATCTCCTGGCGGTTATAGATATCATAGAGAAACGCATTGATGGCACGGACGCGCTGCTCGATCCCCTTTGAAAGCTTGGTCCATTCACGAGCCGACAAAATCCGCGGGACCAGATCAAACGGGATCAGCCGCTCTTCGGCGTCCGCCTGGCCGTAGACATTAAACGTAATGCCTGTGCGGCGGAAAAAGGCCTCGGCCTCTTCAGATTTGGTGGATAAGCGCGCGTTATCTTGGTTCGCGAACCAGGTATCATATGCGGCATAAGGGCTGCGGACACCGTCGGTAAGCCGCATTTCGTCAAAATGGCATTTCTTTTCGGTCATTTCGTTAACCTACAGGCTTTCAAGGTGGCTGCAATAGCGGCACCGGGAATGCACCCGGTCTTTCCAAACCGCCGCAGAATTCAGCGCCCCAGAACGATCTCTGCCATCAAGCCGCCCAGCTTTGAACTTTCGCTCAGCCGCAGAACACCGCCATGGGTCCGGGCGACATCAGCAACAATGGACAAGCCCAACCCGACGCCACTGCCCCGGTTCTGGTTCCGGGCGAGATCAAGCCGGACAAAGGGGCTGATCGCATCCTCGCGCTGATCTGCGGGAATACCCGGCCCGTCATCTTCGACCCAAAAACGGATCGCACGATCGGTGACGCTGACACCAATCTCGGCCCGGCTGCCATAGCGCAGCGCATTATTCACCAGATTGTCCAGCGCCCGGCGGATCGCAGTCGGACGCAATTGAACAGGATCACGCGATCCTTTCAGATCAGAAATAACAACGGCCTGCCCAATACGCTTTGCATCCTCAAACACCGCCTGAACGAGATCAGCGGGCACGGTTTCTTCAAGGTCATCAGACGCGTCGCTGCGCGCGAAATCAAGAAAACCGTCCAGCAACCTCTCCATATCCTCGACATCACGGACCAAAGGGGCGACCTCATCTTCATCCAGCATGGAAAGACCCAAACGCAGGCGTGTCAGCGGCGTGCGCAAATCGTGGCTGACGCCCGACAGCATCAAAGTCCGGCTTTGGGTCTGCCGCTCAAGCCGGTTACGCATATCAAGAAAAGCCATGCCCGCCGCCCGCACCTCAACCGCACCTGTGGGGGTAAAGCGGGTAATACGTCCCTTCCCATAGTCAGCAGCCGCCGCCGCCATGCGTTTGATCGGGCGCAGCTGGTTGCGCAAAAAGAAATAGGCGATGGCGGTCATCAACGCGCCCATGACCACCATAATCACCAAAAGCTGATGCGGATTAGAGGCAGAGACCCGGCGCCGGCTGAAATCCAGCTTCAACGGGCCATGCACGGTCTCAATCCAAATCACGACACGGCGCCGATCAGCCAGCGAAACCTGGATGACATTGGCAACGCCTGCGCGCAGCTCAGCGATCACACTATTACCAGTCAGATCGACCCAGGGGACGATATCAGCGGCCACAATATCGGTCGCGGGCAGTTCCGTGAGAATTTCCAGCGGTGCATCAATGCGTGACAGGGCCGCGCGGGCGGCCTCAACGTCAGGGGCACCATTCGCGGTATCGACCAAAAAACGAATTTCGATATTGACCGCACTTGTCATCAGCTCGGTCACGCCTTCAAAGTGACGTTGAATGAATACGACCGAGACCAGCAATTGGAGCATGATCACCGGCAAAATCAGGATCAGCGCCGCGCGGGCATAAATCCCGCGGGGCATGTAATTCTTGATCCAACGAAACACCATGGCGGCAGGCTACAAGCCATGACACAAAACGGAAAGCCAAGAAGATGACCAAGACCGCTTTTCAGCCCGGCAACGCAACCATGCTGGCACCGGATCTATGTTGTGTGCTGGCGCCGAACCCTTCACCAATGACCTATTGGGGAACCAATACTTATCTTTTGGGCCGCGACAGTCTGGCGATCATCGATCCTGGGCCGGATCTGGATGCCCATCGCCGCGCGATTCTGGCGGCCATTGACGGGCGCCCCGTCACCCATATCCTGCTGACACATAGCCATCTTGATCATTCACCGTTGGCAAAGCCGCTTGGCGCAGCGCTGAACGCACCCGTTCTGGCCTTCGGAAACAGCAGCGCCGGACGCAGCGCGGTGATGACACGGCTGGCACAGACGGGGCTGACAGGCGGCGGCGAAGGCATTGACCGCGATTTCAAGCCAGATCAATGCCTTAAAGACAATGAGGTGCTGACCGAAGCTTGGGGACAGATCAAGGCGCTGCACACGCCGGGACATATTGGCAATCACTTGTGTTTCCAATGGAAAGACGCGGTCTTTACCGGCGATCACGTGATGGGCTGGGCCAGCTCGCTTGTCTCGCCGCCTGACGGTGATCTGACGGATTTCATGCGATCCTGCGCACGGCTCAAAGGAATTACGGCAAAAACCCACTACCCGGGGCATGGCGGCCCGATCACTGACCCCCAAGCGCGGCTTGACTGGCTGATCGCACATCGGCGCAGCCGCGAAGCGCAGCTATTGGCGGCGTTACAGCCGGGGCCAGGCGATGTGGAAACGCTCACGCAACAGCTTTACGCAGATGTAACCCCTGCCCTGCACAAAGCCGCGGCGCGGAACGTCTTTGCTCATCTGGTAGACTTGGCTGAAAGGGGCCGGATCAGGGCGACACCACAGCTTGCGCTAGATGCAAAATTCGAATTGGTCACCGGGCGAAACGCCGATCAAACATGAATGTAAAAAACTGTACGAAACCCACTGGACGGCACTGAATCGCATTGCTATACGGCCCGAGTGTTCCGGCGTAGCTCAGCGGTAGAGCAGTTGACTGTTAATCAATTGGTCGTAGGTTCGATCCCTACCGCCGGAGCCAAAAATCACCCGATTTGATATAGCTACGATGGTAAAACAGGATGTTTTGCCCCCTGCCGTGGTGACCACGGCAGAAGACACGGCGTGCAGGTCTATTCAACAACCAACCGGCACAGCACGGTGTTATTGGTTTCAAGATCAGGGCCCCAGATCAGCTCTGCGGCGCTGTCCCAGGTGATTTCATCATAACCACCTTTTGGATCAACAGCACTGGCAGAATGCACCGTTGCAGCAGGCCAGTCAGAGGCATCAAAACCCAACGTATCCCAACCGTCAGGTTCGGCAGCAGTTTCAAATCCGCATGCACCTTGCCCTGCGACAGGGTTGCTTTCGCTTTCACAGGATTTATCCAGCGGCGCCTCATGGATAACGATACATTGCCAGCCATCATCTGTGACAGCCACGCTTTGGCCAGCGGCATCACGCAATTGCAAGATCACGCCGCCATCGCCCATCTGCTGGCGGCGACTGCCAATATATTCAAGGCCGGTATCATTTTCCTTAAAGTCCTTGGCGGTCAGGGCCAGCACAAAGGGACGCGCGACCTCAAAGCCAAAGCTTTCGGCGTTAAAAGAACGCTCGGTGGTGATCGGCACGCTATCCTCGGCAACTTGGGTGCCATTGACGCTTAGCGCGAACCAATTATCCGCCCAGACATCCCCGTAGAATGTCTCAGCCCCAGCGGCACTGGCCAGACAGGTCAAAACAGCAATGGCAGGAAGGGGTGTTTTCATGGCGATACTCCAAAACTCTGATGTCTCAAAGTATAACGGATCAGGGCACAATTTTCGCCGGTATTATTTGATGCGCAAAGCAATCGCGCGATTTCGCCGAACCTCAAGGGTCGGCAGATGCGTCAGGCACTGCGGCACAAGATCAACCTACCGCAAACATTCATTGCAGAAAGCGCGTCTTCAAATATCGAAAACAAAGGCAACACCAATGATGACAGCCGCCACAAGAAGACCGCCCAAGATCAGTTTGCCATAATCGGCAAATGACATTGATCTTAGGTTGCGGTTCAACGCATCGGCATAAACGACGCCATCACAATGAGAGCAGTAAAAATCCCCAAAACAAGGCGCGTGCACGGTCCAGCAGGCTTTGCAAACACCATCATTTGGCTGCGCTGTACGCGCCCTCGTCATACCTGAGACCATAATTGAACTCCCTTATGAAATAAGCTTAGGCCAAAGGTCAGGTTACGATAAGCCGCGACCGCATTTCACAGGTTTTCAGGCGGCTTCCCGCAAAGCCCTTACCCAACTCGATAATTCGGGCTCTCACGGGTAATCTGCACATCATGCACATGGCTTTCTTTCAGCCCAGCCCCGGTAATTTTGACGAAATTGCAGTTTTTGCGCATCTCGTCGATGGTCGCGCAACCGGTATATCCCATCGCCGCGCGCAGACCGCCAACCAGTTGGTGGATCACCGCACTGGCCGACCCCTTGTAAGGCACCTGGCCCTCAATCCCTTCGGGCACCAGTTTATCGCTGGCGGCATCTTTTTGGAAATAGCGATCAGCCGATCCGCGCGCCATGGCGCCAAGGCTCCCCATACCGCGATAGGATTTAAACGATCGGCCCTGATACAGGATCACCTCGCCAGGGCTTTCGTCGGTGCCGGCAATCATCGACCCAACCATGGCGCAAGAGGCCCCAGCGGCGATGGCCTTGGCGAAATCGCCGGAAAACTTGATGCCGCCATCAGCAATTACCGGCACGTCCCCGGCCCCGGACGCGCAATCCATAATAGCCGTTAGCTGCGGCACACCAACACCGGCCACCATACGGGTGGTGCAAATGGACCCAGGACCAATGCCCACCTTCACAGCATCTGCACCTGCGCCAATCAAGGCCTTTGCGGCCTCTGTCGTTGCGATATTCCCGGCGACGATCTGCACCTCGTTGGACAGTTTCTTGGCACGCTCAACAGCCTGGGCCACCCCTTCGGAATGGCCATGGGCGGTATCGACAACGATCATATCAACACCGGCATCCACCAACGCCTCCGAGCGTTCAAACCCAGCGTCGCCAACACCCGAGGCCGCAGCAACGCGCAACCGGCCGAGATCATCTTTGCAGGCAATCGGGTTCAGCACGGCCTGTTCACTGTCTTTGAGCGTCAAAAGACCGGTCAGCTTGCCCTGACCATCGGTGATCAACAGCTTTTCAATCCGGCGGGATTGCATCAGGGACCGGGCTTCATCCAGATCGGCAGGCTCCGTCAAGATCGCCAGATTGTCCGAGGTCATCATGACACTGACAGGCGTCTTATCATCCTGCGCAAAACGCATATCGCGATTGGTGACAATCCCCACAACGCGGCCATCTTCGCCAACGACCGGGAAACCGGTGATGCGATACCGCTCCATCAGCAGCTTGGCATCCGCCAGGGTCTGATCAGGGCGCAGCGTAACGGGGTTATAGACCGTGCCAGAGACAAAACGCTTCACACGGCGGATTTCCTTGGCCTGGGCCTCAATATCCAGGTTTTTATGGACGACACCGATGCCGCCCGCTTGGGCCATGGCAATGGCCATACGGCCTTCGGTCACGGTATCCATGGCGCTGGACAGGAGCGGAATATTCATTGAGATGGTTTTGGTGACCTGCGTGCGGGTATCCGCGGTTGAGGGCAACACGCTTGATGCCCCCGGCACCAGCAAAACATCATCAAAGGTAAGCGCCTCGCGAATCTGCATAATCGGGTCCCCCATGCTGGCATCACTTGGCACGTCCCTATTGCATGGAAAGCCGGGCAGCAAAACCCCGGCACGTGCATATTTTGTAGAATTGGCGGCAAATGGCACCAAACCAGCATGGTGTCAGGCCGCAGGCCTGTCCGCTGGGGTGAATGCCGCTGCGCATAATCATTATGACGGTTACGGGCCTTCCCTTCGCGGGCGCGGGCGATATCTTGCAGGCAAACAAGTCAGGCATGCACGGATATGAGCAACGATCCTCTGGTCATCTTCACCCCGTCGGGGAAACGAGGCAACTTCGCAGTAGGTACGCCGGTGCTGACGGCCGCGCGGCAGCTTGGGGTCGATCTGGATTCGGTTTGTGGCGGACGCGGCATCTGTTCGAAATGCCAGATCACGCCATCTTATGGTGAATTTCCCAAACACGGGGTCACCGTCGCGGAAACAGCGCTTTCGGAATGGAACAGCGTCGAACAACGCTATGACGACAAACGCGGGTTGAAAAAAGGGCGCCGTTTGGGCTGCCAGGCGACGATCCAATCGGATATCGTCATCGACGTCCCCGCCGAAAGCCAGGTGCATAAACAGGTTGTGCGCAAACGGGCCGAGGCGCGCGACATCACCATGAACCCCTCCACCCGGCTGTACTATGTTGAGGTGGCCGAACCCGACATGCATGACCCCTCTGGCGATCTGGAACGGCTGGTGGCGGCGCTGCGCCGGGATTGGGACCTACCCGATCTTGAGGCCGATCTGCGGGTGCTCACCACGCTGCAATCAGCGCTGCGCAAAGGGGACTGGAAAGTCACCGTCACTGTGCATTTGGGGGATGCAGTGTTTTCACCGCGGATCATCGAAATCTGGCCGGGGTTCTATGAAGGAACCATCTACGGGCTGGCCGTCGATCTGGGCTCAACCACCATCGCCGCACATCTTTGCGATCTGCGGACGGGCGAGGTGATAGCTTCGTCCGGGATCATGAATCCGCAAATCCGCTTTGGCGAAGACCTGATGAGCCGGGTCAGCTATGGGATGATGAACCCAACCGGGTCCGACGAAATGACCCGCGCCGTGCGCGAAGGAATGAACGCGCTTTTTGTGCAAATCGCGGCCGAGGCAGAAATTGACCGCGATCTGATCATGGACGCCGTCTTTGTCTGCAACCCGGTCATGCACCACCTGTTCCTGGGGATCGATGCCTATGAACTGGGCCAAGCGCCTTTTGCATTGGCCACGTCAGACGCCATATCCCTCCGCGCGCTTGAGCTGGATTTGAACCTGCACCCGGCGGCCCGGGTCTATCTGCTGCCTTGCATCGCAGGCCATGTCGGCGCGGATGCGGCTGCGGTGGCGCTCTCCGAAGCACCCGACAAATCCGATGACCTTGTTCTGGTGGTCGATGTGGGCACCAATGCCGAAATCATCCTTGGAAACAAGGACAAGGTGCTCGCCTGTTCGTCGCCCACCGGGCCCGCCTTTGAAGGGGCGCAGATCAGCAGCGGGCAGCGGGCGGCACCCGGCGCGATTGAGCATGTGCAAATCGATCCGGTCACCAAACTGCCCCGGTTCCAGGTCATCGGCAGCGATATCTGGTCGGACGAAGACGGCTTTGACGCCGCCATTGCACAAACCGGGATAACGGGGATCTGCGGGTCCGGGATCATCGAAGTGGTTGCCGAAATGCGGCTCGCCGGGATCGTCGATGGGCCTGGACTGATCGGATCAGCCGAACAAACCGGATCGCCCAATTGTTTTGAGGACGGGCGGACCAATTCCTACCTGCTCTATGATGGTACGCCCGATGGGGGGCCAAAAATCACGGTCACCAATACGGACATCCGGCAAATCCAGATGGCCAAAGCGGCGCTTTATTCCGGCGCACGGCTGCTGATGGACAAATTCGGGGTCGATCACGTGGACCGGGTGGTTTTGGCCGGGGCCTTTGGCGCGCATATCAGCCCCAAACATGCGATGGTTCTAGGGATGATCCCTGATGCGCCGCTCGATAAGGTGACAAGCGCTGGAAACGCTGCGGGAACCGGGGCGCGCATTGCGCTCCTGAACACCGGCGCCCGACGCGAGATTGAGCAAGTCGTGCACAACATCCACAAAATCGAAACCGCCATTGAGCCACGCTTTCAAGAACATTTCGTAAATGCCTCCGCGATCCCAAACGCGGTTGAGCCCTTCCCGATCCTCAAAAGCATCGTGACTATTCCGGATGTGACGCATAATACCGGGGGCGGCGAACGCAAGTCGCGCAGACGGCGCGCGCGTTAGCCGCCCCTATGGCGATAGGCGGGCTAGCCGTCGAACCAGCCTGCAACATCCGAGGCGAATGAAACCGTCATCGCAAAGGATTCAGGACCAGCATCAGAATCGTAATAGCGCCAATCCAGCGATACGGCCTCGGTCAGGGTCTTTGACAGGCCAACATCCCAGCTGTCATCGTCACCCTCTTCCGAAAATTCATAAGCGCCGGACAATTCGTAACTGGCGGGCAGCGCATAGGCAAAGCCTTGGGTGATTGTCTCGGTCTCTTCCAGATCACTCGTCAATGCGGTGGACCCAGATAGCCCGCCAAAGACGGGGTAGCCAATAGTCACAATGGCCTCTTGGCCGTCATCACCAGTCTCGTTCAGATAATAGCGGCCATAATATAGGTCATAGGACATCAGGCCGAATTCACCAGCATAGCCGACATAGGTGCTGACCCCATAATCATCGGTTTCACTGTCTTCATTGGACAGATCAGCGCCGATATAGATGCCAATGTCGCTGGTATATTCCAGCGATGGCGTCAGCGTCAGCGTGCTATTGGTGTCATCTACCTCCAGCTCCAGGTCAGTGCCGAAGGTCAGGTTCTCTGCGGCAACAGCGCCCGGGATCAGCCCAGCGGCAGCCATTGTCAGTAACATGTGGCGGTACGTCATCGGTTTTCTCCGTTTTTGGGAATGCGTCGATCAGATCGCAGGCCAGCCCGGTGAACAGGCCGGCCACTCTGCGGTGCTAGTTCACCTCAAAGGCCTTCTCGGCAAGCACCTGACCGTCCACACGAACGACGACAAGCACGTCGCGGCGCACTGGCAAACCGGTCGAGACACGGACATCTGTATTGGCGCCTTCATGGATGTTTTCGGTGCCAAGCAGCGCACCAATCTCGCCTGTATGGAAATCATACACTTCGACCTGACCAGCCCCATCTGACGTGATCAGCCCCAGATCAAGCATATCGCTGGCCTCCAGCGTGTGACCGTTTTCAAAGTAAGTATCCGCCCAAACGGTGGCAGGGGCACAAAGGGCGGCGATAACAGCAATGTTGCGAAGGAACGTTCTGGACATGGTTTCAACCTTTCGTTTTCAGTTGGTGAGTGAAGGCGGCAGACAGCCGCCCGAGCGATGCCAGAACAGCTGGGCAGGCGTGTGAGTGGTCCCGCTCATCTGCTGGTGCCTCTTGAACGCAGGCAAACTGACGTTACGTCGCGCGATACGGCGGCAACGGGTTCAACTGTTTGTGATGGGCGCGGCGAATTAACGGACAAAAGGACCCTGCGTCACACTGGACGCCGCGTCAGTTTTGCCTAGAAAAGGGATATTAACACTTTCTTAACAAATAGGTAGACTCCGCCATGCAAAGCTATGTCATGAACACACTCTTGTTTGGTGTTGTGATGCTGGGGATCCTGTTTTTTGCCAATCGTGAGATCAGCACGATCGTGCCTGAACAGGCTGCGACACAAGAGCTGGTCGTTGATGATTTGCTGATGGGGCATCGCAGCTTTGACGGACGGATGCGCTTTGGGCAGCTGACCTTTCACGGGGCGGCGTTTACATTTGAAGACAAGGACGACCCCAGCACATTTGTGCCCTACAACTTTGCTTATCTGACCGATCGGTTCAGCCAGACCCCGCGTATGGACGGCAATGTGATCGCCCCATTTTATGCACAATATGATGCGGCGTTTTCCATCGACTCCGGGGTTCTGACAGACACTTGCGTCAACCCGCGCCAAGATGAAACCGAAGGGGCTGACAGTATCGCGCTCAAAAATCCCATCCTCTGCCAAATTGCCTCCGCGCTGCCCGATCAGGCCCCGGCCATGATCGGTGTACTCCAATCTGAGGATCCGGCGGCGGCGTTCACCGACGCTGACGCCACATGCCGCGCGGAAATCGCGCTATGGCGCAACCAGCCCGGCTTTGAAGAGATCAAGATCATGTTCTGCGCAATTGTCGATGGCACAGGGATCGAAGACGGGCAGCCCGCAGGGGATTGGATGGATGTGATCGTCTATCAGCAAATCAGCGACGTGACGCTTGCAACGCTGCGCGGCGCAGGGCGCAATATGTAGCGTAATCATCATTGACGCGCCGGAGCCCGCAGCGTATCTCGGGCCCTGCTGCGGGTATGGTGAAAAGGTATCACGAAAGCTTCCCAAGCTTCAGTTACGGGTTCGATTCCCGTTACCCGCTCCATCAAACATTCAAATATAGATGAGAGGCCCCATGCCGCAGATTACCCGCAAGCATACCAGCCCACGGATGAGCCAATTGGTGATCCATAACGACATCGCCTATCTGGCCGGTCAGGTCGGCATTCCCGGCGCGTCAGTCACTGATCAAACCAATGATATCCTTGGGAAAATTGATGCGCTTCTGGCTGAGGCCGGAACCGACAAAACCAATCTTTTGACGGCACAAATCTGGCTGTCAGATATCGATACACAATTTGCAGAAATGAACGCAGCATGGGATGCGTGGGTTCCAGAAGGTCACGCCCCCGCGCGCTGGACCGGAGAGGCCAAACTGGCCACCCCTGATTTTCACGTGGAAATCATCGTAACAGCCGCGATTTAAAGAACGAACATCGCGACCAACCCTGCGATACCAATCGGCAGCGACATGGGAAGAACGGGCGATCCCCAAATTTTCCATGCGCTGTCTTCCGAGGCGTAGGTTTTGCGCAGTTGCTTGATGACCAACGCGCAACCAATCATCGCACCAACAAGGACAAAGAAAGTCACAATCGCCTTGCTGATCGGCACGAATAAGGCAACGCTGGCCAGCATCTTTACGGCACCAGCGCCGATGCCAGCGGTCGCATATAGAAAAATGCCGCCCGCAAAAACGGCGGCAGCAAAGGCAAGCTGCCAAAGCATCGCAACCTTATCGCCAGCAACGATAAACAGCACCGCAAATAGCGCCAAAGGTGCCACTGTCAGCAAATTCGGAATACGCCCGGTCCGCATTTCGATCACCATGGCAGCAATCAACACTGCGGCCATCGCGTAGGTCACCAATACAACAATCATCAAACGCCACTCCTTTGTAAGAAATCCACCAATGCTGCGGTGGACCCGTCTTTATTCGCGGCAGATTGCGCACCTTCGACGATGGGTTGCAAGGCAGTAGCCAGTTCCTTGCCCAATTCGACACCCCATTGATCATAGGAATTGATGCCCAGCACCGCGCCTTCCACAAAGACGCGATGTTCGTAAAGCGCAATGATTTGCCCCAGCACAAAGGGTGTCAGCTGCGGATAGGCAATGGTTACAGATGGCCGGTTGCCCGGAAAAACACGGTGACGGGCCTGACGGTCGAGCTCCGCGCCGCTGAACGTATCGGCCACCTTTGCGCGGGCCTCATCCAGCGTACGGCCACGCATCAAGGCCTCTGATTGGGCCAGACAATTGGCAACAAGCAATTGATGCTGATGATGCAAATCATCCTCATGGCCGCGCGCGGCGACCAGGAATTCGCATGGGATCACACGGGTGCCCTGATGGATCAGCTGATAAAAGGCGTGCTGACCATTCGTGCCCGGCTCGCCCCAGACAACGGGACCACTTGGCACATCAAGATCAGCGCCATCCATGCTGACGCCCTTGCCGTTACTTTCCATCTCAAGCTGTTGAAGATAGGCCGGTAACCGACTGAGAAGATTATCATAAGGCAGAACCGCGCGGGTGGCATGGCCGCAAATTTGGTTGTGCCAGATACCTACCAAAGCCAGCAAAGCGGGCAGGTTTTCCGCCCAATCTGCTGCTTGAAAATGCCGGTCCATGGCCTGCCCGCCGCGCAAAAAAGCGCGAAATGCATCTGGCCCGATGGCGATCATCAGCGATAGGCCAATTGGGCCCCACATCGAATAACGTCCGCCGACCCAATCTTCGAAACCAAAGACACGGGCCCCATCAATGCCAAAGGCGGCTGTCTTATCTTCCGCCGTGGAAAGGGCCGCAAATTGCGCGCCGGTATCAACAACCTTTTCGGCCATCCAGGCCTGCGCCGTCCGGGCATTGGTCATAGTCTCAATCGTGGTGAATGTCTTGGACGCGACAATCACCAGCGTTGTTTCAGGATCACAGCCGCGCAGGACGCCCGCGATATCGGCGGGGTCAACATTGCTGACAAAATGACAGCGCGGCCCGTCATGATAGGGCGCAAGCGCTTTGACGGCCATCGCCGGACCCAGATCAGAACCGCCAATCCCGATATTGACCACATCGGTAATCTGACCGCCCTGCCCTGCAAAACCGCCGCTCCGTACCTCAGCGGCAAAATCAGCCATGCGGTCCAGCGTTTCCAAAACACCTGGCATCACATCGGCGCCGTCCACCAGAACCGGGCCGCCATCAAGATTGCGCAACGCGGTGTGCAACACCGCGCGGCCTTCGGTTTCATTGATCGGCTGGCCGGTGAACATCGCATCGCGCTTAGCCGCGACACCTGCCTTCTCCAGCAGTTCGATCAGCAGCGCCCGGCCTTCGGTATCGATATTTGTCTTGGCATAGTCCAGCACCATATCGCCCGCCTGTGCGGTGAAATCTGCAGCGCGGTCTGCATCAACCAAGGTTTCAAATCGGCGGTCTGCGACCTTTGCATGATGTGCCTGTAGATCATTCCACATGGTCTAACGCTCCGCCCAATGGACTGTTGTGCCGTTCAAAATAGCTGAAACCGGGGCTTCTTGCGCAGGCAGACCCTGCGCCTTTTCAAGCGCCGCGCGCTTTTCCGCACCGATAATCACCAGATGGCGGGACATGGCCGCATTCAGCACCTTGGCTGACAGGGTGATGCGCGGCTCAGGCGCGCCTGGCGCGCGCATCGCGACCAGCAGATCATCACCCGCCAAGGCCAGATCAAGCTGATCGGCGCCAGGAAAAATCGAGGCCGTATGCATATCCGCGCCCATCCCCAAAAGAACAACCGATAGCGGCAGATCATCAGCAAGCGCCGCCGCAAGATCAGGCAGTTTTTCCTCGGGTGTCGGCGCATCAGCATAAAGCGGAACATACTGCGCCGCACTAGCCTTATCCGTCAGCAGGCGTTCGCGCAAAAGCCGTGTGTTTGAGCGGTCGGATGTTTCGGGCACCCAGCGTTCATCCGTCAACATCACATGCACGCGCGCCCAATCCAGGTCAGCCGCGCACAGACTGTCAAAGATGGGGCCCGGCGTTGTCCCCCCCGGTACCGCGAGCGAGGCGGTATCATGGACCAGCAGCGCATTCTTCAGCTCGCCCGCCAATGTGTCGGCCAGCTCCATCATCATGATTTCTGCGTCCGGGTATTCGATCAATTTCATTCGCGAGGCTCCCTTGGGTCGTTATAGCGCGTCAGCGGCATCTGTATGTACAGGATCTGTACGCATTATGTACGCGGAACATATGCTGGCAATCAGGCTTTGATTTCCCGCCATTTGCGATTGTCCCGATGCAGCAACATCATCGCATCCTCGGGCCCGGCAGAGCCTGCATCATACTGCTTTGGCACATCATTGCGCGCTTCCCAGCCCTGGATCAGCGGATCAGTCCAGGCCCAAGCGGCCTCAACCTCATCGCCGCGCATGAACAGGGTCTGGTTGCCCCGGATCACATCCATGATCAGCCGCTCATAAGCATCCGCAACCTCCGCCGCGTCATCGCCCAGCGCCTCGGCAAAGGTCATATCAAGCGGGACATCGATCAGACGCATGCCGCCCGGCCCGGGCTCTTTGATCGTAACTTGCAAATCCATGCCTTCATTCGGCTGCAAACGGATCGCTAGAATATTGCGGTGGCGGGCCTGATCCCCCTCAAAGATCGAATGGCCAAGGTCTTTGAAAACAACGGCAATTTCAGATGACCGGGCCTTCATCCGCTTCCCAGTGCGCATGTAAAACGGCACGCCAGCCCAGCGCCAATTGGCGATATGGCATTTCATCGCGATAAAGCTTTCGGTAAAGCTACGCGGGTTTTCCGCATCTTCGCGGTAGCCCGGCTCATCCTTTGTCGCATCATATTGGCCGCGCACGATATGATGCGGCTCAACCGGCTGTAAGGCCCTGATAACTTTTAACTTTTCGTCTCGCACCTCATCGGCACCAAAGCGGCTCGGCGGCTCCATCGCAATTAGGCACAAAAGCTGCATCAGGTGGTTTTGGACCATATCGCGCATGGCGCCGGACTTGTCGTAATAGGCCCCGCGCCCACCGACGCCCACAGTCTCGGCCACGGTGATCTGGATATGATCGACGTAGTGATTGTTCCAAAGCGGCTCGAACAGCATATTCCCAAAGCGCACGGCCATCAGGTTTTGGACAGTCTCTTTGCCCAGGTAATGGTCAATGCGATAAATCTGGCTTTCATCGAAATGGGTCGCCAATGTCTGGTTCAGTGCGCGGGCACTTTCCAAATCTCGGCCAAAGGGTTTTTCAACGACAATCCGGCTTTTTGCGTTGGCGATCTTGTGGATATGCAACCGCTCGGCCAGGTCACCGAACAAAGAGGGGCCCACCGAAAAATAGAAGGCTTGCACCACATCCTGGCGGACCAAATTCGCCAGTTTGTCCCAGCCGCCTTCGCCCTTGGCATCAATGGCCACATAATCCAAGCGCTCAAGAAAGGCGTCCAAGCCTTTGCTATCTTTTGATTCTTCGCCGCCAAATTCGGCAACGGCTTCAGCAATCATCTGGCGATAACCAGCGGCATCCAGATCAGAACGGGCCGCGCCGATGATCCGCGAATCCTCTGGCATTTGTCCCGCACGGAACCGGCGGAACAGGCCCGGCAAGATTTTCCGACGCGCCAGATCACCCGTCCCCCCAAAGATGACCAGATCAAATGTTTCGACAGGGATGACGCGAGAAACCACAGCAAACTCCGCTTCATGGATAGTGACGTTAGCGCTAACGAAGACTGGCTACTTTATCTTCTACGCCAAGTCTACACCGATTGCGGTGCATCTGTGTATCTTGTTTTGATACTTGGCTGTCTTCCTAGGCTTCCAATTCGGCGTCCCAATAGAGAAAATCGACCCAGCTTTCATGCAGGTGATTGGGCGGAAATTTTCGCCCCACATTGTGCAATTGCGCCGCAACGGGCTGGCGCGGCGTTTTGGCAAGGCTCATCCCGCTTTCGCGCAAAGACCGGGACCCTTTGCGCAAGTTACAGGGCGAACATGCCGCCACGACATTTTCCCAACTGGTCACGCCGCCACTGGCGCGCGGCACGACATGGTCAAAGGTCAGCTCGCCTTTGGCGCCGCAATACTGGCAGCAAAATTCATCCCGCAAGAAAAGGTTAAACCGGGTAAAGGCCACCTGTTTTTGGGGCCTGACATAGTCTTTCAACACAACAACGGATGGAATGCGGATCATGGTTGAGGGGCTGCGCACGACCTCTTCATATTCGCTGACGATATCGACCCGGTCGAGCCAGGCGGCCTTGACCGCATCCTGCCAGGGCCACAGCGATAGTGGATAATAAGACAGCGGACGATAATCAGCATTCAAAACCAAAGCAGGATAATGCTTGAGCGCGCCCGGCTCTCTGACAAAATCCGTCCTAAAGTCACTTTGCGTCATGTCCAGTTCCCCATGCGGCCGGGTGCAGGAACAAGCAGTATACGGCGTTCCCGCAATCCTTATATGGAAGACTATATATCGCGTCAGTTTTGTGACAAGCCCCACAATATGCGGCAAAAGTGACCGCCATTGATGTCTTTCTTAGGCAACAGCCGCCAGATCCGTCAGAATGACGCCACCACGCCCGGACAGTTTGGCCTGTTCAAGCGCGTTTGACGCATCATGGAGCAATTCATCAAGCGGGGTGACCCCATCGGCTGGCACAGCCCCCAGCGATACGGTCACATGTAAAAGCCCCCAGGCGGTTGTCACCTGGATGCCGTCGCGCAACCGTTCGGCAATTGTCCCGGCGATATCCATGGGGGCCCCTGGCATGTAGATGGCAAATGTCGCCCCATCAAGCCGCCCCATAATATCCGTATCCCGTGTAGATTCGCGAAATTTCATCGCCAGCGCCATCAGGCACAGATCGCCCGTATCATGACCCAATTGCCGGTTGATCACCTTTAGCTGATCCACATCCAGCATCAAAAGCGCCCCGCTTTGCGGCAAAACCCGCGTAACACGGCGTGTAAAAGCGGCCCTGTTATAGACAGCCGTCAAAGCATCGCGGTTTTGCACACCATCAAGGCGCAGCTTATACTGACGTATCTGAACCGAACTCACATGAGCAATGGCCACGACGGGGGCCACAACCAAAGGCATTTGCAAAGCATATGACAGGGCCGACCCGCTGAGTTGCCAGTTCCCGATCAGATCAATGCAAAGGACCAAGGCAAGCGCCAACAAAAACAGACAAGCACCTTGTCCGATCTGCCAGCCGCGATGGGATGGCATCATAAGGTTCAAAAGTAACTTTTGTGCCATTTCAAGCGCCCACCAATGATCTGCAAATATGCAGCCATTACGTCCTGAAACTCATGACTAAGTTCTTAAGATTTTCGGAAAAACTTGCCTTAAATACACACCACTGTCTTGAGGCCGTCTAAGCACCTTACAAATCAGCTCATCCCAAGCCGGTCCCGCATGAATGCAAGCGCCACCGAAAGACCATCTGGCGCAATCCCGTGCGCCGTGCCTTTCATGATATGGGCGTAGACCTCTTTCCAGCCGGCCCCCTGCAGTGCCTCAGCCGCTTGCGGCAGGGATTGCGGCGGAACGACATCATCCTGATCCCCATGGATCAGCAGCACAGGTGGGCGGCTGATCGCCTCATCGGCAAGCAGCTCTGGCTCCAGAAGGCGCCCGGAAAACGCGACAATCCCGGCCACTGGGTCTTCGCGCCGCGGCAATACATGCAGCGCCATCATTGTCCCTTGCGAAAAGCCCAGCACGATCACCTGTTCTGGCAATAGATCCTCATCTACCATCACCCCATCCAGAAAGGCATCAAGATCAGCCGCTGCCCGATCAAGCCCAGCCCGGCTTTCTTCCTCGCTTGAGCCATCGATCCAAGGGATTGGGAACCATTGAAACCCCATGGGTGCGCCGATGCAGGCCTCGGGCGCATCCGGCGCGATAAAAAGCGTGTCTGGCAGATGTTCCCCCAGCGGATCCGCCAACCCGATCAAATCGGCAGCATTCGCCCCATATCCGTGCAGGAAGACCACGCAAGACCGTGTCTCGCCCGAAACCGGTTCGCGCCGCTGTGCGTCCAATGCCCGTGTCATCTGATACCTTCCCGTTGTTTGATATGCTTGTAGTAGGCCCACATGATCCGCGCCGCAACCGATCGCCATGGCGACCAGCTTTGCGCCATCGCGCGCAGCGCTTTTTCGCTAGGCCGCGCGGGCAGATCAAAGATCACCCTGGCCGCTTCCTGCAACGCCAAATCGCCCGGCGCAAACACATCGGCCCGCCCCAGCGAGAACATCACATAAATCTCGGCGGTCCAGGCCCCAATGCCGGGCACGCCAACCAATATCTTCATCACCTCATCAGATGGCAGATTGCGCAGCCCTGCATAGTCGATCCGCGCCGCAGCCAGGGCCTGCGCATAGCGCTGTTTCGGCTTGCTCAGCCCCAAAGCCCGCAGCTTGTCATCCCCTGCGCCCTGCACGGCGTCTTCTGTCAGCATATTGGCCGCAACCAGCCGCCCCCAGATCGCATCCGCCGAGGCGACGCTGACCTGTTGACTGACAATCGCATTGAGAAGCGCCGCAAACCCATCCGGCTTCAGCCGTAAGGGCAAGGGCTGCAGATCGGGAAGGATAGCAGCAAAGCGCGGCTCTTGCGCGCAAAGCCAATGCGCGCCTTCTTGCACGCAGCCATCCGCTTGGATCACTCGCTCTTGCACTGCTGCAATGCCCAGTCAACCGCCGCCGCAACCGTGCTCACCTGCGGCCAATCGCCCAAGGGCGGCCGCGCCAACATCAACACCGGAATGCCCAGCTGGTTTGCAGCCGTTAACTTGGTCCGGCTGGCCGCCCCACCCGCATTTTTCACAATCAACCAGTCGATTTTCAATTCCGTGAACAGCGCAACTTCATCCTCAACCGAAAAGGGTGGTCGCCCAACCAGGAAACGCCCCCCTGCAAAGGGGAATGGCCCCTCTGGTGGATCAATCTGCCGACAGATCACGTCGCGCCCCTGCAAATTGGCAAAACCCGCAAGCGATTGTCGCCCCGTACCCAAAAAAACGGTTGCACCCGGCGGGATATGCGCAGCCGCCTCTTGCTCGGCCCGGATATCGGTCCAATTGTCACCAGGCTCTGGCGTCCAGCCAGGCCGGAGGTATTGCAAAAACGGGATGCCCTGGGCCCGACAGATCTGCATAGTACGTGCGGTGATCCCGGATGCATAAGGGTGCGTTGCGTCCAGTACCGCCGTGATGGCGTTTTGCTGCAGAAAGCGCTCAAACTCCGCAGCTCCGCCAAAACCGCCGCGGCGGGTAGTCACAGGCAGCGGCTCAGGTTGGCGCGTTGCACCGGCAAGCGAGGCAATCACGTCTTGGCCCGCCAATTGCCCGGCAATCCGCCGTGCATCCCCGGTTCCTGCCAGTAAAAGCAACGTCATGCGCCTGCCCGTGCCAAGATCACCCCGGCCCTGTCGATCACCACGATATCAAAAACGATCCCGTCATAGGCCGCCTGCAATCGCGCCAAGGCTTGCCCCGCAACCATATCAGCCAAAGGGGCGCCAGCGATATTGTAAGCCTCAAGCGCGGTATTGGCCTGCGCAAGAGCCGGATTGCCCATCATCTTAGCAAGCCCAGCAAAATCCACCTGCGAACGTGAGGAATGCAGGTCCATTGCCCCTTGCGCCAATTTGGTGATCTTGCCGATGCCGCCCCCGATTGTCACCCGCTCAATCGGGTTTTTTGCCAGATATTTCAGCATCCCCCCTGCGAAATCCCCCATATCCAGCATGGCATGATCGGGGAGCTCATAAAGTTCCTGCACGATCCGTTCCGACGTCGCCCCGGTACAGCCCGCCACATGGGTCAGCCCGTCGGCGCGCGCCACATCAATGCCCCGATGGATTGAGGCGATCCAAGCCGCGCAGCTAAAGGGCCGCACGACGCCCGTTGTCCCAAGGATCGATATCCCCCCCACAATACCTAAACGCGGGTTCCAGGTTTTTTGGGCCAAAGCCACCCCGCCGGGCACCGAGATCGTGATGCAGATATCCGGTGCCTGGCCGTATTCTGCGGCCATCTGCACCACGACATCCTGCATCATTTGGCGGGGCACCGGGTTGATCGCAGCTTCACCTACGGCGATCGGCAATCCCGGTTTCGTCACGGTTCCGACCCCCTCACCGGCCTGAAACTGCACACCGCCTGATGATGGGCTGACACGCACGACGATCAAGGCACCATGGGTCACATCAGGGTCATCGCCCGCATCTTTGGTAATCCCGACCTCTGCCCAACCGTTTGCCGCATCTTGATGGGCGAGCGGAAAGCAGGGCGTCTCGCCCTTGGGCAAAGTGATCGTCACAGATGCCGGAAACGCAGGCCCCCAGAGTTTTTCCAACGCCGCCTTGGTGGCCGCTGTGGCGCAAGCCCCCGTCGTCCATCCGCGCCGTAAATCACCTGTGGGCTTCGTTCTCATCAGGCGGACTATAGGCAGGACAGCCGATGCCGCCAACGGCCAATTGCAGGTCGTTTGATGGCTTTTCATTAGGCGCTGGCAGCGGCATAAAGGCAGGCATGAGTAACGCTTTGTCCCTTCCCGGTTTTGACTGGCCGCAATTGGAGCCCGGCTGGGTCTGGCTTTGCGGCGCAGGTCCCGGCGATCCGGGACTACTGACACTGCATGCGCTCAATGCACTCAGCCAAGCCGATGTCGTCATCTATGATGCGCTGGTACAGGAACAGATCCTGAGCTGGGCGCCGCAGGCCGAACATATCTATGCAGGCAAGCGGGGCGGCAAACCATCGGCCAAACAACGTGATATCTCACTGCATCTGATTGAACTGGCGCAGAACGGCAAAAAGGTGTTGCGCCTGAAAGGCGGCGATCCTTTTGTATTCGGGCGCGGCGGAGAAGAGGCGCAGACCCTTGTTCAGCACGGTATTCCCATTCGGATCATCCCCGGGATCAGTGCTGGGATTGGGGGGCTGGCCTATGCCGGGATCCCGGTCACTCACCGCGATGTGAACCAGTCTGTCACCTTTGTCACCGGCCATGACCAATCAGGCAACACGCCTGGATCGCTGGACTGGACCAGCATCTCAAAGGGTAGCCAGGTCATCGTGATCTATATGGGGATGAAACATATCGCTCAAATCACGGCCAAACTACTCGCCGCCGGACGCAGTAATGATGAGCCTGTCGCAGTTGTCACAACCGCCACAACCGCAGAGCAACAGGTGCTTGAAACCACTTTGGGCCGCATAGTTGATGACATCGCCGCCAGTGGAATGGCCCCGCCCGCCGTTATTTGCGTCGGCCAATCAGTGCTGATGCGCCAAGTGCTTGACTGGCAAGGCATGGCTGCGGGCGCGCGCCCGCGCAATCTTGACCCGCTAGGGCGCGGCCGCCCGGCCGAGACGGCCTAGCCGATGGGCTGCACCGCCACATGAGCTTTATCATCGCCGCCCCCGCCTCTGGCAGTGGGAAGACGACGATTACCCTTGGGCTACTGCGCGCCATCAGCCGCAAGCACCCCATTCGCGCCGCAAAATCAGGCCCCGACTATATTGACCCCCGCTTTCATGAGGCCGCCTGCGGACAGCCTTGTCTGAACCTTGATGCTTGGGCCATGACACCAGACCGGATCAAGGGGCTGGCAAGCGGCGATCAGCCTTTGATCATTGAGGGGGCCATGGGTCTTTTTGACGGCGCGCCGCCTGACGGCAAAGGCGCCACGGCCGATCTGGCCCGTATCCTGGGGCTGCCGGTCGTGCTTGTGGTCGATGCGGGCAAAATGGCAGGCTCTGTTGCGCCCTTGGTGCAAGGTTTTGCCGCATATGACAGCCAAGTCCCAATCGCCGGGGTCATTTTGAACAATGTCGGCTCACCACGCCATGAGGCGATGCTGCGCCGCGCGCTGCCCCATTTTCGCATTTTTGGGGCAGTCCTCCGCCGTCCCGATTTGGCCCAACCCTCACGTCATCTGGGATTGGTACAGGCGCAAGAACGACCCGATCTGATGACATATCTCGATCAAGCCGCTGATATTGTGGCCGAAAACATCGATCTGGATCAGCTTTTGGCGCTGCCATCCCCGAACTGGGAAGGCGACCCGGCCAAGTCTATTCCGCCTCCGGCTCAGCACATTGCCGTCGCCCAAGATGCTGCATTTGCGTTCACCTACCCGCATATGCTGGCCGATTGGCATGCCGCCGGGGCGCAGATTTCCTTTTTCTCACCCCTGGCCAACGATCCGGTCCCGGATGCCGACTTCATCTATCTGCCCGGCGGCTACCCAGAGCTGCATGCCGGGCAACTTGCCGCAAACACCGTCTTTCTGGACAGCTTACGCCGCAGTGAGGCGCTGATTTATGGCGAATGCGGGGGGTATATGACATTGGGCGAGAGGCTGACCGATGCTGCGGGCCATGTGCATCATATGGCGGGGCTACTGCCACTGGCCACTTCCTTTGCCGCGCGAAAACTGCATCTGGGATACCGGCAATTGGTCTGTGATTGGGCACCACTGCAAGGCCAATGGGCCGGGCATGAATTTCATTATGCCACGACCCTTTACGCCGAAGGTGAACCGCTCTTTCAGGCCCGCGACGCCGAAGGAACCGCCCTTGCCGCAATGGGCCTGCGCAATGGCCGGGTCTGCGGATCTTTCGCACATCTGATTGATGCGGTTTAAAACTCGTTGCCTTGCCCCAAAAGCAAGCGTACCGATACCGCTATGACAGAAATTAACGACACCCGCGCGAAACGAAACGTGGCCGTGCTTGTGCTGGCGCAGGCGATCCTGGGCGCACAAATGCCAATGATCTTTGTCATTGGCGGACTTGCCGGCGGGCAGCTTGCATCGAATGTCTGCCTTGCGACCTTGCCGATCTCTTTCATCGTCTTTGGATCGATGACAACGGCCCCCTGGCTGAGCCCGCTCATGCAACACCGCGGGCGACGCTTTGGGTTCTTCGTTGGTGCAATCGCGGGGGCTGCCGGGGCGGCGGTGGCCGCATATGGGCTTTATGTCAGCTCATTCGCGATCCTGCTTGCCGGATCATATTTGACCGGTATCTACATGTCAGCGCAGGGTTTTTACCGGTTCGCTGCAACAGATTCTGCATCCGAAGCGTTCCGGCCAAAGGCCGTTTCCTACGTCATGGCGGGCGGGCTGCTGTCGGCCATCATCGGGCCAGAGCTGAACAAACATGTCTCAGACGCATTTGTGATCCCGTTTCTGGGCACGTATCTGACCATTGCCGTACTGAATGTCGTCGGCATGCTGTTATTCTTCTTTCTGGACCTGCCAAAGGGCAGCAAAACCGCCCCCGATCAGCCCTTGGCCGCCCCCCGCAGCCGTAAAGAGCTGCTGCGCGAGCCCCGCATCATCGTCGCGATGATTTGCGGGATGGTATCTTACGCGTTGATGAATCTGGTGATGACATCAACACCGCTGGCAGTGGTTGGCTGTGGGTTCACCACCGACAACGCCAATGACATCGTGCGCGCCCACGTGTTGGCGATGTTCGTCCCCTCATTCTTTACCGGTCATCTGATCGCCCGTTTCGGGGTTGAGCGGATCGTGTCAGCAGGTCTTGTGATCCTTGCGATTGCCGGTGTTGTCGCCTTGTCAGGTGTCGAACTGACACAGTTTTACGGCGCATTGATCCTGTTGGGGCTGGGTTGGAATTTCGGCTTTATCGGCGCCACAACCATGCTGGCCGGCGCCCACCGCCCCGAAGAACGCGGCGTGGTCCAAGGGATGAATGATATGGTCGTCTTTGGCATGGTGACGGTGGCGTCGCTGGCCTCGGGCGGGCTGATGAATTGCTCAGGCGGCACCGCAATTGAGGGCTGGAACGCCGTCAATTTGGCGATGGTCCCGTTCCTTGTGCTGGCGGGTGGCTCACTTATCTGGCTCGTGCGACAACCCAAAATGGCGACGTAGCCGAATGTTTTGGCGACAAAGGGCAAGTATTGGCGATGATCTAAAGGACTGGATTGAAGACAGTTTCGATTGGTGCCGTGATCGGTTTGGCGTTGACTGGCAAACATCAAGACAACTGATCACCGCTGACAAAACATTTTTCACCGCCGGTGCTGGTCACACGCCTGAGGTGGCACAACAAATCGCAGATGACATCGCGAAATTGATCCCTGTCCGCAGCATCGAGGTCCAACCGATCGCAGCGCTCGACCCCGAGTACCGCCATAGCTATCAGGACATATCTAGTGTCGCAGGCGCCTATCTGCATGATGATGAGGTGCCATTGATCAATTACGATCCATCCCTGATGACCAAGCCAATTGCTTTCATCAACACGATGACCCACGAACTAATGCATGATCGGCTTGCATCGTATGTTGACGATATGCCGGGCGGTGAACCGGCGCATGAGCTTTCTACAGATTTGCACTGTACCACCCACGGCTTTGGGCTTTTTGCGCTGGATGGACCCGCACAAGTAGGGTGGTCTGGCTATATGACGCAAGAGTCGCGCGCATATGCCTTGGCCACGTTCTTAGATCGCCATGATGTCGACCCTGAATTCGCAGCATCCCGCATCAGCGGAAGATCGGCAAAGGCATTGCGCCGCGCTGTTGCTGAACGAATGCGCGATTTCGCAACATAAGTTTAACTTCAAACCCACCAGCCACGTAAGGCGACATGTAAGAACCTCAGCTGATCCCGCATGGGATGCGGCACTGTGCGCCCTTCTGACACGATCGCGGGGCGGCGGGCCACCCGCTGCAAGGTCGGGCGCGCGGCATAGCCCGCCAAAAGCGCAGGTGCCGCATCAGCTGGCATACGCCGTCTTGCCGCCGTCGCGGCCTTGAGCCGATCAAGCCCCTGACGCGCAAGCGCCTTTACCCCGTCAGCCGAACCATCAACCAAAGGCTTGCGCCCCCGCTCTTCCAGGTCAGGTATCGCCTGAAACCAATTGGCAATCCCTGACCCCGCTGCAAAATCCCGCACGATCTGTTCTGGCGCCGCACCCAATAGCCGCGCAGCCGTCCACATCAGATGCCCAGCTGTCGCATCGATATAGCTATCGAAATGCGCGGTGTCCTCAAACGGATCTTTGTAGATGTCCCATCGCCGGGCCGCTACCAGCCCGTCCAGCAACTTGGCGCCTTCAGGATCAAGCACTTGTGCCAGCGCATCGACGACCTCATGTTTTCGCGCAGGGCCGCCCGCTGCGATCTCCTCCAGCGCATCACGCCACCATTGCAGGCGCATCTCGGCAATCATCGGCTCTTCGGTCACCCAGGGCGCGCGGGCAACTTCGACGTTGAAGGCATAAATCGGAAACAGGACGCGGCGGGCGGGCACAGGTGCCGTCATCGTGGCCCGGAAACGCGCAGGATCGGCTCGCTGAACGAGCGCGGCACAAGCGTTCAAACTCACTCTGAAACGCCCTCAACCGCATCGCGGTAAACCTGCCGCACGGCCTCTTGGGCGGCGCGCATATCGGTGTTCGGACAGCCATCGGCCATCGTTTGTTGATCATCGGGCGCATCGACAACTGTGATGTAGTCAGTCCCATAATCCACGCAGAGCACCCCATCGGGCTGCTCATATGTGGACATTTGCGCCAGCGCGACGCCGCGCATTTTTTCGTATGTTCCGGCAGGCAGGTCCGTCACGACCGTCTGATCATTGCCATTGGTGGGATCCCAATTGGAAAAGACAACCGTCTCATCTGCATAAATGACCATCCGATTGCTGCCGTGCACCGACCCACCATTGCCTATATCGACATGCGGTTGTTCGCGGTTCACCAGCGACCCAGGATCAACGCATCCAAACAATCCCAACAATGAAGTGATCATCATATGACGCATCACGCGGTCGCCTTGTCACGGATCAGTTTCCAGTTAATCGCATCAACCAGCGCATCGAAAGACGCATCAACTATGTTGGCGCTAACGCCTACAGTGGACCAGCGTCGCCCCTGCCCGTCTTCGCTATCGATGATCACGCGGGTCACCGCCTCGGTGCCGCCATTGGTGATGCGCACCTTGAAATCGACCAGCTGCATATCGTCAATGATCGCCTGATAAGGCCCGAGGTCTTTTGCCAAAGCACGGGACAAAGCGTTCACAGGGCCTTGGTCTGATCCGTCCGGGCCCTGACTTTCGCTGACATTCAAAACCTTCTTGCCACCAACCTTGGTGACAACAACGGCCTCTGAAAGAGATACCATCTCATTGCGCTTGTTGCGCCGCCGTTCGACCGTCACGCGGTAGCGTTTCACCTCAAAGAAACGAGGCAATTTACCCAGCTCTTCGCGGGCCAGCAGCTCAAAGCTGGCCTGCGCCGTGTCATAGGAAAAGCCCTGCGCTTCCTTTTCCTTGATCCGCTCAACAATGCGGGCCAGCGCGGGATCGCCCGCCTGAACGGTCAGCCCGGCTTCGGCCAGGCGCGCACGAAGGTTCGATTGGCCCGCCTGATTGGACATGGGCACGATGCGGCTATTGCCCACAGTTGCCGGGTCCACATGTTCATATGTGCTGGGGTCCTTGGCAATGGCGCTGGCATGCAGGCCCGATTTATGAGCAAAAGCCGAGGCGCCGACATAGGGTGCCTGTTTGGCGGGCACACGATTCAGAATATCATCCAGCATGCGCGAGGCTTTGCGCAGCCCCGTCAAAGCCTCAAGCGTGACCCCGGTTTCAAACTGGCTGGCAAAGGGTTCTTTCAGCAGTAGCGTCGGGATCAAGGTTGTCAGGTTTGCATTGCCGCAGCGTTCGCCTAGCCCGTTCAATGTGCCCTGAATTTGGCGGGCACCGGCCAGAACGGCGGCCAGCGATCCAGCCACGGCATTTTCGGTATCATTGTGGGTATGGATAGCCAGATGATCACCCGGGATGCCGCTGGCGATCACCTCAGTGACGATGCGGCCAATCTCATCCGGCAACGTACCGCCATTGGTATCGCAAAGCACAATCCATCGGGCCCCGGCGCCATGGGCGGCATGGACACATTGCAGCGCATAATCCGGGTTGGCTTTATAGCCGTCAAAAAAATGTTCGGCGTCAAACAACCCCTCGCGGCCCTGCCCGGCGATATGGGCAAAGCTGGCTGACAGATTTTCAAGGTTTTCTTCCAGCGTGATCCCGAGGGCTTTGGTCACATGGAAATCATGCGATTTGCCCACCAGACAAACGGCGGAAGTGCCCGCATTCATCACCGCTGACAGGACATCATCGTTTGCGGCCGAGCGGCCCGCGCGTTTGGTCATGCCAAAGGCTGTGAAGGTGGCACGTGTCTTGGGCGGGGCGGCGAAAAAGGCGGTATCTGTCGGATTGGCCCCCGGCCAGCCGCCTTCGATATAATCCAGACCCAGTTGATCCAGCACAGTGGCGATCTGGCGCTTTTCATCAGCTGAGAATTGGACACCTTGGGTCTGGGCCCCGTCCCGCAGCGTTGTATCAAACAGGTAAAGCCGTTCTTTCATCGCGCGCCCTCCGCAGAATTTTTGCTAAAATTCTGCATCATACATCCTCCAATTTGGTCGCGTCGAATGCGGGTCCGGCTTCCAGCTCAACCCCGGTTTTCGACATGCGCACCTCGACACCCGCGCCCAGCAGCATGGACTTCATGGCATCCACCGCCGCGAAATCCTTGGTTTCCATCGCCTGCGCGCGCAAGGCGCCAAGCTTGTCAGCAAAGGCACTCAGATCAACCGTCGCTGCGTCCCAGCCGCCCAGCTCTTCCGTCAATAGCCCAAGCAGCCGCGCCGACGATAAGAACACGGCTTTTTCGATATGACAGTCTTTCTGAGGGTTCGCCGCTATCTCTTTGGCCATCGCATGCAGACGCATCAACGCCCCAGCCGTATTCAGATCATCGGCAAGAAGGTCAACCACCTCTTGGTCAGGGCCGACCTCTTCGGCACCTTTGATCAGCTTACGCCATGCCTTCAAGGTCTTCGTCGCCTGCGCGGCTTTGGCAGCCGTCCAATCCATCGGCTTGCCGTAATGGGTACCCAGCATGACTATACGGATCACCTCGCCCGGGATGCCCTGATCAAGAAGATCACGGATGGTAAAGAAGTTGCCCAGCGACTTGGACATCTTCTTGCCCTCGACCTGCAGCATCTCATTGTGGATCCAATAACGAGCGAATTCGCCCTCTGGGCAGGCGCAGCTAGACTGCGCAATCTCATTCTCATGATGGGGAAATTGCAGATCATTGCCGCCGCCATGGATATCAAAGGTCGCGCCCAGCAGATCATGCGCCATGGCCGAGCATTCGATATGCCAGCCTGGGCGGCCATAGCCCCATGGGCTGTCCCAGCCCGGCACGCCCTCGCCCGATGGCTTCCACAGCACAAAATCCATCGGATTGCGTTTGTAAGGGGCAACCTCAACCCGTGCGCCCGCAATCATGTCATCAACGGACCGACCCGACAGAGCCCCGTAATCGGCGTAACTGTCCACGGCAAAAAGCGCATGGCCTTCAGCGGCATAGGCATGACCCTTGGCGATCAGATCTTCAATCATCGCGATCATCTGCGGAATATACTGGGTTGCCCGGGGCTCATGGGTTGGGCGCATCGCGCCCAAGGCATCCATATCTGCGTGATACCAGCCAACGGTTTCTTCGGTGATATCTGAAATCGGGCGGCCCGTCTCTGCGGCGCGCGCGTTGATCTTGTCATCCACATCCGTGAAGTTGCGCACATAGGTCACATGATCCGCGCCATAAATATGGCGCAGCAGCCGGAACAGCACGTCAAACAGCAGCACATTGCGCGAATTACCCAGATGCGCTCGATCATAGACCGTCGGCCCGCACAGATACATGCGGACGTTTTGGGGATCGATCGGCACGAAATCCTCGCGTTTGCGGGTTTTCGTATTCTGGAGACGGATCGTAGTCATAGGTCCTCACGCGCAAATGTTGCGCCGCGGGCTTAGCAAGTTCAGGTTAGAAGTGAAACGTGAAAGAACAGCCCGCGACAGATGTCAGCAGGTAATAATGCAGCAGATAATGATGCATGTGTTCTTCATACGACCAGCTTTAGACCGATGCATTCAACATGTCCACCATCTTGATCACGGTGTTCAGGTTGCGCGCTGTCACCTCAACCCCGATAAGCCTTTCAAGCTTAGCCGCCAGCTTTGACCGCCCGATGCCGCCCGGCGCATAAAGCCACACCGTCCGATCCACGACCGCAATCTGTTCGCCATCCGCCTTCAACGCTGCGACAGCGGCCATATCAAGCTGGGGGCTGTCGTAGCATAGATAGGCATGAACCAGTTTGCCCGCATCCATTGGGAACGGGTTGCCAGACAGCACAGCGCGCATCTGCGTCTCTTCCAGAACCAGAACAGGCACCTCAAAGCCAAATCGGTCCTTGATTGCGGCCTGCAAGCCATCTGCAAGATCAGCGCTATTGCCCGTTGCCGTGAAAATCACGTTGCCCGATGCGATATAGGTCTGCACATCCGTGCCAGGACAAATTTCCCGCAAGTCGGCCATTGGCACCTTTCTGTGCCCACCAACATTGATCCCGCGCAGGAATGCCACAAATTTTGTCATCTTGCCTCACCCCCCATCACGGGGCATCCTAGGCGTATGTCACGCGATGTCATCAACGAAATCTGCGCCGCTTTGCCCGGCGCCCGCGCTTCAGACCCGGCGGTTGAGCTGGACAGCTGGAAGGTTGGCGACAAGATGTTTGCCTGTTTCGGCGACCGGATCGATGGCGTCTGTACAAAGACGGACAGTGTAGAGACCGCGCAAATGCTGATCGATGCAGGCGCGGCCACCAAGGCCCCGTATTTCCACAAAAGCTGGGTTCTGGTTCGTTTTGACAGTGACGCAGATGAGCTGCGCCACCGGCTAGAGGCGTCTTATGCGATTGTTTTCAAAAGTCTGCCAAAAAAGCGACAGGCGGAAATCGCTGCGGGGTAAGCCTTTTGAGGTCTGATAGGCATTAGGTGTAGCTGATAACTTCGATCTCAACCCCATCATGATCGTAGAAATAGAACCGGCGCCCTGGTTCATAATCCGCATGACTATGCGGCTCAAAACCCAAAGCACTCACCCTCTGTTCGATCGCATCCAGATCATCAACCACCACCCCAATGTGATTAAGCCCGCCCTTGCGCGCGTAGCTGTCATCATGGGTGGTCTGCTTGGCCGACCCGTTGGGCCCTGCATAAAGCGCCAGATAGCTACGCGCACTTCCGACATGGACGGTAAAGCCGCCATTGATCGCGGCCCCTTCCCAACGGGTTGTCCATCCGAAGACATCTGACAGCATCGCGGCCGTTGCGCGTGGATCTGCGACAGTAATATTTGCATGTTCCAGATAAGCCATTCTTAGCCCCCCATTTTCCATTTATTCCAAATCCGCCCATGGCTGCGCCGTTGGGGCGTGGCGGGCGCCTCAAAACATCCGCATTCAAGGTCATGACCCCAGCCCAAACCATCGCGCTTCATCGCGGCGATAGCTGCCGGATCGGCGCAGTATTTTTGTGTTCTTTTCTGCCGCATATCTTTTCCTTTCCTTTTTGCTCTTATTGCTTTCTAATTTCTCAAGTTAACTTGAGATCAAGAGGTTTTTTATGAGCCAGGGATTATCCATTGGCGATCTTGCCGACAGGACGGGTCTGGCCGTTTCGGCGATCCGGTTTTATGAAACCCATGGGATCGTGAAGCCCCTGCGAAATAAGGGCGGCCATCGCCGCTATGGCCGGGCCGACATTCGCCGCCTGTCTTTTGTCATGGCGGCCCAAACGCTGGGGTTTCCACTGTCGGAAATCGCGGTGCATCTGCACGCGTTGCCCGATCACAAAGCGCCGACCAAGGCCGATTGGACCCGGATCAGCAAATCATTTCGCAACCAGATCGACGCCCGAATCGCAGCGCTCGAGGATCTCAGGGACAAGCTGGATGGCTGCATCGGCTGCGGCTGTCTGAGCCTGAAATCATGTGCGCTTTACAATCCATCCGATATCAAAGGCCGCGAAGGTTCTGGCCCGCGCAATTTGTCCGGGATCGCCGGTTGACTTCCCCCGTGATTGCCCGTTTCCCTCGGGCTTATGGAACTTTCTTCACGTCTTACAAATATCACGGGCGGCGGCTCTGACGGCTGGGCTGTCTTTTATCGCGCGCGGCGGATGATTGATGCCGGCCTCACCGTGACCGAGCTGACAATCGGCGAACATGACATTCGCACGCATGACAGTATTCTAGCCGCCATGAACCTGTCAGCCATGGGCGGACATACAGGCTATGCCGAGGTGCCTGGCACCGCTGATCTGCGCGATCTGGTTGCCGCAAGAGTGGCCAAGCGCACCGGTGTTCCGACCACGGCGGACAATATTCTGATCACCCCGGGCGGTCAGGCTGGCCTTTTTGCGGCGCATCTGGCCGCATGCAATCCCGGCGACCCTGCCCTTTTTATTGATCCTTACTACGCAACCTATCCCGGAACGATCCGCGCCGTAGGCGCAGAGCCGGTCCCTGTGCAGACCCGCCCCGAGAACGGCTTTCAACCGGGCAAAGCCGCTTTGGACGCCGCAGCCGCCGGGGCGGCGTCCCTTTTGATCAACACACCCAATAACCCTACGGGGGCAGTTTACAGCCGGGATACCCTGACAGGTGTCGCTGAAATTTGCCATGCGCATGACCTGTGGCTGATCTCGGACGAAGTGTATGACACCCAAGTGTGGGAAGGGACACATATTAGCCCACGCAGCCTGCCAGGCATGGTCGAACGCACGCTGCTTGTCGGCTCAATGTCGAAAAGTCACGCAATGACGGGCAGCCGGATTGGATGGGTTTGCGCGCCTGAGCCTGTGATCACACATCTGATCAATCTGGCCACGCACACCACCTATGGTGTGCCCGGTTTTGTGCAGGATGCGGCCGCCTTTGCCTTGCAACAGGGCAGCGCCTTTGAAGAGGCTGTCGGCGCCCCATTTGCACGGCGCCGGGCGCTAACCCTTGCAGCCCTGAAGGGCCAAAACATTGTCCAGCCCGTCCCGGTTCAGGGTGCGATGTATGCAATGCTGGATATTCGGGCCACGGGCCTTAGCGGCGAAGCCTTCGCCAACGGCCTTCTGGATGCGGAACATATCGCTGTCATGCCGGGCGAGAGCTTTGGAAAGGCTGCGGCCGGCCATGTGCGCGTGGCCATGACAATCGACGACGATGCCTATGTCGCCGCGTTAAACAGGCTGGTTGCCTTCGCCGCGTCGCAAGTGTCGCAATAGCTGCCCGATTTCAGGCGGCAAGGCGCGGGGGAATCGTCTAGGCTTGGTACATGTTATTTGCCCTTCCCTCTGATGCGGCGCTTTATGAGGCGCTGCTGAACCGCGATACCCGTTTTGACGGGCAGGCTTTTGTTGGTGTCACATCAACGGGCATTTTCTGCCGCCTGTCCTGCCCGGCGCGCAAACCAAAGCGCGAAAACTGCCGGTTTTATGATCGGGTCTCTGCCGCGATCGAGGCCGGGTTTCGCCCCTGCAAGCGTTGCCATCCGCTGGGGCCTGCCGCTGCGGCAGAGCCGCATATCCAAACCCTGCTGAACGCTTTAGATGCACGCCCCCAGCATCGCTGGCGCGAGACGGATATCAGCGCGCTTGGGGTTGACCCTTCGACCGCGCGGCGCAGCTTTAAGCGCCATTTTGGCATGACCTTTCTGGAAATGGCCCGCCAAAGGCGTCTGGCCCATGGCTTTACCGCGCTCGAGGACGGCAAGGTGATCGATGCCCAGCTTGAGGCCGGTTTCGACAGTCCTGCGGCCTTTCGCGCAGCCTTTGCCAAATTGCTGGGGGCCGCGCCGGATCATTTTAAAAAACAGGCTATACTGCGTGCACATCCAATCAATACGCCGCTTGGCACCTTGATCGCCATCTGCGACGATCACGGGCTGCATTTACTGGAATTTGCGGATCGCAAGGCGTTACCTGCCGAACTCAAACGACTCAGCAAAATGACGAAAGGCCATATCGGGGTTGGGCGGACAGACGTGACAGATCACGTATCCGCTGAGCTTGCGCGTTATTTCACAGGCGAAAGCGATGATTTCCAAACGCCGCTGATCCTGCATGGCACGCCGTTCACCCGGCAGGTCTGGACCGCTTTGCGCAAGATACCAGCCGGCGAAACCCGCAGTTACGCAGCGCTTGCCCAAGTTATCAACGCCCCGACAGCCACCCGCGCCGTGGCCCGTGCCAATGGTGCAAACCAGATCGCCATATTAATCCCCTGTCACCGCGTCATCGGCGCAGATGGGGCCTTGACGGGATATGGCGGCGGGCTTTGGCGCAAACAACGCTTGATCGAACTTGAACAGCATTACGCAAAAAGGACCTAATATGACCCATTCGGCAGAAACATTCCGCGCCCTGCACCAAAAGGGCGATCCACTTTTGATGGTCAATGTCTGGGACCGCGGATCGGCCAAGATGATGCAGGCGATGGGGGCAAAGGCGCTGGCCACATCCTCGGCGGCGCATGCGTTTACCATGGGGCGGCCCGATGGCGGTAATGTCACCCGAGACGAAGCTTTGGCACATGCACAAGAGATTTTGTCAGTGGCAACGGTGCCCATGCAGGGCGATTTCGAAAACGGGTTTGGCGACACGCCAGAAACCTGCGCTGAAACCGTCAAACTGGCCGCTGAAATTGGTCTGGCTGGAATATGCATCGAGGATATCGCGCTGCCGACCGAGACCGCCTACGATTTTGATCTGGCTATTGAGCGGATCAAGGCAGCTGCGGCAGCCGCAAAGGATTTGCGGCATGATTTTATCCTGACGGCACGCGCGGACGGTATTCTGCGCGCGCAATATGACACGGATGAAGCGATCCGTCGGTTGCAGGCCTTTGAAGCTGCGGGCGCGGATTGCCTCTTTGCACCGATGCCGCCCGATATGGACGCGCTTGCCCGCATCTGCGCCGCAACAACCGCCCCGGTGAACGCATTGGTGGCAGGTGCCTTTACACAGCAAACCGTCACGGATTTCGCCCAAGCGGGCGCGGCACGCCTGTCTTTGGGGTCTTCGTTGGCCCGGATGACGCACCGGGTCATGCATGATGCGGCGCTTCGGATGTTCTCGGATGGTCAGTTTGACTTTCTCAAAAACGGGATTCGCAGCGATACAATTGACGCGTTGCTGCGCTAAAGCGTTTTGCTTTTTGTCTGAGCAACCCGCATCGCAAATTGCGTTCGACCGCAGGGAGAGGCAGCGAATTGCGATCCCGTTCAAACGCAAAATGCTCTAACAAAAAGGCCCGCAGCATGCTGCGGGCCTTGATGAACATCCGGGGTGACGGAGCTTGAGGGGAAGGGACAGATCACCCCGGACGCCTGTGAGTGGTGTTTAGAACTGGAACGATACGCGCGCTGTGGCTGTTGTCGCATCAATATCAATTCCGGTACCGTCAAAGTCTTCAAACTGATGCTGAAGAACTTCGCCGCCAACGCGCATGCTGTCACTGATGCGATATTCTACGCCAAGGCCTCCAAAGGACCCTGTGTCTTCACCGTCAACTGCGCCTGATGTGCTCGCCTGGGCGATACCACCGGTTACATATGGCAGCCAGTTTCCAGCATCATAGCCAACGCGCAATTTTGCGCGGGCGACTGAATCAAGGGCCACATCGGCAGTCTCATCTTCAATCTCGGTGCCATCGATGTCCAATTCGCCACCGATTATCCAGCTACCCAGATCATAAAGGTAACCACCATGCACACCGTATAGCAGACCGTCGGGATCTTCGGTCAAATCATCTGAATCCAGTTGACCAAACCCAAGCTGGCCACCGGCATAAAAACCCGTCCAATCCGATATCGGAGCTACTGGCACAGGTGCCGGAGCAACCGGTACCGGCGTCGGAGCCGCAACAGGCTCAGACAAGCCACCGGCTGAGGCCATGCCTGCCACTGCGATCAGAGGGGCAGCCATCATGCTCGTGCGGGCCATTTTGAATGTCGATTTCATTTTCTTCTCCGTTCATTCGGGGTTGTCGTACGCATCTACATGGCACCGAAAACGGCAGGGACAACGCCCCTCACGGGCCTGTGAATTCATTCGGCGAATTCGAGCGAAATTGTGAACGAAAACTGAGCCATTTACCGCCCATAAATGAAACAATCAGAAAAAAACTAGAGCATTGTAGCAAATTATCGAGATTTTTCTCTGAAATTGCGACTTTTATTTGTCACTCTATACGCGGGAACGCGACCTGGCCGCCCGTCGCAGGCTGACTGATTCCAGTGCTCGCAGGGGCTGAAATCGGCAATCCGCGTGCAGCGCGCACCGCCAAATATGCAAAGGCCTGCGCCTCCAGCATATCGCCACTTAGCCCCGCCCGTTCCACCACTGAAACGTCGCAATCAAGCGCTTGGGCAAGCCCCCCCATGATGGTCCGGTTGAGCCGTCCGCCCCCGGTCACAAGCACCCGCGACGGCGGCGCCGGGCATTGTGCGATCGCGCGCCAGACGCTGACCACTACCGCCTGGGTCAATGTCGCGACAGCCCGCGCATCGGGCAATTCAGCGACCGCATCGATGAGCCCGGCAAAATCATCCCGGTCCAGCGATTTCGGCGGCGCCTTTTTGAAATAGGGGTGCTGCAGGAAATCCTCAAGAACCTGCAAGTCGGCCTTGCCGATCCCGGCAAGCGCGCCACCTGTATCAAAAGGAACGCCGCGGCGCTGCATCATCAGATCGTTGATCGGGGCATTGGCAGGGCCGGTATCAAAGGCCATCAACGCCCCTTCATCCGCCGGATCATCAAATGACGGATCAACCCAGGTCAGATTGCCCACCCCGCCAAGGTTCAAAAAGACAACAGGCTCTTCTGCCTTGATCCATTTCGCCAAAGCAAAGTGATAAAACGGGGCCAGCGGCGCACCCTGCCCGCCTGCAGCCACATCAGCGCTGCGAAAATCCCAAACAACGGGATAGCCCAGCGCATCAGCCAGATTTTGACCGTTGCCACATTGATGCGTACCGCGCCCACCCGGATCATGGGCCAGCGTCTGCCCGTGAAATCCGCCGATATCCACGCGGCCAAGGCTGTACATCGCCTCCCAATGGGCCCATTCGATAAATCGGGCGGCATTCTCGACGTCATCACCCTGCCAGCACCCCAGATGGGCACGCAAAAAAGCGCGTTCGTCGTCACGATAAGGGCGATACATTGTTGGGCCAAATCCGGCGATCTGCACGCCATCGGTGATCACAACCGCCGCATCCACCCCATCAAGTGAGGTGCCAGACATCGTCCCGAGGGCTGTGACCAAGCCTGCCTGCAACATCCACTTTCCCTTGCTCTTTGACCTCAGTATAGAGTGCACCGTGCGCCCCAGAGGAACCAGCCAATGACTTACCATCCCAAATCCGACTTCATGCAAACGATGATCACGCGCGGCTTTCTGGCCGATTGCACCGATTATCAGGGCCTGGATGAGATGCTCAGCAAAGGCGTTACACCGGCGTATATCGGATTTGACGCCACTGCCAAGTCGTTACATGTCGGATCACTGATTCAGATTATGATGTTGCGCTGGTTGCAAAAAACCGGACACAAGCCGATCACCTTGATGGGCGGCGGCACGACCAAAGTGGGCGATCCGTCGTTTCGCGCGGATGAACGTCCGCTGCTGGGACCGGAGCAAATCGACGCCAATATCGCCGGGATCAAAAAGGTCTTTTCGGCCTACCTGACCTATGATGACAGCCCCACCGGGGCCTTGATGATCAACAATGCCGAATGGCTGGACGGGTTGAACTACCTTGATTTTCTGCGGGATATCGGGCGGCACTTTTCGATCAACCGGATGCTGTCTTTTGAAAGCGTCAAGTCGCGGCTTGACCGGGAACAATCGCTTTCCTTCCTCGAATTCAACTACATGATCTTACAGGCCTATGATTTTCTTGAGCTGAACCGCCGTTACGGCTGCTTGCTACAAATGGGCGGATCGGATCAATGGGGCAATATCGTCAACGGGATCGATCTGACCCGGCGGGTGCTGGACCATGAAATCTATGGGCTGACCTCGCCGCTCTTGACGACCAGCGACGGCAAGAAGATGGGCAAGTCCCAAGCTGGTGCTGTCTGGCTCAATGCCGACATGCTGTCCCCTTATGAATTCTGGCAATTCTGGCGCAATACGACCGATGCAGATACAGGCCGTTTCCTAAAGCTTTACACCGAGCTGCCGCTGGACGAATGCGACCGCCTCGGCGCGTTGGAAGGCTCAGAGATCAATGCGGCCAAGATTATCCTGGCCAATGAGGTCACAACCTTGCTGCATGGCGCTGACGCGGCCAAGACGGCCGAGGCCACGGCCAAGGAAGTCTTTGAAAAGGGCGGCGTTGGTGACGATCTGCCCACCCTGACCTTATCTGCAGACGATGTGCAGGACGGGATCTCGATCGTGCAACTGCTTGTACGCTCAGGCCTTGCCGGCAGCGGGAAAGAGGCAAAACGCCTGATCGCCGAGAATGGCGCGCGCCTCAATGATGCACCGCTGACCGATGCCAGTCTGTTCATGGATGCCGCAGCACTGGCTGAACCAATCAAGCTAAGCGCGGGCAAAAAACGACATGCGCTTGTGCAGGTTGGCTAGAACAACAGCAAATCAATCACCAATAGCGTCACGCCAATGGGAAAGGTGATGGTGGCCGCAACAAGGGCGGCGCCCAGCACGGTTGGGCGTGGCGGTGGCGCGCTGATCCCTGCGACGGTGCGGGCTGTCGTGTTTTTGCGTTTCATGCCGCCATTAACCCCAGCTTAGGTTTCGGGTGGCTTAACAACGCCCATGAAATCAACACCTGCCCTGCCCCTGCAACAGCATCCCAGTTTTGCCGCCGCTCTGGGCCGTTTGGGCCAGCAGGTCGATATCCACCCTCTGCCCCATGCGGCGCCGCTGTTGTCGATCAGGCGGTTCGGGCTGCGCTTTGCCTCGCGTGGTCCGATCTGGATGACAGATGCCCCTATCGATGCGCGTGTGACCAGTTTACGGCAATCGCATTTGCGGCTGGTCAACACCGACTCAAAGGAACCAAAGACACTGCGCCGCGCGGGGTTTCGGCTGATCCATACGGCCGGATCGGTGGCAGAGCTTGATCTGACGGACACCGAAGGCGGCCTGCTGACCCGCGCGCATGGCAAATGGCGTAACATCTGGCGGCGCAGCCAAAGCAGCGCGTTGCGTTATCACCGCGAACGGTTTGCCCCGCATAAGCATGGGTGGCTATTGGATGCAGACACGCAGCAACAAAAGCAAAAAGGGTATCGGGCGCTGCCGCATAGCATTATCCGGGCCTATGCCGCTGAAAATCCCAAAGATGTCGTCGTGTATTCAGCCGGCCGCAAAGGCACGGCCATCGCTGGAATGCTGTTTTTGCTGCATCACCCAGTGGCGACCTATCATATCGGCTGGACCAGTGCCGAGGCCCGGCAGGACGGCGCACATCACCGGATGCTGATGGATGCAGCCAGCCACTTGGCGCAGCGCGGCTTTACGCGTCTGGATCTGGGCCAGGTAGATACCGACACGGCGCCCGGCCTCGCCCGTTTTAAGATCGGCACAGGCGCGGTCATTCGCCCACTCGGGGGGACTTGGTTGAAAATTCCGGGGCTTTAGCTTTGCCCCGCATCAAGCAAATGATAAGCCAAGGGAAATAAACCGGGGCCTTTTCATGACTTTACTGCAAATCACCTCATTATTGATCGTTCTTGCCGGGGCATTTGGCGCAATTAACTACCTGTTCCTGCGCCTACCCTCTGCCATCGGCATTCTTATCGTCGCGCTTTTGGCGTCATTTGTCATTATGTTGCTAGACATGGTGCTGCCCGGCTTGGGCGTCGCGGATGTGGTCCGCACCACCGTATTGGGTATCGATTTTTCCGACGCATTGCTTGAAGGGATGCTGGGCCTGCTTTTGTTCGCTGGCGCTTTGCATGTGAAACTGTCCGATCTGAAACGCGAATGGGTTGTGGTCATGCTGATGGCGACGATGGGCATCGCGCTTTCAACGATTATTGTGGGCTATGGGTTTTCATGGCTCACGGGCATGCCGATCTTGATCGCCTTGGTTTTTGGAGCCTTGATTTCACCCACAGACCCGGTTGCGGTGCTAGGGGTGCTGCGGCAGGCTGACCTTCGCAAATCGCTTGAAACCAAGATCGCGGGAGAAAGCCTGTTTAACGATGGCGTCGGCTATGTGGTATTCTTGGTTCTGGTCGGGCTGGCCTTTCCGCATGGCGACGCACATGGCAGCGGGCTGGCCGATGCGGTGCAGCTATTCTTCCAAGAGGCGCTTGGCGGCGCGATCCTGGGGATCGTACTGGGCTGGCTGACTTTCCGGGTGATGCGGCGGATCGATGACTATTCGCTTGAGGTGCTGATCACATTGGGACTGGCCTTTGGCGGGTATGAGCTTGCGGTGTATCTGCATGTCTCGGCCCCAATTATGGCGGTTTGCGCCGGGCTTTTGATTGGCGATTTTGGCGCGAAACACGGGATGTCAGACGAAACCCGGCATTATGTTGACGCATTCTGGAAACTGATCGATGAAATTCTGAACGCCGTCTTGTTCCTGCTGATCGGGTTTGAGGTATTCGCCATCGCGTTCGAACTGGAATACCTGACAGCCGGTGTCGCCGCCATCGCGCTGGCCTTGATTGCACGCCTGGCGGCGGTCGCGGGCCCGGTGCTCACACTCCGCCCATTCCGCGAATTTTCGTCCGGGGTTATTCCGATTATGACCTGGGGCGGGCTGAAAGGCGGTATCTCGGTTGCGCTGGCCCTATCACTGCCCGATAGCGAATGGAAACCGCTGATCCTGACGGCCACCTATATGGTCGTGATCTTCTCAATCATCGTGCAAGGGCTGACCGTCGCGCGTTTGGCCGAAAAGGTGGGCCGCGAAACACAGGAACCAGCAGCATGACCAAATATGTCGTCTACGACGTCTTCACCGAGAACGCATTTGGCGGAAATCAGTTGGCCGTCATACCCGATGCCACACAGCTGGCCGAGGATGACCTGCAAAAGATCGCGCGTGAATTTAACTTCTCCGAAGTCACCTTTGTCTACCCGCCAACAAATCCGGGGCATACGGCAAAAGTACGCATTTTTACGCCAACAATGGAGGTGCCCTTTGCCGGACATCCCACCATCGGGACCGCTATCGCGCTGCGCGATCTGGGGCACGCCGGGGATATGGTTATGGAACTTGGGGTTGGGCCGATTCCCTGCACCTTCGACGGCGACTTGGCCTCCTTTACGACCAGCAAAGCACTTGAACTCTTGGATCAGCCCGATCCTGCCCTGGTGGCCGAAGCGCTCGGGCTAACACCCGGCGATCTCAAGACAGATGTCCATGTCCCGCAACAAGCCAGCCTCGGCCTGCCGTTCGTCATCTGCCAGCTGCAAAATTCCGATGCGCTGAACCGCTGCAGCCCCTCGCTCGACGCGATCAAACGGGGCGCGGGCCAGCATCCCGTCGGGCATGATTTTTCGCTATACGCCTACGTGTGCGAGGGCGATGAAATCCAATCGCGCATGTTCGCCCCGCTCGACAACATCCCAGAGGACCCGGCCACCGGCAGTGCCGCCGCGACGCTGGCCGCCCTTTTGACCGAAAAATTGGGCACGGCGCAAACGCTGAACATTACCCAAGGCACCGCCATGGGGCGTCCTTCGCAAATCACGGCAACGACAGATCAAAGCACGCCCGTGGCTGTGACGATCCACGGGCAAGCTGTCAAAACGATGCAGGGTGAATTGGTTTTCTAACGCGTTTCAGGTTTAGCTTGAGGCATCTTTGCATGCGACCGTCAGGGAAATGCGATTTGCGTGGGCAACGGAAATGCCCTGGCGGCTCTGGCAACCGGGCGGCAGGCCGGTTATGAACAGGCTGACAAATTCTGGGACCCCAATGACGAACACCATTCTCGCCCGCTGTGAAGCCAACGGCCTGCGTATGACCGAACAGCGCCGCACGATTGCGGGCGTGCTTGAAGAGGCCGACGACCACCCGGATGTCGAAGAGCTTTACAAACGAGCCTCAAGCGCTGATCCGCGGATTTCGCTGGCCACGGTTTATCGGACGGTCAAACTGTTCGAAGAATCCGGAATCCTGGAAAAACACGAATTCGGCGATGGGCGGGCGCGTTATGAAACAGCGGATCGGGATCACCACGATCATTTGATCAATATGCAAACCGGCGAAGTTATCGAATTTGTCGATCCCGAAATCGAAGCGTTGCAGGAACGGATCGCAGCCAAGCTGGGCTATCGGTTGATGGGGCATCGGCTTGAACTTTATGGCGTGCCCCTTTCTGACAAGGACGACTGAGCATTGGAAAACCTGCGCGGTGCGGCCTTCATGGTTTTGGCGATGCTGTCTTTTGCGATCGAAGACGCATTAATCAAGAACCTGTCGGCAACACTGCCTGCCGGGCAAATCCTGCTGGTGATCTGCGTCGGCGGCGCTGTGTCCTTCTGGATATGGTTCGCCGTCCGGGGCATCCCGGTCTGGCAGCCCGAATACCTGAACCCCAAGGTGTTGCTGCGCAGCTTTTGCGATGCGGCCGGGTCTTGCCTATTCATCACCGCGCTCTCGCTGATCCCGCTGACAACCGCCTCGGCGGTGATACAGGCAACCCCGCTGGTCGTGGCGATGGGGGCGGCTTTGTTCCTGGGGCAGCCGGTGGGCTGGCGGCGCTGGCTGGCGATCCTGATCGGCTTTGCTGGCGTCCTGATCATCATCCGCCCCGGCATGGATGGGTTCGTGCCGGCGACGCTTTTGGCGGTGGCCGGCATGCTGGGTCTGGCGGCACGTGATCTTTTGACCCGTAGCCTGTCCGTCGGCCTCTCGGCGCCGCAATTGGCGTTCCATACATTCGTGACGATCATCCCCGCGAGCCTGCTGCTGATGGCCCTACAAGGCCAAAGCTCTGTTGCGCCAAATGGAACCCAGATAGCGCTCCTGCTGGGCTGCATCATCATTGTGATCATCGCCTATCTGGCGCTTGTGGCCGCAACCCGGACCGGCAATGCCGGGATCATTTCATCGTTCCGCTATAGCCGGATGATATTCGCCCTCATACTGGGGTATCTGGTCTTCGCCGAGGTCCCTGATCTGCCCACTTTGATCGGCGCGACAATCATTATTGCATCCGGCATTTTCACCCTTTGGCGCGAAGCCCGGCTGCGCCATACTTCCCCTCAACCCGAACCCGCGTTATAGAGCGCGCGATATCGCTAACACCTCCTAAAAGGAAGCACCTCATGAGCACGATCATCGACATCCACGCCCGCGAAATTCTTGATAGCCGGGGGAACCCAACCGTCGAAGTCGATGTGATCCTGGAAGATGGGACCATGGGGCGGGCGGCCGTTCCGTCTGGCGCGTCAACCGGCGCACATGAGGCTGTTGAAAAGCGTGATGGCGACAAATCGCGTTACATGGGCAAAGGCGTGCTCGAGGCGGTCACCGCTGTGAACAGCGAAATCGCCGAAGCGCTGGTTGGCTTTGACGCCACCGAACAGGTGGCCATCGACGAGGCGATGATCGAACTGGACGGCACACCCAACAAAGGCCGGCTTGGCGCCAATGCGATCTTGGGCGTGTCCATGGCCGTCGCCAAAGCCGCCGCCGACTTCACCGCGCAGCCCCTTTTCCGTTACATCGGCGGCACGTCCGCGCGCACCCTGCCCGTGCCCATGATGAATATCATTAACGGCGGCGAGCATGCAGATAACCCGATCGACATCCAGGAATTCATGATCATGCCAGTCAGCGCCACCTCGATCCGCGAGGCGGTGCGCATGGGGTCGGAAATTTTCCACACGTTGAAAAAAGAGCTGTCCACCGCAGGGCACAACACCGGGATCGGCGACGAAGGTGGCTTTGCGCCCAACCTGGAAAGCACCCGCGTTGCGCTCGACTTCATCATGACCTCGATTGAAAAGGCGGGCTACAAGCCCGGCGAAGACGTCTACCTCGCGCTCGATTGTGCAGCGACAGAATACTACAAGGACGGCAAATATGAGATGGTCGGCGAAGGCATTTCGCTGACTTCCGAAGAAAACGCCGACTATCTGGCCAAACTGACCCAAGACTACCCGATTATCAGCATCGAAGACGGCATGTCAGAAGATGACTGGGACGGCTGGAAAGCCCTGACCGACAAAATCGGGGATAAGGTGCAACTGGTCGGCGACGATCTGTTTGTGACCAACCCGGCGCGTCTGGCGGACGGCATCGCCAAAGGCTCGGCCAACTCCATGCTGGTCAAGGTCAACCAGATCGGCACGCTGACCGAAACGCTCAAAGCAGTCGACATGGCGCACCGGGCGCGCTTCACCAACGTGATGTCGCACCGCTCTGGCGAAACCGAGGACGCGACCATCGCGGATCTGGCCGTCGCCACCAATTGCGGGCAAATCAAAACCGGCTCGCTGTCGCGCTCTGACCGGCTGGCCAAATACAACCAGCTGATCCGGATCGAGGAACTGCTGGGCGAAACCGCCGTCTACGCCGGGCGCAGCATCCTGAAGTAGGAAAAAAGACCGAAGCTCGGTTAAACAGACCGCGACATCGCCCTCATAGAAACCTTCCCCACGGGGAAGGTTTTATAGTGTCCACCGCAGAGTAATTGGCAAAGGTAAGGTTCATGACCCTCGAAAACGGTAAACACCCCCTGCCCCCTGGCAAACTGGCCGCCGTGGTAACCTATCTGCAGATGCACGCCCCGCCCGAACGGGCGCCAGTGCCCGCCCCCGACGGCGCGACACTGACGCATCTGCCAACGCCCGACCCCGACTGGTATCTCGATCTTTTCCGCGAAATCGGCACGCCATGGCTCTGGACCTCGCGGCTGCGGCTGGAGCGTGAGGCGCTGAACGCGATCCTGACCGACGAAAACGTCCTGATCCACGCCGTGCGCCAGGATGGGCAAGACATCGGGTTGGTCGAGCTGGACTTCCGGCGGCCCGAGGTCAATGAAATCGCCTTCTTCGGCCTCATCCCCAGCGCCACGGGCCAAGGGCTGGGGCGCTGGATGATGGACCAAGCAATCCGCAAAGCCTTCGCGACCCGGAACACCCGCCTCTTCCTGCACACCTGCACGCTCGACAGCCCCGCCGCGCTGCCGTTCTACCAAAGCTGCGGGTTCACAGCCTACAAACGCGCTGTAGAGATATTGGACGATCCAAGGTTCGACGAAACGCATTCAATCAGCGCCGCACCGCAAATTCCATTTCTCCAATAAAAGATCATTTGGCTTCCCAAGTACGCCGAACAATTGCGTGGCCCAGACGAAACCACGATAACCGATCAATCACCGCAGCCGCCGCAATCCCCTGAACCACAGTCCCCCGCGTCATCGTCGGCGAACGGATCATCGCACCCAAAGATCAAGGTAAATTCACCTTTCTTTGTGAAACGTTTATACGTGCTTGCTGACATGAACATCGCGGCACCCAGAGCGAAAATTCCATCGGGTTCCCCTCCATGGACAGCCGCCGCACCAGCGACAGCAAAAGTCGCAATAGTTATCAAACCAATATAGTTCTGCAGCCTATTATTCTGCCGCCAGATCCCTTTCGGAGGTGATCCAAAAAGGGGCCTATAGGCGGCGACAGTCGCCTTGTAGTCCTCAAGATGTCCAACGCCGTTCCCACCCGGATTATGATGCACGGGTTTGCCCAATTTCTGGCAAAACACATCCCAGTAATCTCGGCTGTGCTGCATATGCAGATGCCAGACCAGATCCACAGCCTTCGAGGGAACATTCCGTTCCCGCCGCGTGGCGCAGATATACATAAATTTCAGGTATTCAGAGATCGCCACTGTGGCCGTTTCTTGAGAGATGCTGTTTTCATTCATCAGCTGTTCAATGAATGGTGTGCCATCAGCATCATCAGGCATTTTATGCGTCTTAATCAGCTCCCATAGCTGAGTATTGAGAGAGGTCATCGGAGCCTCCTATATTTTCTCTTTTTTGCAGCTTTTAGAAAACACCCAAATGTAAAAGTTATGTGACGCAAGCCGGCATCAGCTTTTACACCGTAGGATCGTATAATTCGTCAGGACCTCGGAGCCGAAATTAAGCAATGTAAGGCAGACGAGGGACGCGACAAAAACCAGCACCAATCAAACGGTAGATTGACCCTAATAAGGGCGCACGGACCCTGCACCTGTCTGCTGCTGAACCCGGTACATCAGGCTTCACGAACGCTTCGGCAAGCGCGTCAGTTTCACCTGCAATGGGCCAATCAATGGGGGAATCGTTTCCACCGCTCGGTGTCGCAGGCAACCACGAATCAGCCCTAAGGGCAGTAACAAAGGCGTTACAAAAACGGCGCAAACGCCTTATTTTATTGTGTTTCGCCAGGTTTCGGTAGAATGCCGACACAAAGATGCCACGAACCCCCGGGCGGAACTGTACTTTAGCATAGTTCTGAAAATTTGCCGCAAAGCTTCATTGACTTTTAATCGATCTGAGACCTAATGAACCCTACGTAAGGCAGATGTTTTCTGCAGTGTTTGTAAGAGTGTCATGGTTATCAAAGTAAATGGTATGATCCGTATGATCGGGATGTCGTTACTCGCGGCATCCACACCGTCAATCGTCAGCGCGAATGATATCGCGCTGACGATACATCAAAACGGCACGACGATTGTTGGCGAATTCGCCGGGTTCGTCGACAACTTCTATATCGTGACAACACAAAACGGCACGGCCTATGTGCCCGCAGCCGTTGTGTCTTGCGAAGGGACGGGATGTGTTGAGATGTCAGTCCCGACAGCCGCGGCGGGCGACGGCAACCTATAGGTTGACCGCCTGCCCTGATTGCGCGCTACGTTGGGCGGCCAGACCAATGGCAATCGCCTTGGCACCGTCCGATAGCGTAACCTCTACCTCACCCTCGCCGCGCAGCACTGCATTAAAGCGCTGGTGCTGATAAAAGGTTGATCCGTTATGATCGCCTGCCTCAAGCAACGTCTGATCGACCGGGATCTCTGACACATAAGGGCCCTTCGGCGCGCGCGGGCTAATGATCATCTGCGGCACAGGTGGATCACCCAACAGCTTTGGCCAGAAACGGCCAGGTCCTGGGACCAGCGCCTCGATCTTGCCCTTGGGGCCAACCGCGCTGATCTCTTCCTGCCATTTTGATCCTTCGGCAAACATGCACAGCTCAAGCATGGCGCGCGCACCTTTGGCAAAATCCAGGATCACATAGCCATTATCCCAAATATCCGGGGCGTGCCCGTCGTAACGCTCATCAATATGGTTCAGCGACTGCCCGGCGCTGGCCATCACACGCACCGGCTCATCCTGCAAAATCAGGCGCATCAGATCAAAGAAGTGGCAGCATTTCTCAACCAATGTCCCGCCTGTCTTGGCATTAAAGCGGTTCCAATCGCCAATCTTCGGCAAGAAGGGAAAACGATGCTCGCGGATGGTCAACATCTTGATACCGCCTGTCGCCTGCTCAGCCTGCGCAATCAAGGCGGCGACGGGGGGCATATAGCGATACTCCATCGCGACCCATACCGGATGGGGGTAGCCTTCAAACAACGCGTCCAGCACCGGGGCGTCGGCCGGGTTTGTATATAGCGGCTTTTCACACAAGATCGGCAGCGGGCGGGTTTCAACAATCTGGCGCAGCTGCGGGACATGCAGGTAGTTCGGACTGACAATGATCACCGCATCAAGCTGTTCAAAGGCCAACAGGTCTTCCAATGTCTCTGCCACATGGGCATCCTGAGCCATTGTGGCAGCCTTTTGGGCCTGCTCGGGCACCGGATCATAGACCACTGATACCCGTCCCTGCGGCAACAGATTGATATTCAGAATGTGTTCGCAGCCCATCATGCCGCAGCCGATCAGGCCATAGTTTACCATTTCCACGTCGCTTTAACCTTTTCCCATACGAGAGATATATGCAGCGCGCCCAGCATCGTACCAGGTGCGCGAAAATTCGGCCGGTTCCTTGGCGGCGGTCCAGCTGACCCGCGCGATATAGCCGGCCATGACACCGGGACGCAGATGGAAGGCCGCAGGCGCCCAATCGGGCACGGCTTCGACACCAATCCGGTCTTCGACACTGGCGATCACCAGCCCCAACTCATGGCGATAAAAATGATAAAGGGACTCCGAAAGGTCCTCGGTCGCGATGACATCGCGCTGTGCGCCGTCCAGCCAGATTTCCTCAAGCGCAATCAGCACATCATCAAGATAACGCAAGCGGCGGATACGGTGGCCTTCGGGATCGCCGCCAAGGCGGGCAAAAGGCGCCGGTTTGGCCAGACGCGCCACATCCAAAACCTCGGCCGTAGGAAGCCCCCCACCTTTCAGCAGCTCCAGCCGGAAAAACGCATAGACCGATTCAACAGCAGGCCGGTGGCGCACATAGTTGCCAGAGCCTTGGATACGCTCCAGCAGCCCCTTTGCCTCAACATCAGCCAGCGCCTTGCGCAGCGTGCCAACAGCCACGCCCAGATCATCCGCCATCTCGCGCTCGGGCGGCAGGCGTGCGCCATCTGCCAAATGCCCCGCCGCTATCTCACGGATCAACATTTCGCTCAGCTGAATAAACTTCGGCAAAGAAGAGGTATTCGCCATGGCGACCCCTCCCCGTGGCCTGCGCATGAAATTGATACACCATTGCTTCACATATTCAGCCATGCTAGGCAAGGGAAAATAATTCCAAACGGGAGGGGAATCGATGACCATCGTACCGGTCACAAGTGCAGACCTGGATGCGGCCGAAGTCAGCTGGTTTTCAGCCCTGTGCTCGGATGATTATCAGTTCCTCGGCGTACCCGATGGCGATCTGCGCAGCAGCTGGGAACATTGCCGCGATATCGCCCTGACGGCCGAGGAACAAGGGTTCCGCAACATCCTCGCCCCCTCCTCTTTTCAGGTCGGGCAAGACACGCTTTCATTCGTCGCCGGCATGGCACCACTCACGGATCGGATGAATTTCCTCGCAGCGATCCGCTGCGGGGAAATGCAACCGATCATGCTGGCACGGACGGTCGCCACGCTTGACCATATGCTCAAAGGGCGGCTGACGCTGAATGTCATCAGCAGCGACTTCCCCGGCGAAGTGGCCGAAAGCAGCTACCGCTACAAACGCAGCCATGAGGTTGTTGAAATCCTGCGCCAAGCGTGGACGCAGGACGAAATCAACCACGATGGGGAAATCTACCAATTCAAAAACGTGCCCACCGATCCGGCACGGCCCTATCAGCAAAACGGCGGGCCACTGCTCTATTTCGGCGGCTACTCGCCTGCGGCGCTGGAACTTTGCGGGGCACAATGCGACGTCTACCTGATGTGGCCCGAACCAGTCGAACAACTCGAACAGCGGATGAAAGACGTGCACGCAAAGGCCGAAGCCCACAACCGCACGCTCGACTACGGGCTGCGGGTGCATATGATCGTGCGCGATACCGAGGCCGAGGCAAAAGAATACGCCGACTACATCGCCTCTAAACTGGATGATGAATACGGCAAACTGATCCGGGACCGGGCGCATGACAGCATCTCGCTTGGGGTCGCGCATCAGGCTAAGGCACGGGAACTGGCCGATAAATTCGGCTATGTCGAACCCGGGCTCTGGACCGGCGTCGGGCGGGCACGCTCTGGCTGTGGGGCGGCGCTGGTTGGGTCGACCGACCAGATCATGACAAAAATCGAGGCCTATCAAAAGATGGGGATCCGTGCTTTCATCTTCTCAGGCTACCCGCATATCGACGAGGCGAAACATTTCGGCAGCCGCGTGATGCCGAACCTGAAAACCTGCTCATTGCCCCATGAATACGGGCGTGTGCCATCTGAAACACCAGCCACGCCGCTCGGCACAGGGATCCGCAAGTGAACCGCATCCAGATTACCAATGACCTTTCCTTCAGCCGCATCGTTTACGGGATGTGGCGGCTTGGGGATGACACAGACACCTCGCCCGCCCACGTGCAGGCCAAGATCGAAGCCTGCCTGGAGCAAGGCATCACGACCATGGATCAGGCCGACATCTATGGCGGCTATGAAGCCGAAGAAGTGCTGGGTAACGCACTCAAGGCCGCCCCTGCCCTGAAAGACAAGATCGAGATCGTCACAAAATGCGATATCGTGGCACCGATGGGCCGTTACAGCGACGCACGGGTGAAATACTACGACACCAGCCGGGATCATATCCTGGCCTCTGTGGATCATTCGCTGCGGCTGATGGATGTGGACAAGATCGACACGCTTCTGGTGCACCGGCCGGATCCGATGATGGATCACAAGGAAACCGGCGCCGCATTGGATGCGGTCGTGGCCTCCGGCAAGGTGCGCAGCGTCGGGGTGTCCAACTTCAAACTGCACGATTGGACATTGCTGCAATCGGCGATGGACACAAAACTGGTCACCAACCAGATCGAACTATCGCTGACCGCGCATCAAGGCTTCACCAATGGCGATGTGGCGTATCTGCAGGAACGGGATGTGCCGATCATGGCATGGTCGCCCTTGGGCGGCGGCAGCCTGATGACCGGTAATGGCGCACCGCAAGATGCGCTGGCCAAGGTGGCAGAGGCCAATAGCGTTGACAGTGGGGCTGTTGCAGTGGCTTGGCTGCTCGCCCACCCAGCCAATATCATGCCGGTGATGGGCACCAACAACCTCAGCCGGATCAAAGGCTTGTCAGACGCTTTAAAAGTGAAAATGGACCGGCAAACCTGGTTCGAACTCTACACCGCCGCGCTCGGCACCGAGGTCCCATAATGGAGGCGGGCACCATCGCCAGCTTTGACCCCAGCGCCGATGCCGATAGCTTTCGGGGCGCCTTGGGCAGCTTTGCGACCGGGATCACCGTGGTGACGACGGACAGCCCCGAAGGGCCGGTCGGGATCGTGGCAAACAGCTTTTCCAGCGTCTCGCTTGATCCGCCATTGGTGCTTTGGTCGCCGGCCAAATCATCCAAACGGTTCGAACATTTCGCAGGCTCGCGGCGCTATGCGATCCATGTGCTAGGGGCAGACCAACGCGATATCTGCGCGGCCGTGGTCAAATCAAAAACAGCGATCAGTGATCTGCCAACACACCCGTCCCATTGCGGCATGCCGCTGATTGACGGGGCCGTGGCAACCTTCGAATGCAATCTCGAAGCCACGCATGATGCGGGCGATCACGTGATCATTGTTGGCCGCGTGACAAAAGCACATTATGCAGGTGGCGAGCCGCTTGTGTTTCACGGGGGAAAATACGGAGCCTTCAAAGAAACCTGATTTCTTTTGGCCCCAAATATCCCGGGGGAATTGCCCGGCACGGGCAAGGGGGCAGCGCCCCCAAAACATGGGCAAAATGCCCAAAAAACAGGGGAGGAGCCGGAATGTCGGTCCTGTTTGGCCTTCTTTGGCCGATAGAGCGGTTCAACACCGCAGTGCTTGCGATAGGCAAAGCCATCGCGGTTGCCGCGCTGACCATTATGGTTTGCCTGATTCTTGGGCAGGTCTTTTTTCGCTATGTGCTGAATGACGCGCCCAACTGGACAGAGGAAGGCGCGCGGTTCGGAATGCTCTGGATGACCGGGCTGATGGCGCCACTGGCCTACCGGATGGGGGGCTTTGTTTCCATCGACATGCTCGAACGGGCCCTGCCCCGAATGGCTTCGGCCATTCTCTCACTGATCCTGATGAGCATTGCCATGTGGGTGCTTGTGATTGCCTGGGACAAGGGTTGGAACAACCATATCACCGGGATTTCCGGGCGCGGCTGTTCGTCATCACTGCGGTGGCCACTAGGGATTGAGATCGGGCGCTGCGGCGATAAATTCGCCAACAGCTACCAATATGCGTCACTCTGGGTTGGGGTGAACCTGTTGATTGTCGTGAACGCCGAATTGATTATCCGGCAAATCATCAAGATCACTGGCGGCGGCGACAGACTTAAACCATTGAACGCAGACGATTTTCAAGGAGCCGACTGATGCTATTATGGTTCCTTCCCGTCTTTCTTGTACTGATCATGGTCGGCTTGCCCGTAGCCTTCGCGCTGCTGGCTGCCCCCTTCGCGCTGCTGACACTGGATGATCAGGCCCGGCAACTCTCAGTGCTTTATCGCAATTTCTACACAGGGATGGACAGTTTCCCCCTGATGGCCCTGCCCTTCTTTATGCTGGCGGGGGAAATCATGAACCGGGGCGGGATCACCACCCGCCTGGTCGAGTTTTCCCAGGCCTTCATGGGGCACCTGCGCGGCGGGCTGGCGCATGTGAATATCCTGTCATCGATCCTCTTTGCCGGGCTTTCAGGCTCCGCCGTGGCGGACACATCGGCGCTCGGTTCGACATTGATCCCCGCCATGGAGAAAAACGGCTATTCCCGCAAATTCGCGGCTGCGATCACGGCTGCCTCTTCGGTGATCGGGCCGATTATCCCGCCATCGGGGATCATGATCATCTATGCCTACGTGATGGGCGAAAGCGTCGCTGCACTGTTCCTGGCGGGGATTGTGCCGGGTGTCATGGTCGGGGTTGGGCTGATGGTCATGGTACGGCTGATGGCCGACCGGTACGACCTGCCCAAGGCGGAACGGATCGTCACCAAAGACCAATCCGTATCGCAAGTGGAATATTGGGTCAGTTTTGCATTGCTGCGGATCAACGTCGCCGGGCTTTTGATGGCCGTCTACAGCGGTCTGGCAACAACGGTTGGGCTGGCTGAGATCAACGAAGCAGGCGATAAAATCCACGCGTTGAACCTGTGGGTGGTATTCGGGGCGCTGCTGGCCATCGCGCATGTCATGCTGATGGGCTACCGCAAAAAGGTCAGCCATGATTTTCGGATGGTCTGCAAAAAGGCGATCGCGCCGCTGCAAACACCGATCATCATCCTCGGCGGGATCCTCGTGGGGGTCTTCACCCCAACCGAAGCCTCAGCCATCGCGGTTGCCTACGCGCTTGTGGTCAGCTTTCTGGTGCTGCGATCCATGACACTGAAGGATCTGGGACAAGTGCTGACCCGCTCGGCGCTTGGAACCTCAGCTGTTTTGCTGCTGGTTGGGGCGGCTGTGGCGTTCAAAACCGTGGTCAGCCTCAGCTATGCACCGCAAATCCTGTCAGACTACATCCTGTCGCTGTCCGACAACCCGCTGATGCTGCTGTTCCTGATCAATATTCTGCTGTTTGTGGTGGGGATGTTCCTGGATGCGGGACCGGCAATCATCATCCTGGGGCCAATCCTGGGACCCATCTTTGTGGACCTGGGCGTGCACCCGGTGCATTTCGCCATCATCATGAGCGTGAACCTGACGGTGGGGCTGGCAACACCGCCCATGGGGCTTGTCTTATTCGTGGCCAGTACAGTGTCCAAGGAAAAGGTCGAAACCATCGCCAAGGCGATCCTGCCTTTCCTGGCGGTCGAGATTTTTGTGATCTTCCTGATCACCTATATCCCGGCGATCTCAATGACGGTGCCCTATGTGACCGGCTTTTTAGGCTGCGGGCCGGAAGTTGGCTTTAGCGCCTGTATCAGCCCGGCACCGGGCGGAAACTAATCAGTATAAAAAGGGAGAACTATCAATGCTGAACAAAATGAAAATCGCGGCCACCGCTGCGCTTTTGGCGACACCATTCGCCGCATGGGCGCAGGCCGAGCCGGAATTCACCATCCGAGCCACTGCAAACTCCAATGAAAACGACGAAGATTATGACGGTCTGGTCGTGTTCAAAAGCTATGTCGAAGCCGCTTCTAACGGGCGCATCGGGGTAGAACTCTTCATCGGCACGCAGCTTTGTGCGACGGGCGCGGAATGCCTCGAAGGCGTGTCCGAAGGGTCCATCGATGTCTATATCTCCACCTCTGGCGGTGCTGCTGGCATCTTCCCTTATGTGCAGGTGCTGGACCTGCCATATCTGATGGCCAATGACCGGGTGGCAGAGCATGTGCTGACCTCCGACTTTGTGCGCACCATGCGGGACATGGCGCTGGAAGACAGCGGTGACACGATCCGTCTGATGACTATCGGCAACACTGGCGGCTGGCGTAACTTCGCGAATACGCAGCGCCGTGTGGCAGAGCCTTCCGACATGGAAGGTCTGAAAATCCGGACCGTTGTGGCCGACCTGCCGCAGGAACTGGTCCGCGCGCTTGGCGCCTCCCCAACGCCGATCCCATGGCCCGAGCTGTTCACCTCATTCCAGACCGGCGTTGTTGAAGGCTCCAAAAACGGGATCACCGACATCATGGGCATGAAATTCCCAGATGCGGGTCTGCAATACATGACACTGGACGGGCACGCCTATATGGGCGCGCTCTGGTGGATGAGCAACGACAACTTCATGGCGATGCCAGAGGATTTGCGCCGCGTCGTTGTCGATGGCTTTGCCGAACTGCAGCAAGCCACATTCGCCTCGCCCAAGCGCAAATCAATCGAAGCCTACCAGGCTTTCGTTGAGGGTGGCGGCGATCTCTATGTGCCAACGCCCGAGCAAAAAGCAGCCTTCGCCGAAGCCGCAGCACCGGTCCAGGATTGGTTCCGCAGCAATGTTGACCGCGGCGACGAAATCCTCGACGCGCTGATCACTGCCGTGGGCGAAGCCGAAGCCGAGCTTGAAGCCGCCTACGCAAGCGACCTGAACTAAGCATCGCGCTAAAGTAACACGAAAGGCCGCCCCTAACCGGGCGGCCTTTTGCTGTTTTACTCATCTGATCGACTTGTACGATCTGAAGGGAATATTCTGGCGGCGGCGGAATGGGCAATGTCATCAGCTTCCAGATTGGACGCGTTGACGGCGTCATTTGAAGCAAACCCGGCAAAGGCCCAACTACGATCTTTCTGGCACGGGCCGAAGCCCGCCAGCCTTTTCCACTTATAATATCTCTTCCGCTGATGATGATCCGAACCAAGCAATCTTTGGGCACGGCACCATAGGGATGCCGCACACAACATCGCACGCTGACATACAACAGGTTTCAATCTGCGCTTTGATCAAAACCCGCGACGCGCCAAAAAGCTCGCGGATCAAGCGGCAATAGCTGTCTGCGCATCTTCATATAGCTGCTGCACAAAATCATACATGCCAGCACCGCCGCTATCCTCTTCTGACAGAGCCTCAAACAGGCTTTGAAACAGCGATTCCGCGTCAATGCCGCTTGGATCACCGCTGGGCGGCGGGCCACCGTTTGGCGGTCCGTTTTTGCCTTCAGGACCACCAGCCTCGCGGGCGGCTTCGGCGCCGACATCAAGCTCGGCAATGCTCAGCAGACCGTCGCCATCTGTATCGATATCACCAAAACCATCGCCAATCCGCTGGCCTAGTTTTGTATCTTCAATCTCGCTCGCCGACAGGCTGCCAGAGCCATCAGCATCCAGCTTTTTCACCAGATCCTCACCCGATGGGGGCGGCGGCGGAGGCGGACGGTTCTGACCCGATTGCGTCGCGAACGACACCATGGACAAGTTATTCACGCGAAGACCTTTCATCCGTAAGTTTCGCACGAAAGTTGACAGACCAATCTTAGCAACGCGTTACCGCATATGCGGCGCGGACCCGAAAATAGATAGCATTTTATTCAACTGCCTTATACCCTGTAGCGCGCGCTTTGCGTCGAGCTTCGTATTTGTCCCAAATATGCATACGCCCCTTCTGCCGGGCATCGGCCAGCCACAGCTTTTTGCGAGCATCCGGCGTTTCGAATTGGGCATAAACACCACCCGAATACTTCGGCCAATCTAAGGCTAAACCCAGTTTAACCATCTCAGATGACAAATCACGCCCGTCTGGCAAGAAACACTTTGCAACCGTCCGACCATGGCTATCCTTCCCGGTCACTTCCGCGCGTATTTTCTGCCCTTTGCAAAGCCTGTGCAACGCCCACTTGGCCTTCTTCCCAAGCGGGTGCCCAAATTCGGGGGCATCAATCCCAAAAAGGCGAATTTCAGTGTTTTTGATCCTGAGACCGTCACCATCGGTGACGAAGGCAAGCCCAGCAATCTCATATCGAACGGTTGCCCGGGGCACAACACCTGATCGCGTATGTTGAACTTTTGGTGGATGCGACGGTGGCGGTTCTTTGGGAGGCGAGCGAGACGTCGATCCTTGCGATAACCGGATCGGCAAAATGAGCATCCCAAACACGACACCAACAGCAATAACAATACCAAAAACTTCCAAGCGCCGCTCCGTAGGTGGTGTATAGAAAAATCAATACACGCATAGAGCGATTCTTGATAGATGATTGTCATCATTATGACCTAGTAGAATTTTACCGAAACGGATACATCCAGCCCTTGTAGTCATCTACAAGGACTTCGGCCCGGGCCCGTTCGGCGGCGGTCAGACGCGGGGTGATCAGCTCAAGCGAATCCAGTGCATCCGGGTCCCCGCCTATTGCCGATAAGGCATACCAAAGATAGGCTCTGACCATATCTGGCGCGGGCAAGCCCCGGCCGACCTCATAGTACCAGCCAAGCCCGGATTGTGCCCCAGGATGCCCTTTCAAAGACGCCCGCAAGTACCAGTCAAACGCGCGCTCATCATCGCGCTCAACCCCCAGGCCAAGGGCGTACATGACGCCGATCAATTCCTCGGCTTCGGCATTGCCAGAGCGGGCATAGACCTCAAACAGCGCGCGGGCTTCGGCGTAGTCCCCCGCCTCCATCAGATCGCGCGCCGTCTCCATATCGGCCTGGGCAGGCGCCGCCCAAAGCAGCGCCAAAGCCAAAGCGTATGTACAGCGTCTGTACGCATTCTGTACCGGGTGCATATGGGTCTCCTTGGGTTGATTTGCGCCGGGCAAATGGCGGCGGCGCAGGCGATCAGCCCGGATGATTACATCCCCATCGACCCGGATCAAGCCCGGATCGGCCAGCTGCTATTTTATGATAAGATACTGTCAGGAAACAGAAATATCTCATGTGGGACCTGTCACCATCATGATCATGCGGGCACAGATGCACTGTCGCTTGGCATTGGCGAAGGGGGTATCGGCGTTGGGCCCAATCGGACAGCCGGCGAAGGGCGCGATGCGATCCGAAAACGGATCCCCCGAAACGCGCCAGCCCTTTGGAATCTTGGGCATAATTCGGTTGAGGTGATGTTCCATGACGGACGACTGACCGCCTCGGATATCTTCGGAAATGGCTTTGATTCCCCCGCCGAAGAATGGCTGCCCGAGGGGCTGGATAACCTCGTGGCGGCCCAGGCCCTTTTCCCGATGACGGCCCAGTTTGAGATGGCTGGAAACCTAGGCGAAAACGATGTGATCGGTGCTGTCAACAACCGGATCGACCGGGGCTGGCCGATCATCGCTAAACGGGTGCGCACGCTCCCGCAATATGGTCAGATGTTCGTACAAGCCTTTGATCACATTGACGAACCCAGCGATGTGACCATTGTTGAGATTGGCAACGCGCTAGGGGCCTTCATCGCCGCCGAATGGCAATCCTATGACAGCCCTTACGACGCTTGGCTGACCGGCACACCCCTGCCCGATGATGCGGAACGGGGCCGTCAGCTTTTCTTTAACAATCGCTGTGCATCCTGCCACGCAGGCCCGCTATTTACTGATCAGAATTTCCACGCGCTTGGCCTGCCCGCCTTTGGCCCGGGCCGCACAAGACAATGGGATCCGATCCCGCGCGATGTGGGCCGCATGGGTGAGACGCATTTGCTTGAAGATGCCTATAAATTTCGCACCCCGTCTTTGCGCAACGTCGCATTGACGGCCCCCTACGGACACAACGGCGCCTACCCGACGCTGACAACCATGATCCGGCATCATGCGAACCCCGCCACGGCGGACTGGACGCCAGAGATGGCCAATCTGCCCGACGTGCCCTGGCTTGAGGCCGTCGATTTCGCGATCCGGGCGGACACGCGCGAAATGGCCCGGCAAGCGGCGATCCGCGATATCAACACAATGACGCTCAGCGATCAGGATATCGCTGATCTGGTTGCCTTTTTGCATGCTCTGACCGGTGAAAGCGCCCTGACCCGCCCCATGGGCCGGCCAGAGACTGTGCCCAGTGGCCTGCCTGTTGATTAAAGCCGGATCATAACGCCCAGATCGGCGACATTGGTGCCGGTCGCCCCGGTTTTCAGCAATGCGCCCGCCTGCTCTAGGGCGTGATAGCTATCATTATTGGCCAGCAGCGCGTCAACATTCGTAATTTTATCAAGCACCTGCCCATCAACCAAACCGCCTGCAGCATCCGTTGGCCCGTCACGCCCGTCACTGCCGCCCTGCAGACAGACCCATTTTGACCAGCCGCGGGCGCGGGCCTCTTGTGCGATACGCAGCGCCAATTCCTGATTGCGCCCGCCGCGCCCATCCCCGCGCAAAACGACAGTCGTCTCGCCGCCCCAAACGGTGATCCCGGGGCCAGCTTGATCGCAGATGATACGGGCGGCCTCAGCCACATCCCCCTCAATCGGCGCAGGCAGGACATGGGCCGCGCCCGCAGCTTTGGCCATGGCAGCAACACTTTTGCGATTAGAGCCAACCAAATGATTGACGGCATGCGGGGGCGGGTCCGCAGGGGACGCAGCGCTAAGATGCTTGCGGACAGGCTCGGGCAACTGCGCCCACAGCCCCGCCCCTTTCAGCACAGTGATCGCGTCGGCCGCAATGCCAATTGGCGGCGCCGTTGGGCCGCTGGCAATCGCTGACAAATCATCCCCGATGACATCCGACAAAATAAGCGCCGTCACCGGCTGAGGCGCCGCATGGCGCAGAAACCCGCCGCCCTTTAAGGTCGAAAGCTGTTGGCGGACCAGGTTCATTGCCCGAATATCCAACCCCGCCCCAAGCAATAGCGCATTCACCGCAGCTTTATCCTGCAAGCTAAGGCCGGGCACAGGCGCAGGCAGCAGCGCCGAGCCGCCGCCCGAAATCAGGGCCAGCACCGGCCCCTCAGCGGCCTGCAGCGCTGCGATGACGGCGTGCGCGGCCTCGGCCCCATTTTCATCGGGCACCGGATGACCAGCAGCAAAGACGGCCGCGCCGTCCAGCGGATCGGCATTTTCGTAATTGGTCACAACCAGACAGGGGATCGCACCAAAATGATCCAGCGCGGCCTTGGCCATCAAGCGGGCAGCCTTGCCCACAGCAATGATCTGGGTGGGACGCACGACGTTACCGAGATGCCCCGCCACCGCCGCATAAGGATCAGCAGCGCGCAGCCCTGCATCAAAAATGCGGCGTGCCTCAGCATGCATATCATCCATCTTGGGTCTCCTCTTTGGCTGCGATCAAGGCCGCCATACGCTGCACCACCTGCAGTTCAAGCTCTGTTGCTGGCGATGCGCTGAGTGACGGCATGGCAAGCGCCACGAGCACCCGGGGCCTGCTGCGCGCCAAGATCACATGGGTGGCCGAATACCGTTCAAACAGATAGGCGATGTGATCCTCGGCCACAGGGCCAAGCTGCGGCGGGTCGAAGCGGCGCAACACCGGGGAGGCCGCGAAAATCTGATCCAACACGGGGTCTTGCAACTCAGACAGGCTGTCTTCGCTGACAATGACCGCCCCATCAACGCGCGGGTGCGTTTGCAAATCGCGCAAGAACCTCATCGGATCTTTCACTTCGGCGGTGGCCAGATGACGCAGCAGGCCCAGGCTTTGTTCTTCGGCACGCAAACTGCGTGCGTCATTCAAAATGGCAACCACAAACAGGGTCGTCATGAAGGCCGCAGCGCAAAGCAGCGCGCCGTTGCGATCAAGACCGGCCAGAAAGCTGATCATCGCGCTGAACACGGCAGAGGCTGCGATCATCACCCCAAGGCTGGCCAAGGTGGCACCATGGCCCAATTGGGCACGTGCCAGACCAATCGCCAGCCAACACAGGATCAAGACGCCAAGCGCGGAAAACTGGATCGGCAGGCCCGTGTAGATCAGCAGGAAATCCCCCGCCGCCAGCGGTATGAACAACAAAAGCGACAGGCCCAAGCGGACCACTGTCGTATTCTCGCCCGCCGAAAGCGACGCCCGGTCGCGGGTGATGATCATCCACCCTGCCATGCAAAACCCGGCAATTTGCACAGCAAGCTGCGCAATCAGCCGCTGCGGATCAATGCTGCCGGAATACCACAAGGCCAGAACGCCAAAGATCACAGCCGCCCCGCCCATACTGGCTTTCACAAAACCAGGCGCATGTCTGCGTAGCAACCCTTCGGTTAACACAATTGCGGCCAGCGGGATCAATGCAGCGGCGAGCAGGACCAGAATGCGAAACGCCTCAACGCCGGTCAGCGTCATCGCAAGGCGGCCGGTAAACAAAAGGATTGAAACCCGGATACAAAACAGAAAACGCCGGTTCAGCGGATCCCACCTGTCGCGGCGGACAATGACCCGGCGCAGGACTAAAAGGCCCAGCAACGCGCCGCCCGAAAGGTAAATCTGGACCATAACGCTGGCCGCTAAAATCATGCGCCCGGCCCTTTGCGCGGGCGCAGGATCGACCAAGGTTTGCTGCCATCTGCCCAGTGGATCGCAGGCAAAACCAAACGGCGCAGCGCCACCAGTCCGCCAGTTAATACGACACCCAGGATGGCCGATTTGGGCACCTCGCGCAGCAGATAGCCGCGCATTGCCGCAATATCCATCCGGCCCAGCTGCAACACATCGTCGCCGCGCCCATAATCCAGCATCTTGGCGCAGAAATCATTAAACTGCACATCACGGTGCTTTGGCGCGTTATCCCAGGTCTTTTTCAAATCATCCGATCCGCCGGTATAGGCGTCTGTGATGACAAAGCGGTCCTCATCAAACCCGGCCTCTGCCCCGACGCCAAAGATATGGCGCTGACTGGCCATGATCCGGCGGGCCAGCAGCAGATGGTTCAGCGTACGCCGCCCGCCCCTTGGGCCGGGCCAGACATCCGAAAACATCTGCGAGACCATGCCAACCACAGCAGGCACCTGCGTGACATTGGACACCCAGATTGGCCGGAACTGGCGCCGGAAGAAGATCAAGAAACAGGTCAGCCCATAAAGCACCCAAGACAGGTTCTTTGACCGCTCTGCGGGATCGACCATCACAAGGCCTAAATGCAGCACCTCAGTGGGGTGTGGGCTATCCTGAAGCGTCATGATCGCAAGGGCATTAAAGGCAATCGGTGTGCCATCACGGCGGGCAACCAGCGTGATAATCACAGCCTCCATCCGCGCTTTGTCACCCGAAAAAACACCATAAGTCAGGCTGCCGGCATCCAGCGTTTTCGCCGCGATCTGACGCAGATTTGCGCTCAGCTCGGCCAGCGCATCCGGCGCCATCCACAGGCCCGGACGTTCAATAATGCGCACCGTGTAGTCGGGACCGGACCGCAAGGTCACGTCCATATATTTGCGCCCAATTGCCTTGAGAATGGTGCCAATCACAGCGTGTTCCCTGTCCCTTGCCCTGCACCCTATGCAGCAGGGGAAACCAGCACAAGGCCGCGGATCAGGCCCGGGTTACAGGTAGCGGTTCACCAGATTTTCCAGCCGTTCCTGCCGCCCCGAGCGTGGCTCTGGTTCAATCGCTTGTTCGGTCACTTTTGCATAACAATCCTCAAGACTGCTGCGATGTAGCAAATCTTGGCCCGCGGCCGTGTTCCAACCGGCATAGCGGGCATCGCGCGCGGCCTCTAGCTTGCCATCCTCAAACATTGCCGCGGCAGCCTTCAGACCGGCGGCGCAAGCATCCATGCCGCCAACATGAGCAATAATTAAATCTTCCGGATCAAGACTTTGTCGGCGTAACTTCGCGTCGAAATTGGTGCCGCCGGTGGTGAAGCCGCCCGCGCGCAGAACCTCGTAATAGGCCAATGCCATCTCGGGCACATTATTAGGAAACTGGTCGGTATCCCAGCCGGATTGATAGTCATTCCGGTTCATATCGATTGAGCCAAAAATGCCCAGCTCGCGGGCCAAGGCCAGTTCATGCTCAAAGGAATGGCCAGCCAAAATGGCATGGCCCTGTTCGATGTTTACCTTGACCTCATCCTCAAGGCCAAAATCCTTCAAGAACCCGTAAACAGTGGCGACGTCATAATCATATTGATGTTTTGTCGGCTCTTGGGGTTTGGGCTCAATCAGGATCGTCCCTTCAAAGCCCATCTTGTGCTTATAATCGACGACCATCTGCAACATACGGCCCGCCTGCTGTCGCTCGCGGCCCATATCGGTGTTCAGCAACGTCTCATACCCTTCGCGCCCGCCCCAAAGCACGTAATTCTCGCCACCCAGCTTGATCGTGGCATCCATGCACGCCTTGATCGTGGCGGCAGCATAGGCAAAGACATCCGGGTCCGGGTTCGTCGCAGCCCCGGCCATATAGCGACGATGGGAAAACAGATTGGCCGTTCCCCAAAGCAGCTTGACGCCGCTCTGATCCATCTTTTCCGCAAAGTAATCAGTGATTTGCGCAAGGTTATCAATGCTCTCTGAAAATGATGCCCCCTCTGGCCGGACATCTGCATCGTGAAAGCAGAAATAGGGCACACCCAGGATCTGGAACATCTCAAGGGCGACATCGGCCTTCATCTTGGCCGCGTCCATTGTGTCATCAAACCAAGGGCGTACGAAGGTTGGACCGCCAAAAGGGTCACCGCCCGGCCAAGCGAAAGAGTGCCAATAGGCGCAGGCAAAGCGCAGATGATCCTTCATGGGCTTGCCCATGATAACAGCATCCGGGTCGTAATGGCGAAAGGCAAAATCATGTGCCGCCTCTGGCCCCTCATAGGCGATCGTTGGGATTCCATTGAAGAAATCAGTCATGACAGTCCTTTCAATGCAGCATAACCGGCGCGGTAGCGCGCGTGCGCATCGGCAAACGCGTCGGTCAGCGCCCGGTCTGGCGTGATCGTTCGGGCAATGGCGGGCGGGCCCGCGATCTCGGGCCCGGCACCGGTTGCGGCCATCAGGCCCAGCCTGGCGGCACCAAACGCACCACCGAAATCACCGGCAACGGGCAGATCAATCGGCATATCCAGCGATGTGGCCAAAGCCTTGAGCCAGTAATCCGATTTCGACCCACCACCGACCGCAATCAGACGGCTGATCTGCGTGCCCGTCGCCGCAAGCGCATCATGGCAATCGCGGATCGCATGGGTCACCCCTTCCAACACGGCGCGGGTCGCTGCGGCCTGATCGGCGGCATGATCCAGATGCAGGAAAGCGCCGCGTATCTGGCTGTCATTATGCGGGGTCCGCTCGCCGCCGAGATAGGGCAAGAACAAAGCCCGTGAAGGGGCCTGCAAATCGCCCAAAGATGCGGTCAGGCTGGCCGCTGGTTGGCCCACAAGACGGGCATACCAGTTCAGCGCATCTGCCGCCGCCAGGATCACACCCATCTGATGCCAAGTCCCCGGCAATGCGTGACAAAATGTATGCACGGCACTAGCCGGGTCAGGTCGGTAGGCATCCGAGGCCGCGAATAAGACGCCCGACGTGCCCAGCGACACAAACGCATCACCCGCAGAGACAACGCCGACCCCAACGGCACTTGCCGCATTGTCACCGCCGCCGCCCGCGACAACCACACCCTTGGGCAGCCCCCAGCGCTGCGCCAATGCATCGCGCAGCTGGCCGGAAACCGCCGTGCCTTCCACCAAACGGGGCATATGATCGCGGGACAGCCCTGTGGCGGCCAGCAAATCATCAGCCCAATTGCGCTTGGCCACATCCAACCAAGATGTTCCAGCGGCATCCGACATCTCGGCCACAGCCTCACCGGTCAGCCATAGGCGCAGATAATCCTTAGGCAAAAGAACCCGCGCCACTTTGGCAAATATCTGCGGCTCATGCTGGGCCACCCAGCTGAGCTTGGGCGCGGTGAAGCCGGGAAAGACGATATTGCCAGTCAGGGCACGAAAACGGGGATCGGCGTCCATTTCAGCCGCCGCATCAGCGGCCCGCGTATCATTCCATAAGATACAGGGGCGCAACACAGCGTCATAAGCGTTCAAAAGCGTCGCGCCATGCATCTGGCCAGACAGGCCAATGGCCCGCACCGCATCAAGCGGCACCTGCCCCGCCAAGTCCCGCAGCACAACATCAGCAGCATCCAGCCAGCTCTGCGGGTCCTGCTCAGACCAGCCGGGTTTGGGACGGCTGACTGTCAACGAAACCGCTGCCTCGGCCCGCAGGGTTTGCGCCTCATCAATCAACACAGCCTTCAGACCAGACGTGCCCAAATCCAGACCGATATACATCAAGGCGCCCCGTCAAAGGGCAACAACCGCCGCAGCATTTTTGATAATCCTCCTCAGCGCGATAGGATCGCACATAGGCATCATCACGCGGCGCTGCGCGGTAATCAAGAGGATAAGGGAAAGCTAAGCTCTGGACCAGAAAACCGGTTTATGATCCTGTAGACAGCGATCTGGAATGTGGGATTTCGCAGATGGCATGTACAGAAAATTTTGCTTACGTTCATTTTTACTTTTGGCCTATGGCGTTTATTCTGGCCTACCTTGTTAGAAAGCATAATAAATTTGGACTGAAAGATACGTTTCTCGTAATGATTGGGGTGAAAACACATCTCAGCACATTACTGATAAAAGTGTTTCACGCTCTAATGATTTTGGGCTCAATCGGCATTATTTTGTGGATTGCGCAAACCTGCCCCACGTGATTGCACTGGCAACACACGGAAAGCTTGGTAGCCCACCGAGACTGTACTAAGGACAGGACGTAAGTCTCGCTGAGATATCTAGAATGGCCTGTACCAGCAGCCAACTATAAATGTGGTATCCATGAATCTTGCACAAAGCATACTCTTCTTCGGACTGCCGGGGTTTGTTATTCTGGTCGCTCTCTATTTCGGGGTACCGATTGCAACAAGTCTCGGCATCCCACTCATTGTCAGTTGGACGGCAGGGTTGTGGCTACCTATTATTCTGCTCCTGTGCTGGGTGCTCGTGCGCCACTTTCGAAACCCAAAGTCAGACGAATTCAAAGAAAGGTTTCGTCTAAAAAAATTGCAGCGAGGCGATTGGATTGCCATTGCCGTTGCTTTCGTCGCAGTGCAGGTGTGCGAAATCTCGCTTTCCAGAACTGGGGCGATTATTTCTGAGATGTGGTTCTTCTCGACACCCAGCGTTATCCCCGAATTGTTTGATCCCGGGCTCGATATTGAAGCCGGGTTGAGCACGTTTTTCGCAGTACCTGTGGAAGGGAACTGGTGGCTGCTTGTATTTTGGCTCGGTTGGCTGGTTATCAATATCGGCGGGGAGGAACTACTATGGAGAGGCTATGCCCTGCCGCTGCAAGAACGTGTATTTGGCGGTTACGCGTGGTTGGTAAACGGTCTATGTTGGAACCTTCTCGTCCACGCATTCATGCGCTGGAATTTCCTCACACTGATGCCCGTCAGCTTGGTAATTCCCTATCTGGTGCAACATCGAAAGAACACCTGGATCGGCATTTACCTTCATGGGCTCGGCAACGCGCTTGTGCTTTTGATCCTGGTTCCCAGTATCGCTGGATGGATCTAGTCCAAGGGCTTCTTAGTGTTGTTCATCAGGCACCATAATGCGTAACCACATAATATGCTTCTCGTGCCCAGACCTTCCGCAGGAAGCCCCATGACATCCCAACCGACCGTGAAAAACTGGCTGTCCATCGGCGCGCGTGGCGTCATATGGGGCGCGACGTTTATGGTCGTCTCTATCGCGCTTACGGGGTACGGCCCGTTGACCGTGGCTTGCGCCCGCACAACGCTGGGCGCGGCGGCACTGCTTGCTTTGATGTGGTTGATGCGGCGCCCGTTGCCCGACTTCACCCCGCGCATGTGCAGATATCTGCTGTTGATCGGCCTTTTGAACACCGCACTGCCCTTTGCGCTGCTCAGTTGGGGGCAGCAATTTGTGCCATCGGCCTTTGCGGGCATTTCCATGGCCGCCTTGCCCCTGTTCGTGTTGCCTTTGGCGCATCTGTTCACAGATGAAAAGCTGACCCAGCGCAATCTGGCTGGCGTTTGCCTTGGCTTTGTTGGTGCGGTCATCCTGATTGGTCCGGGTGTGCTGCGTCTGGGCACGGGGACAGCGCCATGGGGCCAACTGGCCTGCCTGGCCGCTGCGCTGTCTTATGCGGTATCCAGCATCATGACCCGGCGTTGCCCGCCTATCGACCCGATCACCATGTCTGCACTGCTATTGCTCGTGGGGAGCGCCGCCCTGATCCCGGCCATGCTATGGATCGAAGGCATCCCGCATCTGGCGGATACACGCGCAACCACGGCCATCATTGCGCTTGGACTGCTGCCGACGGCGCTTGCCGCGCTGATCCGCGTCGTAACGATCCGCACGGCGGGTTCGGTTTTCATGACATTGGTGAACTACCAGGTGCCGGTCTGGTCGATGCTTTTTGGTGCCTGGATTTTACAAGAAATGCTGCCGCTGCGGTTCTTTGCGGCCCTTGCATTGATCCTTTTGGGTCTTGCGATCAGCCAATGGTCCAGCCTCGTGCGTCTGTTCCGGCCGGAATGACTTTCACCGCCTGAACCACTTCTTAGCATCTTTAACGGCATCCTGTTTTTTAAGCATGATGCTGCAATAATAGCGGTGATTTCCAAGGTTATCCCTATCGTCTCACGAAAAATATTGACTTTTTGGTCAAAAATTACCCTGATCAATGGTAACAAAGCGAGGATACGCCATGCAAAAAGAGCTTTCGACTGAGTTTACCGGTCTTAAATTTGTGAACCCCTTCGTGCTGGCCTCTGCGCCGCCGACGGAAAGCAAACGTAAAATCCTCAAGGCGTTTGAGGCCGGTTGGGGCGGTGTCGTCACCAAGACCATCGGCTTGCACCCGGTCGAAAACGTCGCCGGTCCCAAAACGATCTTTCAGCGCACCAGCGAAGAAAAGCCCTATGTCTCGCGCAATAAACGGGCCGATACGGTATCGCATTCCTCCTGGAATTGGGAGCTGATCTCAGACCAACCGCTCGAACTTTGGTTGCCAGACCTGGAAGAGATCAAAACCACCTACCCGGACCGTATGCTGATCGCCTCGATCATGGCCGGTGCGGGCAGCGAGGAAGAGATGGACAATTGGCGCAAATTGGCCACCGCCTGCGTTGGGGTCGGCTGCGACGCGCTGGAACTGAACCTGTCCTGCCCGCATATGGACCGCAAGGATATGGGCGCGAATGTCGCCAACGATGAGGATATCATCAGATCCATCCTGCAGGCGGTGACATCCGTTGTTGATGTACCGATTTGGGTCAAGCTGACGCCCTCAACCTCAACGCTGGTGAGCGCCGCTGCCGCCGCCTATGAGGCGGGCGCCTCATGTATATCGCTGTGCAACACCTTCCCGTCCCTGCCCCTTATGGACCCCGAAACCATGAAGTTCGAAGTCGAGGTCGACGGGCTCGTCACCTCTGGCGGGCTTGGAGGTTTGGCGATCCTGCATCAGGCCTTGCAACGGGTTTCGGACATCTCGCGGGCCTTCCCGGACAAATCGATCTCGGGCATTGGCGGCATCAAGGGCTTCCGCGAGGCGTTCAACTTCATCGTGCATGGGGCTGGAAACCTGCAAATCTGCACCGCCGCAATGGAGGAAAAAGGCAGCGGCGGCGTTGGTGTCAAGCTGATCCAGGAACTGACAGAAGACCTAAGCGAGTATCTACAGCGCAAGGGCTATGCCTCGATCGAGGAATTCCGCGGCGCGGCGCGCGAACGGATTGTCGAACACTCTCAGGTCCGCCGCAAAAGCGACGATTATAACGGTGGATATGCCAAATCGGCATAAGGCCGCATGTAAGATAGCGGGCCGCATTTGGCGGCCCGCAGAGCGATGCCGCCTATATGGCCGCTTCAACCTCTTGCACGATATCATCAACGACCTGCACCAGCAGATCGCTATCCTCGCACTCGGCCATCACGCGGATCAGCGGCTCGGTCCCTGATTTGCGAATAAGCAAACGCCCCAGGCCCTGCAATTTGCCCTCGGCTGCGGTGATGCATGCTTTGACGCCCTCTGCATTCAAGGGGTCCTGCCCCGCCGCGTAGCGCACATTCTTCAGCAATTGCGGCACGGTTTCAAATGTCTTTGTCAGTGCGCTGGCCGGCTGGCCGGTTTCGATCATTGCAGCAAGAAATTGCAGCCCGGCCAGCAAGCCGTCGCCCGTTGTCGCATAATCAGTCATCACGATATGACCAGATTGCTCTCCGCCCAGATTAAGGCCCTTGGCGCGCATCGCCTCAACCACGTACCGGTCCCCAACGGCTGTGCGTTCCAGCCGCAAACCGCGCCCTTCCAAATAGCGCTCAAGCCCCAGATTTGACATCACGGTGGCGGCCAGGGCGCCGCCTTTCAGCCGATCTTGGTCAGCCCAACGCCCGGCCATCAGTGCCATCAGCTGATCACCATCAGCAACCGTGCCTGTCTCATCCAGGATCATCACCCGGTCCGCATCGCCATCAAGGCAGATGCCAACATCAGCCCCTTCACGCAGGATTGCCGCCGCTGCGGCAGATGTGTCGGTCGAGCCGCAACCATCGTTTATATTCAGACCATCAGGGCTGACGCCCACGGGGATCACGGTTGCACCGAGCTCCCAAAGCACCTCGGGGGCGACACGGTGTGCAGCCCCATTGGCACAATCCACGACAACCTTTAGCCCATTCAGGCGCATGCCCGTAGGAAAGGTTGATTTGACACGTTCTGCATAGCGAAAGCGGCCATCATGGATATGCTTGGCCCGCCCGATATTCTGCGCTTGGGCCGGTTCAATGTCGCTATTGATGAGGGCCTCGATCTCGAACTCGGCCTCATCGGACAGTTTGAAGCCATCGGGACCGAAGAATTTGATCCCATTGTCATGATAAGGATTGTGGCTGGCCGAAATCATGATCCCGACATCGGCGCGCATCGATGTGGTCAGCAAACCAACAGCGGGGGTTGGCACCGGCCCAAGCATCAGCACGTTCATGCCTGTGCTAGTCAACCCGGCGGTCAACGCCCCCTCAAACATATAGCCGGACAGGCGCGTGTCCTTGCCAATCACAACCCGGTGCCCGTTTGATCCGTCATTTCGGAAATAGCGCCCTGCCGCGGCCCCAATTTTCAAGGCCATGTCGGCGGTCATCGGATAGGTATTGGCCTTGCCGCGCACCCCATCGGTACCAAAGAACTTACGTGTCATATTGTTCTGCTGCCCCTATTGCCCATTCCAGGTCCAATGCCTGTTTGGTGGCAAATGTATCGTGCACACGCAGGAATTGCACCCCCTGCCGTGCGGCATGCAGCGCCACAGCAACCGATCCACTGACCCGGTCGGTTGCATCTGTCCCGCCGCCAATCGTGCCGATAAACCGTTTGCGTGATGCGCCCAGCAGGATCGGGCAGCCAAGCGCATGAAAAACCGCGATCCCGCGCAACAGAGCAAGATTATGTGCAATCGTCTTACCAAAACCGATACCAGGATCCACGATGATCTTATCCCGGGCAATCCCCGCAGCCTCGGCCACCGCGATCCGCTCTGCCAGAAAATCATACACATCCAGCACCACATCCGCATATTGCGGATTATCCTGCATGGTTTCGGGATCCCCCTGAGCATGCATCAAACAGACCGGTAATCCCGATTGTGCCGTCAGCGCCGCCAGCCCCGGATCAAAGGTAAACGCCGCCACATCATTGATCAGATCAGCCCCATTTTCGATAGCCGGCGCTGCAACGGCCCCTTTGCGGGTGTCAATTGAGATCGGCACCGGGTTTTGAGCCCGAATGGCCGCGATAACGGGGGCCGTGCGGGCGATTTCATCCTCAACCGGTACAGGAGCGGCGCCGGGCCGGGTGCTTTCCCCGCCGATATCAATCAGATCAGCGCCATCCGCCTGCATCTGCGCGGCGTGCTCCACAGCCGCATCAAGGCGATCAAACTGCCCCCCATCCGAGAAACTATCGGGGGTGACATTCAAAATACCCATAATCAACGGACGACTAAGATCGCAGCCCGCAATAGGTGCGCGCGGGCGGGTCAAACGGTCGAGCGCCTCTGGCGGGATATCCGTTGCGGGCACAATTTGCGGTGCAGCATTGCGGTCAAGCACCTCAACCTGATCAAACCAGCAGGCTTGCGCCCCAATGGTCAGCGCCGCCTTGGGCCGATCACCAAAGCGCAGCAAAGGGCGATAGTAATGCGTCATGGCAATATCGGGTCGGTGATATCGGCGCGGCGCAGGGACAACCCCCCAGGCAGGGCGGCCTGAGATATCTCGGCACCGATCACCAGCATTTCTTTGGCCATCATCTGACCAGCAAACCAAGCGGCCAAAGCAGCACCATCCTGCGGGCCGGCGGCAGGGCCATCGACAGCATCAAGCACGATCTTGGACGGGGCCCAGATGCAAATCTGGTCGTTTTTCATGGCCCAATCCAGCTCGGTCCGGGTGCCAACGACCGTGCAGCGCCTGTCGCGGGCCGCCAGTGTCCAGGCGTTCTGTTCGATGGCTAACAAATCAATGCGCCTTTGGGTCAAGGCGTTCCCGGCTTGCGGCGCGGGCTGATCGGCAGGGCCGACACAAATGATCAGCGGTGCATCGCGGGCGGAAAGCTGATCGATCCAGCCACTTAAGTACGGCGCATCAATTGCCGCATTGGACAAAAACACCAAACGCGGATGCGGTGCGGGCACATGATCTTGGCCTGCCAGATCCACGCCATCACGCGCGCGGACAATTTCCACGCCAAGCGCAAAGGGACCACGATCCAGCTTTTCAATGCGGACAAAGACCCTTTCGGCCTGCGGTTCCAGCAAGATACGCTCGGCGACGCGGGCGGCCAAGGTTTCAAGCAGGTTCAGACGCTCGGCTTCAAGCTCAAACCCGATGGCTTCGGTCACTTTGTCATAAGACAGGATGCGGTCGACATCATCGTCGATCGGGCCGGTCAGCGGCAGCACCTCAACCACGACATTGAACCGGACACGCTGCAATGTGCCGCGCTCTTGTTGGAAAGCGCCGATTTCAACCTCAACCACATAGTCGCGCAGCGAAATGCGGTCGCATGGTGTTGTGCTGCTGGCCTCAGCCCGTTCGCTGGGATGCGCAAAAGCAAGGCGAATGTCGTCTGTCATGGCGGTCAGGTCCCAAGATGACACAGGTTATCCGTGGCATATAAGCAGTGCGACCAAGCAGCAAGCGGCTGGGGCGACAATGCCCCTGCTGCATGCGACGTTACTGCGAAGCTGTGCGGATCGGCTGGCGATAAAAGTAATGCGATCCAATCGACGCCGTGCGCGGGAAACGCTGCGCCCAAGATGGGTTGACAGCCTTGGTATGATAATGGGTCGCGCCTCCGGTCAAAGCACGGGGGGTGCCGTCCATCAGCAGACGGGCAACTTTGCCGACACGCTCCCACGCGCGGGGTTCGTTGATAACCTCGGCTTTGCCATCACATGTATAGGTGAATTGGCAGGCGTAACGGCGCCCCGTACCCTGATTGATCACGGTGCAAAGGGTGTCAGGATAGGCGCTGCTATCCACACGGTTCAAGATCACCTCGCCCACCGCAAACATACCGCGGACGGTCTCGCCCCGTGCCTCGAAATACAGCGCCTGGGTCAGGCATTCCCATTGGTCACCCCCATCAGCAGCTGGCAGGCTGGCAAGATAGTTGCGGTCATAAACCATCCCGGTCTGCGTCTCGATCCCGCGCGATTGCGCGGATGGCAAAGACGTCAGCACGGATAAACGGGCGTCGGGGACAATCGACAGCGCCTCGCGCTCTTGCCCTAATATTGCGGCCAAACGGCTGGCCAGCAATTCATCCGCAACGGATGTTGAGGCCGTAAGCGACAGCAACGCCGCAAATGATGCGGCGAAAAACGCCCGAATAATCGTCATAACATTCCCACCCAGGAAACCACGCGGATAAGCCTCGCGCAGGCGGGGCAGCACATAGGCCATCAAAATCGATCCGTCTACCCCTCGGGTCAGACTGTCGCAGTTCCTGAAACATCCCGGCCACAACAAGGTGACTATTTCGAAATGACGCCGCGTCTTACCGTGGGTCTGTAACAAAAGTCACGAATTGCGGGATGGCCGATCAGGGTCAAGCAAGGTCAGTTGCGCAGCGGTCAGCCGCGCAACCGGTACCCGGAAGGGCGAGCATGAGACATAATCAAACCCATGCGCCCGGCAAAACGCAATGGCAGAGCGGCTGCCCCCATGTTCACCGCAAATAGCCAGAGCCACATCAGGGCGCCCGCGCCTGCCCCGCTCTGCCCCAAGCGCGACAAGCTCGCCCACACCTTCGATATCCATCGTATGGAACGGATCTTCGGCATAAACGCCCTGTTTGACATAGGCCGACATAAAGCGCCCCGCATCATCGCGCGATAGACCATAGGTCATCTGGGTCAGATCATTGGTGCCGAAAGACAGGAATTCAGCATGTCCGGCGATATCTTCGGCGCGCAAGGCCGCACGCGGGGTTTCGACCATGACGCCAAGGCGATAAACAAAATCGACCTTTGATTTGGTCCGCACCGCATTTGCGACGGCATCCAGACGGGCCTTCATCAACTCCACCTCGCGCATGGCACTGACGAGGGGGATCATGATTTCAACATTGATCTTGATGTCTTTTTGACGGACAGCGACCATCGCCTCAAAAATAGCGCGGGCCTGCATGTCGTAGATTTCAGGGATCGCGATACCAAGACGGACGCCGCGCATACCCAGCATCGGGTTATATTCACTCAGCGCCTGCACGCGCTCGGTCACTTCGGGCAGCGGCAGGGCCAGCTGGGTGGCCAAATCGCGCATCCCCGCCTTATCGGCTGGCAGAAATTCATGCAGCGGCGGATCAAACAGGCGGACGCAAACCGTCGTACCCGCCATAATTTCAAAAAGCGCCTGAAAATCAGCGCGTTGCATCGGCAATAGCCGGTCGAGAACCGCGCGCCGGTCAGCGCCCTCTTCGGCAAAAATCATTTCGCGCATCACGCCCAAGCGGTGGCCTTCAAAGAACATATGCTCAGTGCGGCACAATCCGATGCCCTCTGCCGCAAAGTTGCGGGCGGTCTGCGCATCGGCGGGTGTGTCGGCATTGGCACGCACGCCGATATCACGATAATCATCGGCCCAATGCAGTAATGTCTGAAACGTATCATCCAGCGCCGCCTCAAGCGTTGGCGGCTCACCCGCCAGCACCTGGCCCGTTGTCCCGTCCACCGTGATCATGTCACCAACCGCAAAGACACGGCCATCAGCGGCCTTGACCTGATCGGCTTTGCGATCAATCACCAGATCAGAGGCACCCACAACGCAAGGCACACCCAAACCGCGGCCAATCACGGCCGCATGACTGGTCACACCGCCGCGCATGGTCAACACGGCCTGTGCCGCATGCATGCCGCGGATATCCTCTGGTGTGGTTTCGCGGCGGACAAGAACGCAAGGCTCACCCCGGGCGGCACTGGCCTGTGCGGCGGCAGAGGTCAGCACAATACGCCCGCTGGCCGCGCCCGGGCTGGCGGCAATACCGCCCGTGATCACATCACGGTCCGCTTCGGGGTCAACTTGACGGTGCAGCAATTCGGACAAGGCGGCCGGTTCAACCCGCATAACAGCCTCTTCACGGGCGATGATCCCATCTTCGGCAAGGGCCACTGCGATCCGGACCGCCGCACGCGAGGATCGCTGCACCCGAATGGCATCCAGAATGCGCAAACGGCCATCTTGCAGGGTAAAGATCACTTCCATCTCTTCGCGCAAACGCCTGCGGCACAGATCGCCATAGGACAAAAGCTGCGCGAATTGATCAGGGCAGATTTCCTCAAGCGAGGGACCGCGCGGATCGCGGTTCAAAAACAGCGCACCTTCGGATTTGCGGCTCAGCTCTTGGCCCTGATATTGGCTGATATAGCGGCCCACGACGCGCGGCGCGCCCGTGGCCGGATCGACAAACTGGATCACGCCTTGCCCGCATTCGCCTTCGCCCACGCCCAGGGCCATGGCCTGCACGACAAGACCCAACCCCGCATCAACCGGCGCCCCTTTTGCCTGGCGTAGCAGCCGCGCGGTCGTGCCATCCCAGGCCCGCGCCATCGAGCGTAGAACTTCGGACAATTGCGCCGCCACATCCTGCGGAAACGCCTCATCCGTTTCCTGCTCATATGTCTCAAGCATCGCGCGCAGGCTATCCGCATCAGGCGTGTCGGGCAGATAAAACGCGTCCGGGTCCAGTCGGGCCACATGAATGGCGTATGATTGGATAAAGCGCAGATACATATCCGTGGCCTGACGCACGCCAATCGTCTGGGTCAGGGCCGCATGGCGAGCGTCATTCATGCCCACATTCAATATCGCACCCGGCCCGCCCCAATCAGGGTCTTGGCTGGACGGGCGCACCGACAAAAGCGGGTCATCCCCAAACGGGGCAAGCAGCGTTTGCATGTCTGGCAAACGCCCCTTTGCAGCATCATGGACCGCGTCAAAAGACAGGGCCACCGTGACGGGCACAGGCATATCAAGCCGGATCAACCGTTGCAGACATTTCGCCCGCCCGCCATGAACAGCCGCCGACATTTTTGCAGTTGGCGTGATCAGGGTCAAAGGACTATATGTGGTCTGTTGCTGCAACGCGGCACCATTTATTGTGTAGGTGCAGCATAAGGGATAAATCCCTTACTTGTAGCTAAATTTTTACAAAAAATCGATTATCCTTCGATCTTGGTTAAATCGGCGACAGACAGGCATATTTTTCTGATCCGTGACAACAGGTTAAGACGATTGCGCCGCAGAATTTCGCTATCGGCGTTAACCTGCACATCGGTGAAAAATTGATCAATTGGTCCGCGAAGTGCTGCCATAGCGGTCATCGCGGTGCTGAAATCTTCAGCATCCATGGCTGGCGCGATCTTTGCATCTGCAGCATCGAGGGCCGCGAAAAGCGCCTTTTCGGCGTCATCTTCGGCAAATTTGATGTCCGCCCCGTAAGAGTATTCTACCCCATCCTTGTCCTCGGCCTGGGTCAGGATGTTGTTGGCGCGCTTGAACCCCTGGATCAGGTTTTCGCCGTCATCTGTGGCCAGCGTTTCGGCCAGCGCCTCGACCCGCTTGACCAACAAGGTCAGGTCGTCATTACCCGGCATCGCGATGCAGGCGTCGATGATATCGTGGCGGATGCCTTTGTCTTTGAGGAAGACTTTCAGGCGGTCGTGGAAGAAGGAGAGAAGGTCGGGCAGTTTCCAGTCTCGAACGGGGTACCATTCTTCAGCTGCTCTTCTGGAAATGATGAAATCGATTGTATCCCGTAGAATTCTCTTCTGTTATGGGAAGGCTCTCATCAATCTTGGTGTCGGAAAAGAGAGCCTCTATCCATCCCTGCTTCTGCTCAGTCGAGCCAATTGAGGTCTCATTGATAAAGTCGGCCAAATGGTCGTACTTATCTTTGATCGCCAAGTACTCACCTAGCAAGTCTGACTTCTCATGCTCTAAGATCTTATCAATTCTGCCCAAAAATGCAGACTTCAGAGTATCTTGCATAGAGAAACCAAGCTTATTCTCCAAAACCAACCGAATAACCCCCAACGCTGCTCTGCGCAGCGCAAACGGGTCCTTACTCCCGGTCGGCTTTTCATCTATCGCCCAGAACCCGGTCAGCGTGTCGATCTTATCGGCCAGCGCCACGGCTACTGACACAGGCGCGGTTGGCACATCATCTGATGGCCCCAGCGGCGAATAATGCTCTTGCGCGGCGGCGGCAATCGCCGGGTCCAGCCCGGCCTCTGCCGCGTAGTACCGGCCCATCAGCCCCTGCAATTCAGGAAATTCATAGACCATTTCAGAGGACAGATCGGCCTTGGCCACTTGCGCCGCCTTCTCTGCCAGATCCGGATCGGCCCCAACACTTGGCGCAATCTCCTTCACCAGTGCCGCGATCCGTTCGATCCGGTCTTTCTGGCTGCCCAGCTTATTGTGGAAGGTCACATTGGCCAGGCTGTTGAGCCACGGCTGCATCCCGGCCTTGGCAACGCGCAAATCATTTTCCCAAAAGAACTTCGCATCCGCCAGCCGCGCCGATAGCACCTTTTGGTTCCCCGCCAAAATGGTCGCGCCATTGTCGGCCGTTTCCATATTGGCCACGGTCACAAATTGCTCAATCCGGCCTGTCTTGGGGTTCTTGACCGAGAAAAACTTCTGATGCTCTTTCATCGAGGTTTGCAAAACCTCGGGCGGCAGACCCAGAAATTCTTCGTCAATCTTGCCCATCAGAACAACGGGCCATTCGACCAGCCCGGCGATCTCGGCCAATAGCCCGCGATCCTCAACAACCTCCAGCCCTTGGGCAAAGGCCTGATTGGTGGCGTCATTCCAGATCATCTCGGCCCGCTCATCTGGGCGCAGGATGACATTGGCGCGTTTCAGTTTCGCCTCGTAATCGTCAAACCCGGTGACGCTGAAGGGTGTCGGCGCAAGGAAGCGGTGGCCCTGCGTGGTATCGCCCGAGGCGATCCCATCAACATCCAGCGGCACGATCTGCGTGCCCGCTTCATCCGTCAGGAAGCACAGGATCGCATGCAAAGGGCGCACCCATTTCAGCGGGCCAGAGCCCCAGCGCATCGACTTGGGCCATGGGAAATTGCGGATTGTCTTTTCCAGCACCTCGGCGATGATATCCGCCGCCGCGCGCCCCGGCTTTTCGATCACCGCGAAATAGACCTGACCCTTTTTGTCATCGCGAATTTCCAGATCGTCCTTGGCCACCCCTGCCCCGCGCAGGAAGCCTTCAATGGCTTTGTCAGGCGCACCGACCTTGGGGCCTTTACGCTCTTCGCGCACAGGTTTGCTTTCGCCCAGCAGATCGCTGATCGTCAGGGTCAAACGGCGCGGCGTAGCAAAGGCAGCAGCGCCAACATAGGTCAACCCGGCCTCGACCAGACCGTCGGTGACCAGCTTTTGCAGATCCTCGCTGGCGCGCTTTTGCATGCGTGCGGGGATTTCTTCGGAGAAAAGTTCAATCAGAAGATCGGGCATCAGTTGGTGCTTTCGGGTTGGGCTGGGCAGCCTTCGGGGGCGGGATCACCGTCAAAGACGACCTCACCGCATGCGTTAATCTGGTGCCAGGCAAAGGCCCGGCCATCGGGGTAGACGGCGACCAGACGGTCGATCCCATAGTGAATGTTTTCAACGCCGAGGAAGGCGATAGCGTCACCGCTGACAAGATCCTCGCCGATTTGGGCGGCGTCAAAACAGTCAAACCATCCGGGGGCGACAAGTGGTTCAGCATCGTCGCGGATGACATAGGTTTCGGTCAACGTGGCCTGACTGAGCGGCGTGGTGAAACAGGCGCGGTACCGAATGGGCGAGCTGTCTGCATCAATCGCCTCAAACCCGTCAAACAGGATCGGCTCAGCCTGTTCAGTAACCAGATTGGTCAGCCGTACATCCGCATCCTGCGCTTGGACGAGCGTGTAGTAAGCATAGATCTGTTGGTAATAGAGCAGCGCCCCTGCGATCAGTGCCAGCATCAGAAGTCCTACAATTGCAACACGCGCCATCAGGCCGCCTGCCCCCCGGCTTCGGTTTGCACAAAAGCATCGGCGCATTGCTTGGCCAGCGCCCGGACGCGGCCGATATAGGCCTGCCGTTCGGTGACCGAAATCACGCCGCGCGCGTCCAGCAGGTTGAACACATGAGACGCCTTGATGCATTGGTCATAGGCCGGATGGGCCATGATGATGCGCATTCCCGTCTTTGGGTCGTCAGCAGGTTCGGCCAGGATACGTTCGCATTCCGCCTCGGCATCCTTGAAATGCTGTAGCAACGTGTCGGTATCGGCCACGTCGAAGTTCCAGCGCGCATATTCTTGTTCGGTCTGCTTGAACACATCGCCATAAGTCAGCGGGCTAGGCGATTGAGGGTCGTTAAATGGCATGTCCATCACGTGATCGACGCCCAAAACATACATGGCCAGCCGTTCCAGCCCATATGTCAACTCGCCCGAGACAGGTTTGCAATCATGGCCGCCCACCTGTTGGAAATAGGTGAACTGGCTGACCTCCATACCGTCGCACCAGACTTCCCAGCCAAGTCCCCAGGCACCCAGGGTCGGGCTTTCCCAGTCATCTTCGACAAAGCGGATATCGTGAAGGGAGGCATCGATGCCAATCGCGTCAAGTGATCCCAGATACAGCTCTTGCAGATCAGGCGGGCTGGGTTTGATCAGCACCTGATACTGATAGTAATGCTGCAACCGGTTCGGGTTTTCGCCATAGCGCCCATCGGTCGGGCGGCGTGAAGGCTGCACATAGGCAGCGGCCCAGGCATTACTGCCCAGGGCACGCAAGGTTGTAGCTGGGTGAAATGTCCCGGCGCCTACCTCCATATCGTAGGGCTGCAAAATGGCACAGCCGCGCCCGGCCCAGTATGTCTGAAGCCGCAGGATGATCTCCTGAAAACTGCGTGGTTTTTCCGCCATATCTGAACCCTTTTCGCGTTTATGCGATCAATAGGGCGCAGCGGCGGAAGGGTCAATCAGACAACGGGGCGTGACCTAAAGTATGCACTCACGTCAAATTTAGCGCAAAGGTCTTGCGTCTGGCCGCGTGTCAGGCCAGTGAAGGTGTGGGGACGACCGAAGGACAACTGGGGATCAATGTTTAAGGCAATCGCAACGATCATCATGCTGGTGGTGTCGACGCTATCAGCGCATGCGCAAGACAACTTTTGGGTGCAGATCGAAGCCCAGCAAACATTGCGCTCTGCGCAGGATCGGGCGCGTGATTATGCGCGGCGTTTGGACGACATCCACGGATATTACATCGATGATGGGTTTTACGGGATTTTCATTGGCCCATATAACGAGGAAGACGCACAAGCCGCGCTGCAAAGATTGTTGGCCCAAGGCGCGATTCCACGCGACAGTTTTGTCTATAATGGCCGCTGGCTGCGGCAGCAGTTTTGGCCAATCGGCGGAGGTGCGCCGACCCCAGCGACAGTCCCTGATGCGGCCCCCGCCGAGGAACCGGTCGCGCCGCCCCCCGCATCCACGCCCGATATCAGCGCCCTGCCCGCTGATCCGCCACTGATCGCCAGTGATGAAACATTGGATGAGGCCCGCGCCTCAGAAGCGGCGCTTGAACGCGGCGAAAAAGAAGAGCTGCAAAAGGCACTGCAATGGGCCGGCTACTATACAGCGGCCATCGATGGGTCATTTGGCGGCGGCACCCGGCGCGCGATGCAAGCCTGGCAAGACGCCAATAACATGGAACCAACGGGCGTTCTGACCACCAGACAACGCGAATTGCTGATCCGGCAATATAATCAGGTGCTGCGCGGGCTGAACCTGCGGCTTGTCCGCGACAATGCCTCTGGCATCCAAATGGATATTCCAACCGATGTCGTCGCCTTCTCTGAATACCGACCGCCTTTTGTGCGCTTCGAAGCCTCAGGCGATATTGACGACGCGCTGGTCTTGTTCATCTCGCAATTGGGGGATGAGGGGCGGCTGATCGGCCTTTATGAAGTCATGCAAGTGCTTCAGATCATCCCACCGCAAGGCCCGCGCGAGATTAACGCAGATGGCTTCGTGATCGAAGGGATCGGCAATGGCATCCATTCCTACACCAGCGTCACCTTGGTGGACGGCGAAATCAAGGGCTTTACCCTGGTCTGGCCCGAAGGGGATGAAGCACGGCGCAGCCGGATGCTTGCTGTGATGCAGGACAGCTTTGAACGGCTACCCGGCACGCTTGATCCATCCATTGTGCCTGCGACCGAAGATCAGGCCATTGATATGGTCGCAGGGCTTGCCGTGCGCCAGCCGCGCCTGTCGCGCTCGGGCTTTTATGTGGATGACGCAGGCACGGTCGTCACAACGCCGGAAGTGCTGGACAGCTGCACGGATCTCACTTTTGACCGGGAAACCGATGCCGAGGTGGTCGCCAGCGATCCTGATCTGGGTATCGCCGTTCTTCGCCCGGTTGAGGCCCTGGCCCCGATCGGGATCGCCGCTTTCCAGACCGCTTTACCGCGCCTGCAAGACCAGGTTGCCGTCGCAGGCTACCCGTTTAACGGCGTGCTCAGCGCGCCAACGCTGACCTTTGGACAGGTGGTCGATATCCGGGGGCTAACAGGGAATGAGGACATCAAGCGCCTGTCGATCCTGCCCCAGCCCAGCGATGCAGGCGGACCTGTCTTTGACCAAAGCGGCGCTGTGCTGGGCATGCTTTTGCCGCGCCAAGACGGGAATACCCGGGTGCTACCGCCCGAGGTGAACTTCTCGGTGGACGCATCCGAAATCGTGGATTTTCTGGAAGCCCAAGAGATCACAGCGCGCACGGTCGGTGTGTCGCCCGCGATTTCGCCCGTCGCATTGACCCGGCGCGCGGCTGACATCACCGTGTTGGTCAGCTGCTGGTAAGCGCGATATCCGATTTGACGTGAATAAGTGTTGGCCCCTTACGGGCCAGCGCATCTTTGATATCCTGTTGAAATGACAGCAAATCGGCCGGCGCCACAGCGGCCGCGCCATAGGCCTCGGCCAATTTGCAAAAATCAGGATTGCGCTGAATCACGGCATTCGGCGCGATCTGCGCACGAACCATGCTGTCTTCAATCTCGCCCAGCTTACCATTGTCCCAAATGATGATGGGCAGGGTCAGCTCCAACTCAACCGCGACGGCCAGTTCCTGCACGGTATATTGAAAGCCGTAGTCACCCAGGATGGCAATTGTCGGCGCTTGGGTTTCACCCACCCTACCCGCCGCATCCGTAGGGTGGGTGAAACCCACGCACCGCCCAATACAACCACCAATAGCCGCAGGCAGCGCATACCCAAGCGTGCCAAACCCATAAGGATGATGCCAATGACCGGGGCGATCCATCGGATAGACCTCTTTGGCGGCATAGGCGAATTGAGTCATGTCAGAATAGATCATCGTGTCCGCAGGCAGCGCTTCTTTCAAAGCATCTACAACGGGCAAGATACCCGGACGTTCAACTTCGATCTCGGCCCGCCAACGGGAACGAGCCGCAGCTACCTTTTCGTTAGACCACTCCGATTGCAGGTTTTCTGGTAGAATTTCCGACAGCATTTCGAGGGCTGCAAAGCAATCCCCATGTATCATTAACTTGTGAGAGCCTTCTTGTCCGGCAAGCCGCGTTAGCGTCGAGACGTCATTGTTGATTGCAGCAAACTTAGCTGTCGCACCAAGCTGGCTTCTCCATAGATCTGTTTCAGCAAGGTCAGTACCAACAGCGATAACAAGATCAGCAGATTCTAAGATTTCAGCACTGCCAGGACGGGCCAGTAGAGCGCCGAAATGTAGCGGATCTTCAGGAGCCGCAATTCCGCGCCCCGCATAAGTCGTAAAACTGGCTGCGGACCAGCGCCGCAACAACGGGTCCATGAAATCGACCCAACGCGCACCGCCTCCAAACACAAAGAGTGGGCGACGGGCCTCTCGCAGCCAAATAGCAAGGTTGTGCAGACCAGCCCCGTCAGGGACGGCTGCGCCAGCGAGTGGAGGGCCTCCTGCGCTGGCAGGCTCGGCTGGAGCCTCCAGCAAAGCAATGGGCACATGCACAGCCTTGGGACACCGCTCAGAAAACCAAAACTCGTCTAAAGCCCGGTCAATCAACCCATACGCCGCTTCAGCCGACCGTGCCGTCTCGGACCAATCACAAACCGTGCGCGCGGCCCCTTCCTGATCCTTCATCTGATGCAACTGGCCACGCTTGGCCGCTGTTTCATCCAGACAACTTGAGATCACCAGCATCGGCACACTATCCGAATAGGCCTGCCCCATCGGCGTCATGATGTTACACAGCCCCGGCCCGGTGATCACATAGGCCACTCCCGGCTTACCCGTCGCGCGGGCATATCCGTCTGCCATAAACCCCGCGCCCTGCTCATGGCGGGCCAGCACATGGGTAATCCCGGCCTCTTCGATGCCCCGGTACATCTCTTGGTTATGCACGCCCGGAATGCCGAAAATCACATCCACCCCGCGATCTTTCAGCATATGCGAGATTTGGGCACCAAGGGGGCGTTGGGTCATCAGTTTCTCCAGAACTTGATCGATAGAATGGTCAACACAACCATGATCTCAAGCCGGCCAACAAACATGGCGATAGCCAGGATCCATTTGGCAGTGTCATTCAGATTGGCGTAGTTTCCGGCAGGACCAATCTCAAGCCCCAGCCCGGGGCCGATATTGGCCAAAGCCGCCGCCGCACCCGATACGGACGTGATAAAATCAAGGCCCGTCAGACCCAGCAATACCGATGTCACACCCAAAGACAGGATGAAGGCAACCAGAAAGGCCATCACCGAATTAAGCACGTCATCGGCAATGGGGCGCCCGTCGTAGCGCGGGGTGAAGACACCATGGGGCGAATGGATCTGCCTAATCTGGCTTTTGATCGCGGCAAACAGCAACTGATAGCGAAACACCTTGACCGAGCAAGAGGTCGAGCCCGCGCAGCCGCCAATCAGCCCGATCAAAAAGAACATCACGACAGGGAATGTGCCCCACGCCATATAGTCAGCGCTGGCATAGCCAGTCCCGGACATAATCGAAACGACGTTGAACAAAGCTTCGCGAAAGGCCAGCTCAGATAGCTCTCCCTCGCGGCCTGCAACCCATGCGGTAATCAGCAAAACACTTAAGATGATCAGATTGAAAAAACTGCGGGCCTGGGCGTCCTTCCATAGCGGTTTGACGGCCCCGGCAATCAATTGGACATAACGAACAAACGGGAGAGCGGCCATGAACATAAAAAAGACAGCCACATAGTGGATCGGGCCACTATATTGGCTGAAAGACGCATCAGAATTGGCCATACCGCCAGTTGAAACCGTCGTCATAGCATGCACAAACGCATCAAAAGCAGGCATGCCCAGGGCGGCATAGATCATGCCGCAACAGACCGTCAGAACCAGATAAACCTGCGATATGCGGCTTGCGATCGTGCCGGCCCGGGGCAAAATCTTGCCCATTGTGTCAAAGGCCTCAGAGCGAAACATCTGCATACCACCAACTCGCAACTCGGGCAGGAACACCATCGCGACAACAATAATCCCAATGCCGCCAAGCCATTGCAAAATGCCGCGCCAAAGTTTGATCCCGTCAGGAAGCATTTCGATCCCTGTAAATACCGTGGCGCCGGTGGTGGTTAGGCCTGACATCGCCTCGAAAAACGCATCGGTAAAGCTGGCTTGCGGCGCGCCGAAAATAAAGGGCAGCGCACCAAAAATAGGCAGTGTCAGCCACACCAGTGAGGTCAGCAAAAAGGTCTGGCGCAATGTCAGCCCAGCGGTCACACCATTTGCGCAGGCAAGCGCCGTCAGACCGCCGATCAACACCGTAATAACCGCGCTTTCAAAGAACACAGGCCAATGCCCATTGCCCGCCAGAACATCCGCGACAAGCGGGCCCAACATCGTCAACCCGAGCGCGGCGACAAGCAGACCAATCACATATCCAACGGGGCGCAAATCAAGCATGGTGCAGCGTTGGCCTCTGGGATGCTAAGTGTCAAGAACAGGCGACGGAATTCGCGCGTAGATGCGTATAAGCGTTGCAACACCGCAGGAGGCATCCATGTTAAAGCGTATCTTTTTTCTACCCTTGATCCTCGCACTTATCGGGGCAGCTGCTGGCGCGCAAGAACGTCAGGAATTCGCCTACGGGGGCGATCCTTTGCAACGCCTTGACCTTTACCGCGCAGCCCAGAGCACCAACGCCCCGATCATCGTGATGCTGCATGGGGGCGCTTGGCGCGACGGTGACAAACGCGCGCGCGGCGTCTGGCAGAACAAGGCGGCATATTGGACTGCGCGCGGCTATTTGTTTGTGTCCGTGAATACCCGGCTGCTGCCAGATGCACATCCCACCCAGCAGGCCCAGGATTTGGCAGCAGCCATGGCCTTTATCCAGCAAAATGCAGCACGTGTTGGCGGGAACCCCGATCAGATCATCTTGATGGGCCATTCGGCCGGGGCGCATGTTGCCGCGCTTTTGGCGACGCGCAATGACCTGCGCCGGGCTGCGGGGGTGCAGCCCTGGGCCGGGACGATTGTTTTGGATACAGCCGCACTTGATCTTGAGACCGTGATGAACGACGACCCGGCCCGGCTTTACCTGCAAGCCTTTGGGCGCGGGGCCGACTACTGGCGTGCGGCCTCTCCCTTGCGTCACATCAGCCGACAGGAAGGCCCCTTTTTGGTCGTTTGTTCGGCGCTGCGGGACGACGCGTGCCCGGCCGCTGAAAGCTTTGCACAGGCGGCCGCAGCCCAAAGGGTGGATGTGACCATCGCGCCGCAACCCCTGTCACATGCGCAAATTAACCGCAGGCTAGGTCAATCCAGCAGCTACACCGCAACGGTGGACAATTGGATCACATCCGCGCTGCAATAGCTTGAAACTGGACCGAGGCGGGATAACTGGCCTCTCATGTTTGAACCAAGTTACACCGCCGCCCTGCAACGACTGCAAAATTTCCTGCCCCACGCAGGACGTGATTATGCGGCAAGACGCAATTATGATGACATCCGCGGGGTGTCGGGCCTGTCACCCTATCTGCGGCACCGGATCATCACAGAGGCTGATGTGCTCAAGGCCGTTTTAGGGCGTCATTCACCGCATGCGGCAGAAAAGTTCATTCAAGAGGTCTATTGGCGGACCTATTGGAAGGGCTGGCTGGAAATGCGTCCTGGCATTTGGACAGCCTACAAGACCGAACGCGACGCCGCCCTAAACCGGATCCAAACCGAAGCCGGGCTGCGCCAACAATGGGAGGCCGCCTGCACCGGCACCACCGGGATCGCCTGTTTTGATCATTGGGCGCAAGAGCTGGCGGCGACAGGCTATCTGCATAATCACGCGCGGATGTGGTTCGCCTCGATCTGGATATTTACACTGCGACTGCCCTGGACGCTGGGGGCCGATTTCTTTCTGCGGCACCTTTTGGATGGGGATGCGGCCAGCAATACGCTTTCTTGGCGCTGGGTTGGCGGGCTACAGACCGTCGGCAAAACCTATCTCGCGCGCCCGGACAATATCGCGAAATACACCAATGGGCGGTTTCAACCGACAGGGCTGGCCAGTTTTGCCGCCCCGCTCGCTGGTATGCCCCATCCCAAAAAGGGCCCCCTGCCCGTCAGCGACGCGATTGACCCACGTGAACGCATCGGACTTTTGATAACCGAGGACGATCTGAGCCCAGGCTGGCTGCTTGATCAGTTCACGCCTGTTACAACCGCCTTTGTCCAAACCACGGATCGACGTAGCCCATTGCAGGTCGCACCGCAGGTCACCGATTTCGTGGCAAACGCCATGAAAAACACCGGGCGACGCTATGCCAGCAGACTGGGACCAGTCAGCTATATCGCCGCCAATGGCATCGACCAATGGGTGGCCGAAAATGAGATAACGCAGATCGTCTCTGCTTATAGTCCGGTTGGTCCGACCCAAGACGCGCTAGAAAACATCTCGCAAAAACAGCTGATCCGCCCCTATGACAGCCAGGCATGGCCCTATGCAACGCACGGATTTTTCAAGTTCAGAGAACGTATTCCAAAGCTGATCAGCCCGTTTGCCCCCCAAACGACCGCTTGATGCAGATTGCAAAACAGCTGATGACAGCTTAATCTAAACCAATCAGTTCACCTGAACCGGAGAGGTCCGATATGCCCACAACACTCACCATCAACGGCACCGCCCAAACCGTCGATCTGCCCGATGACGTACCCCTGCTTTGGGTTCTACGGGACGCGGTCGGGCTGACAGGCACCAAATTCGGTTGCGGCGTCGCCGCATGTGGGGCCTGCACCGTACATATTGATGGCGAAGCGGTGCGGTCGTGCCAAGTCGCTTTGGCCGATGTCTGGGGCGAGGTGACAACAATTGAAGGCCTCGGTACACCCGACAACATGGCCACGATCCAACAGGCATGGGTGGATCATCAGGTCGCGCAATGCGGCTATTGCCAATCCGGTCAGATCATGAATGCGGCGGCCTTGCTGGCGCAAACGCCGCAGCCCACGGATCAAGACATCGATGACGCGATGCAGGGGAACCTGTGCCGCTGTGGGACTTATCCGCGTATCCGGGCCGCGATCAAAGACGCCGCCCAACGCATTCAGGAGGCGTGATCAATGGCCAGCATCGGTAAAATCGCCCGCCGCACCTTCCTGATCGGGACCGCCGCCATCGCGGGCGGGGTCGCCTTTGGGGTCTATCAAGTGCGCAAAGACCCGCCCAACCCGCTGGTGGCGGGCGACGGCGAGGCGACTTTGAACCCCTATATCCTGGTCAACGCTGATGGGATCACGATCATCGCACCGCGGGCCGAAATGGGCCAAGGGGTGCATACGACACTCGCCGCGCTAGCGGCCGAAGAAATGGATGTAGCCTGGGATGACATCACCGTCCTGCACGGCCCCCCGGCGCAAGCCTACTACAACCAAGCGCTCTTGGGCCTCGCCCTGCCTTTCCACCACTACGCCGACAGCGATTTCCAGCATAACCTGCGCAAAAACGTAGGGATGGTCGGCAAACTTCTGAACCTGCAAGTGACCGGCGGATCCACCTCCACCAAAGACGCATACGATCGAATGCGGCACGCCGGGGCCTCCGCCCGCGAGGCGCTGAAACTGGCCGCCGCCGACCAGCTTGGGCTCGATGCCAGCACGCTGACGACCGCAGATAGCAAAGTCATCGCCCCAGACGGCACCGAAATCGCCTACACGGCGCTGGCAGAGGCCGTCCGCGACATCAGCCCGCCCGATGTGGCACTACGCGCCAAATCCGAATGGAAATACCTCGGTAAATCCATGCCGCGCACCGATATGGTTGGCAAATCCACAGGCACCGCCACCTACGCCACCGACACAAAACTGGACGGCATGAAATTCGCCACCGTGCGGATGAACCCACGGCGCAGCGGGATGGTGTCCTATGACGACAGCACCGCCAAAACCATGGCCGGGGTTGAGGCCATCATCGATCTGGGCGACGGGATTGGGGTCGTGGCCAGCAACACATGGCTCGCGATCCAAGCGGCAAATGCAGTGGACATCGAATGGGAACAGGCAAGTTACCCCGCCGACACCGATGGTTTACTAGCAGCAACAAAAGCCGCTTTCGATCTGGACCCAAACTCCACCGCACGCGACGAAGGCGACGTGAACGACGCGGTCGAAGGTACTGAAGTCACAGCGGAATACGTGGTGCCTTACCTCGCGCACAGCACGATGGAGCCAATGACCGCCACCGCCATCTATCGCGGTGACAGCCTTGAGGTCTGGTCCGGCAACCAAGCCCCCGTCATCGTCCGCGAAAAATGCGCCGAGGCCTGCGGGCTGGACCCCGAACAGGTCACCGTGCACACAACCCTCATGGGCGGCGGCTTCGGGCGACGCTCGGAATCCGATTTCTCTGTCCACGCCGCCAAAATCGCTGCGGCCATGCCAAACACGCCCATCCGCATGACGTGGAGCCGGGAAGAAGACATGCAGCACGACTTCTACCGCCCCGCAGCCATCGGGCAGTTCCGGGGCGTTGTGGCCGACGGCAAAGCCGTGCTGCTTGACGGGAAGATCGCAGCACAGTCGGTCTCACATAGCGCCATGGCGCGCATGACAGGACAAGTGCCCCCCGGCCCCGATCGGGGCCATGTGGAAGGGGCCGCCGACCAACCTTACGGCATCCCGAACTTCCGGATTAGCGGACATCTGGCAGAGCTGACCGTCCCGCTCGGCTTCTGGCGCTCGGTCGGGAATTCGCACAACGGGTTCTTCTTTGACACCTTCATCGATGAAATGGCCCATGCCGCAGGCGCAGACCCGCTGCAATTCCGGCTGGATATGACCAAAGACGAACACGCGCCCTCTGCCGGGGTGATCGCGGCTGTTGGCGAGATGTCGAACTGGGGCAGTGACAAGCCCGCCAACATCGGACGCGGGATCGGGTTCACCTATTCCTTCGGCACACCTGTGGCCGAGGTTGTGGAAGTCGAAGACACCGGCAACGGGATCAAGATTAACAAATGCTGGATCGCCTGTGACATGGGGACGGCGCTGGACCCCAGCATCGTCGAGGCGCAGATGACATCGGGGGCGATCTACGGGTTCTCAGCGGCAATGCAGGGCGAAATCACGTTCTATGACGGGGAAGCCGAACAATATAATTTCTATGATTACGACGCGATGCGGATGCATAACGTGCCGGCATTCGAGGTGCAGATCCTTGAGAACAATAATCACATGGGCGGTGCGGGCGAACCAGGCACACCGCCTTCGATGCCCGCGCTGGGGAATGCGCTGTTCGATCTGACGGGGGTCAGGGCGCGTGAACTGCCACTCATCAACACGTTTGATCTGATCCTTTAGACACGATAGGCGGGGCGCGCACCGGTTCGCCGGGCGCACCTCAAGCGGAGCCCCCATGCCAAAGACCCCAAGCCCCTGTATCGATGTATGCAAGTTCAAACGCGAAGGGCATTGCATCGGCTGCTCGATGACAAAAACGCAGAAATCCTTGTTCAAAACACTGAAAAAAGACAGTCACCGGCAGGCTTTTGTGCAGATGCTGATCGCGCAGCAAGAAGTGATGGGGAAATACAAAGGCTGGCGGCTTGCCTATAGTAAGAAATGCACAAAAAAAGGCGCCGAAGCGCCCTTTTCCTTACTCGATAAAACAAAACCTTAGGCCAAATGCGACCGCAGGAACCAAGCAAACTTTTCATGAGTTTGACCCCGTGCGATACACAAATCTTCGGTCAATGTGTCGCCATGTGATGCGGCCAGCGCGCCGGCACCCGCAAGGGTTTCAGCAAGCGTTTCCTGGGCATCAAGCATCATCTTGATCATCTCTTTATCAGAGGCGTGACCGTCATGTTCTGACACTTTCGAGCGCTTCAGCATCCCGGCCAACTGGCCTTCAGCATGCATGTCGATGGCGCGGATACGCTCGGCCAGATCGTCTTGGGCGACAAAGTGATCTTCATAGATTTTCTGGAACAGGTCATGCAAAGGGCCAAAGGCCATGCCTTTGACATTCCAGTGAAAATTCTGCGCAAGCATCGTCGTAACAGCCGTCTCAGCGACAGACTGATTGAGCGCCTCTGCGATTGCGGTCTTAGCGTCGGTATTTAGGGCTACTGCAGTCTGAGTCATCTCTCGTCTCCACTTGAATTGCGTAGGCTGGCTGGCTTCTCGCTGGCTTGCAAGAAGATACATAACCCAGCTTTCGCAGGTTTCAAGAAGTTTTTAGAATTATTCTAAACTTGAGAGAATTGCTCGGAAATGCCCCTGATTAAGAAGGCGACAAGCCGTTGATGTTGCTTGGGCACGCGGGACCTTAAAAGGAAGGTAAAACTGTCGTCATCACCGGCATTTGCGGCTGTCAAAGCCCGCATCAGCCATGCTTCGTCAAATGAAACTTCACGACTGCCGGGGCGGTAGAAAACAGGTTTATTGCTGATCGCCTCGCGCAGGCATTTGAGCAAAGCACGGGCATGGGCATCTTGCGCAACCTGTTGGCGATTCGACAAAAGCGCGCAAGCCTCGAACAAATCGGTCTGCGCAGCCACACGGCATTCAAGCGCGATCATGCGCAAAGCATTCAGGACATTTGACCAATCATGGTCAAAATCCTCAACCTCTGGCGAGGCAGGTGCAATTGGCTCAAGCAGTGGAAGTGGCGTCATACCGCGACCTTATCTTTCCCAAACAGCACGAGAATCCCCCGCGCGCGTTATCCTGACTATAACTATAGGGATTGAATGGGGCGATTGAAAGGCGTCTTCGTCATGACCTCACGGGAAAGTTGGGGGCCGGTTGGGCACAAAACAACGTCACACTGCAAACCCTAGGTAAGCGGCTCAAGCAAGCATTTACCGTTTTTCTTTATTCTATCTGCCAGTTTGCGAACCATTCTGCCCTGTTTCGGAATTGGGCGCGCCGGATTGGCAGCATATCGTTCCCGGCAAATCTCGGGGAAGAGGCGTTGGATTTCTCTTCGCGCAGACGCGCTAACCGACTTGAGCGCTTCCGGCCCCGTAAACAGGCTTTCGGTCGGAGCCCCATTTGAAAATACGATTTGATGATTTTCGAAAAGGAAATGCGTGTAGATGACAGCGCTGACATGACGCTCAACCCCGATACCATCGAGATCGAGCAATTTTTTCGCAGGCACCAATATCTCGGCTGTTCCAAACATCCTTTCGGCCACAATCGAACGAAGCAACATGCGATGTTGTGGAGAAACCCGCAGGTCACTTTCTGCTAGCCCCGGCCCCAACGCACCTGCCCTAATCCTGATTGGGCGTAACTGGGGATGGTTTGCGAGGTCTGCACCCCCCAAAATGCGTGACCCAATCCACCTGATAGGTTGAAAACCATGGTCCATCGTACGGACCAAATCACCCACGCGAAGTTCTTGAACCGCGACAGCCCTGCCATCCGTCAGAATGAGTGTGTCTTCGGCAAAGCAAACAAAGCTGGGAAGTTCATCATAATCACTTGGCGCAGCTGTAAACGAACCAAGCGTTGGTCCAACAATAGTATCACCAGCAACAACAGTTCCAGACGTCACGAACATGTATTGTGTTCCTGAAAATTGGATCAGCGTAAATGTGACGCTGCTGCCGTTGACGGTTCCGTCATATGTTTCAAACACTTGGAAATTGTCTGAGTTCGCAAGCCCTGGAACACCGCTCACATCAAATTGCGACGTTCCATTGCCATCGGGGTCCTCAAGTAATCCATCATCATCGGTGATCTCAACCGTAAAGCCAGCAACAACGCCGATGTCATTGCCGTTCAGAGGATCGTTATCCAATTCAAAGATGACGATGGTAGCCATGATACGCGCCCACCTCCAATGCGATGCACAAAAGCATCGCAACACAGATGGACCTCTCCCAACATTTACGTGTGGAAAAGTATCGCATAGCAATTATAGATTGTAACCATGTCCCAATTAAGGTGATGGTCTATCGCGTTAGCCATGCCGCGTAATCGCTGACCAGCAAATGTGTCGGCCCGACATCTTCTTCGATGTCAGCAAAGCGGCCAATCGGGTCGCGAAAGATATTGTCCGTCTCATCATCATTGACGGTCGACACCTCGCCGATCAGCACATCGCCCCCCTCGCCCCAGAACGCATGCCAATCGCCCGGCATCAAAGTCACGCTTTCACCGGGCGCCAGCCTTAGCTTATCACCTGGCCCGAAATCGCGCCGAATCCCGTCGCACATGACAGACCCGCCTGCGTCAGGGTCAAATGTGCCATCTGCTGCCGCGCCATAAAGCTCAATCACCAATGTCGCGCCGCCCCGATTGATGATGTCCTCGGCTTTGATCACATGGGTATGCATGGGCGAAAGCTGATCTTGCTTTGAGATCAGCAGCTTTTCGGCATAGCACATGCCCCCACCGCGTTGGAGGTCAGCCAGCCGCCCGTTGCGCAAAGTGAACAGGAACAGCCCCATCTGATCATAACGCCCGGCCCCGTAATCGGTGATATCCCAGCCGCACCGGGCGTCGATGACCGCCTGCGCATCAACGACCCGCGCTTTGAATTCCGCCGGGCTCCAATAGGCCCATGGCGGCAAGGCAAAACCAAAATGGCGGATCATGGCATCCGCCTCGGCCATAATGTCGTTGATCTCTGAGCGTCTCATCTGCCGTGCCTTCCTGCCGCGTCGCTACAGCATCAAAGATCACGCCGAGTTTGCCAAGCCCGTTTCGCGGCAGACCAGCAAAGGCGTACATACGCCTTATGTACAAGTTCTGTACGCAGTATTGCAGGGGAAAACGGCGTTAACCAGCCTTGCTCAGCGCAGCGCCGGACCAGGCGTGGCACGCGGCGCCAAAGGCCTCAAACAGCGGACGGGACACCGGATCTTGGCCCGCCTTCCACTCAGGGTGCCACTGTACCGAAAGGGTAAAGCCCGGGGCATCGGCGATATAAATCGCCTCAGGTGTGCCATCAGGCGCATGGCCGTCGATCACAACACGTGGACCCGGATCTTTGATGCCTTGCCCGTGCAGGGTATTGGTCAGAACCTCTTGTTCGCCAAGCAGCTTGGTGAAGGGCCCGTCTTTTGAAAACGTCACTTTGTGGCGGAGGGCGAATTTTTCTTCCAGCGTGCCATCAGGGGGCATCCGGTGGTTCTCGCGGCCCGGCAAATCGCGGATTTCGGGGTAAAGCGTGCCGCCCATAGCGACGTTAACCTCTTGAAACCCACGGCAAATCCCAAAGATCGGCTGGCCACGCGCCACGCAGGCCCGGATCAAGGGCAATGTGACGCGATCACGTGCGCGGTCAAAGGCACCATGCGCTTCGGTCGGGGGCTCGCCATATTCTTCGGGATGCACATTAGGCCGCCCTCCCGTGAACAAAAAGCCATCGCAGGTGTTCATCAAGGTCTCAATACAGACCATTTCAGGGTCAGCAGGCACAATCAGCGGCAGCGCCTGTGCGACGTCAGCCACAGCCTGCGCGTTCATCTCCCCGGCCCCTTGGGCGGGGTATTCATCATTAATCAAGAAACTGTTGCCAATGATACCTATAACCGCGCGGCGCATGCGTATTCCCTTTCAGCTTGCGCCTTTCTAGCGGTTTCGGCCGTGCTGGAAAAGCATCTACAGGCGCACAAACGGCTGGGCACGAATGCACAGCCCGCAATTAGGCAAAAAGGATTACGATTTAGGCAACAAAAAACCCCCGCACAGCAGCGCAGGGGTCGGTTTCACGTGGGTCAGCTTAGCTTTCGCCGGTCAGCCCTACGGCCTCGATCCCGGCCATACCCGCAATGACATCATTGTCCGACGTATCACCGGTGACACCAACCGCCCCAATGACATTGCCGCGCTTGTCGCGCACCAGAATGCCGCCAGGCACCGGAACAACCTGCCCGCCATAGACGCCATTCACAGCGGCCATGAAATAGGCCTGCTGTTCAGCGCGCGCCATTTGGGCGGTGCCTGCCATACCAAGCATGATCGCGCCATAGGCCTTACCATGAGCGATGCCAAATCGGCCCGGCGCTGCGCCATCGGCCCGTTCAAAGGCTTTCACATGGCCGCCCGCATCCAGCACCACAACCGAGAGGGGCTTGAACCCCATTTCGTCGCCTTTTGCCATTGCCTTGCGGATGATGCTGCGCGCTTTACTTGCGGAAATCTCTGCCATTTTTCTCTCCTCGTATGAGGGGTTTTCCCCCATCTTTGTTAATGGTTACGTTGTGCTTTCAGCTCGAGCCGGCGCTTGTGCAAAACAGGTTCGGTATAACCAGATGGCTGGATACGGCCCTTGAACACCAGATCACACGCAGCCTGGAAAGCGATACCGTCAAAATTCGGGGCCATCGGCAGATAAGACGGATCATCCGCATTCTGCCCATCCACAACCGCCGCCATTTTGCGCATCGCATCCATGACCTGCGCCTCGCCGACAACGTCATGATGCAACCAATTGGCCAAAGCCTGGCTGGAAATCCGGCACGTCGCGCGGTCCTCCATCAGGCCCACATCGTTGATATCAGGCACTTTTGAACACCCAACCCCCTGATCAACCCAGCGGACGACATAGCCCAGGATACCTTGGGCATTGTTTTCAATCTCGCGGGTGATTTGGTCTGCGGGCCAATCGGTTGTGCCCGCAACCGGGATCGTCAACAGATCCTCCAAAGTGCCGCGCGCACCGCCCGCTTTCAACTCATCCTGCCGCGCGATCACATCGATTTTGTGATAATGGGTCGCATGCAAGGTCGCCGCTGTCGGCGATGGCACCCAGGCACAATTGGCCCCGGCCATCGGATGGCCCGTCTTTGCTTCCAGCATATCGGCCATCCGGTCAGGCATGGCCCACATCCCCTTGCCGATCTGCGCTTTGCCCTGCAATCCACAAGCCAGACCAATATCCACATTGCGATCCTCATAGGATGCAATCCAGGCCGCATTCTTCATCTCGCCCTTGGGGATCATCGCACCAGCTTCCATGCTGGTATGAATCTCGTCCCCCGTCCGATCAAGGAAGCCTGTGTTGATAAAGGCCACCCGCGATTTCGCGGCGCGGATACATTCCTTAAGGTTTGCCGAAGTCCGGCGTTCTTCATCCATGATGCCCAGCTTGACCGTATTGGCAGGCAGGCCAAGGATCGCCTCGACCATGTCGAAAATCTCAACCGCAAAGGCGACCTCTTCAGGCCCGTGCATCTTGGGCTTGACCACATAGACCGAGCCATGGAGCGAATTGCCCCCGTCCCGTTGCAGATCATGCATCGCGATCAATGTGGTGCAGATTGCATCCATCAACCCTTCGCCGACCTCATCGCCATCGGCATCCAGGATCGCGGGATTTGTCATCAGGTGCCCGACATTGCGCACCAGCATCAGCGAGCGGCCCTTATGCGTAACGCTCTGCCCGTCGGGAGCCTGATAGATCACATCCGGGTTCAGTTCGCGGGTGAAGGTCTTGCCGCCTTTGGTGACCTCTTCGGTCAGATCGCCCTTCATCAGGCCCAGCCAATTGCGATAGGCGACAACCTTGTCTTCGGCATCAACGGCGGCGACGGAGTCTTCGCAATCCATGATCGTGGATAGTGCCGATTCCAGACGGATATCGCTGATGCCAGCCTTGTCTGTAGCGCCAATTGTGCTGCCCGGGTCGACCACGAGGCTGATCAGCAACCCATTGGCGCGCAACAACATCTCGGCCGGGGCATCACCTGACGCAGCGATATGGCCGGCAAATTGCGCGGGGTCCTTGAGTGCCGGTGAGAACAGACCGTCAGTGACGGACAAATCGGTCACATCCGCCCAAGACCCTGCGGCCAAAGGCACAGCCGCATCCAAATGCGCCCGGCCCCAAGCGATGGCCCGCGCGCCGCGCGCCGCGTCATAGCCTTTGCCTTCGGGCAGATCGCCCAGCGCATCGGTGCCATAGAGTGCATCATAAAGGCTGCCCCAACGTGCATTCGCCGCGTTCAGCGCAAAGCGCGCATTCATGATCGGCACCACCAGCTGCGGCCCCGGAAGGGTCGCAATTTCAGGGTCAACGTTCTGGGTCTCGATCTGAAAATCGGGACCTTCTTCAACCAGATAGCCGCTACCCCGCAGAAAATCCGTGTAGGCGGCCGCATCAAAGGGCTTACCGCGTTGGGCCACATGCCAGCCGTCAATATTGGCCTGAATATCGGCCCGCTTTTGCAGCAGCGCCTTATTGCGCGGGCCCATTTCGGCCACAAGCTTGGCAAATCCGGTCCAGAAAGCGTCAACATCAACGCCGGTTCCGGGCAAGGCCTGATCTTCCAGAAAGCTTGCAAGCGTCTTGGCGACTTGTAGCCCTTGCCTGTTGATCCGGTCTGTCATGATGTCTCCCCCTCTTTTGTTTGGATGTAATGTTGACCCTACGGCCTGCGTTTCGTTCCGATTTAGAACAGAAGTTTCCGATAGGCAACAAACCCTCAGCTATTCTTTTACCGCGTCCTCCGGCACCGCTCTGAGCAGTAGCGCACCTCGTCCCAGACCTTGGCCCATTTCTTGCGCCAAGTGAAAGGCTTTCCACATTCCGCGCAGCGTTTTTGTGGCAGATCAGTTTTGCGGCGCATTTTTGGCATAAGGTGCAAGCTATGGCGCAGCGCTGCGAATTCAAAAATTTTTGTCCGGCGGCCCCACGATCATGGTGGAACATCCCATCCGCTGCCCCTAGATTTCATGCAAGATCCAGCCAAAGGACCGTCCCATGAAAGATGCCGCCCCGCAGACCATTTACCTGAAGGACTACACGCCCCCGGCCTATCTGGTTGATGAGGTGCATCTGACCTTCAAGCTGCATCCGACGAAAACGCTGGTCCAATCGCGCATCGCCTTTCGCCCCAACCCCGAAAACCCCGACGGCAAGTTTGAGCTGCATGGGGAAGACCTGACTTTACACTGGGCCCGGATCAATGGGCAGGATTGGAAACCGGCAACCCGCAGCGGCATCCTGACCGCTAGCGCGCCAAACGCACCCTTCATTTGGGAGGCTCTGGTTGAGATCAACCCGTCCGCCAACACCGCGCTAGAGGGGCTTTATATGTCAAACGGCGTGTATTGCACCCAATGCGAGGCCGAGGGTTTTCGTAAGATCACTTATTACCCCGACCGCCCCGATGTGATGGCCCCGTTCACAGTGCGCATTGAAAGCGACCTGCCTGTGCTGCTGTCCAACGGCAACCCCACGGCCCAAGGCGAGGGCTGGGCGGAATGGCACGATCCATGGCCCAAGCCCGCGTATCTCTTTGCGCTTGTTGCGGGTGATCTGGTCAATGATGCGGACAGTTTCACCACCAAAAGCGGCAACGATATCGCGCTGAATATCTGGGTTCGCCCCGACGATATCGGCAAATGCGCCTTTGGGATGGAGGCGTTGAAAAAGTCCATGAAATGGGATGAGGATGTTTATGGCCGCGAATATGACTTGGATATTTTCAACATCGTGGCCGTCGATGATTTCAATATGGGGGCGATGGAAAACAAAGGGTTGAACATTTTCAACTCTTCTGCGGTTCTGGCGTCGCCCGAGACCTCAACGGATGCGAACTTTGAACGGATCGAAGCGATCATCGCCCATGAGTATTTCCACAATTGGACTGGCAATCGGATCACCTGCCGCGATTGGTTTCAGCTTTGCCTGAAAGAAGGGCTGACCGTCTTTCGCGACCAACAGTTTACCGGGGATATGCGCAGCCATGCGGTCAAACGTATTGACGATGCAATCGTCCTGCGCGCCTATCAATTCCGCGAAGACAACGGCCCCCTGGCCCACCCCGTGCGGCCTGCCAGCTTTGTCGAAATCAACAATTTCTATACTGTCACGGTTTATGAAAAAGGCGCCGAGATTATCGGCATGCTGAAACGCCTTGTTGGCGATGATGCCTATGCCCGGGCACTTGATTTGTATTTTGAACGGCATGACGGCGACGCCGCCACGATAGAGGATTGGCTGAAAGTCTTCGAAGACGCCACAGGCCGTGATCTGAGCCAATTTGCCCTATGGTATCATCAGGCGGGCACACCGCGCGTCACTGTGACCGAAGAATATGCAGACGGTGTGTACACCCTGCACCTAGGCCAACATATACCGGATACGCCCGGCCAAACCGATAAATCCTCTATGGTCATTCCGGTTGCCATCGGTCTACTGGATGAGAAGGGCCACGAGGTGCTGCCCACCACCATGCTTGAACTGACCGAAGCAACGCAGCGCTTTACCTTCCCCGATCTTGCCAGCAAACCTGTTCTGTCGGTACTGCGCGATTTTTCAGCCCCCGTCATCCTTGAGCATGAACAAAACAAAGCGCAGCGTGCTTTCCTGTTGGCCCATGATACGGATCCCTTCAACAAGTGGGACGCCGCCCGAAGCCTGGCGCAGGATGTGCTGACAGATATGGTACTGCATGATGCAGCCCCCGATGCGGCCTATCTGGATGGTCTTACCGCAGTACTGCGTGATGATAGCCTTGAACCTGCCTTCCGCGCCCGGGTTCTCAGCCCGCCGAGCCAGGATGATATCGCGCAGGCCCTTGTCGATGCGGGGCATGTTCCTGATCCGACAGCGATTTACCGGGCGCATGAGGCCCTGACACTGACAATCGCGCAGCATTTGCAGGATATCGCCCCCCGTATCTTTGCCGAAATGGCGGTGCCCGGCCCGTACAGCCCGGCGGCGGATGCGGCAGGCAAGCGGGCGCTTAGCAATACGATGTTATCGCTGATGTCCAAGACAGATGGCGGGCGGTTGGCAGCCCAGCAATACGACGCTGCCGACAATATGACACAGCAGCTTGCCGCGCTGACCGCCCTGCTGAAGATTGGCAAAGGGGCTGCCCAGACCCAGCAATTTGAACAGCAATGGCAGCATGACCGGCTCGTGATGGATAAATGGTTCGGCCTTCAGGTTGGCTGCGCCGCCCCTGAAACGGCCGCAGCTATTGCCGGGGCGCTGACCGATCATCCAGCCTTTACGATGAAAAATCCCAACCGTTTCCGCGCGGTCTTTGGGTCGCTCAAGGCCAATACGGCCGGGTTCCATGATCCTTCTGGCGCGGCCTATGATCTAATGGCCGATTGGCTGATCAAACTGGATGCACTGAACCCGCAAACAACCGCGCGTATGGTCACATCTTTTGATACCTGGCGGAGATACGATGCGGATCGGCAAGCTAAGATGCGCACAGCGCTTGAGCGCATCGCCAACGCCCCAGATCTATCGCGGGACACGACGGAAATGGTCACCCGAATGCTAGGCTAATCCTTGCCGATCTGCGCGCGCGCGGCCGCAATCCTTTGCCATCGAGCGCCGGATCGCATTTTGTCGTGGTATCGTTACAACCTCATGCCCATGTAAGTGTTATGGAACATCGTATCGAACCTTTGATTGCCGAACGTGCGCCTTGGCTTTATCGCAAGCGCCCCGGCACACGTATCGTCAAACGTGGCCTGCATAAAATGCTGGGCTATGATCAAACAGTAACGATCGCCAAATCGCTGGAACATGCGACCTCGGCGCAGATTATGGATGAGATGGCCGCCAAGCTGGCCCAGAGCGTGACAGCCAAAGGCTTGGGCAATATTCCGGCCCATGGCCCTGCCCTGATCGTGGCAAACCATCCAACGGGCATTGCCGATGGGATCATCCTCAACCACCTGATCACCAAAGCCCGGCCAGATGCCTATTTCTTTGCCAACCGCGATATTCTGCGCGTCTTGCCGCAAATGGAAAGCATGATCGCCCCGGTCGAATGGCGCGAAGAGCAGCGCAGCCATGCCAAGACCCGCGAGACGATGGCCTATGTTCGCAGCGCCACAAAAGAAGAGCGTCTTGGCGTGATCTTTCCATCAGGCCGCTTGGCGCAGCGGCGCGGGCTGCGGCTTTTTGAGCGGCCCTGGATGGCGTCGGCGGCGATGCTGGCACGTAGATTCGATCTGCCTGTCATTCCGGTGAATATTCAGGCCCGCAATTCGGCCCTGTTTTATCTGTTTGATCTGATCCATCCGACATTGCGGGATATCACCTTGTTTCATGAGACGTTGAACAAGGCCAAACAGCCCTTCCGCGTCACCGTGGGCGAGCCGATTTCCGCGGCGGCCATTCCCAAAAACTCGGAAGACGGGATCGCAATGCTGCGCAAGGCCACACTGGCCCTTGGCGGTAAGGACGCGCCGGCCGTCAATCTTGTGGCAGCGTCACGGTCGTGGCTGGGGCGTCGGCGAATAAACGAGGCCTGATGATCGGTCTGATACTACCCGGCACGCGGCAATAGCTTTGTGCCCGGGTCCAGGCGGCCATTTCGTTGCGCTTGGCCCGGCTGGTCATCGGCCCCCAATCCGCCGCAACGCCGCGCCAGCGCCCATCATGCAGCGCAACGGCCTGATCACGCGCGACCGTCACCGCCATAATACGGGCCGCACAATTCAGGTTGTTGGCCGCATTCTGCAATGCCGACCCGGTACCGGCGTAACAGCCATAACGCCGCGCTGTATCGGGATAAATTTGCAGCAGCCCATACCATCGATTACCGCCACCAATGGCGCGCGGATTATAGGTGCTTTCATGCTTGGACAGGGCTGACATCATCCCCACCCAAAACGCCTGCCGGTCCCGCGTCGATGCGGTTTCATAGCCTGGGCACCATGTTTCAATATCGCGCGGCACAATGCCGGTCAGCGCCTGCGCATGGGTCGCCACAGCCGACATGGCAGCGCGGGTCCATAAATGGCTGCCCTGTTGGAAATCCCAACGCGCACGTGGCAAAAACGGATCACGGGCAACGGGGCGGATATCGGGCGCTATGTCCGGCGTCACGGATGATTGCGCGAAGGCCGCGCTGGCGGCCAGCAGGCAGGCTGCAATGACGGGCAGAATTTTCATGCCCATCAGCCTGCACATGCGGCGCCAAACACGCAAGCGCTGCAAAAGAAACATGGCAGCTTTCAGCCGGGGTCCAAGTTCACTTGATGCCAGCCGCTCGTTCTTTTAAACCCCCATCAAACGCTGACCAAAGGATGTGCCAGATGCTTGATCTGACCTATGAGACCCCTGCCCCCAAAGTGATCGCCGGTGCAACAAGTGACTGGGAACTGGTCATCGGGCTTGAGGTGCACGCGCAGGTCGCCACAAATGCCAAGCTGTTCTCGGGCGCATCGACCCTTTTCGGGGCGGAACCAAACAGCAATGTGGCCTTTGTGGATGCGGGCATGCCAGGCATGCTGCCGGTGATCAACGAAGGTTGCGTTGCGCAGGCCGTTAAAACCGGTCTGGGGTTGAACGCCCAAATCAACCTGAAATCCGCCTTTGACCGCAAGAACTATTTCTACCCTGACTTGCCGCAGGGCTATCAGATTTCGCAGCTTTATCATCCCATCGTCGGCGAGGGTGAAGTGCTTGTTGAAATGGGTGATGGCAAGGCGCGTAATGTGCGGATTGAACGTATTCACTTGGAACAAGATGCGGGTAAATCGATCCATGACATGGATCCAGCGATGTCTTTCGTGGACCTTAACCGGACCGGTGTCGCCCTGATGGAGATCGTCAGTCGCCCCGATATTCGCGGCCCAGAAGAGGCCGCCGCCTATGTGCTGAAACTGCGCCAGATTCTGCGTTATCTGGGCACTTGTGACGGCAATATGCAAAACGGGAACCTGCGGGCGGATGTCAACGTTTCGGTTTGTCGCCCTGGGGACTATGAAAAATATCAGGAAACGCAGGATTTTTCCCATTTGGGCACGCGTTGCGAGATCAAGAACATGAACTCAACCCGCTTTATCCAGCAGGCGATTATGGTCGAGGCGGATCGCCAAATTGGCATCATCGAAGCTGGCGGATCGGTGGATCAGGAAACGCGTCTCTATGATCCGGACAAAAATGAAACGCGGTCCATGCGCTCAAAAGAAGAAGCGCATGATTACCGCTATTTCCCCGATCCTGACCTGCTGCCGCTTGAAATCGAACAGGCTTGGGTTGACGACATCAAGGCGGCATTGCCCGAGCTTCCCGACCAGAAAAAAGCCCGGTTTATCGGTGATTTCGGCCTGTCGGACTATGATGCCTCGGTTCTGACCGCCGAAGCCGAAAACGCCGCCTTTTTCGAACAAGTGGCCGAGGGCCACGATGGGAAACTCGCCGCGAACTGGGTCATTAACGAACTGTTCGGCCGCCTCAAAAAGGACGACAAGGATATTGAAAGCAGCCCAATCTCGGCCGCGCGTCTGGGACAGATCGTCGGGTTGATCAAGGCCGGTGATATCTCGGGCAAGATCGCCAAGGATGTTTTCGAAATCGCCTATACCCAAGACCGCGACCCGGCTGAGATTGTCGAGACCGAAGGCATGAAGCAAGTCACAGATACCGGCGCCATTGAAACGGCTGTGAATGAGATCATCGCCGCCAATCCAGCGCAGGTCGAAAAGGCCAAGGACAATCCCAAACTCGCGGGCTGGTTTGTTGGTCAGGTGATGAAGGCCACAAGCGGCAAGGCAAACCCTGCTGCGGTCAACCAGATCGTTAAAGAAAAGCTGGGACTTTGACAGCCCGCTGCACTGGCCCAATTTGGCCCATTAACGACGCAGCTTGGCAAATCCTTGGAATCATTCCCCGGGTTTGCTAAAAGCGCTGGGTGCGAATAGGGGTGATGTGATGTCATATGAATATAAAGTTGTGCCAGCGCCGACCCGCGGGTTGAAAGCCAAAGGCATCAAAACGGCCGAAGAACGCTTTGCAAATGCGCTGCAAACCGAAATGAACACACTGGCCGCCGATGGCTGGGACTATCTGCGCACAGACACATTGCCATCCGAACAGCGCGAAGGTCTGATGGGCAAGACAACCGTGTATCAGAACATGTTGGTGTTCCGCCGTCCTCTGAAAGCCAAGCAGGAATCAGCGCCCAAACAGGCCGAAGCCTTGAAACCAATCGCCAGGCCAACCCCGCCCGTTGTGACCGAAAAGACAGGCGACGAGCGTCTTGCCGAAAAGAAAAAGGTCACGCCACCTACCCCAGTGGTCGCACCTAAGCCCCCGTCATCAGACGTGGCTGCTGAATAACTAACGAATATCGATTGCCAGGGCGTGAATACGCCCGATAATCTCAGCCCCCAAGGCGGCATGTATGGCACGATGCCGCGCGAGCCGTGACAGATTATCCAGTTCTGGGGCGCGGATCACGACCCGCCAATGACTTTCACCTGATCCGTCATCGCCCGCGTGACCGGCATGTTGCGCGCTTTCGTTCAGCACTTCTAAATGGGTTGGCGAAAGTTTTTGCAGTGACGTGATAATTTCTGTCTCTAGCGTCATTATTCTGATCCTACCCTCTTCAATCTCTCGGTCAGTGGTTTAAAGTCTAACGTCCGCAACGAAAAGATGAGTCGCGTCATGAAGAAAGATGATCCCTTTGGTTTTGACATGTCCGTGTCGAGTTCAAAGAAGAAAAACCCGCGCGGGCGGCGTGGCATGTCCGGTGCATCCGAGACATCGACCCGGGTCTGCGACCATGAGGGTTGCCAAGAGGCGGGCAAATACCGTGCGCCAAAATCGCCGGACATTCTGGATGACTATTATTGGTTCTGCCAGCAACATGTGCGCGAATATAACCTGAAATGGAATTTCTTTGACACCACATCCGAGGCTGAGTTGGCCGCACAAATGGATCAAGATCGCGTCTGGGAGCGTCCGACAAAACCATTTAAGCGAACCGTCGAAGAACGTGCCTGGGCAAGGCTTGGTGTCGATGATCCCCATCAGGTGTTGGGCGCAAATGCGACGCAAAACCCTGGGCGCGGTACGACGGCTGGCCGCAAGCTCCCGCCGACCGAACGGCGCGCCATTGAGATCCTTGAAGCCAAGGATAGCTGGTCAAAGCCTGAAATTCGCAAGGCCTATAAGGCCCTGATCAAAGTCCTGCACCCAGACATGAATGGTGGTGATCGCAGCCAAGAAGAACAGCTGGCTGAAGTCGTCTGGGCCTGGGATCAGGTAAAGGTCAGCCGCAACTTCCGTGAAAAGGATTGATCCCGCCCGGAGCCGCCGGTTGAAGAAAATAAAATGGCGCGCCGTGATGGCGCGCCTTTTGACTCAAGAACTTATTACCAACAGAAACTTAGCGCCAGGTTTGCCGTCTGGATCGGTAGAGGTTTTCCTGCGACAGGCGGCTCAGCGCCCCCACAGCGCGGCCAGAACCTGACCGAATAAAATCGTCCATCCGCTCGCGGGCTGCGAAAACCAGAAGTACATGTGCGCCTGCGGCCCCGATCATCCAAGCAGCAGCGAGCCATGGCTGATTGATGAACTCTGTCATCAAAAGGATCGGGCCATAAACGCCGCCCAAGAGCGGATCAATCATCAGACCTGCGGCCACCGAGGCGATCAGCGCGATTGCGACACCGCCGACAATGGCCCGCAAGCTGCCAAGGATACCTTCGCCGCCCATCCAGCCCCGCGCCAGAGACATTCCGATGATGCCGCTGATTGCGCCCGCTGAGATGATCCAATAGCTAAACCAGCTTTTGTCACCCCACAACAAGCTATCGCCTTCGATACCGGACATGATCAGGATGGTCATTCCCGCCGTCATTGCCACGATGGCGGCATATGCGGCGATGGTCGCTTTTTCTGGGCGATCCAATGTGAATTTTTCGATCAAACGCGCTGACATTGCGCCTACTCCTATAACAACAATCTAATTTCCAGGACCGTCGCATGAAAGAGGGGACGAAATATGTGTCCAAACTCACATCGCGGTTAAATCTAGGCAATTTTGTGCCACATTTTACGGGTCTCAACAATAAAAAATGGCGGATTTTCGCCTAAATTTGGTTAACGCACGGAATTTCTTGTCAAATTTTCCCGCAACCAAAAGGCGATCCGCACCCCTGATTGTTAAAAATGCGTTAACAATGCTGCTTCGAATCAAAGAACCGTCCCGTGATGGGGTGTGTTTCGGACGGTTTCGGGTCATATTTTGCCAACTTACTTGCGCCCCTCCCCGCCCAGCCAGCGAATTTCAGGGAATCACCTACCCGCCACATGCATCCCGAACCAATTCCATCCGCATTTGCCGCAACAATGTGCGCTGCCACCCCTTCCACTTGCAGCGCAGCCCGTTATGTTGCATCTGCGCAAGAACGCACCTGAGATCCAACAGAAAGCAAGACGCATGGCCGACGGAAGCACCGATATGCAGGCGAAACCCACCGAAGAGATTTCTGTCAGAGATGTCTTTGGCATTGACAGCGATATGAAGATCAAAGGGTTTGCAGATCGGACGGACCGCGTCCCCGAGATCGACAGCACGTATAAATTCGACCCCGACACGACGCTCGCGATCCTGGCTGGTTTTGGCTATAACCGCCGCGTTATGGTCCAAGGCTATCACGGCACGGGGAAGTCGACCCATATCGAACAGGTCGCTGCCCGTCTGAACTGGCCTGCTGTCCGCGTTAATCTTGATAGCCATATCAGCCGGATCGATTTGATCGGGAAAGATGCCATCAAACTGCGCGATGGCGTGCAGGTTACTGAATTTCACGAAGGCATCCTGCCTTGGGCCCTGCGCAACCCTGTGGCAATCGTTTTTGACGAATATGATGCCGGCCGCGCGGATGTGATGTTTGTGATCCAGCGTGTGCTTGAAGCCGACGGCAAGTTGACCTTGATGGATCAGAACGAAATCATCACGCCGAACCCGTATTTCCGGCTATTTGCAACAGCAAACACCGTTGGGCTGGGCGACACGACGGGGCTATATCACGGCACGCAGCAGATTAACCAAGCCCAGATGGACCGTTGGTCACTGGTGGCGACCTTGAACTATCTCAGCCACGATGCAGAGGCCGCGATCATTCTGTCCAAGTCGCCGCATTTCAATACTGAACATGGCCGCAAATCGATCAGCCAGATGGTAACTGTGGCCGACCTTACACGGACCGCGTTCATGAATGGCGATCTGTCCACCGTGATGTCCCCCCGGACCGTCCTGGCCTGGGCCGAGAACGCACGGATTTTCAACGATATTGGCTACGCCTTCCGGCTTTCATTCCTGAATAAATGTGATGAGCTTGAGCGTCAGACAGTTGCTGAATTCTATCAGCGCTGCTTTGATGAAGAACTGCCAGAAAGCGCTGCAAGCCAAAGCCTCGCCTAGCAATCGACTGCGCCATTGATCGCACAAACGCCTCGGCATCGCTGCCGGGGCGTTCTGTTTTGCGCGATCTATAATCGCTAAAGTTTTCATTATGCACACTTGATTGGCGATAAATTTGCATACATGATTACTTTATGGGCGCAATAAGGATTTCCATTCTATCATTCATCCTACTGGCTTTGGTCCAAGCCACTACCGCGCGCGCGGCCCCGTCCCACGAAAATCAGCTTCACTATTTTGCCACCTGTACAGGGCGCTTGTCTGCGCTGATGGAACATCAATGGATGTTCGATGGTGCCGCATCTGAGCAAACCAAGCGGCAGCGGGCGTCAATGATTGATTTGGTCACCGCAATTGCGAAACCGGATGAAGGGCGGCAGGTGCTGCATTGGCGCCTCATGGCCAAGCATGCGCAGTCGGTTTTGTTGACCCGTGCAACCTTCAATGACGATCCTGCCGATGCAGCCTGGGCTGAGGCACGCGCGGTTAGCCTGACCCAAGAATGCGCAGGGTTACTTACGAGCTAACCTCTCGCTATTTCGGGACGCAGAACGTAGCCTGACCCCATCGCCATATTGATGGAGCTGTTTATGCAAAAGCCATTCTTCCTTATTGTTATCCTTGCCACCTACGTGATGGCCCATCCCGCCAAAGCGCAACAGGAGGCGGCTACTCTTGCCCGCTTGATCGACACAATCTGCATTGACCTGACCGAGGATATCGGCTGCGAACAAGTCACGCTTTTGAAAAGCGCCGATGAGCGAGGCAGCGCAGATATTTTTGTGATGCCAAATGTGCAGGACAATTTAGCTGAGCCAATCCTGGTTGTCCGCAATGCGGTTTGGAGCGGCGGGATGTTTGGCGATACGCCCTATCTAGAACGTTCTGAGCAGGGTTCACTGATGATCCATTCAGAACAATCTGGCTCAGGCCGAAATCCGTGGCGTCTTACCCATACGGTCGCGATGCGCGATGGCATCCTGATGCTGGTGGGTTATACGTTCACAACATATGACCGGCTGGATAACAGCATATTCGCTTGCGATATCAACCTTCTGACAGGCGCTTACGAAGTTTCGGGCACGCCGCCGCAAGTAGATCCCGAAACCGGCGATCTGACGGATGATGATCGCCTTTTTGAGCAATCCGGGCGTGATGCCCCCTCGGCCACCCCGTTGGCCGATCTGACATATGACTACCATCTGCCAGCGCGTTGTGCGCAGCTGCGCGATACATGGGAGCTCGACTGACGAACTTGGCTGACTTGGCCTTGCCCCGGTGCCCGACCAATGATCTAACGGCCCTATGAGTAAGCCATCCGACAACCCAGCCGACCCGTTCAAAAAAGCGCTTGCCGAAGCGACCAAGGTCTTGGCCGATGATGCCGAACTTTCGGTCACCTATTCGGTCGATCCTGCGGGTCAAACAGCCGATACGATCCGCCTGCCCCAGGTCAGCCGCCGGATGAACCGTGATGAGGTGCTTTTGGCACGCGGAACCGCTGATGCCTATGCGCTGCGCCATAAGTTTCACGACCCGGGTGTCGCCGCGCGGTATATGCCCCAAGGGCAAATGGCACGTGATCTATATGATGCTATGGAAACGGCCCGCATCGAAGCCGTGGGCGCGCAGCACATGCCCGGCACTGCGGGAAACATCGATGCGAAGATCGAAAATGAGGCGCTGCGCAAAGGGTATGAACAAATCGGCCAAGCCTCTGATGCCCCTCTGGCCGTGGCCGCGGGCTATCTGATCCGGCATCTTGCCACGGGCCGCGATCTGCCCAAGGGGGCGGCCAATGTCATGGAGCTGTGGCGCGGCTTTATCGAAGATCATTGCGGCACTGCGCTGGAAAACCTGTCCGAGACACTGAATGACCAACAGGCCTTTGCCAGATTGGCCCGCCAGCTGATCAGCAACATGGGATATGGCGACCAATTGGGGGATGACCCCGATAGTCTTGATGAGGATCAAGAGGACAACGCCGAAGAAGCCCAAGACGATCAGGAAGACGAAGCTGACACCACTGGCGATGATGAGAGTGATGGCGAAGACGCTGAAGGCAGCCCCGAGCAAAGCCAGGAAGAGCAACAGGATGCCAGCCAAGCCCAGATCAGCATGGATGATCAGGCTGATGCAGAAATGGGCGAAGAAACAGAAATGCCCGAAGGTGAGGCACCACTGGATCCGCCCATGCCGCAGCCTGTCTCGGACGCGGACCCTGATTATAGTGTATCGACCACAGATTTTGACGAAGAAATCGCGGCAGAAGATCTTGCCGAACCGGTCGAGCTGGAACGGCTGCGCGCCTATCTTGACCAGCAACTTGAGCCATTGAAAGGTGCCGTGTCCCGTCTGGCCAATAAGTTGCAGCGCCGGTTGCAGGCCCAGCAGAACAGATCATGGGAATTCGACCGCGAAGAAGGCATTCTGGACGCCGGTAGGCTGGCGCGGATCGTGGCCTCGCCCACGACGCCGCTGTCCTTCAAGGTCGAAAAGGATATGGAATTCCGCGATACGGTTGTGACGCTGCTGCTGGATAACTCGGGCTCTATGCGCGGGCGTCCGATTTCGATTGCCGCCATTTGCGCCGACGTTATGGCGCGTACGCTCGAGCGTTGCGATGTGAAGGTCGAGATTTTGGGTTTCACCACAAAGGCTTGGAAAGGCGGGCAATCGCGCGAGAAATGGCTGGCTGATGGGCGCGGCGCCACCCCTGGCCGGCTGAATGACCTGCGCCATATCATCTATAAGTCGGCTGATGCCCCCTGGCGGCGGACACGTCCCAATTTGGGGCTGATGATGAAAGAAGGACTGCTGAAGGAAAACATCGACGGCGAGGCGCTGGAATGGGCGCATCGGCGTCTGGCGCTGCGCGGCGAGCAGCGCAAGATCCTTATGGTGATTTCGGATGGAGCGCCGGTCGACGATTCAACTTTGTCCGTTAACCCAGCGAATTATCTGGAAAAACACCTGCGTGATGTGATCGAGATGGTCGAAAAACGCAAGGCGGTCGAGCTTGTCGCAATCGGGATCGGTCATGATGTCACCCGTTACTATGAACGTGCGGTGACCATCACGGATGTCGAACAATTGGCTGGTGCGATGACCGAACAATTGGCTAGCTTGTTTGACAGCGACCCACGCAAGCGGGCGCGGGTCATGGGCATGCGAAAAGCGAGCTGAGCGATATCAAATTTCTAGAAATTTGATACGGCACAAATGATTAAGGTTTCACTATATGTTTCAAACATTTGAAAGCCAGTCCTCACCTGATCAAGGACCGCCAAGACTGGTCCGATTGCGCGATCGGATGGCCCAAAACAAAGTTGATTGTTTCCTGGTTCCCCGCGCTGATGCACATCAAGGCGAATATGTCGCTGACAGGGATGCGCGCCTTGAATGGTTGACCGGATTTAGCGGTTCAGCGGGGTTTTGCGCTGTTCTAAATCACATCGCTGGCATCTTTGTAGACGGGCGTTACCGCGTACAAGTCCGCGCCGAAGTTGCGGATGTATTTACACCCATTCCCTGGCCGGAAGAGCAGCTTGCCGATTGGCTCAAAGCAAATCTTCCCGCTGGGCGCACCATCGCCTTTGATCCGTGGCTGCACACTGTACGCGAAGTGAACCAACTGCAAACCGCGCTGACCGACTATACACTTACCCCGATAGAAAATCTCGTGGATGCCATCTGGGATGATCAACCTGCCCCGCCAAGCGCCCCATTCTTTGCGCAACCCTTGGCACAGGCGGGCGAGCCGCATGCCGAAAAGCGCAACCGGCTGGCAACCGACCTTGACGCGCAATCCGCAATTATCACCCTGCCCGACAGTATCGCCTGGCTTTTGAACATCCGGGGCAATGACATTCCACGCAACCCCGTTCCGCAGGCCTTTGCGATCCTGGACCAATCAGGCAAGGTCGCCCTTTTTGCAGGCGACGGCAAAGCACGCGATGTTTTAGACCACCTTGGGGCCGAAGTCGAAATTCGCCCAGTGGCCGCATTTCTTGATGCCGTTGCCGCCCTGCCCGGTCCTGTCAGGATTGATCCACAATCCTGCCCGCAGATCATCCAGACCACCTTGCAGGATGCCGATGTCGCCGTACTCGAAAAACGCGACCCGTGCATTCTGCCAAAGGCGCGCAAGAACCAGACCGAGATTGATGGCGCGCGCGCCGCGCATGAACGCGACGGGATTGCGATGGTGCAATTTCTGGCCTGGCTTGACGTCGAAGCCCCCAAAGGCACCTTGTCCGAAATCGATGTTGTCCGCGCCCTGGAAGGCTTCCGCGCGCAGACAAACGCTTTGCGCGATATCAGTTTTGACACGATCTGCGGCGCGGGCCCGCATGGGGCGATTGTGCATTACCGCGTTAATGAAAAAACCAACCGGACGATTGGCCTGAATGAGCTGCTTTTGGTGGATAGCGGTGGTCAGTATGTCGACGGCACGACCGATATCACCCGCACAGTTGTCATTGGAACGCCCGATGCCGAACAGCGCGCCTGCTACACGCGTGTCCTGCAGGGTATGATTGCAGTCAGCCGCGCACGTTTTCCCAAAGGGGTTGGCGGGCAGCATTTGGATGCGCTGGCCCGCGCCCCGCTCTGGATGGCGGGACTGGATTATGATCACGGCACGGGGCACGGCGTCGGCAGCTATCTGTGCGTGCATGAAGGCCCGCAAGGGATCTCGCGCCGCTCTACTGTAGCTCTCGAACCCGGCATGATCCTATCCAATGAGCCAGGCTATTACCGCGAGGGCGCGTTTGGCATTCGTATTGAAAACCTGATTGTTGTCCGCGACGCCGCCCCAATCGCGGGCGGAGACGATCGCGCGATGCTGGATTTTGAAACGCTTACCTATGTGCCCTTTGACCGACAACTGATCGATACCCAATTGCTCAGCACGCAAGAACGGGACTGGATCGATCGCTACCATGCTGATACATTGCAGCAGCTGGCGCCCCGACTGGATGATGCCCCACTTGCGTGGCTGCGTCGCGCCTGCGCGCCGCTTTGACATCAAAGCGTTACAGCGAACGCCTAGACGACCAAGACCCTAACTGGCGCTTTCAATCGCGCCCATGAAAGGACACGCCTATGGCTGATCATATCAAAATTCGGCCCGCTTCGGGCACTTGGGTTGTCCGGGCCGCAGGCGCCGTTTTAGGCGAAAGCAGTAATGCGCTGGAATTGATCGAAGGGGATTTTCCTCCGGTCACCTATTTTCCCCGCAGCGGCATCGCAATGACCTTTCTGGAACCGAGCGAGACAAGCTCGCATTGCCCGCATAAGGGCGAAGCCAGCTATTTCACAATCGTCGCCAAAAGCGGCCCGATTGCCGATGCCGCTTGGTCTTATGAGGCCCCCAAAACAGAGGTCGCGGCGATCAAGGATCATATCGCCTTTTATACTGCGAAGGTCACCGTAGAAGAGGTTTAGTTTAGTCTGGTCTTGGCGTCAGGGCTTTAGGAATGCTCTTCGGCTGCGGTGTCTGACAGCGCTTTATTCATCGCCCTTAACGCATCGACTTGGAATAATGCGCCCCAAAGCTCGGGCGGGCTATCTTCGCCGCCCAGCGTCACCACCGGGATGTACCGGTAGCCGCCCTGATCAAAAAGTGGCATGGCCTGCTCAAGCGTCGCATTGCCATCAATGTAGACGCCGTCGCGTACCAAATCCCAGCAGGCCTCTTCCTCGGCCCCATTGGCGGCACCTTGCGCGCGCATGACGCTGACGACTTTGAACGTCGCCAGCAGATAGGCTTGTGGCCCGGCTGCAAGATGCACATTGCGCCGCTCAAGCTGGGTCAAAAAGAATGATCGGTCCACCATCCGCGAGGACAGCGCCGAAGACAGCGACACAGCGACCATCACCGCAAGGCCGGTTTGCCAGTCGCCCGTCAGTTCGAACACAATCAAGGTTGTGGAAATCGGCGCGCCCAGCACCCCAGCGGCCACGGCCCCCATTCCGGCCAACGCATAAAGCGTTCCCTCACCCGACACGGTGGGAAAGATCGATGTCGCGATGATGCCAAAGGCCAATCCGGTCAGCGCGCCGACCATCAATGAAGGCGAGAAAACGCCGCCGCCCATCCGCCCCCCCATGGTGATCGCAACCGCGATGATCTTGAGGATCACAAAGATGATTGCTTCGTGCAGCAACAGCTCTCCGGTGAGTGCGGCCGATGTGGTTTCATACCCGACCCCAATGATATGCGGCCACCAAATCGCCAAACCGCCTAGCAAAGCGCCAGCAACGGCCGGGCGTAAGAAACGCGGCAAACCCGTAAGCTCTTGCAGCCGGTTGCCCACGTCATCAACAAAAAAGATCGCTTTCATCAAGACAACGGCGACCAGACCGCAGACCAGCCCCAGGATCAAAAACGCCGGCAATTCGACATAGAAGGCCAACGCGTTTTGCACAGGCAGCACAAATTCCGTCACGTCGCCAAAAACCAGCCTGTTGATGACGGTTCCCACCGCCGATGCGATCACAATTGGCGCAAAGGCATGGACGGCGAAATGCCGTAAGACAACTTCCAATGCGAATAGCGCCCCCGCAATCGGCGCATTGAAACTGGCCGATACTGCGGCAGCGACGGCGCAGCCCAGCAAATCACGCCCCGTGATCCCATTTGCCCTGATCCAACGGCAAACACCGGTGGATACGACCGCCGCTAAATGCACCACCGGTCCCTCGCGCCCGCTTGATCCGCCTGTCGATAAGGTAATCATCGACGCCGCCGCCGAGGCAAGGCCGCGCCGTATTTCCACGCGCCCCTCTGCCAAAGCCGCCCCTTCGATCACGTCAGCAACCGAACGGACCCGTCCGTCATCAGTAAACCGATCCAGAATGAGACCGACGATCAATCCGCCACATATCGGGATCAGCAGGATCTGATACCATGCCAGCCCTGCCACGAAGGAATGCAGAAATCGGACGTCCTGCGTGCCATAGACGGTTGCCTGAATAAACTCGATCCCGAGACGAAAAAGGACAGCAACCACGCCCGCACTGATACCAATGGCCAACGCGATAAACCAAAACTGGATTTGGCTGGGCCCACGGGTTTTCATGACATGGGCAGCGCGCCAACATGCATCAGACAGTTCTGTAATGCCCTTTTGCATCACTGATTTGTCTGGATTACCCATAGCGCCTGCTTTCCAATCGGCTTGCCTCATCAGAAAGCTGGCCGATCATACTCTTCACAACCGTTCTAGAGCGAATTTGGTTTGCTCTGCAACATCAGGACCCGGTTGAGATTTTCAATTTTTCTGGACATGTTGCACAGGGCGCATTTTCCGCCGCCCCGTCTTTGCTTCGCCCACGCGTCCGAAGATGAGAGCCGGGCAAATACCAGCTGTCTGTTGCGCCATCAGATCACGGGAACGTGAGGTCATCACACCCGATTTTCGGCAGACCGATTAACCATTTAAGGTTGCATTTTAGACATTGGGTATAAGGGAATCACTGCGAATCTCATCGCACAACTTCGCGGTAGCGTCGGTGAAATTACGACCGGTCAACCGCACCCAAAGTCAATAAAAAAAGCCATATCATTACGCTTCTTTCCAAAAAATGAGACCGAAACTCACCGAAACCGGGAGCCACCTCATGCAACCTCCAATCGTAGGTCAGCACTACTGACATACTTTGGTACAGGTTGATTGACTTATAGACGAGCCGGTATATTTGTTTTGCAGGTCAGTATGACCTGGTGTCGTTAACAAGTGTCTTTGCTTGTTCCATAGTTGGACCCTCAAGCAAAGTGTTACGGGGAAAAGACGTTTGCGGCTTTTTCTAAGTGTGATTGCTGGACGTGTCGGAGGTGAGTGGCCGATCGTACAGAATTAAAGAGTGGGTTGGGTAACCCGTATGTTAAAAGGGGTGGTGGGGAATTTGCGTCAGCAAGGTGCCTGCCGCCCCTATTTCATTCTCAGCTTCTGATCAGTTCCAACGCTGCCGCTTTTGCCGCATCGGTCACCACGTCGCCTGACAACATCCGTGCGATTTCATCCACCCGTGCATCATCGTCCAAAGGCACGACTGTCGAGGTCGTTTCCGCTGTCGTCTGACGTTTCTCAACCCGCCAATGATGCTGCCCTAGGGCTGCGACCTGCGGTGAGTGGGTCACCACCAGCACCTGGCCATCGCTTGCCAATGCCACCAAACGGCGCCCAACCGCGTCGGCCGTTGCGCCGCCAACGCCCCTGTCAATCTCATCAAAGATCATGGTCAACCCGCCCTTGGTTCCGGTCAGGCAAACCTTAAGCGCAAGTAAAAAGCGGCTCAGCTCCCCACCCGAAGCGATTTTGTTCAGTGGCCCGGCGGGCGCACCAGGGTTGGTGGCAACCTGAAATGCAACCTCATCTACCCCTTCTGGGCCGGGCGTAGATGCTGCGATATCAGTTGCGAACACGGCACGTTCCATCTTGAGCGGGGCAAGCTCTGCGGCCATGGCCGCATCAAGCGCTTTGGCCGCCTTCGCCCGCCCTTTTGACAGGCGCGCGGCCTTATGGTCGTAAGCTTCTTCGGCGGCCACCAAAGCCGCTTTCAGTTTCTGAAGCCCATCTGTGCTGTCATCCAACACGGAAAGCCGGGTGCGCAGGTCATCGGCAAAGGCGCTAAGCTCATCGGCCAGCACATTATGCTTGCGCGCCAATCCGCGAATGGCAAAAAGCCGTTCCTCGACATCTTCCAGCTCGGCCGGGTTAAACGACAACGCATCAAGACAGGCTTCAATGCCCTGCTGAGCCTCATCCAGCGGTGTCATCACCCGCTCAATCGCGTTAAGCGGCGCATCAAGCTGCCCCTCGGCCTGGGCCGCGGCCCCTTGCAGCCAGCGCGAAGCATCACTGATCAGCCCCTCTGCGCCCTGCAACCCCAGCGCCTCACCCGCCTTGGCGATATCGGTGCGGATCTTTTCGGCAGCCTGCATCATGCGGCGTTTGGTGTCCAAAGCCGCCTCTTCGCCCGGTTCAGGTGCAAGCGCGTCCAGCTCGGCCACCGCATGGCGCAAATATTCCTCTTCGGTACGGATTTCGGCGATACGGGTCTCGGCCGCATCAAGGGCCTGGCGGGCAGCGCCCAAAGCCTGCCAAGCCTTGGCCAACTGGGCAACATCGCCCTCTAAGCCGCCATAGGCATCCAGCATCTGACGGTGACCACGCGCATTCAACAGCCCGCGATCATCATGTTGGCCATGCAGCTCAATCAAGCGGTCAGACAAGGCGCGCAGCACCTCGCCGCTGACGCGCCGATCATTGACCCATGCGGTTTTGCGGCCATCGCGGGTATTGACGCGGCGCAAGATCAGCTCATCCTCGGCGGGGATCCCTGCCTCTTCCAAGACAGCCATGACAGGATGGCCAATGGGAATATCAAAACAGGCGGTCACCTCGCCCTGCGCGGCACCTTGGCGAACCAGTTCGGCCCGGCCGCGCCAGCCAAGGACAAAGCCCAACGAATCGAGCAGGATCGATTTCCCGGCACCCGTCTCACCGGTCAACACGTTCAAACCCGGCTGAAACGCCAGTTCCAGCTGGTCGATAATCAACATATCCCGGATATTCAGACTACGGAGCATGTCAGGGCCTGGCTGTCATCCGACGCGCATCATGGTCAGAGCCATTCACCGCGCAGCACCTGACGGTAAATTGACGCAAGCCAATTGTCGCCAGTGGCATTCGGGTTCAGCCCTTCACCGGTCAGCAGGACAAAGCTGGCCTCATACCATTCGGTTGATCGGTAATTATGCCCCAGAATAGCGCCCGCTGTCTGCGCCTCTTCGACCAGGCCCAGTGACAGGTAGGATTCGACCAAACGATGCAAAGCTTCAGGCGTATGGGTTGTGGTCTGGAAATCCTCGACCACAGTACGGAACCGGTTGACCGCAGCCGCATATTGTCCACGTTTAAGATAGTAGCGGCCGATTTCCATTTCCTTGGCGGCCAGGTGATCAAATGCCAGATCAAACTTTAGCACCGATGTACGTGCATATTCGCTATCAGGATAGGTTTCGATCACTCGGCGCAGGGCCTGCAATGCCTGAAAGGTCAGCCCTTGATCACGGCCCACTTCATCAATCTGGTCGTAATAGGACAGTGCAAGAAGATAGGCTGCATAAGCAGCATCTTGTTCGGCTGGATAGAAATCCAGATACCGCTGCGCGGCGGCGCGGCTATTTGGGTAATCCTCGTCCAGGTGATACGCATAAGCCTGCATAATCAAGGCGCGCTGCGCATATTCTGAATAGGGATAAAGGCGCTCAATCTCACCAAAGGTGAAAGCGGCATCATCTGCATTGCCCTGACTGACTTGCCGCTCACCCCGTTCAAAGATTTGTTGGGCCGTCAGCGCATCCAGCGGTTCGCCTGCCCGGTCGCCGCCACCACAAGCGGCCAAAAGCGCCAATGCCAAGAGCGCGCCAAATCTTCGGCGTTTGTGATCACTGCTGCCTGACACGGTTGTCGTCCTTATTGCTCGCTGTACCCAAGAGTGGGCCCACACTGAATTGAGACGGGTCTAGCATAGAAAAATGGGGGGCAAAATGCCTTTTGATCACCCTGTGATCAACTGTTTGCAGAAGGCTTACGCAACAGCGGCAAGATCAGCCGCGCTGACGCCGACACCGGGCAAGCGGGCTGCGATTTTCGCATCGCAATTCACCCAGCGCCAAGCAGAATCATCAGCAAAAAGCGCCTGCAACAATTTGTTGGTCATCGCATGCCCGGCGCGTGTGCCCTGATAGCGGCCCAAGATCGGCGCGCCAGCCGTATAAAGATCACCCAAAGCATCCAGCATCTTATGGCGCACGGCCTCATCTGGGTGCCGTAAGCCGCCCGGGGTCAGGACCTTATCCCCATCAACCACAACCGCATTTTCAACACTGCCGCCAAGCGCCAAGCCATTGGCACGCATCGCATCGACATCGGCAGAGCGACAGAATGTCCGGCTATCGCACAGCTCGCGCACAAAGGACCCATTGGCCATATTCAGCGTCTTATGCTGCTTGCCGATCGCGGCATCTTCGAAATCAATGGCAAAATCGATTTGTAAAGTGGTCGCCGGGGACAGCTGCGCAAAGGCCGGGCCGTCGCTGACGGATACGTCCTTCAAAATTTCAATCGCCCGAAGCGGTGCAGACAGCCGGGTCAAACCGGTCTTCACAATCCCGCGGACAAAGACAGCCGCACTGCCATCAAGGATCGGGACTTCTGGCCCGTCCAGCTCAATCAATGCGTTATGCACGCCGCAGCCAGCCAAAGCCGCCATCAGATGTTCAATGGTCGACACCGTCACACCATCCGCATTGGTCAACCGTGTATTCAAAGGGGAAACGATCACCTGATCCCAGCGGGCAGGAAGTTCTGGCTGACCAGTCACATCCATGCGCCGAAACACAATTCCCGTCCCCGCAGCTGCCGGGTTCAAAACAACACGGACAGGCATACCAGAATGCAATCCAGTGCCTTCAAAGATAACCTGTGATTTAAGTGTTGTTTGCAAGAGCGTCAGGACCTTGAGTGGTTTTGCGTCCTTAAAGGAGTAGCGCCCCGCCCCTGCGGTCTCAACTCACTCTTTACAACCGACTGAAACATGGGCTGTCAGGTTTGCGGCAGCAATGTGACCGATTGTACATACCGTTGTTTTCAAAAGAAAAAGGCCGCATGATTGCGGCCTTCATCATCACTGTGACCTGACGTTATGTGTCAGAATTAATTCGCCTGACGTCGCAGAAACGCGGGAATCTCGATCTTTTCCTGATCTTCCTGCACTGCGGGCTCTTGATGCAACGCGGTCACTTGCGGCTGCGCGCGGGCTGGTTGCTGCGGTGCGCTTCCTTCGGCCTGCGCCCCGGTCATGCGGTTGATCAGCGAGTTGATTCCAAAGCGCGGCTTTTCGGCCTCTGCAGCCTCGTGCGCGGCGTGCTGCTGTGGTTGCTCTACCGGTTTTGGCGCGCGGTTTACAGCGGCTTGCAAGCGCGCAAGTGCCTCAGGCGAAGGTGTGCCGGGGGCTGCTGCACGCGGGGCGACGAATGTCTCCGCCTCAGTCAATGCAGGCTCAGCGCGCGGTGTATAGGCAGGTGCAGGCACTTCATCAGCAGCGGCAACGACCGGCGCGGGCTCCTGTGCATCACGCTGTGGTTGGAACGCTGCAGGCTGCTGCGGCTGCGCGGCTGGCACGTCAAGCTCTTCAAACAAGCTGCGGTTATCGGCTGGTGCTGGCGCCGCCTCTTGCATCACTGGGGCCGCTTCCTGAACAGGCGCAGCAGGCGCTTCGACGGAAACGGTCTGCGTCAAAGGGGCCGCCATGGAACGGCGCGGCAATGGGGTTTCGGCATTGCTGGAAATCGCATCTATCCCGGTTGCAACAACAGAAACGCGCATCTTGCCGCCCATATCAGTGTCGAGCGTCGAACCCACGATGATATTGGCCTCGCCATCGACCTTTTCACGGATCTTGTTGGCGGCTTCATCAAGCTCAAACAATGTCAGATCGTAGCCGCCGGTGATGTTGATCAGAACGCCTTTGGCACCCTCAAGCGAAATCTCATCCAAAAGCGGGTTCGCGATGGCTTTTTCAGCAGCCTGAATAGCGCGATCTTCGCCTTCAGCCTCGCCCGTACCCATCATCGCTTTGCCCATTTCGTCCATCACGGCGCGCACATCGGCAAAATCAAGGTTGATCAGGCCAGGACGCACCATCAGATCAGTCACGCCCTTCACACCTTGGTAAAGCACGTCATCGGCCAGCGCGAAAGCTTCGGTAAAGGTTGTGTTTTCATTGGCCAGACGGAACAGGTTCTGGTTCGGAATGATGATCAGCGTATCCACGACCTTCTGCAGGGCTTCGACACCCTCTTCGGCCTGTTTCATCCGCTTGGCACCTTCAAACTGGAAGGGCTTGGTGACAACACCAACGGTCAGAACACCCAATTCACGGGCGGCCTGCGCAATGATCGGGGCTGCACCAGTGCCGGTGCCGCCGCCCATACCGGCAGTGATAAAGCACATATGCGCCCCTGCCAGATGGTCCACGATCTGTTCAATGCTTTCTTCGGCCGCGGCTGCGCCAACGGTTGCCCGGGCACCAGCGCCCAAGCCTTCGGTGACCTTCAGACCCATTTGGATCTTTGCGCCTGCATGCGATTGCTGGAGCGCCTGCGCGTCCGTGTTCGCCACCACAAATTCGGTCCCATCAAGCTGCTGCTCGATCATGTTGTTGACCGCGTTGCCGCCAGCGCCACCCACACCAAATACGGTGATCCGTGGTTTCAGTTCTTCATGCCCGGGAAGGGATAGGTTCAAAGTCATAACTCGATCCGCCTGTTATTTTAGCCCGTGCCTGCGGGCGCCTGCTGTTTATTGATATCGACAATAACGAAGTGATGCCGAAAGGTCACGGGAAAAACACAAAAATGCCACCAAATATGGACAAAAACCTTGCCCAAACGCGCTGATATCGGCGGCTGGGCAAGATGTTGCGCATTACCAATTGTCCTTAAACCATTTCACTGCGCGTTTGAGCGACCGCGCCGGGTAATTATCGGCCGGAATTTCGAAATCCCACCATTCATCCTGCGGATTCGCGGCAAATAATGTCAGGCCCACGGCGCTTGAAAACGCGGGGCCAATCGCAGCCTGCGGCAGGCCTTGTACCCGCAACGGGCGACCAAGCCGTACCTGCTGACCCAAAATTTTACTGGCGAGCCCATCAAGACCGGGGATCTGGCTACCACCGCCAGTCAGAACAATCTGCTGGCTTGGCAAATGCTCAAACCCGGCTGCATCCAGACGGGATCGAACCTCTTCGAGGATCTCTTCAACGCGGGGGCGCATGATGCCAATCAGCTCGGCCCGGCTAACGGTGCGCCGGTCATGTTCCCAATCACCGGTGTCGCCGCCAACCTCGATCATTTCGCGGTCGTCCATCCCGGTTGCAACAACGCCGCCATAGAATGTCTTGATCCGCTCTGCGACCGATGTGGACACCTGCAAGCCCATCGAAATGTCAGAGGTCACATGCTCACCGCCCATGCGCACGCTATCAGCGTAGATCATGTGTTTTTTCATAAAGACCGAAATGCCTGTCGAACCGCCGCCCAGATCGATGCAGGCCGCACCCAGCTCTTGCTCATCCTCAACAAGTGAAGACATGCCAGACACATAGGCAGACGACGCCAGCCCGGCCAGTTCCAGGTCACAGCGTTTGATGCAGTAAAACAGGTTCTGAATAGCCGTCGCATCAACCGTCAACATATGCATATCTGTCGTCAGTCTATGGCCAATCTGCCCGCGCGGATCGGCCAGACCGGACCGATGATCAAGCGCAAAGTTCACAGGCTGCGCATGCAACACCTCGCGGTCAGCGCCGTAGTCGGGCACATCGCAATTGGCCATAACCTGGCTGATATCCTGCTCGGTGACCATGCCGCCGGCCACATCAAGCACGCCATCAAGTCCGTAAGAGCGCGGGCGCGCGCCGGACAGGCAAGCAATAACGTGATCGACGCGAACATTGGCCATTTTCTGGGCCGCTTGCACAACGGTACGGATCGCCCGCTCGGTTTCTTGCATCGCGTCGACTTCGCCAAAACGCACACCGCGCGACCGTGTCGTGGCGGCGCCGATGACGCGGAATTGCGATTGGCCCGCCATGGACCCGACACCGTCAACGCTACGGAACTGTTCGGGCCCATCAAAACGCAACACAAGGCAGGCTATTTTCGATGTGCCAACATCCAAAATTGCCACAACACCCCGCTGCATGGCCGCTTTGCGCATCTGCCGCATCGCCCGCTGGCTGTCATAAAGATCGCCCATTAGTTGCTCGCCCCATTATTATTATCATTTGTTGTGCTTGCGCGGCGCAACGCCGCCGCGGCCTCTTCGTTCATCCGCAGCGTTGGCCGTTCAGCATTGCGCATATCCACGATGGCGACATCCCGGCTCAGCATGTCTTGCGCGTCGTTTAGGGCGATCACCCGATCAAGCGCTGCAACCGCGCCGTCACCCGGCAGCAAAATGCGTTGCTCACGATCCAGGATAATATCCCAGCGGCGCTCACCCATGCGCACCAGGCCGCGCACCCGCTCGCGCAACGGACCCGCACCGGCATAAAGGGCTAACGCTTCTTGAATATTCTGCTCAGCCCCGTCCCCCGCAATAAGCGGCAAATCAAGCCGGTCGGCACGCGATGATACAGTGCCAGAGCGGACGCCCTCAGCATCGATCAGCCGCAAAACCGGTCCGTCCCGCCAAAGGGCCACAGGCAAACGCGGGGTCAGCACAACCTCAAGCAGGCCTGCCTGCCCCACCCGGACGCTGGCGGTTTGCACAGGTTCAAGCGCTTCAACATCACGGCGGATCGCCTCCAGATCCAGATCGAAAGAGGACATCGGATATTCAGAAGGGACCAAACCGGCGACAGTGGCCATGGTTTGTTCATCCGCGCCAGTGATATTCAGCGCCTGCACCATGAATTGAGGGCGCTCTTGAAAGCTGCGTTTGGTTTCGGCAATCGTGGCCGCAAGCGCGCTGCGGTTTTCCGGCTTGGAGTACCACGAGCCAGCAATTGCTGCGATTAGCAGAATTGGCACGCCAATCCGCACAGTCGCGCGAAAACCAGGTGTCAGCATAAGACGCTGGAACCGATAGCCCAGCTTTGACGGGGCCGGATCACGCGGCGCGGTGGCCGGGGCGCGGCGTTGCATCAACGATCGCATGACGCATCCTCCACCAGCCAACCGCAAAGCGCAGGGAAATCATAGCCCGCAAAGGCGGCCTGTTCGGGCGCCAATGAGGTGGGGGTCATACCGGGCTGCGTATTGGTTTCCAGCAGGATCAAACCCGCAACGCCCTGGGTATCATCCCAGCGGAAATCCGTGCGCGACAAACCACGGCAGCCAATCACCTGATGGGCGCGCAAAGCGTAGTCCATACAGGCCGCAAAGACATCCGCAGGAATATCCGCTGGCACAACATGGGCCGATCCGCCAGGCTTGTATTTCGCATCGTAGTCATACCAGCCATCGGTCACGATATCCGTGACGGTCAAGGCGCGATCACCCATGACAGCAACTGTCAATTCACGGCCGGGCACAAAGGCCTCGGCCATAACCTGTTCGGGCATTTGCGGGGACAGCTGCGGCGGGGAATTCGCACCCTCTTGCACAATGTATATGCCGACGCTGGACCCTTCATTGTAAGGCTTCACCACGTAAGGTGGCCTCATAACATGATTGGCGCGCACATCCTCGGCGCTGGCCAGAACGCTTTGGGCAACAGGCAGTCCATGGGCGCGGTAAATTTCCTTGGTGCGCAATTTGTCCATGGCAAGGGCAGAGGCCAAAACGCCGGAATGCGTGTACGGAATACGAAGCCATTCCAGAATGCCCTGAACGGAACCATCCTCGCCCCAACGGCCATGCAAAGCGTTAAAGACAACGTCAGGGGAAATCTCTTGAAGGCGCGACGCGACATTCAGGTCGGCATCGACCTCAATCGCCTCATATCCTGCTTCCCGTAAAGCCGATGCACATTCGCGGCCCGTACTCAGCGAAACGTCACGTTCCGCTGATGGGCCGCCCATGAGGACAACAACTTTCGGGTTTGCCCTGCTCGACATACCCAACCGCCTTCTTAGCGGGTCTTTTGCGACCCGTCATTTGTAACGATCCAGGACCTATCCCGCCCTTTGGATCACGGCCTTTTGGCCGGTTATTTCGCTGGATTTTCGCCCGTCCGGCGACCAACCCGCATAATTTCCCATTCTAGCGCGATCTGCTGGGAATCGTAAACCTTTTTCCGCACCTCTTCACCCAAATCCTCAAGATCGGCAGCGGTCGCACCGCCCGCATTGGTCAGAAAGTTGGAATGCTTGGTGTTCATTACGGCGCCGCCCAAGGTGGCACCGCGCATCCCGGCATTATCAATGACCTTCCAGGCCTTCAGATCATGCACATCATCCGCCCGTCCGGTTGAGGAAAACCCAGCCGGGTTCCGAAAGGTCGATCCGGCGGTCCGATCCTTTGTGGGCTGGGTCTCATCGCGCTTGGTAAGCTGATCAACCATACGCTGGGCCAGTTGCTCGGGCGCGCCTTTGGGCGGGGCAAAGCAGGCATCCACAATGACAGCGCCATCGGGCAGAACGCTTTGACGATAGGACAACTGCAGGGCCTCCGCCGGAAGCTGGGTGACGGTGCCATCACGCAGCACCACAGTGGCTGATGTCAAAACATCGGCGACATAATGACCATAACATCCTGCATTCATGCGCACGGCACCGCCAATCGATCCAGGAATGGTACGCAAAAAGGTCAGATCAAACCCTGCATCGGCGGCCTTGCGGGCCACATGCGCGTCCAAAGCAGCCGCGCCAGCAGTCACCACATCATCGCCGATATCAATCGCGTTAAAGCCACGCCCCAGCCGGATCACAACACCTGCAATCCCGCCATCGCGGACGATCAAATTGCTACCGACACCCATCGGAAAGACCGGCACCGCAGGATCAAGGCCCGCCAGAAAATCGGATAAATCATCAATATCTGCGGGCTGAAAAAGCATTTCTGCGGGGCCACCAACGCGCATCCATGTCAGCTCGGACAGCGCGCGCTGCGGGGTCAATGTGCCACGCACCTGCGGGAGTTTAAGCATCGATCCTGTCTTCCTTCTTGCGCAGCCCCAAAAGGCCGCCGACCACGGCCCCTACAGCAATCGGCGCGCTGATACCACATAGAGCGGCCAAATCGGCCGGCGTGTCCAGCCACCGCCCGCCCAAAAAACTGACAAACACGAACAATGTAAGGAAAAGCCATGCTGTAAGAGCCACGCCTGCGGTCGGTATCAACAGCAACAACAGAATATCGGCGTCCATAGGTCATCCTTTCACACAGCTAGATAATCAAAAAATGAACATAGTTCAATACACTTTATGATCATCCCTTTTCCGCAGCAACCAGCCCAACAAGGCCCCTGCTGCGGCACCGGAAAAAGCAGGCAAAACCAGCAGTAGCGCCAAAGACATGGCCAGAACCGGATCAATCCCAAATGGACGGCCTGCCGCGTAAAGCAACACCGCAAAACCGGCGCCGAGCAGTGATAAGATCGTCAACGCCAATCCGCCCCGACCTTTGCGCATGATGCGGGCCAGCAAGGCAAATGGCACCAAAGCCGCCGCGCACATGCCCGCAACGATGCCCAACCCGCTCATTCCTTTGCCCCGATCAGCCGACGCAATCGGCGCAGCAGATAATAGACCGGCCAGCGGAACACGGAACAGGCGACGGCGACACCCACAAGGCCCATCCAAACACCGCCCTCCCAAATCAAAAACACCAGCAAAGGCGCACCAAGGGCCATCAGCACGTAGGCGCGGCGCCAATGATTGTCATTTGAAGGGATCGCGGCCATCACAAAGGCCAAAAGCACCCAAAGGCAAAGCAAAAGCACAGAAAGGGTCATCGCAGTCCCCGGGGAAAGCGGCGTAGCCTGCAAGGCGCAGATAATATGATTGTACGGACAAAGCCGATGATCCGAGACGTGTTCATAAAAGGGATGCTACCGCAGGATCATGGCAGGTTTAACGCCAAAAATCGGCAACGCAGCGGCAAGCGCCGGTCTGAGCGACGGCCCGAGGGGTGGCGAGCCACCTGCCCTGCGACTTGATTTATGGTGGCCAAGTGCATCTTCCGCATCATTGGTGTGCAAGGCAGCCAAATCGCCGCCCCGCTGGGTCGGACCGCCGATCTGACCGGCGCCTTCGGCTTGTTCCGGTCTGTGTTTGTGCATCAGTGTATAGCGTCTTTGGCGGACTTGATATTCTTTAAGATGCGTTCACCGCCGAAAAACACGGCTCCCGCAGTCGCTGCAACCGTAGCGCTCACACCAAGGAGGGGCAGAGTAACAGCAGTTGCACCCACCAAGCCAAGGCGGCAGGTATTGTCGACGAGTTCATCCACATTTGCGCGGGGCCATTCCTTGAACTTGCCCAAATAAAGTCTGACCAAACCAACAGCCTGCTCAGCATCTCCCTGCGGCATATGATCTGTTTCAGGTACGAGATCGGCAAGGCCCAGCACAGCTTCGTGCATTGAGGTCAAAACGCCAATCTGTCGCTTTGCCTCGTCCCGCTCATCATCGCTTTGGTAGTTTTTACGTTGAAGGCGTTCGATCTCTAGCGTGATCAATCCAATCACGGCGTCGAAGCTTGCCGGCAACTGTCTACGGTTTTCGATCATTGCGGATCGTGTCGCCAATATCTGCTGTGAAGCAATCGGCTGGCTTGATTTGGGCGCCCCCGTCCTTTTTTGATCTTCTTCCAAATAAAGCGCCAATACTTCATCAAACATCGGGTTGATGTGTTCGGGGCCTTTTTTCCAGTCTTCAGGTGTCATGTTTTGCAGCACGTTCCACATTGCCCGTGGGTGCCAGTCTCGCGCCCCCAAAATGCGATTGTACCAGTTAATCCAAACAGACCAATCAACGGGCCGCTCTCGCATGACCTCTGTCGCATTTTGCCAGGTTTGCTCGAAACCGACCGGCATGCCGTCTGGCCAGATCAGTTCGTTACCGACCAAATCAGCCCTAATCAATTCCCATAAGTCCAAGTGCTCGCTAGCCGCTGTCGCGCAAACAACCGCCGCAATCGCCGATCCCATTCGATCAGTAGTCTTATGAGAGCGCCAAAATGTAGCGGCATTTATTGCTGCAAACATAGCATTGGGCAGCGCGTTGCTTGCAGAGGCCGCATTGCCGTCACGTTGAGGCTTTACCGCCACCTCTGTTTCAAGTTGATTAGCCGCACAAGTCACGCCTCGAATAGCTGCCGAAAAGGAAGCCGAAGCACGTAAACCTCCCGCCTCCGCAGTTGCCAAACAGCCAAAGAAGGGAAGTGGCGACAGATTCAATTGCTGCGCCCATTCCTCTTCGGATAAGTCGAGCGCCAAAATTGGAAAAACCCTAAATGCCGAATTAAATGAAACACGACGCGCAACTTCCATGCGTTCATATTGAGGTAAGTGATCTAAATACCGCCTTAGAGAATCCCTATCCCGAACCTCGTCAACATCCATCCACTCATCCCTTTAACCGCCCAGGCAATGCATTGGCCCAGGCGCTGATCGTCCCGGCCCCAAGGCAGACGACGATGTCGCCCTCTCCGGCTTGTTCGCGCACAATGCGTAGCAGATCATCTTCGCTTTCCACAACCCGCGCGTGCCGGTGGCCGCTGCGGATCAGCCCGGCGACCAGGTCGGTGTGGCTGGCCCCCTCGATGGGCGCCTCTCCGGCGGCGAAAACCTCGGCTATGCCCACCACATCGGCATCGTTAAAGCAGGCGCAAAACTCGTCGAAGTGATGCGACAGACGTGTAAACCGGTGCGGCTGGTGCACGGCGATCACCCGCCCGTTGGTGGATTGCCGGGCGGCTTTCAGGACTGCCGCGATCTCAACCGGGTGGTGCCCGTAGTCGTCGATGATGGTGACCCCATCCACCTCGCCCACTTTGGTAAAGCGCCGGTTGACCCCGCCAAAGCCCTTCAGGGCTGCACGGATTTCATCCTTTTTCATACCCAAATGCCGGGCGACGGCCACGGCCGACAACGCGTTTGAGACGTTGTGATCACCCGGCATCGGCAATTCGCAACCTTCGATCACCGCATCCTCGCCTTGCAGCGCGACATCAAAAAACGCGCTGCCCCCGCTATAGCGCAGGTTCACTGCCCGCACATCGGCCTGCGCGTTAAAGCCAAAGGTGACAACGCGCCGGTCAGTGATTTTGCCCACCAGCGATTGCACATCCGGATCATCGGTGCAGCAAACCGCCAGCCCATAGAACGGGATGTTGGACACGAAGTCATAAAACCCTTTGTGCAAGGCCTCTTCCGTGCCCCAGTGTTCCATATGCTCGGGGTCGATATTGGTGACAATGGCAATGGTCGCGGGCAGCCGGTTAAAGGTGCCGTCGCTTTCATCGGCCTCTACCACCATCCATTCGCCCTGCCCCATTCGGGCGTTTGACCCGTAGGCATGAATAATGCCGCCATTGATGACGGTCGGGTCGATCCCACCTTCATCCAGCAGCGCAGCCACCATAGTGGTGGTCGTCGTTTTCCCGTGAGTACCCGCAACAGCAACATTGGATTTCAGACGCATCAGTTCGGCCAACATCTCGGCACGGCGCACAACGGGCAGGCCCTTGGCCCGGGCCTGATCCAATTCGGGATTGCCCGTTTTGATAGCAGATGAGATCACCACAACCTCGGCCCCTTCCAGGTTCTCAGCCCGCTGGCCCTCATAGATCACAGCCCCCAGCGATTTCAGACGATCGGTAATTTTCGACGCCTTCAGGTCAGAGCCCTGCACCGTATAGCCATGATTCAAAAGCACCTCGGCAATGCCGGACATGCCAATACCGCCAATCCCGACAAAGTGGATCGGACCAATATCAAGCGGAAGTTTTGTTGCTGCGTTCATCACCGGGTTCCCATCCATCATTTCTTGCCCGCCTCTGCCAAACTCTCAACCATTTCGACCAAACGCGCGGTCGCATCAGGCACGCCACAGGCGGTTGCGGCCAGCGACATCTTCAACATGCCCGCCTCATCCGACAGCAGCTCGGTCAGTTTTTCGGTCAGCGGGCCAACCTCAAATGCGTCCTCGGTCATCAGAACAGCCCCCCCGGCCTCAACCAATTGGTGGGCATTTGCGGTCTGCTCATCGCGGATAGCGCTGGCCAGCGGCACCCAGATTGCAGGGCGGCCAATCACGCTGACATCCGCAACGGTCGACGCGCCCGAGCGTGACATGACAAGCTGCGCATCCACCATGCGGCGGGGGACATCGTGAAAGAATGTTTGCACATCCGCAGTGATTAGCTCAGCCGCATAAAATTCCTGCACGCGTTCAAGATCCTCAGGCCGGGCCTGATGGCTGACGCGGATATTGCGGCGGATATGTTCAGGCAAGGCCGCGATCGCGGGCGGGGCGATATCAGACATGATCCGCGCGCCCTGCGATCCACCCAACACCAAAAGCGACATTGGATAATCACCGGGCGGAATATAAGGGGCACTTGCATGTTCCAAAACAGCGGCACGGACCGGATTGCCAGTATGGGTCCCCTCAAGATGGCCCGGCAATTCGGTTGGCCAGGTACCGCAGGCAATCCGGTTTACACGTTTGGCAAATAGCTGATTGACGCGGCCCAGCACGCCATTTTGCTCATGGATCATGCGCGGGACACGCAAGGCCCAGGCAGCGGCCATGGCCGGGATGGCCGGATAGCCGCCAAAGCCGACGACGACAGTTGGCCGCTCACGCAGTATGCGCCATTTGGCCGCCGCAATCCCGCCTAAGATGCGAAACGGCACCAGCAGCTTGTGCAGCACGCCGCCACGGGCAAAGGTCGCGCTGCCGACGATATTGATGTCCACCGCATCGGGAAAGCCGCCCGCATAGCGCGCACCACGCGCATCGGTCGACAGACGCACGCGCCAGCCCTTTTCCAGCATCGCCTCAGCCAGTGCCTGGGCCGGAAACATATGCCCGCCTGTCCCCCCAGCGGCGATAATCAACAGCGGTTTTGTCATCGATTGGCCCTACGCAAAAGAATGTCTTCCATCTCGCCCTGCGGACGGGCGCGGGTAAACGCCAAAAGCATGCCGACCGCAATGCCCCCTGCGATCAATGACGATCCGCCATAGGACACAAATGGCAGTGTCATGCCCTTGGCGGGCAACAAGCGGACCGCCACACCCATATTGATCATGGCCTGCACACCAAAGGCACAGACAAGGCCGGTGCCGGCAAGCCGGATGAACACGTCACGTTCCTTCATCAGGCGCAGCAGCGACCGGACAACGATCACCGCGTAAAGCGCGATGATGACAAGCACACAGATCAGGCCGTATTCCTCGGCCGCAACAGCGATAATGAAATCGGTATGGGCGTCGGGCAGCGACCACTTCACTTGGCCTTCACCGACGCCGACACCAAAGAAACCGCCCTCGCGGATCGCGTTTGTCGCATATCCAAGCTGGGTATTGGGGTCGATATCAGGCGACAGGAAGCCGTCAATGCGGCGGGCGAAGTGCTCCGAATTAGCATAGGCAAAACTGCCCGCAACAACCACCAGCCCAGCCAGCACGATCAGAATAAGCATCGGCGCCCCGGCCACAAAATACATGACCCCCCAGGAAAACAGGATCAGGGCAGCCTGACCAAAATCAGGCTGCAAGGCAAGGATCAGCACGATCATCACGGTCAGCACAAAGGAATAGGTTTTGCCGGGCGGGCCGCCCAATTGCTGCCCCGCGGCCAACAACCACGCGGCCATGACAACAAAACCCGGCTTCAGAAACTCTGACGGCTGGACCGAGGCAAAACCAAGCGAATACCAACGCGTCGCCCCTTTTCCGAAATCCGTACCAAAGACCGGCAGGAACGCCAGCGCCGTAAAGGCGCATAGAAACCCAAGCACGGCCAATCTACGTACCAGTGTTGGTGACATCATCGACACGATCAGCATAACCGTCATAGCCGTGCCGCCGAAAATCGCTTGCCGAATAACATAGTGGAAAGGCTCAAGCCCGTTTTTGGCGGCCAAAGGCGGCGAGGACGCCAAACCCAATAGCAGCCCGATCCCAAAAAGCATCAAGATGCAGGACATTGTCCATTTATCGATTGTCCGCCACCAACGTGGAAGAACCGGGTCACCGGATTGCACCGGGACCGTTCCATAGACCATTTCCGTCATGGATCACCGCCTAACTGCCTCTATTGCCCGTTTTCCGGGTCTGTTGTCAGCATAGCGGGCAATTGCCCGCGATTCTACAGAAAAAACCGCGCTCTACGCATCTTCCGGCAGCGATCAAATTTCGCGAAATTTGATCTCTCCCCAGCACTGCGTCATATGCCGCATTATGAAATACGAAACGCTCATTATTGGCGCCGGAGCTGCGGGTATGATGTGCGCCGCACATGCCGGACCCGGCGTGCTTGTGGTCGATCATGCCAAAACACCGGGCGAGAAAATCCGTATTTCGGGTGGCGGGCGTTGTAACTTTACAAACCTTTATGCCGAACCAAACAATTTCATCAGCCAAAACAAGCATTTCTGCAAATCCGCGCTTGCAGGTTACAGCCAGTGGGACTTCATTGATCTGGTCGGCAAACACCGAATTGAATGGCATGAAAAAACCCTGGGACAACTGTTTTGCGACAATTCCGCTAAAGACATCATCACGATGCTCAGGGCCGAAATGGATCGGGCAGGCGCGCAACTTTGGCTGCGCACGAGCCTCAATAGCCTACACTATGACGGCACGCATTTCACAGCCGAACTGATCAAAGACAGCGAAAACATCGCCATCACCGCCCGCCAGGTGGTGATGGCCGCCGGCGGCAAGTCTATTCCCAAAATGGGCGCCACCGGGCTGGGCTATCAGATTGCAGCGCAGTTTGATCTGCCGGTCATTACACCGCGCCCCGGGCTGGTCCCGCTGACCTTTGCCGATGACAGGTTCAAATCGCTCGCCGGAACAGCAGCGCCCGCCCGTGTCCATGCCGATGGCCCTGATTTTGATGAGGCGATCCTCTTCACCCATCGCGGCCTATCGGGCCCCGCGATCTTGCAAGCCTCATCCTATTGGGATTTGGGCGCACCGATACATGTTAATCTGAATCCGGCGGGCGATCTGTTCGATCAGCTGAAATCTCAGCGCAGCGACAACGGACGTAAGGATCTGACAACAATTCTGGGTCAGTATCTGCCCGCACGATTGGTCGCCCATCTTGGACAGGAATTGGCCTTTTCTGGCAATATCGCTGATCAGAGCGATGATCAGCTACGCCGTATCTGTGCGGCGCTGTCGGACTGGCAACTCACGCCCACCGGCTCGGAAGGGTACCGTACCGCCGAAGTGACATTGGGCGGGGTTGATACGGATACCTTGTCCTCAAAGACCATGGGCGCAAAATCAGTCCCCGGGCTATATTTCATTGGGGAATGCGTTGACGTAACCGGCTGGTTGGGCGGGTATAATTTTCAATGGGCCTGGTCATCGGGCTATGCTGCGGGCCAAGCGATCAAAGCTTCATAGCACCCATTCATGCAATATGGCGCGTGACCTGCGCCATAAAATCCTCGCCCCGTTTTTCAAAGCTATCATACTGATCAAAAGAGGCCGACGCCGGGGCCAAGAGCACTACATCGCCTGGCACGGCATCGGCAATGGCGCATTTCACTGCCTCCTCCATCGTGCCGCAGACCGCGCAATCAGCCCCGGTCAGCTGGCGCGCAAAATCCTCGGCCTCACGTCCGATCACATAGGTTTTTTGCACGCGGTCCAGATGCGGCAACAGCGCCTCAAGACCGCCTTCTTTTTGCAGCCCCCCGCAAATCCAGCGAATATTGTCAAATGCTGTCAATGCCTTAGCCGCGCTGTCAACATTCGTCGCCTTACTGTCGTTTACAAACCGCACCCCATCTTTTTCACCCACCAATTGCGAACGATGCGGCAGGCCGGGATAGCTGCGCATCGCCGCCTCAATCCCCTTTGGCCCCAAACCCAGCGTCCGGCAGGCCGCATAGGCCGCGCAACCATTTTGATGATTATGCGCCCCGGGCAGCCCGTCGATATCGCGCATATCAATAGACCCCACCTGCCGCCCTTTGCGGTATTCAGACAAAAAACCCTTGCGCGCAAAGACAGCCCAACCTGCAGTGATCTTTTGGCCCGATGAGATCCGGATCACCCGGTCATCCTCGGCCCCTTCGCTAAGTTGGTTGCTGATATACCGCCCCTCGGGCTCATCAACACCGATCACGGCGCGATCCGGACCGCCTTCGGCAAAGAGCCTACGCTTGGCCGCAAAATAGCCACCCAGCCCGGCATGCCGGTCCAGGTGATCTGCAGAAAAGTTTGTAAAAACAGCGACATCCGGCGTCAGGCTGCGGGCCAGGTCGGTCTGATAAGATGACAGCTCAAGCACCACAACCTCGCCATCATGGGCGGGGTCGATGTCTAGGACGCCGCGGCCGATATTGCCGGCCAACTGCGCGGGGCGGCCATTTTCGACAAGGATATGGTGGATCAGCGCCGCCGTAGTCGATTTGCCGTTTGATCCGGTGACCGCAATTACCCGTGGGGGCGTGTCAAAGCTGTGCCAATCAGGCGTTGCAAAACTGCGAAAAAACAGACCGATATCATTGTCAACGGGCACGCCTTCATCCCAGGCCGCAGCTATTGCGGGATGGGGGGCTGGATAAAGATGCGGGATACCGGGGCTGACGATAAGGGCCGTAACCCCTTCAAATGACGTGGGTTTTGTTAAATCAAGCAGATCATAGCCATCATTCTCAGCCGCTTCGCGCCCGCCGGGGCCATCATCCCAGACCACGACCTGGGCGCCGCCTGCAGCCAAGGCTTTGGCGGCGGCCCGTCCGGTGCGGCCCATCCCAAGAACGGCCACTTTTTGCCCCGCATATCCCTGCACTGGAATCATAATCTGCCTCTTATCTTATCTGCGGGCAGAGTGCCGATGACGCGACCGGCTTGCAAGAGAGGCAGGCACCATTAGGGCGTATTGCAGCCGTATGTATCGCGTACAGAACCTGTACATACAGCCGCCCGCAATACCTGTAGCAGGCGCCCTGCCCCGATCACATATGAAAGGCGCGTTTCATATCGCTGATCGCATTCACCTGAGACGTGTTCAGCGTGCCGCCCACCAGATCGGTCAGGATATCCTGCAGCACATCCCATGAGGCATCGCCGTCAATTTTATGAAGCCTGCGCGCAAGCCGGGTCACCGCCGCATCAGGTGACTGACACTGCGCCATCAACCAGCGCCCGAGAACTTCCATCTCTTCGGCCTCTTCCGCCGAGCAGCGCAGTTTGGTCCGCAGCAGCGTATTCAAATGGGTGCGCTGTTCCGCCGTGGGCAAATCGTCAAGTTCGAGAAAGGCCTGCGCGAGGCCGCAAACGGCGATCCGCGGATCATCGATCCCTTCAACTGGATGGGCATTGGTCTGTTTGCGAAAAGCAAGTTTGCGCGGGGCGTTACGCACCGTGGTGACCGCATCTTGCGCTGCATAGATCGCTTTGTCCGGGTTCTGCCGGACCCACCACCAAAGTGCGCCGCCAAGTGTCGTCAGGATAAGAATAATGAATGGCATGGAAATATCTCTTGCTGATCTATCTTCTTGATGTGGAACGCCGCGCGCCTTTGACTCGATGTGGCTATTTTTCTGAGTCTCATTGAGAGCCACGTCAAGCAATTCTGACCCAAACGTCAAACATTTCTGATCCAGACCGGCCATGTAGCGCGCCAGCTCGAATGGCTCACAAGCGGGACAAAGTGTGAATTCTCTGCGGATGCACGAAAGTCTGCTTCTGGAATTGGCTACGGCGGCTGACTCTTTAACCAAATGGAGCGCGCACGCCTCAGAGGCCGATCCTCCTTTGCCCAACAACTGGACAAACGGCAAACGCCTCTGTTGGACTTATGCAATGGCATACCTCGGTCCACACAGAGAAGACATTCTGCATCAGGCACAACCGCGGCGCTATTGCAAATCTATCTTGTCGTGCTCAACAACTCACTCGTGAAGCTTCCAGTCGGGGCCTGTGTACGCAAAAACGCGATAAGTTCTGCTTGAGACGGACCTCGTCGAGTCGCCTGAAAATCAAAGGAACCTCTGGCCAAGAGACCTCCGCCTGATACTTCAGAAAGAGTGTATTTTCCCATGAAATATGCCTGTGGGGCAACTACGTTGATCCTTGTAGGTGCTCCGCCCTCAATCCCGAGCCGATACTCGTTGATGGGTCCGCAAACCACAAGACATGTCTGCGTCTGGAAGTTGCTAATTGCGTATTCACCCATACCAACGTCGAAATGCCAAAATACATAACCACCTTGAAACTTTGCGACCTGCATCCCGTCGGCTAAGCCTGTCCCAGTTTCGACGAAATCATCGTATTTGAAAAAGAGGACATCTTGTAACTTTGCGCCTGGTACTTCGGAGACATCAACCCACCCGTAAGCTATTGCACGAGTACCATCAGAGATCGAGGCACAACCGGACAATAGAACCACAAGACAAAACAAATAGACACGTTTTAGTAACATTCAGGTAGAGCCTCCTGCTCCTGCTAGTTCATCGTAAAAAATGCAAGCGTGGAACGTTGATAGTAAATATCCTCCCACAACGCACAATTTGCACTTTCTGCTGTCTTTTCTCGGTCGCATTCGTGCAAAACCCTCCGCTTTTTAAACTAAATTTCGTGGCGGAATAATGGCCCCTTTTTGACCAAAATACGTGTGTCGCGAGTGAACCGTTTCTTTTTCTTTCGGTAAGTATCTTGTCGGTAGTGGGTGAAGATGCCCAAAAAAGATTTGCTTTCTCGTGTATGGGGTTTCCGCTCTTTTGGCAGCTCTGAAAGACAATGCCATTCGCCATCCCGCGGCAATATGGACGGTATGGGCTCTCCGCTAGCTTTCGCCGCGATCTGCTCGAAGGTCCGCTACCGCCGGTTTTTCTGATTTTGGGTCAATGTTCTGACGGAAAAGCCAAAGTCATCTGACGTTCTACACTTGACACAAAACTCCGAAGCGAAATTAGGCGTTTGGTCGAGAAATACCACCGTCATGCGGATTGGCTCGGCAATGAAATCAATCTTGAGGCGTTTTGCGCTTTACCTAAGCTAAAGTATCGCCAATCACGCTGAGCGCTTTTTATCTGCCAAGCCTTCCCCCGGGATGCGCTGCTAATCAGCGCACCTTCAATGTCGCCAATCCGATCATCGCGAGGATCAAGGAGATAATCCAGAACCGGATCACGATTTGCGGCTCGGCCCAGCCCTTTTTCTCATAATGGTGGTGGATCGGCGCCATCAGGAAGACCCGTTTGCCCGTCCGTTTGAAATAGAGCACCTGGATGATCACCGACAGTGCCTCGACCACGAAAAGCCCGCCGACAATGGCCAGCACGATTTCATGCTTTGTGGCCACCGCAATGGCCCCCAATGCCCCGCCAAGCGCCAGTGATCCGGTATCGCCCATAAAGACGGCTGCGGGGGGGGCATTATACCACAAGAAGCCCAAACCGCCGCCGATCAGCCCGGCTGAAAAGACCAAAATCTCGCCAGTTTGCGGCACGTAATGCACGTCCAGATATTCGGTAAAGTCGGTCCGGCCCACCGCATAGGCGATGATCCCAAAGGTCGCCGCAGCAATCATCACTGGCATAATTGCCAGCCCATCCAGGCCATCGGTCAGGTTCACTGCATTGGCCGCCCCCACGATCACGATGATCGCGAAGGGGATGAACATCACGCCCAGATTGATCAACGTGTCCTTGAAAATAGGCAATGCCAGTTGGTTGGTCAGATCCTCGGGGTGATATTGCGCGGCCCAGTAGCCCGCGACCCCTGCAATGATAATACCCAGCAAAATCCGTATCTTACCTGACACGCCCGCGGTGTTCTGTTTAGACACTTTGGCATAGTCATCGGCAAATCCAATTGCCGCAAATGACAGGGTCACAAAAAGAACCATCCACACAAAGGGGTTATCAAGCCGCGCCCAGAGCAGCGTCGATGTGGTCAGCGCCCCGACAATCAAAAGCCCGCCCATGGTTGGCGTGCCGACCTTGCTAAAATGCCCCTCAGGCCCATCATCACGGATCGGTTGCCCTTTGCCTTGTTTGCGCCGCAGCACGTTGATCAGCGGCGGTCCAAAAATAAACCCAAACAGCAGCGCCGTCATAAACGCGCCACCTGCCCGAAAAGTGATGTACCGAAAGAGGTTATAAAAATCGCCGCCATCCGAGAGCGCCGTCAGCCAGTATAACATGTCGTTCCTTTAGTTTTCTTGGGAGCGCCGATGCCCCAGTTTGCGGATGGCGTCAACGACAAGGCTGACATTACTGCCCTTTGAGCCCTTCACCAGCACAACATCGCCTGCATCCACCAGGCGCGGCGTTTGTCCGACCAGCTCTTGCGCGGTTTCGGCCCATTGCCCGCGTTTTTCATCAGGCAGCGCCAGCCACAGGTGATGCATCAGCGGCCCGGCGCAATGCACCAAATCGATATCGTTCAAATAAGGGCTCCCAGCGATGGCCCTGTGCATGCCCACCTCATCATCGCCCAGTTCCAGCATATCGCCCAGGATCGCAATCCGCCGCCCCTTGACCAACCGTCCGACATGGTCTTGCGGGGCAGACGCCGCCAGCACCTCAAGCGATGCGGCCAGTGATGTCGGGTTGGCGTTGAACGCGTCATCCAGCAGCTCAATGCTTTCTTCATTGGCCGGGTCCGTCACGATCATTTCGCGCGTTCCCCGCCCCGCAGGTGGCACCCAGCCTGCAATATCAAGCGACGCCGCCACCGGGTCCGCCCCCAGCGCGTCAGTCACGGCCAGTACCCCAACCGCGTTCATTGCAAAATGCCGCCCCGGCACTGAAAGCTTGAACAGATAGTGTTGATCGGCATGGCGGGCATTGATGATTGTCACATCCCCCGTCAGCCGCACATCCTGCACCATCCAGTCCCCGCCCTGTTCCCCGAACAGGGTCTTTTTGATCCCCATCTCAGCGGCATGATCCTGCAAAATCTGGCTGGTTTCGATATCCCCGTTCAGTACCGCAATCCCCCGCGGCAGCAGCCCATCCATAATGCACGCCTTTTCCACGGCGATCCCCGCAAGGCTGTCAAATGCTGCCAGATGCGCCGCTGCGACGGTTGTCACCATCGCCACATGCGGTTGGGCCATTTGCGACAGCGGTGTGATCTCGCCCGGGTTGCTCATCCCGATTTCGATCACCGCGTAATCGCAATCGGCGGGCATCCGCGCCAAGGTCAGCGGCACCCCCCAATGGTTGTTATATGAGGCCTCCGCCGCGTGGCAGTTGCCTTGCCGCGACAAGACCGTCCGCAGCATTTCCTTTACAGAGGTTTTCCCGACAGAGCCGGTAATGGCCGCAATCCGCGCCCGTGTCCGCGCCCGTGCGGCCCGGCCCAGATCCTCAAGCCCTTTCAGCACGTCTGGCACGATCAAAAGCGGCGCATTGCTGTCCACATTCTCGGGCCGGTGGCTGACCAATGCGGCAGCTGCCCCTTTCTCAAGCGCTTGCGCCACAAAATCATGCCCGTCCCGGATGTCTTTCAGCGCGACAAACAGATCGCCCGGCCGGATCGTTCGCGTGTCAATCGACACCCCTTGCGCGTTCCACACCGTGGTGCTGTGCCCGCCGGTGGCGGCGGCTGCATCCGATGAGGTCCAAAGGCTCATATCCGCCCTTCCAACGCCGCCACGGCCACGCTGGCCTGTTCCACATCATCAAAGGGCAGAACCGTGTCGCCGACGATCTGCCCGGTTTCATGCCCCTTGCCTGCGATCAGCAGCGCGTCACCGGGGGCAAGCATGTCGATGCCCCGCAAGATCGCCTCGGCCCGGTCGCCGACCTCGGTAATGCTGTCTGTGCCCCCCGCGCCTACCGCACCGGCCATAACGGCCGCGCGGATGCTGGCGGGGTCTTCCGAGCGGGGGTTGTCATCGGTGACGATCACGATGTCTGCATTCTGCGCCGCTGCCGCCCCCATCAAAGGCCGCTTGCCCGGGTCCCGATCACCGCCCGCGCCAACAAGCGCGATGGTCCGCCCCATCACATGCGGTTTCATCGCCTGAAGCGCCGATTTCACTGCATCAGGTGTATGCGCATAATCAACAAACACCGCCGCCCCGTTTTCGCGGGTGGCTGCCAGTTGCATCCGGCCACGGACGGTATGCAGATGCGGCAGCGTGTCAAACACGTCTTCCGGCGGCGCGCCCGCTGCGATCACGAGCCCTGCAGCCAGCAGCACGTTTTCGCCCTGGAACCCGCCAATCAGGTTCAGCCGCGCCTGATGCGATTTGCCCTGCCAGGTGAACAGGATGTCTTGCCCCGTGCCATCAAACCGCTGCGCCGTGAGCCGCAAACGCGCATCAGAGTAGTGGCCAACGCTGATCACCTCTTGGCCGCGCGCAGTGCAAATCTCTGCAACCTGCGCCCCATGCGGGTCATCAAGATTGATTACAGCAACCCCATCTTCGGACAAGACCCGGCGAAAAAGGCCCATCTTAGCTTCAAAATAAGCCTCTGAGGTTTCGTGATAGTCGAGATGATCCTGGGTAAAATTCGAAAAGCCAGCAGCCGCCAGAACGACCCCATCCAGACGCCTTTGATCCAGCCCGTGTGATGATGCCTCCATCGCCACATGGGTGACACCGTGATCGCGCGCCTCGGCCAGAACCCGGTGCAGCGTGATCGGCTGCGGCGTTGTCGGTTCCAGCTTTGTATGTTGCAGAGGATCGGTCCACGCCCCTTCAACCCCGGTGGTGCCCAGGTTGATCGCGGCCAGTTCCATTTCTTCCCAGATTTGCCGGCAGAAGGTGGCGACCGAGGTCTTCCCATTGGTCCCGGTGACCGCCACAACAGAAGCCGGGTGCGGTCCGAACCAGAGCGAAGCGGTTTGCGCAAGCGTTTGGCGCGGGTCTTCGGCGATGATCAGGGCGGCATCAGATGCAGCCAGTTCCTGCGCTGCAATCTCGGCGCCCTTGGCGTCGGTCAGAATGGCAGCGGCCTGCATCCGCAAGGCATATTGGATAAATTCACCGCCATGTACCTGCGCACCGGGCAGCGCGGCAAACAGGAAACCTGGCTTGACCTGACGGCTGTCAACGGCCAGGCCGTTGATCTGAGCCTCGGCCCCGCCTTGTGCGCGCAATCCCAATTCCGCCAGCGATTTCATCTGCGCCCCCGCTCAGTTTGACGTGAGTGTTACACCGACTGATTGCGCGCTGTCCATCTGTGGCCGCAACCCAAGCAGCGGCGCAACGCGCCTGATCATCTCGGCGGCGACAGGCACAGCCGTCCAACCGGCAGTGCGGCGATCTTCGCCCAGCGTGTGGATCTCCGGCTCGTCCAGCGTCACGATCAGCACATATTCAGGATCATTGGCAGGGAACACGCTTGCGAATGTCGCGATCACCTTGTCATCATAATAGCCGCCGCCATTTTCGCGCGGCTTATCGGCGGTCCCCGTCTTACCGCCTACCAGATAGCCCTGCACATCCCCAAAAGAGGCGGTCCCGCGCGAGACCACTTGCCGCAACATCTGCACCGAGCGCCGCGCCACGGCTTCGGACATCACCCGCGGTCCAGGCGCGGGGTTTGGGGTGCGCAGCAAAGTCGGTGTCACCTGCGTACCGCCATTGGCGATGGTCGCATAGGCCGCAGCCAAATGCAGCGGCGAGGCCGACAGCCCGTGCCCGTAAGAAATTGTCATTGCCGAGATTTCAGACCAGTTTGGCGGCAAAAGCGGTTTACCCGTAGGCGCTTCGATCATCTCAACCGGGGTTGGCTGGAAAAACCCAAGCGCGCCCAGAAAATCGCGCTGCCGTTCGGCCCCGATTTGCATGGCGATGCGCGCCGTCCCGATATTTGAGGATTCCACGATCACATCAGTGGCCGACAATTCAGGCCCGTAATCATGGAAATCCCGGATGCGGAAACGGCCCCAGGTCAAAGGCCCTTGCGTGTCGATCATGGTGTTGGGGTTGATCAAACCCAGTTCCATCGCTTGGGCGACCGCAAAGATTTTGAAGGTCGAACCCAGCTCATAGACCCCCTGCACCGCGCGGTTAAACAGCGGGCTGTCCGATTGATCACCCTCAAGCAGCACCCGCGGGCGGTTATTGGGGTCAAAATCCGGCAAGGACACCATTGAGATAATCTCGCCAGTATGCGCATCCATCAGGATCGAGGTGGCGCCTTTGGCGTTCATGATGGTCATGCCGCCTGCCAGCACCTGTTCGGCGGCGGCCTGCACGGTCAGATCGATGGACAGCTCAAGCGGCGCGCCCTCATTGGCGGGATCGCGTAAGTAAGCGTCAAACTGGCGTTCGACCCCCGCCACGCCGATCACCTCGGCGCTGGCCACCCCTTCGCGACCGTAAGAGGCCCCGCCCAGGATATGCGCCGCAATCGGACCGTTTGGATAAAGCCGCATCTCACGCGGGCCGAACAGCAAGCCGGGGCTGCCGATATCATGCACGGCCTGCATCTGTTCGGGGCTGATTTGCCGGCGAATCCACAAAAATTTGCGCGAGCCGGTGAAATCGGTCAGCAGCTCATCGGCATCAAGTTCGGGAAAGATCTTGACCAATTCGGTCGCAGCATGGACCGGGTTGATCATGTCCTGGGGATGCGCATAAAGCGAATGCGTCGCCAGGTTCGTCGCCAGAATACGTCCATTTCTGTCAACAATATCAGACCGCTGCCCGATAATCGGATTGCCAACTGCGCTTGCGCGCGGCTCTTCCGGCACGGAGGAGGCCAGCGTGCCCATCCGCATCCCAATGGCCCCGAAGGCCAGGAAAAACGCAAGCCCCAACACCAACAGCCGTCCTTCGGCGCGCTGACGCTGCTTGTCGGCCATTTCCTCATGCCGCTTGCGCCGGTTTTCCGCTTCGATCGCGTCCGGGTTTTCGCCCTTTTCGCGGGCTTTCAGGATGCGGGCCAAAGGCCGCAGCGGCGTGCGCGTCATAGGTCATTCTCCAACGCGGCAAGATCATCGGCGGACAGCTCAATCGGGTTCGTGATCGGCGCAATGGGCGGCAGCGGATAGATTACCTGATCAACGGCGCCAAAGGCCTCGGGCATCAGTGGCAACAGGCCCAGTCGGTCGAAATTCAGGTCCGCCAGATCGGTCAGCCGGTCGGGCCGGTTCAGATAGGCCCATTCTGCCCGCAGCATGCCCAAACGCTCATGCGCGCCGCCGATTTGCACATGCAAATTGCGCACATCCTTGATCGCCGCCTGCGTTTTGTAATTTTCCTGATAGGCCCAAAAGGCCAGCCCGATCACCGCCAAGGCGGCCATCACATAAAACAAACCACGCATTACCTGCCCCCCTTTCGTTTCTTCATTGGCATGCCCAGCGCACCTGGGTCGATATCCTCGGCCGGTGCGTCCGTGCGGATCGCCACCCGCAATTTGGACGAGCGCGCACGCGGATTTTCTGCCAGCTCTTGGTCATCCGGCCCAATCGCCTTGCGCTTTTCAATCCGCCAGGCCGGAGTGATCTGCGCCGTTTCGGGCGCGTAACGATTGGCATTGGCCGTATTGCCGGACCGAGCCTGCAAGAACCTTTTGACCATCCGGTCCTCGACCGAATGAAAGGTCACGACTGCCAATTGCCCGCCCGGCTTTAAGGCCCGCTCAGCAGCCATTAGCCCCTGCGCCAATTCTTCATATTCGTTGTTCACCGCGATCCGCAGCGCCTGAAAGGTCCGCGTGGCCGGGTGCGATTGCCCCGGTTTGGCGCGCGGCAGGCAGCCTTCGACAACCTTTGCCAATTGCAAAGTTGTGGTCAGCGGGCGCGCAGCTACAATTGCCTTGGCGATCCGGCGCGAGGCGCGCTCTTCCCCGAAAAGATAAATGATATCAGCCAGTTCAGCTTCGCTGGCTTCATTGCACAGATCAGCCGCTGAGACCCCCGATTGCGACATCCGCATATCCAGCGGCCCGTCGCGCATGAAGGAAAAGCCGCGTGCGGCGATATCCAGCTGCATCGAACTGACCCCAAGATCCAGCACGACCCCATCCAGATCCGACGCGTATTCATCGAGTTTGGAAAACACACCCGCCACCGTTTCGATCCGGTCGCCGAAGTCACCGATCCATGCCGCCGCCATCTCAAAGGCCAGGGGGTCACGGTCAACGCCGATCACCTTATCCGCGCCAGCGGCCAGCAGTGCGCGCGTATAGCCCCCATTGCCAAAGGTGCCATCAAGCCAGACCCCAGAAACGGGCGAAACCGCTGCGATGAGCGGTCTGATCAGGACGGGAATGTGAGGTGAAGTGGACGCGGCAGCAGTCATTGTCCCTACTCATCCAGCAGGATGAGCGGATCAAAGCCATCCTCCTGCTCTTCAAGCCAATCACTCAGATCTTCGGCTACTTCGGCGGCGAATGTCTCGGCTTTCCAGATTTCAAAGTGGTCGCCCAAACCGCTGAATGTCAGCTCGCCATCTGTCAGCCCCAGCTTTTGGCGCTGCTTGATAGGCATGACGGTGCGCCCATCCTTATCCACCTCAAGCCGGATGGATTGACCAATGATCAAACGGGACAGTTTTTTCTTATTGGCCGAGCCGCGGGGCAATGCGTTGATCTGATCAACGACCTTGTTGAATTCTTCAACTGTATAACCATGCAGCTGGTTTTTCAGGTGATCACCATAAAGAAGATACATGCGCGGGGACAGGCCGGAGGTCCACTCAGGGTCACCAGATTCGAGCACGCGACGAAAATCGGCAGGGATCGACATGCGCCCCTTACCGTCCACCTTTTGGGTGTGTTCGCCTGTAAAACTCAGAACCACTGTCCCTCGGTCCTCGCCCTTCCCCCCGCAACTTTGCTTCAGATGTGAAAACGGCGGATTGATCTGCTGCCACTGATCAACCCGCCGCCTTCGTCCCATTTTCTGGGAAGTCCGACTGCGCGTGCCACCTGGGGGGATGTCTGCTCGCTCACGCGCCGGATCTTTGTTGGGTAAGAGCGAAGCCTGTATGAAACCTGGCTTTGCCGGTTGGGGTTCTTAGCGCCCCGATTTGAAGTCTTGTTCGCCTTACCGTGCAACTGTTGTGACACCACTTCCCTCACCGATCAACAACTTTTTGGGAATTCATGGAACCACATGGTGTTTTGAGGACCCTCAGAGAACAAGATATGGGGTCAAAGATGCCGAATTTGAAATAATTGTGGCGCAACTATGAAATAAGAACACAATATATGGTGTCCAATTGCCGCGAAAAAATAATTCCAGGAAATCCCGCTTTTTTGCAGATAAGGCAGCGGGCAGCATCTAAGCAGCACCGCCAAGACCCGTTCATAACCACAAATTCCCGGGAAAGTGATTCGAAAATGGTTTTGATTCCATGAATTCCCGGAAGCGTGTGCTTCTTGCATCATTTCAGGCGACGTACAGCCAGGGTTGACCGGCCATATGTTCCAAACACCGCCAATTTGATTTCTGAGTAAAAAAGTCAGATTGACTTATCCGATTAAATTACTCAGACTTAGATCAATATCCAGCCACCCCGGTTCGCCCGGGCCAGCCCGACAATCGTCAGATGAAAGAACGCACCCAATGCAAACCCCACAGGACCGACAGAAGGACCGCACTGATATGTGCTGCGCCGGACGGCCGGGCCGATCCGCGATTGCAGATGGTGCGACAACACAGCGGCAGGTACAGTAATGTCATTTCAATCAGCCCCCCAAGCCATGAAGCCCATCGCAGACACGCTGCCGACCTATTTGGCAAACGACCTGACCAAAGAGGGTGATCAGGCCCATATCGTGCTTGGCGATCAGACCTACACATTGCGCATCACCCGCGCGGGCAAACTGATCCTGACCAAATGAACGCACCGCAGATGAAACGTGGCGGCGCCCCGGTCGGGCATGTGGCCGAGCTGGACGGTATCGAAGCCGCATCAGTCATCTATCTGCGCCTGTGGTGCGATGGCCCTGACGGACAGGACAGCGTGTCAGAGGATTTCGCCATGGGGCTTGGGCCGGAAAACGGCGCCAAGGCCCGCGACGCCTTTGCCGAGCTTTGCCGCCTTTGCGCCCATCACGGTCGTCGGCCAATGATGCGGCACGGTGTCAGCTGCAAATGCCTGGGTGCGGATGAGGCGTGTTTTGCCAATTTCATTGGTGCCGCAGCACAAGGCGCATCCGAAGACGCTATGCTGATCGCCACTTTGATGGTCCGTGCTGACTTTGCACCGCTTGTCACTGCGCTTGCGGCAGATGTCGGACAGGCCTTTCGTATGATGAACCTTCGCGCCCCAGAATGCATGGCAGGCAAAGACGCACCGTTTTACCCACCCTCGACCACTCTTCACTAACTAAAACCAAACTCCACAAACAGGAAAAGACAAATGAAACCCACCTATCTTGCGTCAACGGCACTCTGCTTGGCACTCGCGACGCCTGCTCTGGCGGTCGAAACGACTGATGTTCTCGGCACATATGCAGATATCGCCGCAGCAAACTATGCTGACAGCGTGACAACAGCGAAAACGCTGCAAGCCGCCGTCAACGCGCTGGTCGCTGATCCATCTGCCGCCAATCTGCAGGCCGCAAAAGACGCATGGTTGGCCGCGCGTGTCCCCTACCAGCAAACCGAAGTGTTCCGCTTTGGCAATGCCATCGTTGATGATTGGGAAGGCAAAGTGAACGCATGGCCGTTGGACGAAGGTCTGATTGACTATGTCGATGCATCTTACGGTGGGCCAACCGACGAAAACGCCGCGGCTGCGCTGAACGTGATCGCAAACGCGTCGTTTGAGCTGTCCGGCGAAACCATCGACGCCTCTGAAATCACACCTGCCCTGCTGGAAGACACCCTGCAAGAGGCCGACGGTGTCGAGGCCAATGTTGCAACCGGCTATCACGCGGTTGAGTTCCTGCTTTGGGGTCAAGATCTGAACGGTCACGGCACAGGCGCAGGTAACCGCCCTTGGACTGATTACGCCGCAGGTGACGCCTGCACAAACGGCAATTGTGACCGCCGCGGTGAATACCTGGTGGCTGCGACTGATCTGCTGGTCTCTGATCTGGAATGGATGGCCGCACAATGGGTCGAAGGCGGCGATGCGCGCGCTGAGCTGACCGCCGATGCCGATGCCGGTATCGCGGCAATCCTGACCGGTATGGGCTCTCTGTCATACGGTGAAACAGCTGGTGAGCGGATGCGCCTTGGCGTGATGCTGAACGATCCAGAAGAAGAGCATTCCTGCTTTGCCGACAACACCCATAACGACCATTTCTACAATGGCGTTGGCATCCAGTCTGTCTATCTGGGCAGCTATACCGGCATCGATGGCACCGTTGTCAGCGGCCCATCTTTGTCCGAGCTGGTTGCAGAAACGGATGCAGCCCTCGATCTGGAAATGCGCACCAAACTGTCGGACGCTGTTCTGGCCCTGGGCCGGATCAAAACAGCTGCAGAATCCGGCTTTACCTATGACATGATGCTGGAACGCGGCAATGAAGCTGGCGAAGCGCTGATCATGGGCGGTGTGAACGGTCTGATCGACCAAACACGATCAATTGAACGTGTGATCGCTGCTTTGGGTGCGGATGGTATCGAAATCGAAGGCTCTGACAGCCTTGACGATCCAGAAGCCGTCTTCCAGTAAGCATGTATCTGGTCTTGCCGGGCAACCGGCAAGACCTACCTGACATGCGAACGAAGATGGGCGGGGATTGATGCGTCTTAAAAAGGTCAAATCAGCCTATATACTGCCCTTCGCAATTGCGGCGGGCAGTCTTGCTTTGGCGGATAGTCTTGGCGTTCAATGGGATCATCTGGACGATCCGCACCTGAACACCGTTTCCCGCACTGCGGCCGAGGCCACGCGTATTGCAGCAGCCACCGCGATCGCCACTGATTTCACCGCCCCCCAACGGTTTGAGGACAAACCCGCAGGTGCCGCCACCGTCCGCGCAATGCAGACCGCCAACGCCTTTTCCGAAGCCTCTGGCAATATAAGCTTTGAGGATCAGCTGAACTTTAAGGTCGGCAATGGTCTGTTCCGTAAGCTGTGGGTGTCCTCCCCTTCATCCACCTTGGCATCCGATGGGTTGGGCCCGCTTTACAATGCCCGCTCTTGCCAGCGCTGCCATATTAAAGACGGGCGCGGGCACCCGCCTGCCAATGCCGATGACAACGCGATCTCAATCTTTCTGCGCGTCTCCATCCCTGCCCCGCCTGAGGCCGCGCAGGTGGATATTCACGACTATATCGCGACCCTGCCCGATCCGACCTATGGCAGCCAGCTGCAGGACTTTGCCGTGCAGGGGCATCCCTCTGAATACCGGTTTGATGTCACTTACACCGAAGAGCTGATTACCTTGGCAGATGGGGTGCAGGTCCCGCTGCGCCATCCAACCTACCGGGCCGCTGATCTGGGCTATGGGCCATTGCACCCCGACGCGATGCTCAGCCCCCGCGTCGCCCCCCAGATGATCGGGCTTGGCCTGCTTGAGGCGATCCCTGCGGCCGATATTCTGGCGGGCGCTGAGCCGGATGATCTGGATGGGGATGGCATTTCCGGGCGTCCGAATGTCGTCTGGTCTGCCGAATATGATCAGCCCATGCTGGGCCGGTTCGGGCTGAAGGCCGGATCGCCCACGATACGCGAACAATCCGCCAGTGCTTTTGCGGGTGATATCGGCATCTCAACCCCGCTGTTTCCGGCAGGTGCAGGTGAATGCACTGCGGCACAGACCACATGCCTGAACGCTATCCATGGCGATGGCGACGATCGCGGGACAGAGTTGGATGCCGAGGGCCTTGATCTGGTTACCTTCTATAGCCGGAACCTGGGCGTTCCGGCCCGGCGCAATCTGGATGATCCGCAGGTGCTGCTGGGCAAGCAGGTCTTTTATGAAACCGGCTGCATCGCCTGCCACACCCCCAGCTTTGTCACCCACAGGCTGGAGGACCAACCTGCGCAGAGCTTTCAGCTGATCTGGCCCTACACAGATATGCTGCTGCATGATATGGGGCCCGGACTGGCCGATAACCGGCCCGAGGCCCGGGCAACCGGCACCGAATGGCGCACGCCGCCGCTTTGGGGGATCGGCCTGACCGAACAAGTTAGCGGGCACACGTATTTCCTGCATGATGGCCGGGCCCGGTCGCTGCTTGAGGCCGTGCTGTGGCATGGCGGTGAAGCCCAGGCCCAGCGTGATGCCGTGATCGACATGACAACCGAAAACCGCGACGCGTTGATCGCATTCCTGGAGAGCCTATGAAACCTATTGCCCTCGCACTCGCACTGATATGCCCGACGGTTCTAACCGCCCAAAGCGCAAACCCGGTCGTGACGGATATCGTAGAGGGACATATCCTGCCTGGATTTGAAAGCTTGGCAGCAAATGCCCAAACTCTTGCAGATACCGCAGCCGCAGATTGCGCGCCCACATCACCGGATTTGCGCGGTGCCTATGGGGCGGCCTTTGACGCCTGGGTATCGGTCAGCCATCTGCGCTTTGGTCCGACCGAAGTGGACGACCGCGCCTTTGCGCTGGCTTTTTGGCCCGATAGCCGGGGAACGACCCCGCGCAGTTTGGGCAGCCTGATTGCCCAGCAAGACCCGATCGCCAACGACCCGGCCGCCTATGCCGAGGTGTCCATCGCCGCGCGCGGGTTTTACGCGCTGGAATTTCTGCTGTTTGATGAGGCGTTGATGAATGCAGGCGATGCCGCTTATCGCTGCACGCTGATCCAGACCGTCACCGCCGACATTGCGCTGACAACGCAAGATATCGTCGATGCCTGGCAGACCGATTATGCAGAAACGTTGCTGAACCCTGCGCCCGATGGCTATTACCGCAGCGATCTGGACGCGCTTCAAGAGCTGTTCAAAGCCCTTTCAACCGGGCTGCAATTCACCTCAGACACGCGGCTGGGCCGTCCGCTTGGCACATTTGACAGACCCCGCCCCACAAGGGCCGAGGCCCGCCGTTCGGGCCGGTCTGCGGCCCATGTGATGCTCAGCCTGATCGCGCTGCAGGATTTGGCCGGACGGCTGGCAGCGGATGATCCGGCCATGGCCGAGGATCTGGATGCGGCCTTTACCCAGGCGCGCGACCGCCTGGCCGATCTGGATGATCCGGTTTTCGCTGGGGTTGCGCAGCCGCTGACCCGCATCCGTGTGGAAGCCGTCCAGCAAAATGTCGACGCAATCCGTGCGATAGTTGGCAATGATCTGGGGCCAACGCTTGGCGTCGCGGCGGGCTTTAACTCGCTCGACGGGGATTGAGATGTGCGCTGCGGCGACAGGACGGCGGCAATTCCTAGGCGGGCTGCTTGCCGCCGGTCTGGCCCCGCGCCCAACCTGGGCGGATGCGGGATCGCCCACGTTTCTCTCGGCTGCCGCTACGTCTGATGGCCGCTATTTGCTTTGCGGCATTGGCGCGGATTTGACGATCCGCTTTCGGCGCCCCCTGCCCGATCGCGGTCACGCCGCAGCAGCGCATCCGACACGCCCCGAGGCCGTCGCCTTTGCCCGCCGTCCGGGCACATTTGCGATTGTCATCGATTGCATGACCGGCACCGAAAGGGCCATTTTGACCGCCCCCGAAGGGCGACATTTCTATGGGCATGGCGTGTTTTCTGAAGATGGCAGCCTGCTTTTCACCACCGAGAACGATTATGAGGCCGGGCGCGGCCGGATCGGGATCTGGGATGCCAATGCTGGCTATGCCCGGCTGGATGAATGGGACAGCGGCGGGATTGGTCCGCATGATATCAAACGCCTGCCCGGCAGTGACGTCTTGGTCGTCGCAAATGGCGGCATTGATACCCATCCCGAAACCGGGCGGACCAAGCTGAATATCCCCACCATGGCCCCCAACCTTGCATATATCGCAGATGGCGCGCTGCTGGAAACAGCGCAGCTGGCACCTGATTTGCACAAAAACTCAATCCGGCATCTGGCGCTTGATGCCCAGGGCACTGTCGCCTTTGGAATGCAGTGGCAGGGCGATGGCGTCGTGTCCGCCCTTGTTGGAACCCATCGGCAGGGCGCGCCCATGACGCTGATGGAGGCCCCGCAACCCGATATTCGTAATATGGAGGGCTATATTGGCAGTATCGCGATGGGCGCCGATGGCCGCACGATTGCTGTCACGTCGCCTAGGGGCGGGCTGCTGCATCTGTATGACGCCGCCTCAAAGCAACTGATCAAGGCCGAAGCCTTGGCCGATATCTGCGGCGTGGCAACGCTGGGGCCCGCATTTGCAGTCACCTCAGGCACCGGCGCTTTGCGCCAGACCGATGGCCAGCAGACCATCGGCAGCCGCCAGGCCAATCTGCAATGGGATAATCATCTGATCCCAATTGCTACACCGTGATCTGTACACCGCCTTGCCCTAAAGGCACAGCGACCCCCGCTGGGACTGTCAAATGATAGCGCATCCCTTCCGGGGTGAAATCCTGCCGCGCCACGCCCCCCAGCTGTATGGGCAGAAACGACAGCAGCATCTCTGTGCCAAAGCCCTGCCTTTGCGGGGCTTGCACATCTGTCTGTCCCGCTTCTGACCAGGTAAAGCTTTGGCTGCCATCGGCACGGTTTTCCCAACTGATCTGCACCTGTCCGGCCCCGCCCCGCAGCGCCCCAAATGCGCGTGCGTTCAGCAGTAATTCATGGATCCCAATCGCGAAGGCCTGCGCATGAATGACCGAAAGCTGCCAATCGGGGCCGGTCATCGCCAGCGCAGTAGGGTTATCACGCAGCCGCGTTGGCAATTGCTGCTTGATCAGACAACGCAGGTCCATCCCGTACCAGTTTTCCCCCGAAAGGTTCGTGTACACAACGCCCAGCGCCGTAATCCGGTCATCCAGCGCATCAAGGAATGTTTCATGATCACGGGCCGTATGCCCCATCCGGCGCGCCAGAGCCTGCACCACGTTCAGCACATTCCCGACCCGGTGCTGCAATTCCCCCACCGCGATGTCATGCTGCCGCAGCCGCCGCACCGTATTTGAGACATCCGTAATTTGGCACAGCGTGTTACCTGCTTCGAGCGGCGTGCAAGTCAGATCCCACCAGTGATCAGGACTGTTCCCGTCCCCCCTATTGTGAAGCCGCGTCGGCGCGGACTTGCAAGGCTGCGCGAATGTATCGGCATTGGTGGGCAGGTAGTTTCGAATGGGTTCGTAAAGAACGGTCGCCATCGAGAGCCCAAGCAGGTCGCACAATGCCTGATTGGCTGCGATACAACGCAGATCGGGATCAAGCACACAGAACGGTGTCTGTGTGTCTTGAAAAATCTGGTCAAAACCTGAAAACACCAAACACCCTCAAAAGTTGATCTACCCCAGCATGATACACTTTTTTGTTATTGTCTGCCCTTTAACGTCATCCACGTTAAGAAAGTTCCCCTGTTGCGCCCCCAGCGCAGCGGGGTGTAGGCAGGCAAGGTGGTTGTAAGGCAAGGTTATGGCACAGGATCAGCAGTTTAATATCATGATCGTGGGGCAAGCGGGCCGCCTGCAATATGAAGCCCTGCTTTTCATGGCGTCCCTGCGTCAGTATGCACCTGATTTCAAAGGGCAAATCATCATCGCCGAACCCCAGCCCGCCCCCCTATGGGACAAAGACCCCAGGATCGCGCCCGACATCAAAACCGCTTTGACAGAGCTGGGCGCCGATATCCGCCCCTTTGCGTCGGTTCATTTCGGGCAGGCCTATCCTTATGGCAACAAGATCGAAGGATTGGCCGTACTGCCTGCCAGTGAACCCTTTGTTTTCTTTGACACCGATACGCTGATCACAGGCGATATCACGGCGCTGCCCTTTGACTTTGACCGCCCCGCTGCCTCAATGATGCGCGGCCCGACCTGGCCATTAGAAGAGCTTTACTGGCCCGGTTACGCGGCCTCATGGAAGGCGCTTTATGATCGCTTTGGCCTTGATTTTGAAAGCAGTCTGGACCTGCGCCAACCCGATGAATATTGGGAACGTTATCTGTACTTTAACGCCGGTTGGTTCTTTGGCGCGGACCCTGCCGCCTTTGCGGACCGCTTCACCGAATATGCTGTATCGATCCGCGACGATCCACCTGCAGAAATCGTGTTGCAATCCCTGGACCCCTGGCTGGATCAGGTCGCCTTGCCCCTGGTCATCCATAGCTTTGGCGGCGGGCGTCCGAGCAGCGCGTTGGCGGGGCTTGATGGCGAAATTACCTGCCATTACAGAGCGTTACCGCTGCTTTATGCGCGCGGGACGGATCGGCAGATTGGTATTCTTGAAGAGATCGCCGCGCCCAACAAGCTCAAAAAGCTGCTTAAGCAATATGACCCGTTCAAGCGGATGATTTATCAAGGGCGCGGGCACAAGGTGCGGGCGATGTTTGACCAAAATGACCTGCCCCGACGCGAGCAGGCATTGCGCAACAAGATCAAAGCGGCGGGGTTCTGGCTGCGCTGACAAATGCCGAACACGGCCGTTATGTTTGGCGTACAGACCCCGTACATATGCTGTATGTACAAAACCGCCTGCCCAAGCAAAACAGGTTAACGCGCGATGACCTGAATGTTCCAGCCGTCCCGACAGCCGATATCGGCAGGACGATCAAAAACCTCTTCGCTTTGCAGGACAAATGCATCCCCTTCCAAATTCCAGGCCCGCAGAATGCAGGTCGATGAGGATTGCATATGATAGATGTAAAGGAGCGTGCTATCCGTGCTGAAATCCAGCGCCTGTTCGGCGGTCCGTTCGCCGCCAAAAGGCGGATCAAGCTGTTGTCCTGTTTCGACGTCGGTAAAGCTGTGATAGGCGCAACTGCCGCCACAACTATGCATCACAACGGAATAGCGCCCCGCGAAATTCGCCCCCTGCTGCACCCCCCGTGCGATGTCGGGTAAGATGCGGTCCCGCTCCCAATCGCTGAAACCTGTAGGATCGATCTGTGCCGGTACGTAGTCTTCCGGCACGTAGGATTGCGTTGGAAAACGGCTTTGCAGGGGCCCGTTTGACGGAATGAAACGCGGCGCATTTTCGACGCCCCCCGGCTTGGCGCAATCTTGGTTCCAGAACGCCGCTTTTGCATCGACATCCTGCGCGGCAAATCTGGTGGCTTGGACGGCCCAAGCCTGATAACTTTTGCCCGCGCCCCATAGCGCCAAGATGTAATCAAGCGTGACCGGCTGTACCGGATCAGGCACATCGATCCTTTCCTCGGCGGTGATCAGCTCTGGCACGCCCAACATCCGGCCGAGAATGCCGCATGCGTGCTCTTGCTTGATGTTGGGGGCAAGATCCCTGTCCGCCAACGTGTCGGCAATTGTGCCGCGATAGACCACCCCGCGTTCTGCCGCGAAGAGCCGGTCAAAATTTGCCGCAAACAAACCTTCGGCATCTTGCAGGTAAGACGCGCCCTGCGCAGCAACGGTTGGAATAACGTCTTCCCATGGCGCGGCCTGAACGGGCGCGGCGGTCATCAGGCAAAAAGGCAAGATACGAAAGGTCGTCAGCATAATCTGTTCTCCGAAATGAGTTGATCAAAACACGCACCATTGCGGCGCCAAACACAAAAGGGAAATACCGGGGACATGGTGACACAAAACACCGATTGGTCAATGCATCTGCGGCCTCCCCCCGTTGACCTTCAGCTTAAAGTTGGTCTTTGTGTGACCCGCGCCTGACAGGACCGGGCAGGAGATATATGAAACAACTGTTTGGTTTTCTGGCACTTTTTGCCGGTGTCGCGCTTTGCCTGGGATATCTGGGCCATCTGCATCCGATGCTGGATGCGGTGGCGATTGGCCGCTTTGTTGCCCTGTATGCACTGCTGTTCTGCGTGGGCACCGCTGCGCTTTTCGCGCGCCGCTTTGCAATAGCTGGGCTTGCCTTTGCAGCGCTTATTCCGGCGGCTGTGATGCTGCATTGGCCCCAAGGCGAGGCCGGGCCGGTCCGCATCTATACAAAGAACCTGCTGCATTCCAACACCGCCATCAATGCGCTTGTCGCGGATATTGTGGATGCCAATCCCGATGTGGTGTTTTTGCAGGAGGTGTCAGGCGTGAATGGCCCTGTTATGGCGGCTTTGGCGCCATCCCTGCCATATCAGGCCCTGTGTCCCTGGCAGGGCTGGAACGGCGCGGCGGTTTTGTCGCGCTGGCCCCTGACGGACCCGGCCCCCCGCTGCTCGCCACAACGATCGCTGATGGCGGTCCGGCTGGAGCGTCCTGGCGCGCCGTTTTGGGCCGTATCCGTGCATTTGCAGCAGCCATGGCCCGACGTGCAATGGGATCATTTGGACGCGGCTTTGCCCGTCATTGAGGGGCTCGATGCGGGGGCCATTGTCGCAGGTGATTTCAACACCGTCCCCTGGGCTGCTGCCCCGCAGCTGATTGGCCAAATGACCGGAACCGCGCCAGTCCCGCCGCGCAGAACCACATTCTACCTGCATGGTGTGGGCCTGCCGCTGGATCAGGTCTGGGCGCAGGGCGGACATGCAGAGCTGCGCCCGCAGTTGGGTTCGGACCATTATGGGCTGCTCGCTGATGTTTGGCCCTCACGACCCTAGGGTCCTGACCCTAACAGCCCCTATTGCGCGAAAACCCCGCTTTCATCGGCAAAACCCTTTACCTCAATCGGGTTCCCGGATGGATCGCGAAAGAACATGGTCCATTGCTCGCCCGGCGCGCCTTTGAACCGCACGGAAGGTGCGATGATGAAATCGGTTTGCCGCTCTTCCAGACGACCGGCCAGCGCTGTCCAGTCATTCAGGGGCAGCACCACCCCGAAATGCGGCATCGGCACCATGTGGTCGCCGACCTTGCCCGTTGCCGCATTGGCAAAGGGTTCGCCCAGATGCAAGCTTAGCTGATGTCCGAAAAAGTCGAAATCCACCCAGGTTTCGGTCGACCGCCCTTCGGTTGCGCCCAGCGCCTGTGAATAAAATTCCCGCGCGGCGTCTAAATCCGAAACATGAAAAGCCAGGTGGAAGGGTACGGGCATGCGTTTGTCCTTTTGCAGATGCGGGGCCGTTGAGTGTTGACCCGATTGTCCTTACACGTAGCCCCAAGAAGATTGAATGGGAGAGAGAGAATGTCCGACACACCAAGCTACGGTTTTGATACCCTGCAAATTCACGCAGGTGCCCGCCCTGATCCGGCCACCGGCGCCCGTCAGGTCCCGATTTACCAGACAACCGCCTATGTCTTTCGCGATGCCGAACACGCCGCTGCCTTGTTCAATCTGCAAGAGGTCGGTTACATCTATTCCCGCCTGACAAACCCAACCGTTGCCGCGTTGCAGGAACGTATTGCCACGCTTGAGGGCGGTGTTGGCGGGGTGTGCTGCTCATCGGGGCACGCGGCCCAGATCATGGCCCTGTTTCCCCTGATGCAGCCCGGCTTGAATATTGTCGCCTCAAGCCGTCTTTACGGTGGCACCGTCACCCAGTTTTCCCAAACCATCAAACGCTTTGGCTGGTCTGCGAAATTTGTGGATTTTGACGATCTGGATGCTGTCAAAGCGGCGATTGATGATGACACCCGCGCCGTGTTCTGCGAAACCATTGCAAATCCCGGTGGTCATATCTCGGATCTGGATGCCATTGCGGCGGTTGCCGATGAGGCCGGTATCCCGCTGATTGTCGATAATACCTCGGCCACCCCGTATCTTTGCCGCCCGATTGAGCATGGCGCCACATTGGTTGTTCATTCCACCACCAAATACCTGACCGGCAACGGCACCGTCACTGGTGGCTGCGTCGTGGATTCCGGCAAGTTTGACTGGGTCGCCAATGATAAATTCCCATCCTTGTCCCAACCAGAGCCGGCATATCACGGTCTGAAATTTGCCGAGACCTTTGGCCCGCTGGCCTTCACCTTCCACGGCATTGCCATTGGTCTGCGCGATCTTGGCATGACCATGAACCCGCAGGCCGCCCATTACACGCTGATGGGCATTGAGACCCTGTCTTTGCGTATGGAGCGCCATGTCGAGAACGCCAAGAAGATCGCCAAATGGCTCGAGGATGATCCGCGCACTGATTACGTCACCTATGCCGGGCTGGAAAGCTCGCCCTATTACGGGCTGGTCGACAAAATCTGCCCCAAAGGCGCAGGCGCTTTGTTCACCGTCGCCGTCAAGGGCGGCTATGAGGCCTGTGTCAAGCTGGTCGATAATCTGGAAATCTTTAGCCATGTCGCCAATTTGGGAGATGCGCGCAGTCTGATTATCCACTCGGCCAGCACCACCCACCGTCAGCTGACCGCTGAACAGCAGGAGGCCGCGGGCGCCGGTCCGGGCATCGTCCGCCTGTCCATTGGCATCGAGGATGCCGATGATTTGATCGCCGATTTAGATCAAGCACTGGCCAAAGCCACTGCATGATGTAACGATCCCGCCCATGCCCTTGGCGTGGGCGGGTTTCTGCTGTAGGCTTTGCGTGCAGCGGCAAATGCGTTTTGCCATCAACACCAACATGCTAGATGCGTTTGATGACCACAAATTTTGCACTGTCGCTCTCGTTTGAAGGTATCGAAATGCTGCACCGCGTGCGGCATGGCTGGAAACGCATCGGCACCGCAGATGTTGAGGCCAAAGATCTGGATGCTCAGCTGGCCACTTTGCGCGCCCGCGCCGAAGCATTGGCCCCGGAAGGTTTGCGCACCAAGCTGATCATTCCGCTGGATCAAATCAAATATATCGCCATCGACAGCACCCAGACCACACAGGCCGATATTGACGCCGTGCTGGATGGTGCCACCCCTTATGCGCTGCAGGAACTGGTCGTTGATGCCGAGCGTTTTGGCGGCCGCACCCATATCGCCGCTGTCGCCCGCGAGACCCTGACCGAGGCAGAGGCCTTTGCCCATGCCCATGGTTTCCGTCCCGTCTGTTTTGCTGCCATCCCGGAGCCTTTCACGTTCCAAAAGGAAGTGTTCTTTGGCCCCACATCCATGATGGAAGACATCATGGGTCGCGGTGCCACTGTTGAGGGCGATCGCATCCCGGTGATGGTTGTCGGCACACGGATCAAATCCCGCTTGCTGGTCTTCGATCTGCCTGAAGACGAATTGCCCCCATCTGACGATTTCGATCTGGCCTCGGCCCTTGCCCCGCATTTGGCCGCAGAAAGTGCGCCGCTTGATCCCCCGACCCCTGACGCTGCCCCGTCTGAGGTTGCCGATCCATCGCAAGCCCCTTTGCCTGCAGGCGCGCCGCCCCTGCAACTGACCGCGCCCTTGACCGAAGACGCCCCCGCTGTGATCGACGAGAGTGCCGATGATATCGCAGCCCCGCTGCTGGAGGCATCAAGCGAAGCCCCGGAACTTGATTTTACCCCGAGCAGCGACGTTCCCGAAGATATTGCAGACCCTCTTCCCGAGGACATCGCCGCCCCGGCGAATGAAGACGCCCCCGTTGCAGAGGACGCCCCGGTTGAGGTGTCGCAAGACGACGTGGCAGATGCGGAACCGGATGCGCCTGAATTTGATTTGGCCCCTGCAGAGCCGGTTGCAGAAGAGATCGCCGAGGTAGAGGTTGAAGAGCCCGCGCCTGATTTGGTGCCATCCGCGCCTGTTCCAGCACCACGCCCACCTTTGCTGGACGCGGTTATTTCTGAATATCATCCCCCTGCCATTGCCGCAGCGGTTGTTGCGCCCGTCGCCGAAGAAATTGCCGCACAGGGACAGGATGCGCCGGAACCTGATGCAACCAAGACAGATGTTGCAGCTGTCGCCGCGCTGACAGCCCCTGAAATCAAAGCCGATCCGGTTGTCGCGCAAGACCCTGTTTTCTTTGTTCCGCCCTTGCTGGACCGCGTGATCCCGGATGTGCCCAATGGCAAACGTAAGCGCGCGCGCAAACGCCGGCATCTCAGCACCACGGCCCCGACACTGGCTGCGCCGATGCCAACCTTGGGTCCCCCGCAAGCCCCGGTTAATCGCGCCCCTGAACCTGCAAATACGGCCCGCCGCCCCTTCTTTATCGCTGGCGCTGTCGCCGCCAGCCTTGTGCTGGTCGGCGCTGTTGCCTGGTCCGCGTTCCGCGATACTGGCGGGTCCGTTGAGGGCGAGATCACGCAAGGCGCCGCGCCCGCTGAAACCGTTGATGTGACAATCAGCGAAGATATTGCCAGCACCGCGCCGGACGCGGAACCCGCGCCTACCACCCAAGCCGAAGCAGCTGTGCCGCCTGCAACTGTCTCAATCGTTGCGGCCGCACCGGATATTCCGCAGATCGAAATCAACGGCTTTTCGGTTGCGCCGGATGAGGCCTCGGCCACGCTTGGCCTGCCTGTTCCGGCTGAGCCTGCCGCCCCTGCAATCCCCCAGCCTGAAACAGTCGCAGCACCGGTAGACCCTGATGGGTTGCCCTCTGCGATCACCGCGCCGGCAGAGCCGCCCGCAGCTGAAGCGGTCGCCGAAACAGCGCCTGTCGAAGATGTGCTGACCGAGGAAGCCGTCATTCCCGAAGACACAGCTGCCGAGGCAGATACCGCCCCCGAGGAGATCGCGATTGCCGAAGTGGGTGCCCCCGTTCTGCGCGGCACGGTCCTGAGCCCTGCAGACGCCCAAGCCATCTATGATACCACAGGCGTGTGGCAACGCGCGCCGCGCTTTGTGGACGAGCCCGGCGAAACCACAACCGAAGGTTTGATTGTTCCCTTTTCCGAAACCGCTGCCGCCCGTGTGGCCCAGCCGCAAGTCCCCCCGCTGACGGATCTTGAAACCGATCTGAGCTTTCTGCCCCCTGCTGATCCGCCCGCAGCCGAAATCCAATTCCCGGTTGATCAAGACGGCTTTATTCTGGCCACACCCGAGGGCACGGTTACCCCCGAGGGCGCCATTGTCTTTGCCGGATTGCCTGATCTGACAATCCGCGAACGCCCCGAACTAACGGCGGCTGACCTAGAGCGTATGGCGCTGCTCGCCCCTGCCCCCGAAGGTGTTGTGGTCATCGCCGGACGCCCCGATGGTCCGCTGCCATCCTTGCGCCCCGAAGATGCGGCTTTGCCCGAGGTAGAGGTAACAGAGGCGCCGGTGGACGCGGATGACACGGCTCTTGCAACGGCGGAAGACGCTGAAGAGACCCTATCTGCTGGCGGCGTCGCGCTGAGCGCTTTAACCGGTGACCCGTCATCGAGCCTGCTATCCACCGAAGAGCCAGATGTCCGCCCCGCCACGCGGCCAGGCAGCTTGCAGCCCCAGGCCGACCCGGGCACCCCGGATATCACTGCCATTATTGCAGGTCTGGCCGAGGAAGACCCCGATCTGTTGGTTGATCCATCAACCCAAGGCGTCGCATTATCCTTGCGCCCTGAAACACGACCCCAGAATTTCGCGTCTATTGTCGCCTCTGCCCGCGCGGCGGCCCCGCCGCCTGCACCGGCTGCAGCCCCCGTCCAAACCGCCGCGCCTGTCGCCCCGCAAAACTATGCGCCCGTACCCGGCGGCGTCGCCCGGGCCGCCACCCAGGAAGACGTGCTGCCCCTGCGCCAGATCAACCTGATTGGCATCTATGGCAGCCCCAGCGCCCGCCGCGCGCTGGTTCGGCTGAGCAACGGGCGCTATGTACGGGTTGAGGTCGGCAGCGCGCTGGATGGCGGCCAAGTGACCGCCATTGGTGAGAACGCACTGAACTACGTCAAACGCGGACGGACCGTGGCCCTGGAATTGCCCGCAGGGTGAATTAGCTTCGGGGGGGGTAACGCGTTACTCTGCCAGCGGCCCCAGCGCCTTTTGCAACGGCCCGAGATGCGCTGCGTATTTTTCCCATGACCGCATCGACGTTTTGTAGATCGGTTGCCGGACCTGCCAACGTGACGGGGTTTTGACCAGACGCTCGGTCTTTTGGAAGGCCAGGCAGGCCGGATCCCAGTCGAGGCCTACCCAGTCGATCAACCGGCGCGACGCGCTTTCCTGGTCGCTGATCAGATCCTCATAACGGCTGTGCAGGATACGCCCTCGCAGGATCTTGTCCCAATAGGCCATCAGATCGGCATAGGCCCGGTAATATTTCCCCAATGTCTGCAGATCCCCGTTATAGCCATGTGCCGCCGAAAAGTTATGCGTATAGCAAGACACGCATGTATCCATCGCGCTGCGTTGGCAATGGATGATCTTGGCCTTCGGAAAGAGCATCAAGATCAGCCCGATCAGTTCGAAATTATGGGGGAGCTTGTCAACGACCCGCGCCGCACTGCTGGAATGCTGCTTTAAGACGGACAGATATTGGCTGGCCAGTTTGCGGATTTGCCCCTTGCCAAGCGCGCCTATCTCTTGCCCGAATTTTCCCGGGTCCAGATCCCCCCGTCCGAGCGTACGGGCGATCTTGCGAAGGTCAGACAGCTCTCCGGCCCCGGCGATTTGGGGGTGACTGGCCAGGATTTGTTCGGTCAAGGTCGTCCCTGAGCGCGGCATCCCTACGATGAACACAGGTCTCTCGGACAGGTGCCCATGAACGGCTTTCTCGGCGATCTGATCGGCCGTGAAAATCTGCTTGATCCGCCCGTAAGCTTCACGGTGCATTTGCATCGAAAAGCCATCCTTTGCCTCGGTCTTGGCCGCTGTGAACTGCGCAAACGCCGCATCATAGCGTTTTTGATCTGCCAGTGCCTTGCCCGTCGCATAGCGCAGCGCTTTGCGTTCAGCATCCGTTAGCGCCGGTGCATCCAGCGCCGCCAGCATTGCGTCCGGTTCGGGATCATCTGCTTGGAATTTATGGGCAACGCTTAGACCGGCCATGGCCTTGACCGTATTTTGCCCCGCTGCGATCGCCTGCCGGAATACCGCTGCCGCCGCGTCCATTTGGCCCAGATTGACAAGCACATCGGCCCTCTCAACCGCGATGGCCGGATCGTCTGATTGCAGCGCCAAGGCTTTATCGTAAGCTGCAAGCGCCGCGTCATGCTGCCCCAATTGCGCCTGGGCCCGGCCACTGAGCACCCAGAATTTGGCAAATGTCGGATAGAGCCCTGTAGCCTTGCGCAATGTCTCAACCGCGTGCTGCGCTTTGTTAAGGTGCAGCTGCGCGCTGGCCTGATTGTAAAGATAGGCTTTGCCGCGGGGATGCTGTTTCAGCGCTTTGCGGAAATAGCCCAATGCGACATCGTATTTCTTGGCCTCAAGCGCGAGCGTGCCCATCAGGTTCAATGCATCGGCATGTTTGGGATGATCGCGCAGGATCGTCTGATAAAAGAATTCAGCCCGCGGCAAATCCCCCGCCGATTGGGCCGCAGCCCCGTTTTGGAGCGTCTGCGATATCTGAGATACGGGCAGCTTGCGCCGCGCAGCAGCGGTATTTTTCATAAGTGAAAGCCTAACAATCCCTTGCCACGGTGCAACAGGGGATCACCCATCAACAACTAGTAGGCGAAGACGTATGCAACCTGCAGGTTGTGGCTGATGTTCGAGCTGCTGCTGCTGAAGAATTCTGTTCCGTCAATCTTTTCATCATAGCCGGGCAGAGCTTTAAAGCGGTAACCGATATCGATTGCCCCGGCGCCGACGGGCATTTGCACCCCTCCTCCAAGTTGCACAGCAAGTGTTGCGACTGAATCAAGCTGGTACCCAAACAACTCAGTTTCTACAAAAGCGACCCCTAGTCCACCGCCGACATAAGGCATCGCTGATCCAGCGCCAACTGAAGACAGATCATACCAAGCATTGCCCATCAGATAAGTGGCTTTTTGACTAAAACCGTCGCTGAGTGAAACCGACCCGCCATCGAAGGCATACTCGTCAAATTCGTAGTCGCTGTACGAAAGCTCAACCTCGCCACGAACATTTGCCGCAATCGGTAGCCCTGTTGCCACGCCAATCATGTAGCTATCGCCGATGTAATCAAGGTCATCGCCAGAACCAAAATAGTCATCCACGGTGTAGGTATTTGCCGACAGTCCGGCGAATACACTGACATACCAGTCACCCGCACCTTGGGCGTATGAAGCTGACCCTGAAGAGACAATCGCAGCTGTCGCCGTTGTCATAAGAGTGTTTTTCATTTTCAAATCCTTTGTGGAATTTTGTCGAACAGACGCGGCGGAACGAGAACCTATTAACGATTCTGAAGCCTCAACGACGTCCGAAACAAGTTTTGTTGCCACAACATCACAGTGACTGTGACGAACCGTGCACCATTGTCTGAGCTGTCTGACGGTCTGGGATGGCGCGGGCAATCTTCAAGAATGCCTGCGCCACCCTCAACGGTCAAAAACGCATAACGTATCCAACCTGCAGATTGTGGCTGCTGGTCGTTGAGTCTTCGTAGACGACGCTGTCTTCGAATTCGCTATCGAATGGCGCGGTTCCTTTGAAACGATAGCCGATATCAACCATTCCGCTTCCGGCGGGCACTTGTACCCCAGCACCCAGCTGATAAGCCGCTGCAACGGATGTGTCGAGATCGTTACCCAAAGAGGTATAATTGACCAGCCCAAAGCCTAAGCCCCCACCGACATATGGCGTCATGGTGCTCCCCCCTGCCGATGGAATATCATACCAAATATTCCCCATCAGATATGTGGTACTTAGATCGAACCCATCGGGAAGATCACCTGATGCATTGTCGGCATCGTAGCTATCGAGTTCATAATCGGAATAGGACAGCTCGGCCTCAGCCCGGATCCCCGGTGCGATGGTCTGACCAATCGTTCCGCCCAGCAAATAACCGGAATCGGTCGAATAAACGAGGTTATGGCTGAAGTCGAAATTATATGCCCCGGTCGAGACCGCCCCAAAGACGCTACCGTACCAATCCTGCCCCTGCACCATGGAACCGGTTGAAACCGCGGCAATGAATGCGGCCGTTGTGAATAGATTTTTCATCGAAAAATACACCTTTCAAACATATTAGTCCGTGCCGCATCTACGCCCGGAATGGGCCAGATGACCCGTGCATGGGTGCATAGCCGGAATGCAAATTTGCCCTATGGCTTCAGGGACACAGGAGGTTCCGCGCCGTGTCTAGCCATGCAACACGCCCAAAAAGAAAGAGGCCGGAGGATCGATTGATCCCCCGGCCCCGCATAGGTTGTCTCAGACGCTTTAAAACTGCGTCACATATCCAATCTGCAAGTTGTTGGACAGGAATGTACCGTCCTCATAGACACCGGAACCATCGTTATCGTCGATATCAAGACCGCTGGCCGCTTTCAGGCGGTAAGCAACATCGATCATCCCAGCACCAACGGGAAACTGCACGCCAGCGCCGATCTGGTAGGCTAGCCCAGTTACGGTATCGCCATAACCGAATGGAAATCCGCCGAAAGTGGTGTCGGCGTCGAGTTGCACCGCGCCTAAACCTGCACCGATATAAGGCACACCGCCACCAAAGCTGGCTGTCGGCACATCGTACCAAATATTACCCATCAGGAATGTTGTTGAAAGCTCTCCGTTGGTTTCGTCGAAGGACAATGAGCCATCATACGAAACATCGCCACCGTCATACTGCGCATAGGACAGTTCTACCTCGGCCCGCAGACCGGGTTGCAGGGCACGGCCTACGGACACCCCAAAAATGCCGTTATCGTCAAATTCATGTTCAACTTCGAAACCATTAAAATCGGTATCGACGGAACCGATGCTGGAGTAACCAGCGAAGACGCTGACATACCAATCGCCGCTGCCCTGTGCGTGGGTCGCCGAACCAATGGACATGGTCGCTAACGCGGCTGCAGTTGTGAATAGATTTTTCATCGGAAAATAAACCTTTCATAAATATTAGTCCGTGCCGTATCTACGCCCGGAATGGGCCAAATGACCCGTGCATGGGTGCATAGCCGGAATGCAAATTTGCCCTATGGCTTCGAGGACACAGGCCGAAGCAATGTGATGAAAATGGACGGACAAAGGCAGCCAAACCGGCGGATCACCCCGCCGCTTTGGCCGCTACGCCGTCCCCATTGTACTTAAACCGCTGCAGGTTGTCCTGCGTCGCGTTCTGCCGCCTCTTCGACCAAAACCCCGCGCGCGATTTGGTCGGCTTCGATGCTTTCAAAAAGTGCCTTGAAGTTTCCTTCGCCGAAGCCATCGTCCCCTTTGCGCTGGATGAATTCAAAAAAGATCGGTCCGATCACCGTCTTGCTGAATATCTGCAGCAGGATCCGCGTCTCACCCCCGTCAACGACCCCTTCGCCATCAATCAGGATACCGTGCTTTTCCATCCGGTCCCGTGGTTCTTCATGGCCGATGACCCGTTCAGCGCTAAGATCGTAATAGGTGCTGGGCGGCTTGGGCATGAATTTGATCCCGCGCTGCGCAATCTCGTCCGTTGCGTCGTAAAGATCGCGCGCGCCCACGGCGATATGCTGGATCCCTTCGCCATTATACCGCTTGAGATATTCAACGATTTGCCCGGTTTCGCCGCGGTCTTCGTTGATCGGAATGCGGATCCGCCCGCAGGGCGAGGTCAACGCACGCGATAAAAGCCCCGTAAATTTGCCTTCAATATCAAAAAAACGGATTTCGCGGAAATTGAACAAATCACCATAAAAGGCAAACCATTTATCCATGTTCCCCTTATGCACATTATGCGTCAGGTGATCGAGATAGTAGAACCCAACCCCCACCGGATGCGCATCGGCGACCCAGTCAAATTCCGCATTATACGGGTTCGTGTCGTAATACTGATCGATAAAATAGATCAGGCTGCCCCCAATCCCCATGATCGCCGGGACATCCATGGTCTTGCCCGGCCCGTCGTAAGGCGTGGCCCCTTTGCTGACCGCATGCGCAAAGGCCTGATCCGCATCCACAACCCGCCATCCCATCGAAGGGGCACATGGCCCATGTTCTTCGATGAAGGCGGCTGCATGCGTCCCTGCCGCGCAGTTGAGGATGTAGGTGATGTCGCCTTGCTGCCAAAGCTCAATCGCTTTGGTTTTATGCGTGGCCGTGTGGGCGTAGCCCATTTGGGTAAAAAGGTCCCGCAGGGTCTGCGGTTCGGGATGGGCGAATTCGACAAAGGCGAAACCATCCGTCCCTGCAGGGTTTTCGGCGGTGATGGTCGATTTAGGTGCGTCGTGCGGAAAAGGTCCCATGGTTATACTCCTCTTTTTCCCATCATACCGCGATGCACTTGCGTTTTTTGCGCGAAGTACTAGAATTACTGATACAAATTGCGTATTTTGCGCATACATAGCGCTAAAAACACGGGATTTCCGCACATGCTCGACCCGGTTGATCTTCAATTATTGGCTGCGTTGCAGCGCGATTCCACCCTGACGGCGCAGGATCTTGGGGGGATGCTGCATATGTCCGCCTCGCAGGCTGGGCGCCGCCGTCAAAGGCTTGAGGCAGAGGGCTATATCGCTGGCTACCGCGCCCATGTGTCCCCTGAAAAGCTGGGCCTGTCCGTGCAGGCTTTTATTCAGATCGTCATGGCCACCCATACTGCGCAGAACGCTAAGGACTTCATCCGACTGACACATACAAAGGCCGAGATTGTGGGGGCGTGGACCCTGACCGGCGATGCTGACTATCTGCTGCGCGTCTATTGCGCCGATTTGGCCGCGCTGAATGATCTGGTGCAACAGGTTTTGCTGCCCCACCCCGCCGTCAGCCGGGTGCAAAGCCAGATCGTGATGGAGCGCGTCAAACCCGACGCCCCGCTGCCAGTGTGATCACGCGCAGGCCCGCAAGGCCCACGCGCCAATCGCCACGCAGATCATAACAATCCCACCACAGATAAACGCCGCCCCAACTGAGTATACCGATGCAATCCACGCCCCAATGAAGGGGGCTATCAAAAGCGCGCCGGTATTCAACGCTTCGCTGAGTGCAATGACGCGTCCTATCCGCGCTGGCGTGACGGTGTCTTGCAGGATCGTCCGAAACGGCACGACGACCGTGGTGGAGGCAAAACCCAAAACCGCAAAGAACAAAACAAAGATGAAGGCGTTGATCGGCGTGCTGTTCACTTCGACCATCCCCAAGGCAAGCACCATCGCCCCGGAAATGCCCGCCCCGAGACTGATCAAGGCAAAGGGCCTGATGCCGAAATTCCGCGCGCCTAATAACGCTGCACCAAGAACGCCCCCGCCCCCGACAGCAGCCAAAGCCAACCCCAGAAAAGTTTGCGAAAAGCCAAGATCGCGGGTCAGTGGCGCGATCAGCGTGTCGTAAAAGAACATCGCAAAATACCCCGCCCCCATCATCAACAATGCAGCGCGCAATATCCGGTTTTGCCTGACTTCTTGCAGCCCTGCCCAGATGTCGGCGCCTATCCCCGCTGTGCTGGCCTGGGGCGGGCGCGGGATCGGTGACAGCCACATCACCATCAAGACCGCCACGCCTGATGCCGCGGCATTGATCAAAAAGACCGATTGCGGCGCCAGCCATATCAACAATCCACCGCCCAAGGCAGGGGCCACAATTTTCGAGGCCTGGTTGATTGCATGGCTCAATCCATTTGCACGCATCCGCTGCGAGGGCGTGGTCAAGCTTTGCAGCGCAGCCTGTTTGGCCGGGCTATAGAAGGTATCGCAAAGGCTGCGCAGCGCCACGCAGATCATGACCGCGCCCCAATCCGGCGCCCAGAACAGCGCCGCTGTCATCAGCCCCCGTCCCAAATTGCTGAAGATCAGGATGCGATTGATATCCGCCCGATCCACAAGCACCCCCGCCACCGGTCCGATCAGCAGATATGGCAGACCAAGGCTGATCGCGAGCACCGCAAAGACAAAGGATTCCAGCTGCCACACAAAGGCCAGCAAGGCGCCAATCGCAACAAAGTCCAACCAATCGGCAAAATCAGCCGGAACCTGCGCTACCAGCAACTGACGCAATGCGGGCGAAAAAGGCGAATTGGCTTTATTCATCAAAAACTGTCTTTTTTAGGCTACTTCGGTGACCAACCGAATGATATGCAGACCATATCACGCAGCATGGTAAAGAATACGCCCGGCAAAGACCGGTCGCCGGTCCTGTTGGCACAGCCAAGCTGCCCCCCATGATGCAACACAAGAAGGCGAATAAGCGGGCAAATATGGACAGTTTCTTTTTTCAAGCAACGATTTACCTGGGCGCCGCCGTCATAGCAGTGCCGCTTGCAGCGCGCCTGGGCTTTGGGTCTGTGCTGGGGTATTTGCTGGCGGGGATTGTCATTGGTCCGGTCACAGGTCTTGTCGGATCTGAGGCCAAAGAAATCCAGCATTTCGCTGAATTTGGCGTTGTGATGATGCTGTTCCTGATCGGATTAGAGCTGGACCCCCGCGCGCTTTGGGCGATGCGTCAGCGCCTGATTGGCCTGGGCGGTTTGCAGGTTGGTGTGACCATGACTGCCGTGACTGCAGGGGCGATTTTGCTGGGCTATGATTGGGCGACGTCGCTGGCGATTGGCATGATCTTTGCCTTATCGTCCACCGCCATTGTCTTGCAGACCCTGACCGAAAAGGGGCTGATGCAAACCGGCGGGGGCCGGTCGACATTTGCGGTGCTACTGGCGCAGGATATCGCCGTTATTCCGATGCTCGCCCTGCTGCCGTTGCTGGCTGTGCCCGCCATCATGACGATCAACCCCGATGGCTCGGTCGCCCGCACCGCTGATGCCCATCACGATGATCACGGAACCCTTAGCCTGGTCGAAGGGCTGCCTGCCTGGGGTGAGGCCCTGGTGACGATTGGCGCTATCGTTGCAGTGATCCTGGCCGGTGTCTACCTGACCCGCCCTGTCTTTCGCTATATCCACCATGCCCGCCTACGCGAGATGTATACCGCGCTTGCCCTGTTGATGGTCGTTGCCACGGCTGTCTTGATGAGCATGGTTGGCCTGTCCCCGGCGCTTGGCACATTTTTGGCGGGCGTTGTTTTGGCGAACTCGGAATTTCGCCATGAGCTGGAAAGCGATCTGGCCCCGTTCAAGGGCCTTTTGCTGGGTCTGTTCTTTATCACCGTGGGGGCGGGCATTGATTTTGAACTGCTGTTCGCCAACCCGCTGAGCATTCTGTCGGCGACCATCGCCCTGATGCTGATCAAAGGCGCAATCCTTTTTGCCCTGGCCATTATCTTCAAGATCAAAGGCAAGGACCGTTGGCTGTTCACCCTTGGTCTGGCACAGGCGGGTGAGTTTGGCTTTGTGCTGATCTCATTCTCGGTGCAGCAGGGCATGCTGGTTGGCGATTTGTCGGGCAAGCTGCTTTTGATTGTTGCCCTGTCCATGCTAATCACCCCGCTTCTGTTCATCGCCTATGAACTGCTCAGCCGCCGCATGGTAGAAAGCGATGATCAACCCCATGATGAGGTCGATGTCCAAGGCCCCGTCATTATCGCCGGTATTGGCCGCTTTGGTCAGATCGTGAACCGCCTGCTGCAGAGCGCTGGTTTTGAAACGGTGGTGATTGACGCCAATCTGCAAACTGTTCAAACAATGCGTAAATTCGGCTTTCGCGGCTTTTTCGGCGATCCGACCCGCCCGGACCTGTTGAAGGCCGCAGGCCTAGAGGAAGCCCGTGTGCTGGTCGTGGCGATCGATGATAAGAAATCTGCCAATACGCTGGTGGCCTATGCCCGCAAGACCCGCCCTGATCTGCATATCATTGCCCGCGCCCGCGACCGGGTCCATGTCTATGAGCTTTATGCTGCCGGTGCCAATGACATTGTCCGCGAGATGTTTGACAGCTCATTGCGTGCCGGGCGCTATGCCCTTGAGAACCTTGGTCTATCCGAATTTGAAGCCGCCGAGCTTGAGCAGGCCTTTTATCAGCATGACCGTCAGGCCCTGCGCGAATTGGCCGAGCTGTGGCAGCCCGGCGTGCCCGTGGCCGATGTGCCCGCCTATGTCAAACGCGCGACCGAGCTGAATAATGCGCTTGAGACCGCATTGGCGACCCGGCAGCAAGCCATTGACAGTCAACAGGATTAAGGCGCGTCGCTGACCCCGGCCTCGGCAAAGGTGGCCATCCCTGAATGGCAGGCGATTGCCCCTTTCAGCACCCCAATGGCCAGCGCGGCCCCCGACCCTTCGCCAAGCCGCAGCCCAAGTTGCAGCAATGGCGCTTTGCCGATCCTATCAAGAAGCTGCTGATGCGCCCCTTCGGCGCTCAGATGTCCGGCGACCGTATGATCAAGCGCACCTGGCGCGGCCTTTTCCAGCACCGCTGCCGCCGCGCAACAGATAAACCCGTCCAGGATCACCGGGATCTGGTGATGGCGCGCCGCTGCAATCGCCCCGGCCATCCCTGCCAGTTCCCGCCCGCCAAGGCAGCGCAACGCCTCAAGCGGGTCAGCAGATTGATGCAAGGCCAGCCCCTTTGCCACCACATCGGTTTTGCGCTGCAGGCCAGCATCATCTACCCCGGTACCCCGCCCTGTCCAATCAGCTGCCGCACCGCCCAGAACCGCAGCGGCCACGGCAGCTGCAGCGGTCGTATTCCCGATCCCCATCTCACCGGTCACAACCAGATCAGCCTGCAGATCAACCGCGTTCCAACCAGTTTGCAGGGCCTCAATCACCTCTGCTTCGGTCATCGCGGGCGCTGTTGTAAAATCGGCCGTTGGCGTATCGAGCCGCAGCGGATGCACATCCATTTTCGCCCCAAAGGCTTTGGAAAGCTGATTAATCGCAGCCCCGCCATGTTCGAAATTGGCGACCATCTGCACCGTCACTTCGGGCGGAAAAGCCGAGACCCCCTGCGCGCAGACCCCGTGATTGCCCGCAAAAATGATCACCTGCGGCGCATTGATTTGCGGCTGAGCTGTGCCGCGCCAGCCTGCATACCAAATCGCCAGATCCTCAAGCCGTCCCAAAGCCCCGGGCGGTTTCGTCAATTGCCCATTGCGCGCCTGTGCGCCTTCGGTTGCGGCCTTGTCCGGCCCCGGCGCTGCGGCCAGTGTTTCGCGAAAGGCGGACAGGGTCGAAAATGGTGCTTGCATCAGGTCCTCGCAGCGTCGATCTTTGCATCTGTTTAACGCAGACCACGCCGATGGAAAGACCACAAAGGACCCGCTCTTGCACAAAGACGACATCGCTTTGCTTGACATTGTGGACCTGCCCGCAGCTTTGGGTCTGCTGACCCGCCTTCCCGTTGCATTGAACACCGAGCGCGCCACCGCACGGGGTGCCGCGGCCGTTTGGACCTACCCATTGGTCGGTGCCCTGATGGGTGTGATCCTTGCATCTGCGGCCGCCTTGATGAACGCCATTGGGCTGCCCCATGGCATCATCGCAGCCTTGGTGCTGGCCTTGTCGGTGATCCTGACCGGCGCCATGCATGAGGACGGGTTGGCCGATAGCGCCGACGGTCTTTGGGGCGGCTGGGAGCCAGCCCGCCGCCTTGAGATTATGAAAGACAGCCATATCGGGGTTTACGGTGTCTGCGCGATTGCGCTGACATTGCTGTTGCGTTGGATGGCATTGACGCTGATCGTGTCGCTGGGCGCCTATTGGACCGCGTTGATCGTCGTCGGCGCGCTGAGCCGCACCGGCATGGTGGGTTTGATGGCGATCCTGCCCCATGCCCGCAGCAGCGGGCTGAGCCACGCGGTTGGCCGCCCGCCCGAACGTGCGGTGTGGTTGGCTTTGGCCATTGCCGCTGTGATTGCGCTGCTTTGCGGGTTTCTTTGGCTGATCCCTGTCGCGCTGATTGCCGCGTTAAGCTGCGCCGCGATTGCCCGCATGAAAATCGGCGGGCAAACCGGCGATATATTGGGGGCAACCCAGCAAATCACCGAGATTGCGATGCTGTTGGCCCTGACAGTGCTTTTGCCCTAGGGCACAGGCTGGCAGTCAAGCGCTGCAGCGAATGAGCTACGATCCCGATGTGCCCCGATATCGACGGCCTGCAACTGCCCATCCACCAACCGTGTGGCGATGACCCGGGACCAATCGGCGGTGGCGGTGATCATCTCGGGCCCATGCCCACAATCGCGAATGCCGCCGCCAATGTCAGGCTCGCCGATCCGGTGATTGGTCAGGCCTGCGCCTGCGACAACCTCGGTCAAGGCCCCATCCTTGAACCGCCAGACCCGCAAGGTCTTGGCCAGATGCGGCCGGTCAATATAGGCAATTTCAACAAAGCCGTCACCGTCCAGATCAGCGGCCCCGATCGGCGCAAGCCAACGGTTGCGGGTCCCGATATGCGGGGTTGATGCGATCTTGCCGGTCTCATCATAGATCGCCAGCTGCGCGCCGGTATTGGCCTGGCTTTCAACGACGATCACCTCGGGATTGCCATCACCATCGAGATCGGCCAATCGTGGCGCGACATCTTCGAAGACCCGGTCTTGCGGCAAGGTGATTTGATAAACAAGCTGCTGATCCACCAAGAGCTGGATCGGGCTGCTTGCGTCGACCCCATCGGTCGTGATGCGCAATTCGCCCCATTCGATCGCATCGCCCAAGATACCATGGGCATAGCGGTCCGTTGGTCCGGCATATTCCGCGCTAAGAATACGTTCGGCGCTGGCCGCACCAGCCAGCACCGCAAGCAATGATGCAAGGCGCAGGATCAAATCTGTTTTTCCGGCATTTTCACACGCAGCCCGTCCAGATCGTCGGTGACTTTGATCTGGCATGTCAGGCGCGATGTGGTCGGATCAGGCTCATACGCGAAATCGAGCATGTCTTCTTCCATGGCGTCTTTGGCGGGCAGCTTTTCGACCCAAGTCTCATCGATATAGACGTGGCAGGTTGAACAGGCACAGGCACCACCGCAATCAGCCTCGATCCCAGGAATACCATTGTCGCGGGCGCCTTCCATCACGGTCAAACCGTTGGCGACCTCCACCACATGTTCTTTACCGCCAAATTCGACATACGTAATCTTGGCCATTGGGTATTCGTCCTCACTAGATGCTTCGTAGCAATACTTAGTGGTAGCTGTGCAGCCGGACCAGTGGAAATTGAAAAACCGTTGCAGGATATGCAAAAGGCGGCCCGGATGGGGCCGCCTTTGCTATTTTTTGAGCTGCTGAGAAACCTATTCTTCAAGCACCAGCGCCACAAAGCGCGGATCACCGCCCCGGCGAACCAGCAGCAGGATCGATTTGCGCCCTGCATCTGAGGCCGCTGCAATCTGCTCTTCCAGCTCAGCCACTGTATTGATCGCTTGCTGGCCTGCTTCGGTGATCACATCGCCCTCAAGAAGCCCTTTGGAGGCCCCTTCGGAATCAGGATCAATCGCGGTGATGACCAACCCGTCTTCGATGCTGAGCGAGAATTGGTCGGTCAGCTCTGGCGTGATTTCGGACAAGGTCAGGCCCAGAATTTGCGAAGGCTCGGCCTCATCCTCTGGCTCGGTCGAGGCGGGGAAGGCAACGGCTTCGGAGGTTTCACGCCGCCCCAGAACCACAGTCAGCTCTTGCATATCGCCATCGCGCAGGACGGATACGGGCACTTCTTTTCCAACAGGTGAGTTGCCAACGATCCGCACCAATTCGCGTGTATCTTCGATTTCGATCCCATCAAAGATCAGCACGACATCGCCGGATAGCATACCTGCGTCCTCTGCCGGGCCAGCCGGTACGTCTGTCACAAGTGCACCCCGCGCGATTTCCAGCCCTTCGATCGCGTCGACCATATCAGGTGTGACGTCCTGGATGCGTACGCCAAGCCAGCCGCGCCGGGTTTCGCCAAATTCGATCAGCTGGTCGACCACATTGGTCACAACCGCCGAAGACATCGCAAAGCCGATCCCGATAGAACCGCCGTTGGGCGACAGGATCGCGGTGTTCACACCAATCACGTCACCATCAAGGTTAAAAAGCGGCCCGCCCGAGTTCCCCCGGTTAATCGCCGCATCGGTCTGGATGTAGTCGTCATAAGTTCCCGAAAGCGCCCGGTTACGTGCCGAAACAATCCCTGCCGAGACAGAAAAGCCCTGGCCCAATGGGTTACCCATGGCCATTACCCAGTCGCCGACACGGCTGCCGGGTCCGTTGCTGTCGCCGAATTCGACGAAAGGCAGACCATCCAGATCAACCTTCAAAACGGCGATATCTGTGTTGGGGTCTGTGCCGATCAGTTCAGCCGGAACGCCAGGTTCGCCGCCCGGGAAGAATTCGATCAGGATCTCATCGGCCCCTTCGATCACGTGGTTGTTGGTGACGATATAGCCGTCCTCGGAAATGACGAAACCGGAACCAAGCGCAGAAGACCGTTGCGGACCACCGCGACCGTCAGGGTCGAGATCGTTAAAGAAATCCTCAAACGGAGAGCCTTCGGGAACAAGCCCCTGCGGCCCGGTTCGGCCTGCGATGGTTGTACTGGTCGTAATATTCACAACAGCCGGGCTGATTTGTTCGGCCAGATCAGCGAAGGTCGCCGGGCGTTCCTGGGCTGTTGTCATGCTCGCCTGAGCCAGGACGAGCGCGAAGGACAGGGCGAGCAAGCTCAAAAGCCCCATCAGCATCCGCCCTGCCCGGCGTTGATCTTGTTGAATTGCGATTGCCTTAGAAGTCACTGACAGATCTCCTTATTGATGAGCGGTGCGGCGTGAGTGCAGCCGCAATGTCTGAACTGATGATCTATGTAGTGCGGCGAATGTGCAACGCAAAGATGCCTCTCGCCTGCTCAACTGGATGTGATTTGACGACATATCGCCGGTTCGCACCCAAAAAGCCGGTTTACCTGGCCGAAAACCGTGTCGATTTGCCCCGGCCGAGCGAATCCCTGACATTTGTGATTATCCCAGTTCTAACGATGTGACCGCGAAAATATCCCCACATGCTGCGGGGGCCGCGCCCCGATACATTCGCGCGGTCTGAAAACCCGGCGTCAGGCCCAGATCATTGCAAAGCCCCGTCAGCCCGCCCGCCGCATCCGGCACATCGATGATCACATCAGGGCCGAAATAGCCTGCCGCTTGGCCGATCAGATCACGTGCGGTCACCAGATCCGGCGCAATCAATGGCCCGATCTTGGCCCCGCTACGGCATTTGCGGATTGTGCAAATGCCGCCCCCCAACAAAAGTGTTTTCCGGTCCGCCGTATTGGTAAACCATGCCCCCAGATAAGCGGGCTTATGGACGCCAGTTACATCTGCCTCGCGCCCAATCAGATCTGGAATATCCGCCGCTGTCGCAAGCCGGGCAGATACCGGTTGTGCCATCACAGCGCCCGCAAAGCGTGTTGTGCCACCTGCATGGACAAAGCCCGAGGCTGCGTAGTTGGCCTGCTGTTCTTGCACCCCATCAAGCCCAACCGTGCGCGTGCCCGCATGGGCCAATGCATGTTGCCAAAGCGCGTAGCCCACCCCGCGCCCGCGATAGTTTGGTGTGACGATGTAAAGCCCCAGAAACGCAAAATGATCCGTATGGTTCACAACCGAGATTGCGGCGACAGGCCTTACGCCATCAACCGCAACAAAGAACCCGCCCGGGTCTGCCGCCCAAAAGGCCGCCGCATCGTCAAGACCGGGGTTCCAGCCTTCGGCAGCGGCCCAGTCTAAGATGGTGTCCAGCTCATGCGCTTGTGCGTTGCGATATGTGATCATGTGAACGCGTCCCGCAAAGACAGGTTGCCATCAGGCACATCGCGCAGGTTCAGCTGCGAGACAAGATCGACCAGATGGCCTTTCATGATCTCTTCGGCGGATGCCGGATCATTTTGCGCGATCGCATCAATCAGCGCGTGATGGGCGTGGCTTTCGCATAGGGCACTGCGCCGCTGCCAATAAAGGGCAATGACCAAGGATGATTGCGAGACGAGCTGGCGAATGAAGGCTTCAATCGTTTTTTGATCTGCGATGCGGGCAATCTCAACATGGAAATGCCCTGACAGTTTCAGCGCGCGCCCGGCTTCATTGGCATCAATGGCGGCGTGTTCCTGGGTGATATGATCTTTCAGCACGGTGATATCATCGGGCCTCGCCCGTTCAGCGGCGGCGCGGGCGGTCTGAGGTTCCAGCAATGCGCGGGCTTCAAACACCTCGCGCGCTTCTTTGATCGAAGGTTTGGCGACAAAGGCACCCCGGTTGCGTTCGATTGCAACAAGCCCGCCATGCGCCATTGTGCGCAGCGCCTGCCGCACCACCGTGCGGCCCACGCCGAAGATTTCGCCGACCTCATCCTCGCTGAGTTTCATGCCCGGCAGAACCCGGTGTTCATGCACCGCTTCGGTCAGTTGGGTCACGATCTCATCTGCGGTGGCGGCGCTTTTGATTGCTGTCTCGGTCATAGCTTTAGTTGAGTCTTTATTTTGTGGCGGCAAGCAAGGCTGAATGCGAAAGAGACTACAATTGTATACAATCTTCGCCCAATTCTTGAACAAGTTTAACTCATTTCGCCAACGCAATCGACAGCTTGCGGGATCGTTCACGCCTTATTTACGAAAAAACTGTCCCACCGGCGCTGCCTTGCATGACGCTAAGAGCACGAAGACGCGGGGACATCTATGCCATCCAATCTGGACCTTGAACTTGTCAGCCTGACCAAACGCTATGGCAGCGCGCTGGCCGTGGATGCGATCAGCTACCATTTTGCGTCGGGCACCTATGCCTGTCTTTTGGGGCCATCAGGCTGCGGCAAGTCGTCGACCCTGCGCATGGTTGCCGGGCATGAAAGCGTAACGGGCGGATCAGTTTTGCTGGGCGGGCGCGATATTTCCTTTCTGCCCCCCGCAAAACGCGGTACCGCGATGATGTTTCAAAACTATGCACTGTTTCCCCATCTGAGCGTTACGGAAAATGTGGCGTTCAGCCTGAAAATGAAAGGTGTGGATGCTGCAACCCGCGCCAGCCGCGCAGGCGAGATGCTGGAGCTGGTGGATATGAGCGCCTTTGCCGCCCGCCTGCCTGCCCAGCTGTCGGGCGGCCAGCAGCAACGCGTTGCCTTGGCCCGGGCCCTGATCACGAAACCCGATATCCTACTGCTGGATGAACCGCTATCCGCGCTTGATCCGTTCCTGCGCATCCGCATGCGCGCCGAACTTAAACGGCTGCAGCGCGAGCTGGGCATTACGTTTTTACACGTCACCCATGGGCAGGACGAGGCCCTGGCCCTGGCTGACGAAATTGTTGTGATGAATAACGCCAAGATCGAACAGGCCGGCCCGACCCGGTCGGTGTTTGAGGCCCCTAAAACGGCCTTTGTTGCGCGTTTCTTGGGCTCGCATAACGTGATTTCCCTGCCCGGCGGTCCGATTGCTGTGCGGTCCGATGCCATGAAGATCAACGCCCCTGCGGGTGCGAAGATGGAGGGGCAGATCACCAATATCGAATATCAGGGAACCCATGTCGCACTGACCGCTGCCATTGCAGGCAATCAAGAGGTCACTGCGCTTCTTCCCGATCAAGAGTTCTTCGGGGCACCGAAGGAATTGGGCGAGGCTGTTGGCCTCGATTGGGACCCTCAGGCAGCCCATGCGTTAACCGCCTGAGAAAACGTAAAAACAGGGAAGTAAAGATGACAACAATTCCAAAGATACGCTATTCGCGCCGGTCCATGCTGAAGGCAGGTGGCGCGGCGGTGGCGGCCGCCGCGCTTCCGGCTCCTATGGTCTGGGGGCAAGAGATCAAAGATGTGACCTTGCGCCAGTTCGGCACCGGGGTGTCCAACCTCAATGAAGTGGCGACAAAGGTCAAGGAAGACCTCGGGTTTAACCTGGAAATGACCGCGCTTGATTCCGACAGCGTCACCCAGCGTGCCGCCACCCAGCCGGACAGTTTTGATATCGCTGATATCGAATACTGGATCTGCAAAAAGGTCTGGCCAACCGGCAACCTGCAAGCGATGGACACCACGAAAATCGCCAATTACGACAAGATCGTCGGCATCTTCCGGGATGGGAAACTAACCCCGGAAAGCACCATCGCGCAGGGCACTGCGCCGCATAGTGTGGGCTTTACCACCGGGGCAGACGGCACGGAATTTGTAGATGAGGAATCTGGTTGGATGACCTTGATCCCCACCATCTATAACGCCGACACGCTAGGCATCCGCCCTGACCTGATTGGCCGCCCGATCAGCAATTGGTCTGAACTGCTGAACCCCGAATTTGCGGGCAAAGCCTCAATCCTGGATATTTCATCCATCGGCATCATGGATATGGCCATGGTCGTCGAATCCATGGGCGAATACACCTATCCCGACAAGGGCAACATGACCCGTGAAGAGATTGACCTGACCTTGGGCATCTTTACCGAAGCCAAGAAAGCCGGTCAGTTCCGCGCCTTCTGGAAATCCTTCTCGGAATCGGTTGAGCTGATGGCCTCGGGCGAGGTGGTTATCCAATCCATGTGGTCGCCTGCAATCACAGCCGTGCGCAGCCAGGGCATTCCATGTGTCTACCAGCCACTTGAGGAAGGCTACCGGTCATGGGGCGGCGGCATCGGCCTGTCAGCATCCCTGTCCGGGATCGAGCTGGACGCCGCCTATGAATATATCAACTGGTATCTGTCCGGCTGGGTCGGCGGTTTCCTGATGCGCCAGGGCTACTATTCAGCTGTGCCCGAGACCTCAAAAGAGTTCATGAGCGCCGATGAATGGGGCTTCTGGTTCGAAGGCAAAGCCGCCGAGGGTGATATCACCAACCCATTTGGCGATGTGATGGAAAAAGCTGGCGCGGTGCGCGATGGTGGTTCCTTCTATGATCGTATGGGCGCGGTGGCCTGTTGGAACGCTGTCATGGATGAGAACCAGTACATGGTGCGCAAGTGGAACGAGTTTATCGCCGCTTGATGTGTTTCGCGCGCTGACGCGCGCGACAGGCGGGGGAGGCGCTGCCTCCCCCGACCCCCTCCGGGATATTTATGGCCAAAAGAAGAGCAATGCCTTGCAACTGAATAGACATTTGACCGGATGGCTGATGGCCAGTCCGCTGGCCTTGATCCTGACCGCTTTTCTTGTCGCCCCGATCATCATGATTGTGATTGTCAGCTTTTGGGGCGCGACAGAGTTTTCGATCTATCCCGCCTTTCAATTTGACAATTACGCCTTTCTCTTTGGATCGGACGTGACCTATCGCGTCTTTTTCAACACGTTCAAATATGCCGCCATCACATGGGCCTTCACCCTGGTGATCGGCTTTACCGTCGCCTATTTTCTGGCGTTCCATGTGCGGTCATTGAAATGGCAGATCGCCCTGTTTCTTCTGTGTACGATCCCCTTCTGGACCTCGAATATCATTCGCATGATTTCGTGGATCCCGTTTCTGGGCCGCAACGGGCTGGCCAATGCGACCCTGGTGTCCTGGGGCGTGATTGATGAGCCGTTGGATTGGCTTTTATTCAGCGATTTCAGCGTCATTCTGGCCTTTGTCCATCTGTACACGCTGTTTATGGTCGTCCCCATTTTCAACACGATGATGCGTATCGACAAATCCCTGATCGAAGCGGCAGTGGATGCGGGCGCGACTGGTTGGCAGACCCTGCGTTATGTGGTGATCCCGCTGACAAAGCCGGGCATCATGATTGGCACGATCTTTGTCGTGACCTTGGTGATGGGCGATTTCATCACCGTCCGCTTCATGAGCGGGTCCCAATCAGCCAATGTGGGCCGGATGATTCAGAATGATATTGGCCTGCTGCAATACCCTTCAGCGGCGGCAACGGCGGTGATCCTGCTGGCCACTGTGTTGATCGTGATTGGCATCCTTTTGCGCTTTGTCGATATCCGGAAGGAGCTGTGATGGAACCGCGCCCCCGCTCATTTTACGTCTTGGCCACGTTTTTCACGCTGTTTTTGCTGTTTCTATATGGCCCAACCCTGACCATCGCGATCCTGTCATTTCAAGGCCCAAGCGGCGGGCTGACATTTCCGATGAAAGGGGTCTCGCTGCATTGGTTCCATGACCTGTTCCAGCAACAGGCTGTCGGGGACATCTGGGGGTCGTTCCGGCGGTCCTTTGTTCTTGGATTGATGGTCATGATCACGACCGTGATTGTGTCTGTGCTGGGCGGCTTGGCGTTCCGCAAACGTTTTGCCGGATCAGGAATTATCTTTTATCTGATCATCACATCCCTGGTGATCCCCTCAATCCTGGTGTCACTGGGTGTCGGGTTGATCTGGTCCCAATCTGGCCTTCCTGTACACTGGTCCACTTCGGGATTTGGTGCGCAGCTGACCTGGACATTGCCCTTTGGCCTTTTGATCATGTTTGCGGTCTTCAACCGCTTTGACAAAAGCTATGAAGAAGCGGCCCGCGATCTGGGGGCCTCGCCTTGGCAGACCGTCCGTTTTGTCGTTTTGCCCATCATCGCCCCGTCACTGATTGGCGTTGCCCTGTTTGGGTTCACGCTAAGCTATGATGAATTTGCCCGAACCCTGCTGACATCGGGCAGTTACAACACCTTGCCGCTTGAGATTTTTGGGATGACAACCAATGTCACCTCGCCTGTGATTTTCGCGCTTGGCACGTTGACAACCTTATTTTCTTTTGGCGTGATCGGGCTGTTCTTGCTGATCTTTTGGCGGATCGACCGCCGCCGAAAGGCGCAAGGATCAGATGCCGGGAACGGCTTGGCCTGAATTCATGCCGGTTATTATCATCAATCCCAATAGCACGGCGGCGATGACAGAAGCCATGTTGCAAGCCGCCCGCGACGCCGCCCCCGATATCGCATTTGAGGGCTGGACGTCACATCACGGCCCCGCCGCCATCCAAGGGGCAGCGGATGGCGCGCGTGCCGCGCCGCCATTGCTTGAATTGATCAAGGAGGCCGGTGCGCAACGTGCCGATGGTATCATCATTGGCTGCTTTGACGACACCGCCCTGACAGCTGCCGCCCGTCTTTCCAATTGCCCGGTGCTGGGCATTGGTCAGGCCGCTTACCATTTTGCGGCGCTGCGTAACTGGCGCTTTAGCGTTGTCACCACCCTTCCCATTTCTGTCCCGGTTCTTGAGGGAAATATTGTCAGGCTGGGGCTGGATCCTTTTCTGGGCCGGGTCCGCGCATCAGACATACCCGTGTTGGCACTACACGCGGACCCAGAGCAATCGATTGCGCGCATCACAAATGAGGCGCAAACCGCAGCCGCTGAGGATGGGATTGACGCGATTGTGCTGGGCTGTGCAGGAATGGTGCATGTGACCGAGGCAGTCCGCAGCAATCTGCAAATACCGGTCATTGATCCGGTTGTTGCGGCCGCAAAGGCCATGCGTTGGTTGATTTAAGCTGTGCAACAAAAAGGGCCGGCATTGCTGCCAGCCCCCATTATTTCAATTGCGGCCCGCCCCTATTCCTGCGCGGCGCTTCCGGTGTCGGATTTGAGATAGTTGAAGAACTCATTATCCGGGGACAGCACCATGGTGGCATTGCCTGGCGTCAATGATCGCTGGTAGGCGGTCATGGAACGGTAGAATTCAAAGAACTCTGGATCTGCCCCAAATGAGGAAGCGAAAATCTCGTTCCGGCGGGCGTCGGCCTCACCCTGGATGATTTGCGACTGCCGCTCTGCATCCGAGACAAGTTCGATCACGGTCCGGTCGGCCTGCGCCTGGATACGCTGCGCCGCTTCGTTCCCGCGAGCGCGTTCATCTGCCGCTTCCCGGTCGCGTTCGGCCTTCATCCGCTCATAAGTCGCGTTGAGGTTTTCAGGTGGCAGGTCCGTCCGCTTGAGGCGCACGTCAATGACCTGAAGGCCCAGCCCCTGCGCTTCGGAAATCGCGCCATTGCGGATGCGCAGCATCAGCGCCGCACGGTCCGTTGACAGGATATCATTGGAGCTGACCGAACCGAGCACCTCGCGCGTTTTAGCACGCAAGATACTGTCCAACCGGTTTGCTGCAGTCTGTTCGCCGCCCGCGCCGACAGCGCGTCGGAACTGTTCGACATCCGCGATACGGTAGCGCGCAAACGCGTCAACGATCAGGCGACGATCATCCGATGGTGTGACCTCAAGCGGTTCAAGATCGCGGCTGAGGATCCGGTCATCGTAGCGCACGACCTCTTGGATCAGCGGAAGCTTAAAGCCAAGGCCCGGCTCCTCTTGCACGCGGACGATCTGACCAAATTGCAGGACAAGCGCCTTTTCGCGTTCATCCACGATAAAGATCGATGACAGAACGCCAATCACAGCAATTGCAGCGACGGGTAGAAGGAATGCTGATTTCCGCATTAGTTTGATCCTCCGGTTGTCGCGGCCGGTGTGCGGCGCAGATCATTGAGTGGCAGGTAAGGTACGACACCTTGTCCGCCCCCATCGCCCTCATCAAGCAAGATGATGTCGATGCCGCCAAGGACCTCTTCCATCGTTTCCAGATAAAGCCGTTTGCGAGTGACCTCTGGCGCTTTTTCATATTCGGCCAAAACGGCTAGGAAGCGTGAGGCTTCACCTTCGGCTTCGTTCACGACCCGGGCGCGATACCCTTCGGCCTGTTCAAGAATTTGTGCGGCCTGACCACGCGCTTCGGCAACGACCCGATTTGCGTAGGCATCAGCGACGTTTTGCACCCGGTCGCGTTCCTGCTCGGCATCCTGCACCGCACGGAATGATGCGATTACCGGCTCTGGCGGGTCGGCTTTGTCAAAGTTCACACGGATGATGTTCACCCCAGAATCATAGCTATCAAGCGTCGTCTGGATCAGCCCGCTAAGCTGGTCGGCAATGGCCCCACGATCCCGGTTCAGGATCGGTGCCAATTCCGATTGCGAAATAATTTCACGCATCGCGGATTCCGCCACCGCCTCAATTGTCTGTGGCGGATCGGCGAGGTTGAACAGATAGGCCTCTGGGTTATCGATATTCCAAACCACTTGGAAATCGATATCCACGATGTTTTCGTCACCCGTTAGCATCAGCCCGGCATCCATACCGGCCCGGCTGGTCCCGATATCGATGTTCCGTTCAGAGGTAACAGCGATCACTTCGCGCGACACAAACGGCCATGGCGCAAAGTTCAAGCCCGGCTCGCCGACTTCCAGGAAATCACCCAAAAGCAGTTCCACCGAATTTTCCTCGGGACGGACGGTATAAAAGGATGCAGCAAGCCATGCGGCTACTGCAAAGAAGATACCGATCGCCACAGTCCCGCGCGTCAGCTGCGGCCCCGCAGGTGCACCGCCGCCCGAAGAGCCGCGGTTGTTTCCTTGACCGCCTCCGCCCATCAGCACGCGCAATTGTTCGCGCCCTTTGTTCACCAGATCATCGATTTCCGGAATATTCGGACCCTCGTTATCAGGTTTACGCCCACCACTTCCGCGATTGTCGTCCTCCCCGCCTGATCCGTTATTGCCGCCGCCGCCCCATGGGCCCCCAGAATGTCCTGACATCGTATTCCTATGTTTCCCTTCATCGTCATCCGCCGCGCCGCGGATCATTTTGTTCTCATCTGTGCCTTGGCGCCCCGAAATCAAGCGCTGCGGACCGGTTCCTTCATTGTCACCAATTCTTCGGCCATGGTCGGGTGAACGGCCACTGTACGGTCAAAATCCTCTTTTGTCGCCCCCATCTTCACCGCAATCCCGGCAAGCTGGATCATTTCACCCGCGTGATCTGCGACAATATGACAGCCCAGAACGGTCCGCGTCGCCTTGCTGACCACCAGCTTCATCAGCACCCGATCTTCGCGTCCGGCGAAACTGTGGTTCATCGGCTTAAAGGATGTGCTGTAAATCTCAACCGGTTCGATCTTGCCCGCTTCTTCTTCGGTCAGGCCAACTGTGCCCAATTCGGGCTGAGTAAAGACGGCTGACGGGATCAAGGCGTGATCGACCTTGGTCGGGTTCCCCTTGAATACGGTTTCGACAAAGGCCATCCCTTCGCGGATCGCAACAGGCGTCAACTGCACCCGGTCGGTCACATCCCCGATCGCAAAGATCGACGGGGTCTTGGTCTGACTGTAGTCATCCACCAAAATCGCGCCGCCCCGGCCCAGCGTGACCCCGGCCTCTTCCAGCCCAAGCCCGTCTGAATTGGGCGCCCGCCCGGTTGCGAACATCACCTGATCATAGGATTTTTCGACGCCATTTGTGTCTTTGACCCAGATACCATCACCGCGTTTTTCCATCTGAGCGACATTGGTTTGCAATTGCAAATCCACGCCCTTGGCGCGCATCCCGTCGGCCACTACGCTGCGCGCTTCATCATCAAAGCCGCGCAAAATCTGATCGCCCCGGTAAAACTGCGTGACCGCAACCCCAAGCCCATTCAGGATGCCCGCAAATTCCGAAGCGATATAACCGCCGCCGACGATCAGAATCGACTTTGGCATCTCATCCAGCAGAAAGATGTCATTTGAGGTGATCCCATGTTCAGCGCCCGGAATATCGGGCACAACCGGCCGCCCGCCGGTGGCAACAATGATATGCTTGGCCGAAATGGTCTGCCCGGTCGATAGCTGCACGCTATGCGGGTCTTTGATACTGGCGCGGGCGTCAAAAATCGTGACATCCGAATTGCCCAAAAGGCGCCGATAAATCCCTTCAAGGCGGTCCAGCTCAGCATGCAGTTTGGTGCGGAACTGTGTCCAGTCAAACGCGCCTTCCTGCAGCTCCCAGCCGTAGGCGCGGGCATCTTCGAACATTTCCGAATAGCCACTGGCAAAAACCATCAGCTTTTTGGGCACACAGCCCCGGATCACACAGGTCCCGCCCATGCGAAATTCTTCGGCCAGCGCAACCTTGGCCCCGGTTGCGGCCGCAACACGGGCCGCGCGCACGCCGCCAGAGCCGCCACCAATGACAAAAAGGTCATAATCAAAAGGCATCAAAAAGCTCCATCATTGCGCGGTCTTGCAACCGGATTTAGTCTGCCAGATCGGCAAAGATATTTTCGTCATCCTGCACATCAAAGCGGATCACTTCGCTTGTGCCATTGGTAATGTCGCGCACATCCACCTGCCCGCTGGCATGGCCGACAACCACCACGTCGCAGATATCAATGAACAAGCCGTTTTCAACCACACCCGGGATTTGGTTCAGCGCCAGGCTCATCTGGCGTGGATTGCCGATCCGTTTAAGATGCAGATCAAAGATGAAATTTCCCTCATCTGTGATAAAGGGCGCATCCCCCGCCATGCGCAGGCTCACATCTCGGCCGAGCACATCCATATTGCGCAGGGTCTCAACCACCAGCTCTTCTGTGGTGCGCGCACCGAATTGCAATACCTCAATCGGCAGCGGAAACGCCCCCAATGTGTCAACTTTCTTGGACGCATCAGCGATGACAATCATCCGGTCGCTGGCTGTGGCGACGACCTTTTCCTGCAAATGCGCGCCGCCCCCGCCTTTGATCAGGCAGAGCTCGCTGTCATATTCGTCAGCCCCATCTATGGTCACATCCAGCCATTTCGCCTCATCAAGGGTGATGACATCAATCCCCACATCCCGGGCCAGTTTCGCCGTCCGGCTTGAGGTGGGTACACCTTGAATTTTCAGCCCCTCATCACGCACCAGCTCGCCCAGGCATTGGACCAGCCATGCAGCGGTTGAGCCGGTCCCCAGCCCGACTTTCATACCGCTTTCGACATATTCACACGCCTGCTTGGCGGCGACAAATTTGGCGGTATCAATGGGCGACAATTCCGTAGGCATAGACAAACTCCGCAAAATGCTCAGCGCCTTATAGGCAAGATAAGAGCCGGGCGCGAGACCTCAAATCGCGATGACGCAAATGTGGGACAACGTCATCGGTGCAAGCGCAAAGCGCGGCCTACCGCGCCTTTTCCCGCTACCATGTCGTATTTGGGCATTCGGCAGCGTCGCCATCGGGTAATCTGCGCCCATGAGCACGCCCCTTTGCCTACATTATGCCCCTGATAACGCATCACTTTGTGTGCGGCTGGCCCTTGAAGAGCTGGGCCAGCCCTATACCACACAGCTGGTTGGTCGCAGCGCCCGCGCCCAGCGCAGCCCCGCCTATCTGGCGCTAAACCCCAACGGTCTGATCCCGGTGCTGGAAACACCGCAGGGTCCGATGTTTGAAACTGCCGCTATTCTGATCTGGCTGGCCGATACTTATGGCGCGCTGATGCCTCAACCTGCGGACCCCGCCCGTGCCCATGCGCTGCAATGGATGGTCTGGCTGTCCAACACTCTGCACCCGGCTTTGCGGATGATGTTCTGCCCCAAACAATATACCGATGCGGATATCGATACGTTCCGTGATTTCACCCGCCAAACTGTGCGCCAAAAGCTGACGCTGCTCAACGATGCCACCCATGCTGACTGGCTGGATGCCGACAGCCCCAGCATTATGGGCTGCTATCTGGGGCCAATGCTGCGTTGGGCCACGCTATATGGCCAGACCTTAGCGCCAGGCGAGCTGGCAAATTGGCCGCGCCTTTACGATTTCGCCAAGCGGCAAGAGGCACGCCCCGCCGCGTCGCGCGCCGCCAAGGCCGAAGGGTTGGGGCCCACCCCATTTTCTGCGCCTGGACCTTGTCAGCCAACAGAGGGCAGTGCGCTTTAATGTTTCTATCTGTTTTCGATATTTTCAAAGTCGGGATCGGCCCGTCATCTTCCCATACAATGGGGCCGATGGTTGCGGCGGCCCGGTTTTTGGATCACCTGCGCGCCCAACCTTTCCAACTGGCCGGGGTGCAGGCCGCGCTACATGGCAGCCTGGCCTTTACCGGCGTCGGCCATGCCACAGACCGGGCCGTGATCCTGGGCCTCGCAGGTTTTCAACCCGATAGCTTTGACGCCGCCAAGGCCGAAGCTGCGCTGGCGCAAATCGCGCAAGACCATGTTGTGCAGCCCGATGGGCTGGGTCCGCTGCGGTTTCACCCCAAAGAGGATCTGATCTTTGACTACGGCCCCGCCCTGCCCGGCCATGCCAATGGGCTTATCCTGCGCGGCACTGATGCCCAAGGCGATGTGATTACCGAGGTCATCTATTATTCCACTGGCGGCGGTTTCGTTGTCACCGAGGCTGAGCTGGCGAACCCTCCCAAACAGGACAGGGCCACACCCGTTCCTTTCCCGTTTCAAAGCGCTGCCGAGATGCTGACGATGGCCGCAGACTCTGGTCGTAGCATCGCGCAGATGAAGCGCGCCAATGAACTGGCACACCGCACCGCCACGGCGGTCGATGATGGGCTGGCCCGTATTTGGGCGGTCATGCAGGCCTGTATCCAGCGCGGACTGACAACGGAAGGTATATTGCCCGGGGGGTTGCATGTCCGCCGCCGGGCGAAGGCGATCCATGATGCTTTGGCTGCTGAGCGTGGCATGAACATGGTCGCCCCGCATGTGATCAATGATGTGATTTCAACCTTTGCGATGGCCGTGAATGAAGAAAATGCAGCCGGTGGTCAGGTTGTCACCGCCCCGACAAACGGCGCCGCCGGGGTGATCCCCGCAACACTCCGCTATTGGCTTGATTATGTCCCCAGCGCCACGCCCGCACGCGTGCCCGAATTCCTGCTGACAGCCGCAGCTGTGGGCGGGTTGATCAAAGTGAATGCCTCAATCTCGGGGGCGGAATGCGGCTGCCAGGCCGAGGTCGGCAGCGCTGCCGCGATGGCTGCTGCAGGGCTGGCCGCGGTGATGAACGGCACGCCTGAACAGATTGAAAACGCGGCCGAAATCGCATTAGAGCACCATCTGGGCATGACCTGCGATCCGGTCAAGGGCCTGGTCCAGGTGCCCTGCATTGAACGCAATGGGCTGGGCGCGATCAAAGCTGTCTCAGCGGCATCACTGGCCCTGCGCGGTGACGGCGCGCATTTGGTGCCGCTTGATGCAGCCATTGAAACGATGCGCCAAACCGGGGCGGATATGAGCGATAAATACAAGGAAACCGCCCTTGGCGGGCTCGCCGTGAATGTGCCGAATTGCTAGGGTCAGGACCCTTTTCCTTTGCGAACCACGACCATAAGCTGTGCTGATGAATGATGATCGTCCCTTTCTTGGTGTGATGCTGATGCTGGCTTTTTGCGTGCTGGCCCCGCTTGGCGATAGCATGGCAAAACTGCTGGGCGGGGCCGTGGCGCTGGGGGTTTTGATCTTGGCGCGCTTTGCGATCCAAGCCGCTTTATTGGCCCCCTTGGTCTGGTGGTCGGGGAGCGGCTTTGCCCTGCCCAAGGGGCTGCTCTGGTGGACGATCTTGCGCAGTGTTTTGCACATCCTGGGCATCGGGTTGATGTTCAAAGCCCTGCAATATTTGCCGTTGGCAGACACTCTGGCAATCGCGTTTGTGATGCCCTTTATCATGCTGCTGCTGGGGCATTTCGTCATGAATGAGCATGTCGGCCTGCACCGGATGGCCGCCTGTGCTGTCGGCTTTGTTGGCACGCTCTTGGTGATCCAACCCAATTTCGTGCAAGTCGGCTATCCCGCCCTGCTGCCGCTTGGGGTGGCTGTGATCTTTGCACTGTTCATGATGGTTACCCGTAAAATTGCGCGCAACGTAGAACCAATAAAATTACAAACAATCAGCGGCTTACAGGCCACACTTATCATGCTGCCGGTTGCCTTTCTGATGCCCGCCAGCCCTGACGCCACGCTTATGCCGCAGGGCGCAGATGTGTGGGGTATGCTGCTCGCGCTTGGTGCGATCGGGACGGTCGCGCATTTGTTCATGACATGGAGCCTGCGTTTCGCCCCCGCCTCAACCCTTGCGCCAATGCAATATCTGGAAATCCCGTTTGGCACACTGATCGGATGGCTGATTTTTGCAGAACTGCCCAATGGGCTTGCCGCTGTCGGGATCTGCATCACGATCGGGGCCGGGCTTTATATCATCCTGCGCGAAAGACGGCTTGCAAGGCCTCCGGCAGATGCGCCCGCGGCAGGGTGATCAGCAACGGCCCGCCAGTCTGAACATGGATTGGACCGCCCACGGCAGCATTCGATGCGCTGGTCTTTCCCGCCGGGGCAAGCGCCATATCATGCAGCGGCCATTCCAAACCTGTTGCTGTGACTGAAAGGTCGGCCAACGGCATCAGGGAGATACGGCAACCGGCAGGCAGGGTCAGATCCGTGCCATCAGACCTTGCGATAAACGAAACATCGTCTGGGTCGGCCAGCAACACAGCACGTTCTGGATAACGGGCCATCACGTTGAGAACGGCAAGACTGTGATCGATCCGCCCCCCGGTAAAACCGACGGCCAGAACGGCTGGGGCTGCAACGCGGATCAGGGCTTTTTCGAAATCGGTCGTCTCTTGTTCTGAAATATGGCAAAGCTGATCGGCAAAAGTGGCACGCGCCTGATCCGAAATACTGTCCAAATCGCCGATGACTGCGGCAGGTGTGATCCCGGATCGAAGCAAATGATCTGCCCCGCCATCAACAGCTACAAAGCTGTTCACAAAGGGGAAATCCGCCGAAAATGAAGAATTTTCAATCTTTGCTCCGCCGACAAGACAAACTGGTTTATCACTTGAAACAATGATCTCTGCCTTCATCGATTGCACCCCTATTCACAAACATTCCCCAAAAGGGTCACAAAATGATCCCTAACCTTACTTCAATCTGTTCTTGATTACGAATGTACCCGAGTCCACTGGGCAGAAGCCGAAAACAGTAGAAAGCGCGCAAAAACATGGATGACAGCTCCAAAATCCTCTCCGTATCGTACGGCAATTTTTCTTGCCACCTCGAAGGCTTTGACGATTCGGTTGAGGTGATGAAAACCGTGGTGTCATATTTCCATGAACTTGCCGGGCATGAACGGTTTATGGATATGGAACCGCAAGCCCCCGATATGGATACGCTGGCCCGTCTGACCGAAGATCAAACCGGCGGCGTCATCGAAGCCGAAGGCGAAGGCAACAGCGTCAGCATGCGCATGATCCCAGAAGCTGCGGCAGATGCAGTGGACGAGGCCGAAGAGTTTGTTGAAGACGTGATCGCCGAGGATGAGCTGTCCGACGGTGCCGATACAATTGTGCTGAAGAAAGAGGACGATGTCGAAACCGCCGAGACGATCGCGGAAGAGGCACCAACAGCTGACGTCGCTGACTTTCCCATTGATGAAGACAGCGTTGCGGCCAAATTGCAGCGCATCCGCGCCGTTGTTGACCGCCCTGCCGGTGAAGCCGCCCCGGCTGAGACCGCCGAGGATGACGCCAATGCCTTTACCGAGGATCTCGCCGAGGATGACGGCCCGGCGGTAGAAACCGCTGCCCCCGGTAATCCGTTGGCCAAACGTCTGGCCGAGCTTGCAGCGCGCAAGGCCGAGGATGCGGCCCATGAAGCCGGCATCGCTTTGGACGACGAAGATGACTATGATGACGATCTGTCCGAAGAAGAACTGGCCGAGCTTGACGCCGAATTCGCCGCCGAAGAGGCCGAGGATGTACCCGTTTCTGAAGCCCCCGCTGCCGAAGACACAAGCGGACCGCTTGAGCTGACGGAAGAGGATCAGATCGTCGAAGACAGCTTCGCTGACGAGGCCCCGCTTGAGGCCGCCGATCCGGTTGCAGAGCCCGAAGTCATAGAAGATACTGGTCCGCTTGTGCTGACTGGCGCATCCAATAGTGACGATGATGATGATTTTGACCTGCAAGACGACATCGCCGAGGCGCAGCGCGAAATCGCTGAAAAGGACAAGCGCAACGATCTGCGCGACACGGTTGATGCGAATATGACCCGCATCTTGTCTCAAACAGATGAGCATCTGGCCGAGCCTGAGGGCCGCCGCCATCGCGATGCCTTTGCACAGCTGAAAGCCGCCGTTGCAGCGACCGAGGCCGCGCGTCAGTTGGGCGATTCCGGCGCAACCGAGCGTGACAAAAACGAAGTGTTCCGTGATGATTTGGGCGCGCTTGACGCTGAAGAAGCGCAGGAAAAGGCCGAAACACCCGCCGAGGAGCCAATCGTCGAAGATACGGCCGCTGACGACGTAGCCGAAGAACCTGCGGCAGCCGATGAACCCGTCATCGCCGAAGAACCGGCACCCGCAGCGCCGGAAATCGAAGAGCCCGTCGCCGTAGAGAAACCAGCCCCTGCCCCGCTGAAGCTTGTATCATCCCAGGCGGCAAACACGTCTGATGCCGCATCTGACCGGCTGCGCCAGATTGCTGCTGCGAAAGACGCGGGGCCAGTGACCAAGGATGGTTTTGCTGAATTTGCGGCATCTCACAGCGCCACCGAACTGACCGATCTGCTTGAAGCTGCAGCTGCTTATATCTGCATCGTGCAGGGCGAGGATGACTTTTCACGTCCGCAAGTCATGAAAAAGGTACAGTCTGCGTCCGCGAAGGAATTTTCGCGCGAGGACGGCTTGCGTGCGTTCGGGAAACTGTTGCGGTTGAACCGGCTGGCCAAACTGGAAAATGGCCGTTTCCGGGTCGCACCCGACACGCGCTTTGTCCCTGAAGGCAAGGCCGCACAAGGCTAAAGGCTGGCACCATTTACGACAAAACGGCGGGGCATTGCCCCGCCGTTTTTGTTTTTGCCATGGCGCGTGCCCGACGGGCGAAGCCTGCTAAATCTACTGATCGTTTTCGGCGTCCGGATCGACTTGACCGATCCCGATAAAGACCCGCTTCAGTGGGAAGACCCAACCGATGCCCAGTACGATGTAGGTCAGCAGTTCCAGTGCAAGCGGAAAGCGCGAGGCCTGGCTCATAATCGTTGCGGCCACAACGATATAGGCCGGAAGCCCCACCACCAGCACAAACAGTGCCAGACGTTTACGTGCCTTGTACCGCATTATCTTAGTCCGCGAATGGATCCGTCACCAGAATTGTGTCGTCCCGTTCTGGCGAGGTAGAAACTAGGGCGACCGGACAATCGATCAACTCTTCGATGCGGCGCACATATTTGATCGCTTGAGCAGGCAAATCCGCCCAAGAGCGCGCACCTTCCGTGGATTCCGACCAGCCTTCAATTTCTTCATAGATCGGCTTGCACCGCGCCTGTTGATCGGCGGCCGTCGGCAGATAATCCAGCGTTTCGCCATCCAGCTCATACCCGACGCAGATTTTCAGTGTCTCAAACCCATCCAGAACATCCAGCTTGGTCAATGAGATACCAGACACACCTGATGTCGCACAGGTCTGGCGGACCAGACAGGCATCAAACCAGCCGCAACGCCGTTTCCGGCCTGTCGTCGTGCCAAACTCATGCCCCCGTTCGCCAAGACGTTGGCCATCGGCGTCGTCCAATTCGGTCGGGAACGGGCCTTCGCCAACGCGGGTCGTGTAGGCTTTGACGATCCCCAAAACGAAATCAATCGCGCCGGGGCCCATGCCAACGCCTGTTGCCGCCTGGCCTGCAATCACGTTGGATGATGTCACGAAGGGATAAGTGCCGAAATCAATATCAAGCAGCGCGCCCTGCGCCCCTTCAAACAAAATCCGTTTCCCGGCTTTGCGCTTTTCATTCAGCACCTTCCAGACCGGGGCGGCATATTGCAAAATCTCAGGCGCAATCTGGCGCAGTTCGGCAAGGATTGCATCGCGATCAATCGGCTCAAGACCCAACCCGCGGCGCAGCGCATCATGGTGCACCAGGGCACGGTCAACACGCAGCTCAAGCGTGGCGGCATCGGCCAGATCAGCCACACGGATCACGCGGCGGCCAACTTTGTCTTCGTAGCAGGGTCCAATGCCGCGCCCGGTCGTGCCAATCTTCGCAACAGAGTTCTGATTTTCCCGCGCACGGTCCAGCTCACCATGGAAGGGCAGGATTAGAGGGGTGTTTTCCGCGATCATCAGTGTCTGAGGCGTGATCGATACGCCCTGGCCGCGCAGCGTCTCAATTTCCTTGATCAAATGCCACGGGTCCAGGACAACACCATTGCCGATCACGGACAATTTGCCGCCGCGCACGACACCCGACGGCAGCGCGTGCAGTTTGTAGACCGCCGCATCGATGACCAACGTATGACCCGCATTATGCCCGCCCTGGAACCGGGCAATCACATCGGCTCGTTCGGACAGCCAGTCAACGATCTTGCCCTTGCCTTCATCGCCCCATTGCGCACCAACGACCACAACATTTGCCATAAATCTTTGCCCCTTCAGGAATTAGCGTGCCCCCTATATCCTTGCGGGGGGCCGTGGGAAACCGCTAATTTACACATGGCCAGCGCGACCGGCCCTAGACATCAATCCTGTCAGACGGCATTGTCGGGCAAATTCAAAGAAGTGAGAATTATCATGGGTTTCCTGATCCGCTGGGTGTTTGCATTCATTCTGCTCGCCGCCACTTATAATCCAACCCAATGGAATTTCGTGCGCTGGAGCATGGCAAACTACGAAACCAGCCTGTCTGTCACGGTCCTGTTCGCCCTGGTCCTGCTGGTCGGCTATATTATTTACCTGCGCGCCACGCTGCGCTCGATCGGGATCTTTGGGATGGTGCTTGTGCTGGCGGTTGTTGGCACCTTGATATGGGTGCTGTTCGATCAAGGGATGATCAGCCTGGACAATCCGACCATCAACACCTGGATCGCGATTTTTGCGCTATCGATGGTTTTGGCCATCGGGCTGAGCTGGTCGATTGTGCGCCGCAAGCTCTCTGGCCAGGCCGATATGGATGACGTTGACGAATAACCCCGCGTTTGGGGGGTTGCGGGATCAGGCCTCAGCTTTTAGATACCGCTTGTTCGTGACCGCCCCGAAAGGCCTGAAATGGAAAATGTCGTCCTTATCATCCATCTGATCCTGGCGCTCAGCCTGATCGGCACTGTGCTTTTGCAGCGCTCTGAGGGTGGCGGCCTTGGCATGGGCGGCGGCGGTGGCGGGGCCACAGGCGGACGTCCGGCCCCTACAGCGATGAGCAAATTCACCTGGATGCTGGCCATTGCTTTTATCTGTACATCCATCGGGCTGACGCTGATTTCTGCAAGCGAAACAGCAGGGTCTTCGGTTGCGGATCGGGTTGGCGACATCACCGGTGAAGAGGACGTTCCGGATACCGGATTTGGCGACAGTCTGCTGCCCCCAAGCCAAAGTGACGAACCGCTCGTCCCGACCGGCGACTAACCACAACACGTGGCCCGGGGGCGACTTTGGGCAACATCATATTGCGTCGGCGGTTGCGTTTTGCCGCCGAATCCACTACACGTCAAATCCCGTGATGATGCGAATTTTAAGATTCGTTTACCCACTGTTTTGGACAATTTCACGGGAGACCCCAGCCAATGGCGCGATTCATTTTCATTACTGGCGGCGTTGTCTCCTCGCTTGGCAAGGGGCTTGCCTCGGCTGCACTGGGCGCATTGCTGCAGGCGCGCGGCTATTCGGTCCGTCTGCGCAAGCTTGACCCGTATTTGAACGTCGATCCCGGCACGATGTCGCCATTTGAACACGGCGAGGTTTTCGTCACCGATGACGGGGCCGAAACCGATCTGGACCTTGGACATTACGAACGATTCACCGGCGTGCCGGCGCGCAAAACGGATTCGGTCAGTTCGGGGCGCATTTATTCCAACGTGCTCGAAAAGGAACGGCGCGGCGATTATCTGGGCAAGACCATTCAGGTCGTCCCCCATGTAACCAATGAAATCAAAGACTTCATCAGCATCGGCGAAGATGAGGTGGATTTCATGCTGTGCGAGATTGGCGGCACCGTCGGCGATATCGAAGGGCTTCCCTTCTTTGAGGCCATCCGCCAATTCGCCCATGACAAGCCGCGCGGGCAGTGCATCTTCATGCATCTGACCCTGCTGCCCTATCTGGCCGCGAGCGGTGAATTGAAGACGAAGCCGACCCAGCACAGCGTGAAGGAACTGCAATCCATCGGGATCGCCCCAGACATTCTGGTTTGCCGGTCCGAGCAGCCGATCCCTGAAAAAGAGCGCGAAAAGATCGCCCTGTTCTGCAATGTCCGGAAAGAGGCCGTGGTGGCCGCCTATGATCTGAAGTCGATCTACGAGGCCCCGCTGGCCTATCACGATCAGGGCCTTGATCAGGCCGTACTGGATGCCTTTGGCATCTCGCCTGCGCCTGCGCCCAAACTGGACGTCTGGCACGATGTGTCCGACCGCATCCATAACCCCGAAGGCGAGGTGAAAGTCGCCATTGTCGGCAAATACACCCAGCTTGAGGACGCCTATAAATCCATTGCCGAGGCGCTGACCCATGGCGGTTTGCATAACCGCGTCAAGGTACGCATCGAATGGGTCGATGCCGAGCTGTTCGACAAAGGCGATGCCACCCCGCATCTGGAAGGTTATCACGCCATTTTAGTCCCCGGCGGCTTTGGCGAGCGCGGCACCGAGGGCAAGATCAAAGCCGCCCAATTCGCCCGCGAAAAGAAAATCCCCTACTTAGGTATTTGTCTTGGCATGCAAATGGCCGTGATCGAAGCGGCCCGTAACGTGGCCGGTGTCAAAAAGGCCGGATCAGAAGAATTCGATCATGAAGCTGGGAAAAAGCGGTTTGAGCCTGTGGTCTACCACCTCAAAGAATGGGTGCAGGGCAACCACAAGGTGGCCCGCAAAGCTGATGACGACAAAGGCGGCACCATGCGGCTCGGGGCCTATAATGCGACATTGGCCGAAGGATCGAATGTGGCCAAGGTCTATGGGGCAACCGCTATCGAAGAACGGCACCGCCACCGCTATGAGGTGGACGTCAAATATCGCGACGTGCTTGAAAACGCAGGGCTTTCCTTCTCTGGCATGTCCCCTGATGGGAAACTGCCAGAGATCGTGGAATGGAAAGACCACCCGTGGTTCATCGGCGTGCAGTTCCACCCTGAACTGAAATCCAAACCTTTCGCCCCGCATCCGCTATTTGCTGATTTCGTGCGGGCGGCTGTTGAAGTATCGCGTTTGGTCTAAACCTTTGGCGTGAAACGTCAGATATGTTTGACCTTTACGTCACAGCATCGCCCCATACCAGCAAAGCCGACATTGGCCTGGGATGCGGCGAATGACTGGAAAGAGCCCAGACTTACTGATGCTGCGCGTCGACTGAACGACTGGATATGGAATTGCAGGTTGGAATGCCGATCCAGTTCCATCATATTTTGACCATGAAAGTTCAAATTGCTTTGGCCGAAATACACGACTTGCCTGCGTGGAGCACACTTGCTTCAGAGGTCGTGCCGTTGTTCGGCCCAATGCCAGAATTCGAAACTATCCTCGAACGAAAGATCGAAGAGAACCGTGCATACTGCGCCAAAATCAAAGGGAACGGTCTGAAATTCGCTGGAGGCATTTTACTGGGTGGAGCGGGCAAGAAACACTGGATTAGGTGGCTCGCTGTATCCGCCGAATTTCGCCAGTTTGGCATTGGTAGATTGCTTGTTGCAGCGGCGATGGAGAACACTCCGCAAGGGTCTGATCTTCTTGTTGATACATTTGCGGCAGGTAGCTCAGGAGGCGAAGCAGCCCGGCAACTTTACAAAAGCTACGGCTTTGAACCGATTGGTTTTGTGGAAGTCGAAGGCATGCACCGTGAACGTTTCCGGCGATCTGCAACAAGCTGAACAATCCGAAAACAGTCCTTGGCGCAACCGCAGCTAAATGGTGCTTTGTCCCGAATCTCGAAAGTATGAGCCACCACGATGAATGACCGGTCTGGGTCGGTTTTGCATGACGCGCGCCATTGGTCGGTTTCAGGAAAACGACCAATGGCGTCAAAGATACCAAGTGTTCCAGATTTGGCCGCACCGGGTTGAGGATTTCGCGAAAAGGCACCATCTTGATATGGTCGCGGGACAGCCGCCAAGGCGGCAAGCAGCGTAGGAGATCATCATGAAGCTACATCGCGTAACGGAACAATTGGATGCGGACGATGCCAATCTATCCGCCTCGGCGTTTAACAATGTCAATCTTTCGGCAAGCAGCTACAATCAAATCGAATTCTCAGGCGCACGCTTCAATGACAGCAACATGACCGGGTGGCAGGTCAATGATGTGAACCTGTCCGCCGCGCGCATTGAGAATGCGAACTTGTCGGGTGTGGAAATCTCAAACTGCCGATTGACCGGGGCCACGATCGACGGGATCGCCATCGACGCTTTGCTTGAAGCCTACAGAAAACAGGCCTGACGCATATAGCTATGGCGTCTTTGGCGTGTTGATCTCGCTCACGGCCCGATAGGCGGCGGCGCGCACTTCTTCGGCCAGATCAGAGTCCGGGATCGAACGGGCCAGCACCATGCCCCCCACACAAAGCGCAGTCATGGTCAGCGCCCGATGTCGCTGCGCGGCCGGATCACCGTCTTGTGTGGATTCAAATAGCCAGACCATCGCCGTCAGAATTTCCTGATAGGCGCGCTGCACATCCGGCGCTTGCCGCGCCACATCCGATGGCAATGCGATCAACGGGCATTGATCTTCAAGCGCGCCAAGGTGCTTTGTAGACAGGTAACTATCCAGCATCTGCTGCGCCATTTCCGGCGACAGGTTGCGCGTGTCGATCCCCGCATCGCTGCGCCATTCAGCCCCCTTATTCATCAAGAAGCTCTGGACGGCTGCCGCATAAAGCGCCTCTTTATTCTTGAAATGGCGGTAAAACCCGCCCCGGGTCAGGCCCGCCTTTTCCATGACCATATCGATAGTCACCTTTTCAAACCCATGTTTGTTAAACAAAACCCGGGCCGCTTCGGTGATACGGGCCTTTGATTTTATGGCGTGATCTGGGCTGTAGGGCATTGGTCCATCCTGTTCTTTGCTCCCTTATCCCACAAAATCAAAAGATGTTCTTGAACATCTTTTGGCCTGGAAAATACTGGCGCCACATCAACAAACGAAGAAAGTTTCATGCCATGGATTTTACGGTCACCTACACGCTTGCCATTCTGCTTGCCGCGCTCGCTGTGCCGCTCTCAATCAATGTGACGCTGCAACGCATCCGCGTCGGCAAAGAAATGGGTGAGCTGACGGCAGCTGCCTTCGGCCCCCATCCCGACCCCCGTTTAACCGCAGCGATGCGGGCGCATGGCAACCTGATGGAATATGCGCCCTTTGCCCTGGTCCTGATTGGACTTGCCGAGTTTGCGGGCGCGCAAGGAACCTGGATCTGGACCATTGCACTGGCCTTTGCGGGCGGACGCTGGCTGCATGCCTTTGCGATGCTGACAAACCCCTACCCCCCGATGCTGCGCGGGGTCGCGATGTTGACGACCTACCTGTCTATGCTGGCCCCAGCCATTTTTCTGGCTTTTACGCTGACCCGCGCCGGCTAAAAACCAAGGCTGAACCGGCGCGTTACGACAAGGCTGGCGCCGATCTGATCGGCTGATTGCGTGATTGGGCTGTCGGCCGCGTCGTTTTGCAGCTGTTCATAGCTGATTGCACCCTCTAGCCCCCAAACATCGTTGATTTGATAGCGGGCGCCCGCCTCAATACCGGCGCTGACAATGCCTGCGCCTGCCTCAAACGCGTCAAAACTGCTGGCCGCGCTCTCAGCCGCGCTGACCCCGTAATAGGTCTGCGCGTAATCCTCGCTGCCCCAAAGAACCCGGGGGCCGATGCTCAGTTCCCATTGCGCGGCGGGCCGGTACAACAGATCGCCGCCAAATTCGGCGATCTGTGCCTCATGGCCCGTCACGCCATGGCGCAGCTTGGCGAAAACCTCGTAATCGGGTGTTGTAAAGCTGACGCCGCCGCCCAGCTCAAGCGACAGATCGATATCCTCAAGCCCGGACAATTCATCGTGATCATCCGCGCTACGCGCGCCCACGATCCCAAAAGAGGGCCGAAAACGCAGCCCCTGCGGCGTTCCCGGTTGGCGGCTGATGGGTCCAAATTCCAACGCGTGCAGCGAAAAACGGAATTTCGGCGCGCCTTCATAGGTCTCAGATCCGCTATAGGCCGGACGCGATTGCGGCCCGACACCAAAGGTAAAACTGATCCCCGGGGATGTTGGGGCATCTTGCGCCGCAGCGAATGTCGGCAGGCAAAGGCAGGCAAGAATGATCGGGCGCATGGGCAAAGCTTTCTGATGTCCCCAAAGACTTAACATGCAAGCCGCATTTAGCAATGACACCCTTGGCACCATCGCAGCAAGGCGCTACCCCTGCGCAACAGTTTCGAAAGGCTATGGCATGCTGTCCTATCAACACGGCTATCACGCTGGAAATCTGGCAGATGTGCATAAACACAGCCTTCTGGCCTGGGCGATTGCCTATATGACGCGCAAAGACAAACCCCTGAGCTATCTGGAAACCCATGCCGGGCGCGGGCTTTATGATCTGACCGATGCGGCAGCTGTCAAAACCGGTGAGGCCGCCAAAGGCATCGCCGTCGCCGCCGACTGGTTTGCCGCAGATCACCCCTATGCCCAGGCCTTGCAAGCCACGCGCCAGCAGCATGGGGGCGATGCCTATCCCGGCTCACCGCTGGTGGCCGCCGCCCTGTTGCGCCCGATGGATAATATCCACCTCAGCGAGCTGCACCCGCAGGAATTTGCCGCGCTCAAGGCAACTATGGCGCCCCATGGCGGGGTGATGAAACAGCGCGATGGATGGGACATGGCGCTATCCGTCTGCCCGCCTGATCCGCGGCGGGGGCTCATGCTGATGGATCCCTCATTTGAGGTGAAGTCAGATTATCAAACCATTCCCAAAACTATTGCCCAGTTGCACCGCAAATGGGGTGTCGGGGTCTTGATGCTCTGGTATCCGATCCTGACCGATGCGCCCCATAAGCCCATGATCAGGGCCTTAAAGCAGGCCATCCCCGATGGGTTGGTGCATGAGGTATCCTTCCCCCCTGCCCGGCCCGGGCACCGGATGATTGGATCGGGGCTTTTTGTGGTCAATCCGCCCTATGGCTTCGCTGATGAGGCAGCACGGATATCCCGGCTCTTTCAAGACAACCGATCTGCGCTTATGTAGGGCTCATGTTAAGTGATCTGATCCGGCGGTTGACCGCCCCCGAACCCCAAAGACTTCCCGAACCGGATGCGCGCATCGCATTGGCGGCCTTGCTGGTCCGCCTTGCCCGCTCTGACGGGGATTATGCCGATATCGAAATCGACCAAATCGACCAATCGCTGATGGCCCGCTACAATATGGATGCGGATGAGGCCGCTGGTTTGCGCGCGCAAGCCGAGGCGCTTGAGGCCGAAGCCCCTGACACTGTCCGCTTTACGCGGGCGATCAAGGATGCCGTCGACTACGAAGACCGCGTTGCTGTGATTGCAGCCATGTGGCGCGTCGTGCTGGCGGACGGGGTGCGCGATGATGAGGAAAACAGCCTGATGCGGATGACCGCATCGCTTTTGGGCGTTTCAGATCAGGATAGCAACGCAGCCCGGCTGCGTGTCAGTAAGGGATGATCGCCAGCCTGCCCATGTACGCATCGCCCCATACGGCAGATGCGGATGGGCGGCTCTGGGCAGGTATCCGCGATAGGCTGCGCAGCGCCGGTATCGCGGCGCCAGACCATCTGACGCTGCTGCCCGGTGAATTGATCCCCCATTGGTGCGATCCCGCACTTGTCCTGTCGCAAACCTGCGGGCTGCCGCTGCGGGCGGTGCTTTGGGACAAGGTGCAAATCCTTGGCACCCCAGATTACGGGATCGCAGGCTGCCCGCCCGGTCATTATTGCAGCGTCGTCATTGCCCGCGCCGATGACACGCGCACCCGGCTTTCGACCTTTGCCAAAGCGCGCTTTGCCTATAACGAACCGCTTTCACAGTCAGGCTGGGCGGCGCTGGCGCTTGAGGCCCCGCATGTGCTTAGCGGCCCGTTGATCCGCACTGGCAGCCACCGGGCCTCAATGATGGCCGTCCGCGCGGGCGAGGCTGATTTCGCCGCCATTGATGCGGTGACATGGCGTATGATCGAAAACGCAGGCGAGGGTGAAGGGTGCCAGATCGTGCATCGCACCCGGCCCAACCCCGGCCTGCCCTTTATTACCGCAAAGGGGCAGGATGCCGCGGCGATTGCCGGCGCCTTGCGCGCGGCGATTGCAGCCATGCCCGATCCCGACCGGGCCGTGCTGGGGATCAAGGGCATCAGCGACATCCCGCGTGCCGCCTATGATCACCCCATTCCGCCCACGCCGGACAGTTTCAGGCGTTAACGCAGGCCAACAAACACGATCAGCCGTTGCAAATGGCGCCAAACTAGGTCCTATTGGCCTGCAGAACAACAAAAGCGGCCCCAAGACGTGTCAGCCACCCAACCTGTTATTGAAATACGCAATCTGCACAAAGCCTATGGTGATCTTGAAGTTATCAAAGGCGTCGACATCACTGCACCTGCGGGCCATGTGATCTCAATGATCGGCTCATCTGGGTCCGGCAAATCCACCATCCTGCGCTGCGCCAATCTGCTTGAGGACAGCCAGGAAGGTGATGTGCTGTTCTGCGGCGAGGCAGTCACCTGGAAGGGTCACGGCGCCAGCAGGCAACCTGGTGATCATGCGCAAGTCACCCGAATTCGGACAAACCTGTCTATGGTTTTCCAGCAATTCAACCTTTGGGCACATATGACCATCCTGCAAAATGTGATGGAGGCGCCGGTCACCGTGTTGAAACGCGACCGGGACGAGGTTGAAGCAACTGCACGGACATATCTGGCCAAGGTCGGCATTGGCGATAAATGCGATATGTACCCCGCACAACTTTCAGGCGGTCAGCAGCAACGGGCCGCCATTGCGCGCGCGCTTTGCATGGAACCCAAGGCGCTGTTATTTGACGAACCGACCAGCGCGCTCGACCCCGAATTGGAACAAGAGGTGGTCAAAGTGATCAAAGACCTCGCGACCGAGGGGCGCACAATGATCATCGTGACCCATGATATGCGACTGGCAGCTGATGTCAGCGATCATGTTGTCTTTCTGCACCAAGGAAAAATCGCCGAGCAAGGCCCCCCGGCCGAACTGTTCGGCAACCCCAAAACCGAACGCCTGCGCGGTTTTTTGTCCGCGACACAAAGCTAGGATGCGCAATGCCATGCGCCGAGCCCTTCAATTTGCATCATCGGACTGGAGCCGGGCGCCAATTCGCCCTATCTGGCCCATTACCAACGAAAACAAAGTCTCAACATCCGGGAGAATACAAATGAAAAACCTGATCCTCAGCACTGCTGCCCTAGCCCTTCTGGGCAATATGGCGATGGCCGATGCACATGCCACTGTCCGTCTGGGCACCGAAGGCGCTTACCCTCCATATAACTTTATCAACGACGCAGGCGATGTTGATGGGTTCGAACGCGAGCTGGGCGATGAGCTTTGCCTGCGCGCTGAGCTGACCTGTGAATGGGTGACCAATGAATGGGACAGCATCATTCCGAACCTGGTTTCAGGCAATTACGATGCGATCATCGCCGGTATGTCCATCACCGAAGAACGCATGGAAGTCATCGACTTCTCTGAGCAATACACATTGCCTGATCCATCCTCTTATCTGGCAATGACCGAAATCGATCCGGCCTCCAGCGTGATCGCAGCCCAGACCGGCACCATCCAGGCCAGCTATGTTGCGAGCCTTGAAGGCGCAACGCTGCTGGAATTTGCAACACCAGACGAAACTATTGCTGCTGTGAAAAACGGCGAAGCGGATGCGGTTCTGGCCGATAACGCCTTTCTGGTGCCTTTTGCAGATGCAGATCCAGAGCTTAGCTTCGTTGGCGACAATGTCTTGATCGGCGGCGGGATCGGCATGGGCTTCCGCCAGTCAGACACCGAACTGCGCGATAAGTTCTCGGCTGCGATCGCCTCAATGAAAGAAGACGGTACGCTGAATGCTCTGATTACAAAATGGCTGCCTGGCAGCGAAACATTCTGATACAGAACGCGCCCCGGCCAAAGCTGCCGGGGCGCGACCAAACGCCTTTTTCGACCCAGCATAGGCCCGACCATTTTTAACTATTGCTCCGATCCTGCCAGCCTCGAAGGGCTTACCTGGCTCAGTTGCTACCTGACCACCGGCAAGCATATGTCGATCTATTGGGCAGTCGGCACAGTGCTGCTGCTCTTGGCGATCACGGCCCCTGCGGCCCTGGCATTTGGTTTTGGCGGGGCCACCGCGGCCCGTAGCCCGATCGCGCCGCTGCGCTGGATTGGCAAAGCCTATATTGCCATCGTGCGCGGCATTCCCGATATCGCTTTTTTCCTGTTTTTCGTGATCGCACTGGACCAAGTTTTTGAATATCTGCGGCACCAGATCAAATGCCCCGATTGGGACGCCCCTATCCGACAAGGAAACGATTTTGTGGTCTGCGCCGCTGCGAAACTCCCGCTTGGGACGGCCGATCAATGGGTGCATGAAGTCTATGGTTTCCTACTGGCCGTTTTGACTTTTGCCATCGTTTTTGGGGCCTTTGCAGCCAATGTTCTCTTCGGCGCGATGCAGGCCGTCCCACGCGCGCAAATCGAAACAGCCGAAGCCTATGGGATGAACCGGCGCCAGACATTCTGGCGGGTGATTGTCCCACAAATGTGGGTCTTTGCGCTGCCTGGCCTATCAAACCTCTGGATGGTGCTGATCAAGGCAACACCGCTGCTGTTTTTGCTCGGGGTCGAAGACATCGTCTATTGGGCGCGCGAACTGGGCGGGGCGAAAACCCCGCAATTCACGGACTACCCCCATGGCGATTGGCGCATGTGGTATTTCGCAGCGCTTTTGGTGTTTTATCTTGGCCTGACAAAACTGTCCGAAACGATCCTGTCGCGCACCATGTCCCGGCTGACACGTGGCCAGGCGACCGCAGGCGGCGAAGCCCAAAGAAAGGCCGCGTTGTGAGCTGCTGGGAGACGATCCTTGATTACGGTTTGCGCAGCGTCGGGATCGGCGAACGGCTGCTGCCGCGCAGCGATTTTACGCTCTGCCAGCAATTCACCCTGATCGGCTCTGGGATGATCTGGAACATCTATTTCGGCGCCTTTGCGCTATGTGCTGGGTTCTTTTTGGCAACAGCTGTGGCCTTGGGTAAAGCGGCCAAACGACCGCTGATCCGCAAACCCGCGCAATGGTTCATCTTTATCTTTCGGGGCTCGCCGCTCTTCATCCAATTTTTCTTTGCCTATTTTCTGTTTCTCAGCCTCAAATCCGCCTACCCGATATTCAGCCCGCTCACCTCAGCCTGGGCGGGGGCGCTTGTGGTCCTGTTCTTGAACACCTCAGCCTATGCGGGCGAGATTTTTTACGGCGCGTTACAGTCTATCCCAAAGGGCGAAACAGAAGCCGCCGATGCCTACGGGCTTTCTGGCTGGTCGCGATTTCGCCGGATCATCTGGCCGACCATGCTGCGTCTGGCCTGGCCCGCCTATACGAATGAAGCGATCTTCTTGTTTCACGCGACGACGCTGGTTTTCTTTTCCGGCTTTCCTGCCCTGCAACAACGGGGCGACGCGCTTTATTACGCAAGCTATTTTGCCGATAAGACCTTTAACCCTTTTGTACCCTATCCAATCCTTGCCGGATATTTCATCCTTCTGACGCTTGCGGTGATTGGCTTATTTGGGCTCGTGAACAAACGCCTGAACCGGCACCTGCCCCAAGAAAAGCGCAAAACGCTGAAAATCAAACCGCAGATTATCCGCTAGAGGATGCCAAAATTTTCGCGAAAATTTTGGCCAAAGAAGAAATTTTGCAAAATTTCTTCGCCGCTTGCGACCCGATTTATGGCGCGGTAGCCTATGCCCAAACCAACCATATGGTGATCTATGAAAATCGGTATCCTGCAGGCCGGACACGCACCCGATGAATTGCGCGCGGACCGCGGCGATTTCAATGCGCTCTTTGAGACACTTCTGGCTGGGCATGGCTTTGATTTCACCACCTGGGATGTGGTCGACATGTCCTTCCCAGCCAGCGCAACGCTCTGTGATGGCTGGCTCATCACCGGCTCGAAACACGGCGCCTATGAGGATCACCCGTTCATCGCGCCACTCGAAAACATGATCCGCGACATTTATGCCGCCAAGGTTCCGCTTGTCGGCATCTGCTTCGGGCATCAGATCATCGCGCAGGCGCTTGGCGGCAAGGTCGAAAAATTTGCGCAAGGCTGGGCCGTCGGACGCCAAAGCTATGACTGGCAAGGCGAAACCGTCGCCTTGAACGCTTGGCATCAGGATCAGGTCGTAAGCCGCCCTGCGGGTGCAACCGTCATGGCCTCAAACAGATTTTGCGAAAACGCAGCCCTCATCTATGAGGACAGGGCCTTCACCGTGCAGCCACATCCGGAATTCGACGCCGATTTCGTGGATGGGCTCGCCCGATGCCGAGGGCCAGGCAATGTGCCGGTCGCACAATTGGCCGCGGCCAAAGAACGGCTGGCAATTCCGGTCGACAACAGCCGCCTGGCCAACAATATCGCCCAGTTTTTCAAAACGCGGACAGTGTCATGAGCTGGCACGCCCAAATTCCCAAAGCGGCTCAGAAATATCTGCAGCATAACCGGCTGGATGAGGTCGAATGCGTGATCGCCGATCTACCTGGCATCGCCCGCGGCAAGGCCGTACCGGCGGGCAAATGGGAAAAACAAACCCATTTCCACCTGCCCAATTCGATCTTTTTCCAGACTATCACAGGCGACTGGGGTGAGGCTGCGGGCCCTGACGGATTTCTCGAACCTGACATGGTGCTCAAACCAGATCTGTCCACTGTCACAGCCGCGCCCTGGGCCAATGACGGCACGCTTCAAGTGATCCATGACGCTTATGATCAAAAGGGAACACCCGTGCCTTTTGCCCCGCGCAATGTGCTGCGCCGGGTCATCGATCTTTACAAAGCGCGCGGATGGACCCCTGTCATCGCACCCGAGATGGAGTTTTATCTGGTCGCCCGCAATGTCGATCCCGCCAAAGCCATCACCCCCATGATGGGGCGAACCGGGCGCCCAGCGGCGGGACGGCAGGCTTATTCGATGTCAGCGGTCGATGATTACGGCCCCGTTATTGATGACATTTATGAATTTGCGGAAATTCAGGGCTTTGAAATCGACGGCATCGCGCAGGAAGGCGGCGCAGGCCAGCTTGAAATCAACTTACGGCATGGCGATCCCATCAAACTGGCCGATGAGGTGTTTTTCTTCAAACGGCTCATCCGTGAAGCGGCGCTGAAACATGATTGCTTCGCCACGTTCATGGCCAAACCAATCGCGGGCGAGCCAGGCTCGGCCATGCATGTGCATCACTCAATCTTGGACGCGGATGGCAACAACATCTTCACCGGCCCTCAGGGCGGTGAAACGGATGCGTTTTTCCATTTCATTGGCGGGCTGCAAGAACATATGCCCAGCGTGATCGCGGTGATCGCGCCTTATGTGAACAGCTACCGGCGCTATGTGCGGGATCATGCGGCACCTATCAATCTTGAATGGGGGCGGGACAATCGGACCACCGGCATTCGAATCCCCGTCTCAGTGCCCGCCGCACGGCGGGTTGAGAACCGGTTGGCTGGCATGGACTGCAACCCATATCTTTGCATCGCGGCCTCTCTTGCCTGCGGTTATCTGGGGCTCACTCATGAGATCAGGCCTGATAAACGCTGGCATGGGGATGCCTATGAGGCCGAAGATGAAATCCCCCAAGGTCTCTATGCCGCGCTTGAACTTTTCGACGCGGCCACAGAGATGCACAACATACTTGGCCCTGACTTTGCCCGCGTCTATTCTATCGTCAAACGGGCCGAATATGATGAGTTTCTGCAAGTCATCAGCCCGTGGGAGCGCGAACATCTGTTGCTAAACGTATGATCAAACATGGGCTCATCATCATCGCACTGACCGTGCTGACCCAAATCGGGGGCATCGCATGGGCACTTGCACTTGCGCTGCGTATGATCTTTGGCCGGCTCGTGTTGATCTTCGCGATCCTCTATCTTTGCCTGACGGTTATCGCGCATTACACGGCCCCGCTCGCGGGCCGCGTGGCACTACCTTGCCTTGATGCAGGCCCTGCACAAATCGCCGTATTGAACCCGCTTTACTGCGCGCTGAACCGCAACTATGTCAGCCCTGAAATGAAATCCCATGTCGATGCTTTATCGGCGCATATGCATGAGGTTTTTCCGGGCACGCGCACCCGCGCGCTCGATGCCAGTTTCCCGTTTTTGGATGGTTTCGCGATGCTACCGCATCTATCCCATGACAGCGGTGATCAGCTTGATCTGGCCTTTTACTATACCGGGGAGGACGGAGAATATCAGCTTGGCAAGGCAAAGTCGCCCATCGGTTATTGGGGATTTGAACAGCCGCGCCCTGGTGATCCACAGCCATGCGCAGCCAATACCGGTATCTCGATGCGCTGGGATATGGATGCATTGCAACCATATCTGCGCGATTGGCCGCTTGACGAGGCGCGCACAGCCGAGGCGCTCCGTTGGCTTGCAAACAACCCGCAAGGGTCGGATTACAAGATTTTTGTTGAGCCGCATTTGGTCACACGACTTGGGCTCAGTGGTGATGCCTTGCGCTTTCAGGGCTGCCGCGCGGCCCGGCATGATGATCATTTGCATCTTGAATTCGCGCCATAACGGGCGTGACAGATGAATCCCCTTTATCGCAATGACCTGCCCGGGCAACTCCCCCAAAGCTGGTATGTCGCCAGCACCGATATTCCCCCCGAACGCCCCCCGCTTTACGGCGAAACGCGGGCCGATGTCTGTATCATCGGGGCCGGTTTCACAGGGCTTTCAGCGGCACGGCATCTGGCCGAAAAAGGGCTGGATGTGGTTGTACTGGATGCCCATCGGGCTGGTTTTGGGGCGTCCGGGCGCAATGGCGGACAGGTACATAGCGGGTTCAATGCCAGCCAACGCAGCCTGGAAAAAGCCTATGGGCGGGATAGAGCCAAGATGCTCTGGGCGTTCAGTCAAGAAGCCAAATCCGATCTACGTGGCACCTGCCAGGAACATGTCAACGACGCTATGTACCAGCCCGGCGTGGCACATGGGTTCTATACGGCCAAAGAGGCGGAAAAACAGACCGACGAAATCGCACATCTCGCCGCGACCTATGGCTATGATCAAATACGCCCTTTGCAGCCGGACGACCTGCGCGCATTGGTGAAATCGCCCCGCTATCAGGGCGGGTATCTGGATGAAGGCGGCGGGCATATTCACCCATTGCGCTATGCTTTTGGGCTTGCACGTCTTGCCGAGACGGCGGGCGCAAGGCTTTATGATCGCAGCGAGGTGGTTGAGATAAGGCATGGGGATCCAGCCTGTTTGTTGACCGGCGATGGCTGTGTCAAAGCGCGCCACGTGATCCTGGCGGGCAATGGCTATCTGCCAAAAATCGCGCCGCGCGTGGCCGCCAAGGTCATGCCGATCAATAGCTTTATCTGCGCGACCCAACCGCTGGGCGCAAAGGCGGCAGACATCCTAAGCCGCGATATTGCCGTAGCTGACAGCAAATTTGTGGTGAATTACTTTCGGTTGTCTGAAGATAAGCGGCTTTTGTTTGGCGGGCGCGAAAGCTACGGGATCGGTTTTCCCAAGGACATCCGCAGCGCACTTATTGCGCGGATGGTGCATCTGTTTCCGCAACTCAGCGGGACGCAGATCGATTATGTCTGGGGCGGGACTTTGGGGATCACCCTGCCTCGCCTGCCCGCATTGCAACGACTTGCCCCCAATGTCCTGTCTGGGGCAGGGTTTTCGGGGCATGGTGTGGCGCTAGCGGGTTTTACAGGCAAACTGATGGCCGAAGCAGTGGCAGGACAAGCCGGTCGTTTTGATACGCTTTGCGATCTTGATGTCCCCGACTTTCCGGGCGGTGCAGCCTTGCGGGCGCCCCTGCTCACCCTCGCGATGAGCTGGTATGCCTTGCGCGACCGGCTTGGCATTTAGTACTTAACGCAGCTTTAACCATGTTGCGGACATGCTGATGCGATGCAGCAGATACGAATGATCAAACGGGACAGGAATGACTGGCTGAGCCAGGTTTTTCACTGCCGCGCGGCCCAAATTGGTGGTGTGATCCGGCGGCAAATCGTTGATGTTGAGCGGGAGGTCGGTGTGCCGCGTTTTATCGCCGAGGTAAACCGCCGTGGATTTCGCCTGATCCGCACAGAGCACTATTTTGTCGTGGTCTGCAACAATGGCCCCATCGAGCTGCTTTGCTAAAACCAAATTTCTGAAAATTTGGGCCCAGAAGGAATTTCGCGAAATTCCTTCGCCGCTACTTGGTGAGCTTCGACAATTTTTCCTGCAATGCGGCCAGTTGATCCTTGATCTCTCCCAGATCATCACTTTCAGGCTCCGGCGCGCTTGTCCCAGGCATCATCCCGCCGGTCATCGCCTTGAAAAACGCTTCCTGCTGCGCCCGCATCGCCTCAAAGCCAGGCATGTTGGCCATCGGGTTGGCCTTGCCCATATTTTCCATGGCTTTGGATTGACCTTCGCGCAGCATGTCAAAACTAGCCTGCAGGAATTGTGGGACAACCGATGCAGCCTGACTTGTATAACTGCGAACCAAATCGGTCAGTACGCCAACGGGCAACACATTTTCGCCGCGGCTCTCATGCTCTGCAATAATTTGCAACAGATATTGACGGGTCAGGTCATCACCGGATTTCAGATCAACGATCTGCACCTCACGGCCCTCGCGGATAAACACTGCGATATCTTCCAACGTCACATAGTCGCTGGTCTCTGTATTATAGAGACGGCGGCTAGCGTAGCGTTTGATCAAAAGCGGTTTATCGGTGTCGGCCACGTTTTGTCCCTCCCAAGACATGTTGCACTGCAGAGAAGCCTATGCCGCGTCTGCGCAAAAAGAAAGCCTCAGCTGCAAAAGAACGAAAGACGGCCCATTTTCATGGACCGCCTTTCTCAATTTCCGACCCTCAGGGAGGCAAAGGTCATCATCGATTGTCTTACTTTGCAGCAGTTGCTTTCTTTGCAGCAGCCGTCACTTCGTCAGTCGCTTTTTTCGCAGCGGCTGTCATATCCTCGGACAGGTCTTTGCCAGCGGCCAAAACCAATTCCATAGTCTGTGTCTGCACTTTTTTCGCGATCTCGGCGAAAGCAGACATATGTTCAGCAGCGCTCTCGGCAGAGGCCGAAGCGAAATCTGTCATCGCTTTGGCATAATCAGCAGGCTCTGCTTTGGCTTTCGACATCGCTTCGACTTTCGCCAAAGTGTCTTGAGTCCATTTTGCAGAAATTTCAGCTGATTTGCCGGCTGCGTCGATCGCAACGGCAGACATTTTTTCCGCCAGGGCAGTCTGGTTCTTGAACTGCTCTTCCATTGCTTTGGTGTCGACAGGAAAAGCGCCTGTCAGGTCTTTGAAGATTGCTGTGAAGTCTTGTGTCTTAGCAGCCATTGTCGTCGCCTTTCATTCTCAAATGCAGGCTAACAACCTGCGGTTATCTCGTGACACCAATATGCGTGCTGCACCGCAGCATTTCAAGTATTTTTTCTGCATTGCAGCATAAAACTTTCAGAAATCACAAAATATGCGCAATATCAGCTACTTAGAGACAACATAACTCCCAGGCGCGGGCCCCAAAACCGGATGTGTGCCGTCGCCAGGTTGTCTGGCATCCGTCTTTTTACCCGATTTTTTCGACAACCAAGCATCCCAGCGCGGCCACCATGACCCGTCATGTTTGTCGGCCGCATCGTACCAATCATCCGCCGTCAGGCCCATTTCCTCATGGGTGTAATGCCCGTATTTCTTCTTGCTCGGCGGGTTCACGATACCTGCGATATGGCCTGACTCGGACAGGATAAAAGTCTTATCCTTCGATCCCATTTTCCGAACGCCTTCATAGCTGCTTTTCCAGGCCGCGATATGATCGGTCTCGCAGGCAATGGCGCAAAGCGGCACGGTCACATCTTTCAGGTGCACCGTCTCGCCGGCAATTTCAAAGCCACCCTTGGCAAATCGGTCTTCCTGGCAAAGTCCCCGCAGATACTCGACCGCCATCGTCGCGGGCAAGTTCGTGCCATCGCCGTTCCAATAAAGAAGATCAAAGGCGGGCGGCGCTTTGCCCATCATATAGCTTTTGATGGCAGGTCCGTAGATCAGATCATTTGACCGCAAAAAGGAAAACGTGCGCGACATGAAAAAGGAATCCAGAATGCCAGCCTCGGTCACCTCAGCCTCGATCCCATCGACAAAATCATCGTCAAGAAAAACGCCCACCTCACCCCGGTCTGAAAAATCAGTCAGCGTGGTAAAGAATGTCGCCGCATTGACGGATGTATCCTTGCGTTTTTTCATTAAGGCCAGCGTCAGGGACAGGGTCGTTCCTGCAATGCAATACCCAATAGCATTCACCTTTTTGACGCCGCAGATCTGTTTGACCTCATTGATTGCGGTCAGATACCCGTCTTCGACATAATCGGTCATGGATGTATTGCGATAGCCCGCATCGGGGTTCACCCATGAGACGACAAACACAGTATACCCCTGCGCCACGGCCCATTTGATCAGGCTGTTTTGCGGCTTCAGATCCAGAATGTAGAACTTGTTGATCCAAGGCGGGAAGAGGATCAGCGGGGTCTCATATACTTTTTCAGTCGTCGGCGCGTATTGGATCAACTCAAACAGGTGATTGCGGAAGATCACCGAACCGGGGGTCGTGGCCAGGTTCTGGCCCAGCTCAAACGCATCCCGATCTGCCAGCGTGACGACAAGATCGCCGTCATTCGCTTCAAGATCCGCGATCATGTTCTCAAGACCTGCGACAAGGCTTTCGCCCTCAGTCTCGGCGGCCAGGGCCAGCGCCTCGGGGTTGGTGGGCAGAAAATTCGTTGGGCTGATCATATCAACAATTTGCTGACTGAAGTAACGCAACCGCTTCTTTTCCGTCGAATCAAGCGTGTCGATATCCTCAATCGTCTGCTGCACTGCAGCGGCATTCATCAGATATTGTTGCTTGATGAAATTGAAATAGGGGTTGGTATCCCACAGCTCATGGGCAAAGCGTCGGTCCTTGGGGGTTTCGTCGCTGGGGGCCTCCAGCTTGCCTTGGGCAAGAAGATGCTGGGCCTCGACATAGTGTTTGACCGACTTGCTCCAAAACGCCAGCTGATGCTCAATCAGCTTGGCCGGGTTATGCGCCATTTCCGTCATATAGGCGGTTGCGGCCTTTAAATACAGCTCTTGGCTAGGGCCTTGCAGTGCAGGCGGCACCGCCCGTCCCTGCCCCATGACCTTCAACAAACGCTGTGTCAGCTCTTCGACACGGGCCAGGTTCGCCTCAAGTTTTGCGACATTCTGGCCTGCACTTGCGTCAAGCTCTAAATCGTTTGTTGTCATCTTAACCTTCCTATGCCTATGCTGCATGCGCAGCATACCCCACACACGACATCCATCGGAGACCGCTAGATGAAGTATATGATGACCTATGACCTGATGGAAAGCGCGCGCAACACCAATCAGTGGCTTGGGGCGACCGCGCGGGCCTTTGCGGCTTACCCGATGATGTCCTGGGGCGCAAACCCCGCAATGGATTGGCTGAAGGCCTGGGGCGAAGTGACCGAACGGACATTTTCGCGCATGGTGATGAAACCCGATTGGAACATCCCGCCCGTGACGTGCGACAAGGGAAAGGATCACCCGGTTGTTGTCGAAACCGTGCTTGAACGCCCCTTTGGCGATCTGATCCATTTCACCATCCCGGGGCGCGAGCCCAGCAAACGGCGGGTGTTGCTGGTGGCGCCCATGTCAGGGCATTACGCGACCTTGCTGCGCAAAACAGTCATCAGCCTGCTACCCGATGCGGATGTCTACACAACCGATTGGCACAATGCGCGCGACATTCCTGTCAGCGCGGGCAAATTCGATGTGGAAGATTACACATTATACCTGACCGATTTCATGCGCGAACTTGGCGCTGACCTGCATGTGATCGCCGTCTGCCAACCGGTGCCGCTGGCGCTGGCGGCTACGGCCTATCTGGCCGAACAGGACCCCTCGGCACAGCCCAAAACCCTGACCTTGATCGGCGGGCCAGTGGACCCCGAAGCGAACGCAACCGAAGTCACTGATTTTGGGCGCTCGGTGACCATGGGCCAGCTTGAAGAAACCATGATCCAGCGGGTCGGCTTTAAATATGCGGGCGTTGGACGAATGGTCTATCCGGGGCTGTTGCAGCTTGCCTCATTCATTTCGATGAATGCCGAATCCCACGCGACGGCCTTCCGCGATGAAATCATCCGCGTGGCCAAAGGCGAAGCGTCTGAGCATGACCGCCACAATGATTTCTACGATGAATATCTGGCCGTCATGGATATGACGGCTGAGTTCTACCTTTCCACAGTTGAACGCATCTTCAAAGGGCGTGAGATCGCGCAAAACGCCTTTGTGGTCGATGGGCACCAAGTCGACATGGGCAAGATCACCACCGTCGCGGTCAAGATCGTTGAGGGTGAAAACGATGATATCTCTGCGCCGGGACAATGTCTGGCCGCGCTGGATCTGCTGACAGGGCTGCCAGATGACAAAAAGGCGTCACATCTTGAACCCGGCGCCGGGCATTACGGGATTTTTGCGGGCAGCAGCTGGCGAAACAATATCCGGCCATTGGTCTTGGATTTCATCGACGCCAATGCCGGCAAGAAGACCAAGAAATCCGGCAAAGTCGTCGCGATCAAATAGGTCTGTTGGTGCGGGGCGGCGGACCGCCCCGACCTGCCACTATGCCATCACGGATTTTTCCGCAAAGCGCAGGTTCATCGGCGCATCATGCACCGACCGCCCTTCGGTGGTGACGGCAACGCTGTCATCAACCACCTGCAAGTCAAAACCACGGGACCAGCATTGCCCCTGCCCCCGTAGGTAAAACCCGAAATGCAACGTCTCGGCGCCCTCAGGCACATTCAACACAATGCGGCGCGACGTCCAATCTTGCGTGCCCGTCAAAACCCCATCGGTCTTGCGGGTCTCCATGTTGTCGAAACGGATATTCCGGCCCACCGCATCATCAACGCGCATCCAGATCGTCACAGCGCCGGTCACATGGGCACAGGACAGATCGGCAGTCAGCCTTAACCGCTTGCCACGGTAGTTCTCGGCATGGACCATCTGCATCAGCGTGATGAAGCCCAGATGCGGGCCGCGATGGTCCAGCGACTGGATCGTCACAGGCTGGCCGTCCGCATCAGGATCAATCCCGATCCGATAATCGGTCATGTTTGATCCGCCAACCTGCCAACCCAGCGGCAATTGCAAAGGCGCGATGCCAGAGGGATTTCCATCCGCCGCAGCCGTATTCCAATCGGCATAGCCCAACTGATGGGCAACAATTTCAAGACATTCGGCATGGGAAAGCGCCATGTCGCGCGCCGCCAAATCAGCACGCAAAGTCTTGGCCATCTTTTTAGGATCGCGTGAAGCGTTCATTTCGATCTCCTTGATCTGGGGACGAATGCTATCTCAGTACGCACATTGCTGACGGGTTCGCCCCGTAGTACAAGTTAGATCGGTCGTCATCATCAAAGGTCTTCACCAAACCCGATCGGGCGCGCGCGGCAGGTGACCTGAACCTTGGGGTAATCCTACGCCCGGGCAACCGATCCGTCAATTCTATGGGGCGCGCAAAATCAAAGGTGCTTTCATCCAGCGCCGCAGGGCGTCGGATACAGCATCAGGGGATTCCAGCGTGGGCAGATAGCCTGCCCCCTCGATCACCTCAAGCTGCGCATAGGGGATCAATTCCGCCATAAATTCGTGTCGTTTCAGCGGGAACTGCCCGTCATGGCGCCCGCAAACGACGATGGTGGGCTGTTTGATCTTGCGCAATGTGGCCTGCTGATCTTTGCGGCGCTGCAAAGCGCGGGCTTGTTTGACATAAATCGCGGGGCCCATATCGCGGCCCATATCATGCAGCAGCCGCACCAGTTCCACCTTATCAGATGTGGGCGCCATCCAGGTCGAATTGATTTCATGCTGCAAGACATCCGGCATCCGCCCCGCGCGGGCAGCAATGATATGGGGCTCGCGGGCGGCGGCGATCTCGGGGGTGTCGGGCTGCGCACTTGTACTGATCAACGCGATACGGGTGACGCGATCAGCCGCGCGGCGCAGAATTTCCATCGCGACCATCCCGCCCATACCCATACCTGCAAGCGCAAATTTGCTGGGGGCCCAGGTCAGGATCTGGCTGGCCACTTCCTCCATCCGCTCGCCGCGCGTGGTCGGGGCAAACATCACAGCATGGTCCAGCGACAGATCACGGATCTGCGCCTCAAACACCCGCGCATCGCATAAAAGCGGCGGGATCATCACCAGCGTTTCACTTGGCATCCAGGGCCTGCCCGATCTTCATACGCAACCTCTCATATGCGGAGATTTAACGTAACTTTGACGCGGCAGGGCAGGCCGCGCAAGCCCCAAGGCCGAATTATGGCGTGTCGATTTTAACCTGAAACATCACAAATCGTGTGCGACCGAAAGGGCGAGGCAGCGAATTTGTGGTACAGATGTAAACCGAAATGCCCTAGAGCATCGCAACCCAGTCCGAAATACGGCCCGCAAGCGGTGCGGTCTGCTTCGGACTAAAGACATCGCCCGCCATGACATGCCCTGACGCATCATCATCCGGCCCTTGCATCAGCAGATCAACCAAATAAGGGGCGCCCCAACGGGCTATGACCTTGCGGGTTTGCACCGCATCCACGACCTGATCATCCTCATTATAGGCAAAATAGGCGGGGGTTTGGATCACGGACAAATCGGCCTTGCGCACGGCGCGCACTGCCTCCGCCATGGGATGGACAGCCTTGGTCGGATATTGTGTTGTCCAATTGGCCGCATGGGCGTCCGAAATCGGCGCAAAGGATCGGGTGCGCCCCGCCACCAGATGCCCCCAGTAAGGCGCGCCCGGCAGATCAAGCATAAACTGGGCCAACCGGCTGCGCAGTCCAAAATTCGGCGAGATATGGATCATCGCCTTGGCCTGCACCCCGCCCGCCAAGGCCAATGTGGAAAGCGTACACCCGGTTGAACAGCCCATCAGGATCAGCTCTTCGCCCAGCAATTGGCCGATACTGATCGCCTCGGCCATATCGCGTTGCCAATCGGCGAAACGGGCCTCTGCCATAGCAGCCCCATCCTGGCCATGGCCCGTCAGACGGGTGAAAAAGATATTCGCGCCAAGCGACTTGGCAATCAGATCAGGCAATGGCCTGGTCTCGGCGGGGGCGGCTGAAAACCCGTGGACATAGACCAGCGCCACCGGGGTCCGCGCGGCAGGCCGGTTGGCCCAGACGATCTGCTTTTGGCAGCCAGGGCGCAGATTGGGCAGTTGGGCCTCAGCCGCATCAAGTGCGGCAGCGACGGTTGTGATATCATGCATCGCGGCGGACCATTGGACGGTAAATCAACAGCAGGGCCAGCACCGAAAGCGCTAGAATACCAGCCGGTACCAGCGTAATCGCCTGATGCAAAGCGCTCAATGCTTGTTCGGTTTGAGGGGTGACGCCGGCGGTTGTCTCTTGCCAGCCAGCCCGGGCCAGGATGACGCCCAACAAGGCAGGGGCCAGCGCATTTGCCAGCTTTTGGCCAAACAGCCAGATCGCTGAAAACGCGCCCTCAATAGCAGCGCCGGTCTGGGCGCGGGTCTTGTCCATCAAATCAGGATACATCGCCCACGGGATCTGCTGATAAGCGCCATTGGTGGCACCGGCGATAATAAACAGGCCCGCCACGACAGTGACGCTGGTCGCAGGCAATACGATATGCAGGGCATACAATAGCGCGACATAGGCCAAAAGCCCTAGGACAAGCGCCCACATCTTGCCCAGCCGATGCGACAGCAACACCCAGAAGACCTGGCTTAAGATAGCGCCCACGAAAAATGCCCCAAACAGAACGCTCAGAACGGACAAGGCAACAGCCGCGCCAGACAGGGCGTTCTGCCCATCATCGACAACCAAATAGGTGGCAGCAAAAGGCAAACCGGCGGTAATCAGCGCGACAGCCAGGGTCATGATGCCATAGATCAGGGCAAGCACGACAAAGCTGCGATTAGTGAAAACCAGCTTATAAGCCGCTGTAAATCCTGGCTGAACGGGGCTTTCGATCAAAGGCACTTTGCGGATCGACCAAAGCGACAGCCAGATCGCACCGATCATCAAAGGGCTGACATAAAGCGCCGCAAGCGGAAAGCCAAAGGCACCGGCAAGCCCCGGCAAAACGGCCCCGCCGACCAGAATACCAACTGTGGCAAAGCCCATGCGCCAGCCGGTCATGGTTGAGCGTTCACGCGGGTCCGCGGTTAGCTCTCCGGCCAGCGCGCTATAGGGAATGGCGCACATGGTAAAACCAATCGTGGCCAGAACAAAGGCTGCGATGACCCAAATCAACTTGACCGGCATGGCCGCCTCAAGCGGGGCCATGAAAAGACCAACCATACCCAGCGCCATGATCACAACGCCAACAAAAAGCCATGGGGCACGGCGGCCAAAACGGCTGGTCGTCCGGTCGCTTAGATACCCGATCAACGGGTCCGTCACCATGTCAAAGATCAGCACAACCGTCGTGACCAATCCAGCAATCCCAACGGGGACGCCCAGAAAATTTGTCAGGTAGTTCACGATCAGCAGCTGCTTGACGATGACAAAGACAACAATGCCCAAATCCGCCAGTCCCCAGCCCGCCTTTTGGCCGATGGATAATGCCATAGATGCTCCCCTCCCCGGGATTTGGATCACCGTAGGGGCGGGCGGGCGCGATGGGAAAGGATGACGTTGCGTTGCGCGCTGTTAGGCCTGCAAAACCTCTTCGACAGAGCGGGTGATCAGATCAAGGCAGGCCGCATCCGAAAACCGGTGATCGGCGCCGTCCACCAGGGTCAGCCGCATATCGGGGCCCGCCGCATGATCAAGCAGGCGCAGGGCCACGGACATCTTGACATCGACATCGGCGGTGCCTTGCAAAAAACGCGTGCGGAAGGGCAGCGGTAACGGATCGCGCAGCACAAGGCGTCCGCGCCCCTCTTCGATCAGACGCTGCGTGATGATGTAAGGCTCACCATAATCGGATGGCAACGCCACCTGCCCGGCTGTGCGCAATGCATCCTTTTGTGCGTCCGAAAACCCGGCCCACATGCTGTCTTCGGTAAAATCCGGGGCCGCCGCGATTGTAACCAACCCGGCGACACGTTCGGGCATATGACGGGCGACCAAAAGCGATATCCATCCGCCCATGGAAGAGCCAACCAGCACGACCTTGCCCGCCAGCAAGCCCAGCGCGGCGCAGGCATCTTCAAACCAATCGCCGATGCAGCCGTCGGTGAACGCTTCACTGCTTTCACCATGACCGGAATAATCAAACCGCAAAAACGCGCGGCCCGAGGCCTTGGCCCATGCCTCCAGATGCACCGCTTTGGTACCGCCCATATCCGATTTGAACCCGCCCAGAAAAACCACAGCAGGCCCGCTGCCATCGGTCAGATGATAGGCAATCTTGCGGCCTTGGGGTGTCGTCAGGAATGCGGGCATGGCTGTCCTCGGTTTTGCGGCAATTCGAAATGTCACAGCCAAACAATCACACAGGGCGACAAAGGCCAATCGCTGAGGGCTGCAATTCATGCAAAAATCAATACTGCCAGCGGATGATACGCACTATCCTTGACGCTATTGCAGGGTGATCCGTATCAGCCAAAATCGCAGCTTGCACTGCCTTCGTCCCAGCGGCCGCCCGCGTCCAAACAGTGATCACTCGCCAAAAATGGCCCGATATACAAAATCCAAATGGCAGCGATAGCAACAACTAAAAGAAAAACAATAATACGAAAAATCATCCCCAGGCCTCATCGGATCCTTTGCAAAATCAAACACATGGCAAATCGCCGTCTGTCATAAGGGCACCAGTCAGGTCTCAGAAATCGACTCGGCGCCCAGGGCTTTTTGCGTGAATGACCCATCCGAAACCATGTCGCCAAGCGCTGCATGCATATCCACAATCGAAATACTGTCCGATCCGCGCATGATTGCAAACTGCCCCATCCGGCGGGCAATTTCGCGCATAAACGCAGCAGAGCTTCCTTCGCTACGCCGGACACATTCTTCGGTGACGCCGGGTTCGAGCGACATATCAGCCTTATATAGATCAAGAAGCCGCGCACGGCAGGCCGCGTCGGGCAGCGGGATTTCAACAGCTTGGTCGATACGTCCGGGACGATCCCGCACAGCTGCTTCCAGTGTCTCAGGCCGGTTCGTTGTCAGAATAAACATGATCTCGGCATCATCCGTCAGACCATCCATGTGATTAAGAAGGCTATTCAGAAGAAGCTCAGAGCAATCTCCGCGATCTTCGCGGGATCTGGCCAATAGATCGGCATCTTCGATCACGACAACAGCGGGCTGCAAGGCGCGGGCAATCCCCATGATTTCCTCAAAATAGGCTACTTGCTCAGCCGTGACGAGAAGCGAGGTATGCTCTTTCATATGGCTCAGCACATACCGAATGAAATGCGTTTTACCGGTGCCTGGTGGGCCATACAGAAGCAGGCCTCGTTTGGTCGAAAAACCTTTGCTTTTCAACTTATCACGGGTCTCCACAAATTGAAAAACCGTCCGATCAAGGGTCTCAAGGGTGGGCTTGGGAAGAATGATATCATCCAGGGTCAGTGCAGGCAGCTTATGCACACGCAATGCACCCAGCCCGCCCATGTAGCTACGCCGTGTCTCAAATGAGAGCGCCTTGCCCCGATACACAGATTTCGCGCTCAGCGCTTTCGCAATCGCAGCAAGAATGGCCTGTGCCTCATCGCGGCCGCCAGCCCGTTCTGAGGCAATCACTTGCGCACGCACACCAGGAGTGGGGTCCATCCGCCCGACTTGGCTGATCAATAAGGCCACAGGCGCGCCTTCTATCTTGAACAACCACAGACCGTTGACGACACAGCGCGCCGCCTTCTCTTCGCCGATATCGATATCAAGATATTCCGCCGCCGAGATGACCGGGGGCTCGCGCCGCTCGTTCACGAGGGTTGAAAAGGTCAGGGTCTCATAACCACGTCCCGCGGTGATACCGGCAAATGTTGCCCCCGGCAGGACCGTTTCAATTGTGGCTTCCAAATCAGGTTGCACAGTGACGGGGAAAGTGCGTTCGACCGTGGACAGGGTCTCAAGCGCATTGTCGCCGAAATGCCGCATCAACCGCGCAATCGCTGTTTCGGGGCGCGGCACTGGCTTTGTTTTCTTGGGCGTTTTGTCTGTCATGGCATCACATTAATCAATAACGCCATATTTCCACCAATTATTGTCAGGATTGTGTCGTAGGGCGCAAAATCATCCATTGATTGCCGCGCGCATCGGCGGAACGGCATGACATGATCGGCAGTTGGCGCCAAACTGTCTGAGGTCTGTGAAACCATGCAAATGGCATGGGCGTACATACAAGATATGTACGCGATACATACGCATAATTTACACAGGTTTCCGGGCTTTAGCCGCCCACATAAATCGCTTTGCGGGGACGGTAAAAGATCTTTTGGTCATGCAACCGGCCCAGCAGCTCTTCATTGGCGCGCTGGTCCTGTTCGACCACGCGGATCGCGTCCAGATGGGCCGGGTTTTCCTCGGACAGGGCCAAACGGGTGCTCGACAATTCACGCCCGCGCGCGCGCAGCGCTTCCTCAATTAGGTCAACATCCTGAATGGTCAGATCGAATTTACGATTGTAGCTTGGCATGGCAGCACCCCAACATCTAGGTTTCCCATCGGAAACACTGTCGCTTTTAATAGGTTTCGCGTCGCAGTCAACGAAAACTTGGGATGCTGCCAGTCAATTACTGTTCCAGATAAAAGCCGCCGATCAAGACCAATGCATCCTCGCCCTCAGGCGTTGCAGTACCGGTCATGACCCCTGACAGATATTCGGCGTTGGGCCCGGAAAAGTTCCCAGCCACATCCGTTTCGATATCCATTTCGCCCGATGCGAAATCGACGCTGCCGTTCATCTCGCCAGTGACGATACCGATCGTCCGTTCAAAACTGCCATCCTCCAGCGTCAAAGAGCCATCAATCGCGTTGCCGTTCAGGTCATAGAAATTGTCGGCCCCGCCCGTGATCGTGCTCGTCGCAAAACTGGTCACCATCTGGGCCTGCCCAATTGCGCCATCCATGCTGCCGTCTTGCAGGGCGAGCAACATCGTCCCGTCATAGGTGGCGCTGCCAGTCGTCGGGATATCGTCAACCGGGGTCGCGCCAATCGCGACGATTTCATCGATTATCTCGGTATTGAGCGTATTGAGTTCTGCAAAACTTAGCGCCGTTTGGGTGGTTTCGGCCTCATCGCTGGCCATGCAGGCCGACAATGCGGCTGCTCCAACGCATAGGAGGTATTTTTTCAATAGCATTTTGTCTCTCGTGTTTTGAATGAAACATGAAAAAAGGTTCGACTCACACAACGCCTTCGATATACAGCGTTTTTTTCGGCGCTGATCCGTGAACTTGACACAGCGGCCTTTGCAGGCGAAACACCGCCGCACAACATAACCCGCAACCGGGCGTTCCGTGGGCGCCAAACCGACGAGGAGCCAAAACATGGCCCAGATTTCTCTGACTTTTCCCGATGGCAATGCGCGCCAATATGAGGCTGGCATCACAGCCGCTGACGTGGCCGCCGATATCTCTAGCAGCCTGCGCAAAAAGGCCATCAGCGCCACTGTAAATGGCCTGCATTGGGATCTGCAATGGCCTATTGAGGCCGATAGCAGCATCGCGATCAACACCATAAAAGACGAAGAGCCCGCGCTTGAGCTGATCCGCCATGACCTGGCGCATATCATGGCCCGCGCCGTGCAAGAGATCTGGCCAGAAACCCAAGTGACCATCGGCCCCGTCATCAAAGACGGTTGGTATTACGATTTCGACCGCGCTGAACCTTTCGTTCCCGAAGACCTGGCGCTGATCGAAAAGAAGATGAAAGAGATCATCAACAAACGTGACGAGGTCCGCACCGAGGTTTGGGAGCGCGACCGCGCGATCCAATATTACAAGGACCGGGGCGAGCCTTATAAGGTTGAACTGATCGAGAGCATTCCCGGCAATGAGCCGCTGCGCATGTATTGGCATGGCGACTGGCAGGATCTCTGCCGCGGCCCGCATTTGCAGCATACAGGTCAGGTACCAGCCGATGGGTTCAAGCTGATGTCCATCGCGGGCGCCTATTGGCGAGGCGACAGTGATCGGTCCATGTTGCAACGCATCTATGGCTGTGCCTTTACCAACAAGGAAGGTCTGCGCAAGCATATGAACATGCTTGAAGAGGCCGCCAAACGCGATCACCGCAAGCTTGGCCGCGAAATGGACCTGTTCCATATGCAAGAAGAGGCCCCCGGTCAGGTTTTCTGGCACCCCAATGGTTGGACCATATACACCGAACTGCAGGACTATATGCGCCGTAAACAGCGGCAGGGCGGCTATGTCGAAGTCAACACGCCACAAGTTGTTGATCGCAAATTGTGGGAGGCTTCAGGCCACTGGGACAAGTATCAGGAAAACATGTTCATCGTCGAAGTCGATGAGGAGCACGCGCGCGAGAAGGCAATCAATGCCCTCAAACCGATGAACTGTCCTTGCCATGTGCAGATCTTCAATCAAGGGCTGAAATCCTACCGGGATCTGCCTTTGCGTATGGCCGAATTCGGGTCGTGTAACCGATATGAGCCCTCGGGCGCGCTGCATGGGATCATGCGGGTGCGCGGTTTTGTGCAAGATGATGGACATATCTTCTGCACGGAAGAGCAGATCACAGAAGAAACTCGGCGCTTTATCGCGTTTCTGTCCGAAATCTATGCCGATCTTGGCTTTCACGAATGGACCATCAAGCTGTCCACACGCCCCGAAAAACGGATCGGTTCTGACGCGACATGGGACAGGCTTGAGGCATCATTGGGGGATGCCTGCAAAGCGGCGGGCCATTCGTTTGAAATACTGGAGGGCGAAGGCGCATTTTATGGGCCCAAGCTAGAGTTCACATTGACAGACGCTATCGGCCGCGATTGGCAATGCGGAACCTTGCAGGTGGATTCCAACCTGCCCGAACGGCTCGATTCCAACTTTATCGGCACCGATGGGGAAAAGCATCGCCCTGTCATGCTGCACCGCGCGACGCTTGGCTCATTTGAGCGGTTCATCGGTATCCTGATCGAAGAACACGCAGGCAAGCTACCTTTCTGGCTGGCACCCCGTCAGGTTGTTGTCGCCTCAATCGTTTCGGACGCGGATGACTATGTACAAGAGGTTGTCGCTGCGCTCAAAGACTCCGGCGTGCGGGCCGAGGCGGATATCCGCAATGAAAAGATCAACTATAAGGTCCGGGAACATTCTGTCTCGAAGGTTCCCGTCATTTTGGCCATCGGCGCGCGCGAGGTTGAAGAAAAGACCGTGACCGTGCGCCGACTGGGTGAAAACAGGACTTCTGTAACATCTCTGGCCGAAATTGTTTCAACCCTGTCTTCCGAAGCAACGCCGCCGGACCTATTGTAACAATTCAGGCCCAATAGCTGTAACAAACCCGCCGGTTTTCCGGCGGGTTCTTTGTTTTTAAGGGTATTTATAGCCCACACGCGCCGATCACGCCGCGATATTGGCTCACGGAAATGCGATGCACGCGTCTGTGAATGGTATGTTAGGCTTTCCATTGTTTAGGGTTTGCCTATCGCCACTTACGGCGCTCGTTTTTATTGACCCAATCGGAGGAACTCACGATGTCCAACGCAACCAAAACAATCGTTCTTGCCAGCGCCGTTGCTTCTGCTGTTGCAGGCCTGTCCACAACCGCAGCCGCCCAAGCCAACGAAAAGTGCTTTGGCATTTCGCTGGCCGGTGAAAACGACTGCGCCGCTGGCCCAGGCACAACATGTGCCGGCACATCAACCGTCGACTATCAGGGCAACGCCTGGACGCTGGTTCCAGCCGGCACTTGCGACACAATCGAACTGCCCGCCATGGCTGACGGCACCGAGCGTACCGGTTCGCTGGAAGAGCTGGATCGCGACCTGCCTGCATAAGAAAAATTGTGATAGGGTGGGATAACACCCGCCCTATCGCCCCCAAGATCAGGAGCCGCCACCATGCTTGATGCAACACAAAATTCGCAGCTCCCACCACGCCCTGGCGTTGGTTACAAGCCCCAGCATTACAATGATATCATGTCCGATCCCGGCCCCGTGGGCTGGCTTGAGGTCCATGCCGAAAACTATATGGGCGATGGCGGACGCCCCATTGCGCAGCTGCGCCATCTGGCCGAACGTTTTCCGATCTCTGTGCATGGTGTTGGCCTGTCTATTGGCGGCGAAGGCGATCTGGATGCCGATCATCTGGCCCGTCTGAAACATCTGATCGACTGGCTGAACCCCGCTAGCTTTTCCGAACATCTGGCCTGGTCCACCCATGATGCGCATTTCTTCAATGATCTGCTGCCCCTGCCCTATAACAACGCGACGCTGACCCGTGTCGCTGCCCATATCAATCAGGTTCAGGATACGCTGGGCCGCCAAATGCTGCTGGAAAACCCATCCAGCTATCTTGCATTCGCTGAATCGACCCTGTCCGAAACCGATTTCCTGCGCGAAATCGCAAAGCGCACTGGCTGCGGCCTGCTTTTGGACGTCAACAACGTCTTTGTCAGCGCCACGAACCTGAAAACCTCGCCTCAGGCCTATATTGATGATTTCCCCCTGGATGCGGTCGGCGAAATCCATCTGGGCGGTCATGATGAGGATGAAGACGAACATGGCGCGCCCTTGCTGATCGACAGCCACGGCAAAGCCGTTGTCGATCCGGTCTGGGCCCTGCTGGACTATACGCTAGCCAAATCCGGTTCCCGCCCCTTGCTGATTGAATGGGACACAGATGTACCTGAATGGCCTGTGCTTGCGGCCGAAACCACCCGCGCAGATGCGGCATTGGCGCTGGTTGCGTCATGAGCGTCAGCCAAGCCAGTTTCACCGCCACCATCCTCGATCCGGCGGCCATCGTGCCCGAGGGGCTGGTAAACCCTGACGGGACGACTGCCAGCAAACGTTTTGACGTCTATCGCAACAATGTGGCCGTCAGCCTGTCCGATGCGCTTGAGACCGCCTTTCCGGTTGTGCGCCAACTGGTCGGTGATCAGTTCTTCCGCGCCATGGCCGGGGTCTATCTGCGCAAACACCCGCCCAAATCGCCGTTGATGATGTTCTATGGCGATGCGATGCCGCAATTTTTAAGCCGGTTCGAGCCTGCCAAATCCCTGCCCTATCTGCCTGATATCGCAAAGGTCGAACTGGCGATGCGCCACGCCTATCACGCCGGTGATGCAGCGCCGATTGAGGGGCAAGCGCTTAGCGCTTTGGCCCCGGATGATTTGATGTCCGCCAGGCTCAGGCTTGCCCCTGCGATCCGCACCGTGGTCTCAGACTATCCTATCCATGCCATCTACGCGGCCAACACCCAGGCCGACGCACCGAAACCTGTGATGCAGCCCGAAAGTCTGCTGATCACCCGACCCGGCTTTGATCCGCAAATCCATCTGATCAACGCAGCCGGTGCAGGCTGCATTGCAGCCCTGCAAGACGGTCAACCGCTCGGCCATGCCATGGCCACAGCGGATGAAACACTTGATCTCGGCGCCATACTTGGGCTGCTTCTTGCCCAGGGCGCCGTGAGCGAAATTTACTGAAAGGCCCCAATTATGACTGAAGCCCCCAACGCGCTTGGCGCAATCTCTGCAAAACTGAACAAATCCGGCGACGAAGTCCTGCCATTCCTGGCCCGCTTTGTCTTTGCCGCTGTCTTGCTGATCTATTTTTGGAACTCTGGCATGACCAAGCTGGGCGAAGGGGTTTTGGGCATCTTCAGCCCCAGCCTCGGCGCCTATGCGCAGGTCTTTCCCAAGGCGATGGAAGCCGCGGGCTATGACGTGAGCCAATTGGGTCTGTTTCATTGGGCCGTGGTTGTCGCTGGGACAATCGCCGAATTTGTGCTGCCTCTGCTGATCCTTATCGGGCTTTTGACCCGGCTTGCGGCGCTTGGCATGATCGGCTTTGTTGTGGTCCAGTCTTTGACCGACCTTTACGGACATAATGGTTTTGAAAACGGCGTGCTGGGGGCTTGGTTCGACCGGCTGGCCGATGGCGTGATCCTGGACCAAAGGGCGTTCTGGGTTCTGTGCCTGCTGATCCTTATCTTCAAAGGCGCAGGTGCACTTTCGGTCGATCGCCTGTTGTTCAAAAAGGCCGACTAAAACAACGCGCCCTTCTAGGTGCTCACGATATCCGCAATGAAGCCCTGTCTGCCCAGATAGGGCTTTTTGCTAGCCTGCCCCGTCAAGATAGCGGGTTTGCACATCGGCTTTCCAACCAATGGTCCAGCCCTGATCACTTTGGATCACGGGGCGCTTCATCAGGGTCGGATAAGCGGCCAGCAGCGCGGCAGGGTCCATTTCTTTTTCGGCATCGCTCAGGCCCCGCCATGTGGTCGAGGCCCGGTTGATCGCCGCATCGCCGAATTCGGCAATAACCGCAGCCCGATCCGCGTCCGACAGCCCATCTTTGCGGACATCGACGACATCCGGGGCATATCCGGCCTCTGCCAAGGATTTGAGCGCTTTGCGGCAGGTATCGCAGCTTTTTAGGCTAAAGACTCTCATTTTGCCTCCTATTTAAGCGAAACATCACATGTAGGGCGGATGCGACGAACTGTCATTTGCCTTTTGCTTAAAACATATAAGTCTAGGGATACAAGGCGAAGGGAAGACCGCAGTCGCGGGGCCCAAGACTTGCCCTGCCCGCTAAGGGGCGCGACAACAAGGAGAGCGGAGCATGCCGAACGGTACCGTGAAATGGTTTAATACGACAAAAGGTTACGGCTTCATTGCCCCCGAGGAAGGCGGATCGGATATTTTCGTTCATATCTCGGCGGTTGAACAATCGGGGCTGACCGGATTGGCGGATGATCAGAAAATCTCATTCGATTTGATCGAAGGGCGCGATGGGCGCAAAATGGCAGGCAATCTGGCCATTATCGACTGACACAGCGCGCACCGCATCGAACGCAGCCTGCATGGTTTCTGGGCGGGCTATCGATGATGATGGGGCATCCGGCTGCGGATCAGCTCGCGCATATCCGTTTTCGGCATGGGCGGCTCATCCGGCATTTGCTGCGGCTTATTCAGATCTTCATGGGCAATATCATAGGCCTTTTTGTGGCTCATAAACACAAGAACGGCCCCCGCGCATTGTAGGCTGAACAGCCACAGCGTGATCAGGATGACGCAAGAGACCAGCACAATGGCCTCAACCCCAATCAAATCGAACCGCGCGGTTTCGGCAAACTGTTCGATCTGCTCTGCACCCAGGGCGATGCTATCCCCAAAACCAATCAAATGGGCGATAACACCCAGTATCGGGGTCAATAAGAACGTGCTGGCATAGGACAAGATCACAAGGATCAAAAGCGACCAAAACCCGCTGCCAAAGCCGTAGAATGGGGTATGCGCACGGCCATTCGGGTCAAGGCCAACAGAGGCCCCCACGAAAGGCACCAAAAGCGCGGCACGCACGCTTAACGTCCAGAAAATGGCCACAGCAAAGGCGGGCAGCGTGACGGCGGCATTCTCTTCGATCAGCCGCAGGAAAACGGCGTCCGACCCGGATGCGTTTATGCTGAGTATTTCCATCGGCGTCAGCGGCGTCGCCATCACAACAGCGCCGAAGGCAAGGGCGAAGGTGAGGAGGATGCAGAAACCTTCGAAAAGTCCGTACCCGACGGCGGGAAGGATCATGCTGGCGTAGCTATTTCGCGGTTGAACGCCTTTGGCCTGCATCCCGATCCTTGTGCCGATCATGGCGGGCATGACGCTGCAGGCCATCCCCATCGCCGCCGCCATCAGGATCGCAATCGCCGGCGAGATCAGCCCGAAGAGATAGCCGAACATCACCGCCACAATCGCGTAGACGCAAAAGACCAATACCATGATCGGCAAGACCAGCGCGTAACGCCATAGAATCGCAAAAGAAAATGGAAAGGCGCGAAGGATGTACAATCGGAGGCTCCTGACAGATGACGCTAAGTAATGACCGTATCACCGCAAAAAACAAAGAACTTATGTCGCGACGCGGGCAAAGTTCAAACGGACCGTGGCGACAGGGCAACGCCGCATTTGCGGTTCGCCCGGCGTGTGGCACAACATCAGGGATAACCGCCTTTTATATTGAAAAACAAGAGATTTCAGGAATATTCAGCCCGTACAGATCGCGTGCATATACTGTACGTACAGCCGCGCGCCTTTGCGGCGCAACACCCGGGACTTAGCGTAGCGCGAACTTGCGGGGCTGGCGGTCTTGCATGGCGTTCACTTGCGGCTGCCAAAGGCTGTCTGCCTTGCTGTCGCATTCACGGGTCAGCCGTTCAAGCAGATCACGGCGGATCGGCGCGAAGCTGCGGCGTGTGGTGTCGTTATTGGTCGTCGTCTGCGGTGTCGTCTGTGGCATGTCCGCCCCCGGCAAATGATGGCTCGGAACGATCTATACTGGAAATGCACCCTCAACTGTGAGGGGAACCCGACGTTAATCTTCCCCACGTGACGTGAGGTCATGAAGAAGATTGGCACTTTTTCACAACAAAATCGCGGGTATTCGGGCATCAAAGAAGGCCCGCAGAGGAATCTGCCGCCCCCGCAAATTGCCCTGCAAGACTTAACGAATCGTTAAATGCGGCCCTTGACCTATGGTAAGGCGGTCCGGGTTTTCGTGAACCGGCCATGGACATGGTGGAGGCATTGGGCCGTCGTGAGGGTTGTGGTCGGTGCGTCGCGCAACAGACGAGCAGCGCCCGGACCTCGGGATGATCGCTGCTTCGTCTGTGCTTTGCGATGTGGTCACATCAGATGCAGAGGTTGTGCAGGTTGCCGTGTTGCAGAAGCGCCTCCCAGTGGCGGAGGTCGGGGCGCGGCCCGGCGATGCTGGGGGGCTGCTTTACAAGTAGTTTTGTTGCTCAGGAGCGGCGGATACATCTAAAATATCAAGGCGAGTGGTTCGACCTGTCCGGCTGCGCGAGGCAAATGCCTCAATTTCAACGTCCGCGTTGTCGGACATCTTGGCGGTAGCATTTGCTCGCATGCTTCCTATAACCGAAGAAACATTCGTAGCGCTTCTGGCCCTCTCAAGCAACTCAAACGGTATTGGTCGTCTTTCGTCAGGAAGATAAATTCTACCTTTGAAGGTATTAATATTATAGCTTGATACCTTCCCAACAGTTGTGATTGGCGTATCGTCTTTGTCCCTATGGATCAGAAAATCGTACGTGCCGGCGTCGATCCGTGTTTCTTCTATGAACTCTGTCTCTGGTATCAACAAAGCGCTTTCAGCAGTCTTGGACCTAATAATCGGTCGGTGCATGTCGATGACCGATGGCTCGATTTTTTCGAGAAGTGAGTCAAATCGCTTTATGTCAAGTGGCGGGGGTTGGATCCGTTGATCTTGGGGCAGTTTTTTATTGAAATCCTCAAACTGCTCGCCAAGCGACTTCTCAATATCTACATGTTGCCCTGTGATTTTCTTGATCGCCATATCATAGATTGAAAATGCTAGATGCCCGATGGGAGTATCTGGGCGAGCCGTGCCAAAAGAATAAAGGGCGGCACCAACAAAAACCGCTATCTCCCAGCTTCCTTCTCGAGGAACTGACACCAACAGATCAGCTCCCTTAAGCGAGGGCGCTTGTGTTATTACCTCTCCATTGATGGCGTAGTGCGTCGTTATCGCAAGTGATCTCTGAAATCCCACTTGACCCTGTGCGGCGTCGTAGAAATCTAAAACATGATCTTCTGCGAGTTTACCATCGTACTTAAGCGAAATTTTCATATATCAATTGGTCCAATCAATGCCTTCACCCAATCACCTCTTCAAACTCCCGCCATTCCCCCTTGGACATTCCAGAGGTCTCTTGCGTTACCTCTTCACCTTTAAGCATGCGCCGCACGCAGTCAATCGCCTTTGACGAGAGCGTCGCACCGCCCATCCGGTAGTCCTCGAACGCGCCGTAAGCCGCGGGCACCCAGTCGGCGACGACTTTGCAGATCTCATCCGCATAGACCCGGATTTCATATTGCGCGTGGCTGTCCGCCCGCAGCCGCAGGAAGTGGAAGAGGTTATGCAGGTCCACCTTCCAATACCATTGCGTGTAGATATTGGCGGGCAGGTTCATCCGTGCCAGCTCGCGCGCGAGCCCCTGTTGCCCCTCTTGCCCGATCATTTCCTGGTAGTGATCATAGCAGCGGGCCGCGTCGCCTTTGAGATATTCGAGCACCCGCGCGGCCTCATCCCCGGTCAGCGCCTCGCCCCGCCCCTGATTGTTCACCACCGATTGCGCGGCCAGTTTGTCGGCCTCGGGGATATAGAATTCACGGTCCAGGATCGAATAGCGCGCCGAATATTCGTTCACATTCGCCGTCCGGTGCCGGATCCATTGCCGGGCGACGAAGACGGGCAGTTTGACGTGCAGCTTGATCTCGCACATCTCGAACGGGGTCGAGTGCCAGTGCCGCATCAGGTAGCGGATCAGCCCTGCATCGTTGGACACAGATTTGGTCCCCTTCCCGTAAGACACCCGCGCCGCCTGACAGATCGCCGCGTCATCCCCCATATAGTCGATCACCCGGATGAACCCGTGATCCAGCACGTCGTAAGCTTTGTACAGATGCTGCTCCATCCCCGGCGCGACCGCCCGTAATGTAGGCTGCGGATTGCCCCGCAATTCGTCGATTTCGGCCTGTTGTTCGGGGCTGATGGGCATGGTTGTCTCCGCCTGTTTGGATTCGGTTTCGGCAGCATAGATGATCGTGGGCGCGGGCAAAACCTATCTCGGGTCTGCAGGATTTTGCCGAAGCTGTGGCATCATGGTTGGATTATGCTATGCCAGCGTGCAGATGTGCTGGGGACAAGTGACGGAATTTGGAATGAAACTGCGCGTCTTGGCCTTTTTGGCCTGTTTTTGTCCTGTGCCCGTGCTGGCGCAGGATGTGGAATTGTCGCTGAATGATGCCCGTGTACTGGCCACCCGTGCCGCATCGTCCGGCGAATATGCCGTGGCTGTGGAACTTGCCCGCAAGCTACTGGCCGTCGACCCCGACGACCGAACCGCATTGATCGTACTGGCTGTGGCCGCGCCTCAGCTAGGTAATCCCGATGCCGGATGGCGCGCCGGTGCCCGCGCCTGGCGTTTGTCCGACACCGACGCCCAGAAATATGAGGCCGCCCGCGTGACGGCCCTGGCCGCAAACAATGCCGAGGCCTATACCCTCGCGACCATTTGGCTGCGTCTGGCCCTGCTTGACGCCCCCAATGAGGCAGAGCGCGAGCGCACCATCGCAGATGCCCGCATCGTGGACCAACGCAATCCCTGGTCGCCCAGCGTTGGCCTGTCCATTGTCCCCTCAAACAATGTGAATGGCGGCTCTAGCACCGATGAGGGAACCCTGGGCGGTGTCTTGTCCGAGGACGCCCAAGCGCTGCCCGGTATTCGAACCAGTTTGAACTTGGCCACCTCTTATCGGCTGGAACCCTCACCGCAGACCCGGATCACGTTTGGTCTGCGGCATCAGCCGTCATGGGTCCGGCTGGAAGACGAGACACTCTTTAACGGATCGGCCTTCAACAGCGCCTTATCCGAGGCCAATGCCCAGATCCTGCAGGGTGCCGAGAATGGCTTTTGGGTCTTTGGGGTTGCGACGGGTAGTTTCGATTTTGGCGGCTCGCCCTATTATGACTACAAGCGCCTCAACCTGTCTCGGGCGTTGAACCTGAACGACAATACCCTTTTGCAACTGAGCGGGATCCGCGAGTTTCAAGATTATGAATCCACGAATGTTGGCGTCGTACGGCGCGGCACGCTCAGCGCAAATCTGTCATACACATTGCCCAGCGGTGACCGGATTTCAGGCGGGTTGAGCTATCTTAGCAGCGATGGCCGCTTAGAGAATTTCGCATTTCAGCAGGTCTCTCTTCGGGGTCTGTATCAATGGACGGACCCCATCGGCCCCATCACCCTGACTGTGACTGGCGATATCAAATATGCGGATTATCCCGCCTATAATGAGGTGTTTGCTGTCCCCGGTGGCCGCGAAGACACCGTCCTGACACTAGGCGCGATTATCGGTTTTCCTGAAATTGAGATCGCCGGATTTGTTCCGGGCCTTTCGATCACGGCCAGTAAATCGGATAGCAACGTCACACGCTTCCAACGCGAGACGGTTTCAGCAGGTTTTACGCTTAGTTCATCGTTCTAGGCCGTGGATAACGGCGCCAAGCATCTAGCGGCATCGTTATCTCTGGCGCGTTGCTTGGTGGCGGGCTGACCGGCTAGGGCATCGCTTCACGCCATTTCCGCGGGACTTTCCAATAAACACTATGCCTTCAGCCGATAGCCTGTCTTCATCCAGCGCCAGCAAAGGCCCACGACCACAATGCAGGCGCCGCTGACAACCAGCAAACCGATCCAAGGGCTGCTATCACTGACTCCAATCATCCCAAAACGGACCCCGTCAATGATGTAGAAAAACGGGTTCGCATGGCTGAGCGCCTGCATGAAGCCCGGCAGCGCTTCAATTGAATAAAACGTGCCCGACAAAAACGCCAAAGGGGTGATCAGGAAATTCGAAATGGCCGAAAGCTGGTCGAATTTATTGGCAAATATGCCCGCGACCATCCCCAAAGCCCCCATCAGGATTGAACCAAGAAGAACAAAAACAACAACCCAGACAGGGCTTTGCATCCCAATGCCCAGAAACAAGGCCGATCCGGCGGCGATGACCACCGCAACCAAAGCCCCGCGCGCCACAGCGCCGCCCAGATAACCGACAACCAGCTCAGCCGCGGATAGGGGGGCATCAGCGTATCCACGATATTGCCCTGCACCTTGGCCGAGGCAAGGCTGGACGAGGTGTTCGCAAACGCATTCTGGATGACCGTCATGGTCAAGATGCCCGGGGCCAGAAAGGTCATGAATGGAACGCCCATCACCTCGCCGCGCTGCGGGCCAATGGCGATGGTAAAGATCAGCAGGAACAGGCCCGCATTGATCAGCGGCGCCATGACGGTCTGCGACCAGACATTCATAAAGCGGCGGATCTCGCGGCGGATCAATGTCCAGGTGCCCAGCCAGTTCACGCGGCCAAAACGGCGGACGCCCATTGCAGTCTTTGTTGTCATGGTAAACCATTCCTTCGTCTGTAAGACGGTCTTAGCGCATCGGTTGGCAATGACCAGCCCTGCGCGAGCTTGTTTCTTGGGGCCGCTCTGGGCAATATTAAATTTTAGGGGGGGATCATGCCGCTTTTTCGCCTGACATTCGTCTTTTTACTTTGGCCTTTCTGGGTCCAGGCCGACAGCCTACCCCCCAGCCTGCCTGCGCTCTATGCGGTGACTGGGGTTGCTTCTGATGACAGTTTAAACATGCGCGATCAGCCGAACGGGTCTGCACGCATTCTACTGGCCCTGCCCCATGACGCGACGGATTTGCAGGTCACCCAGCTGAGCCGCGAGGGAAATTGGGCCTATATCAGCCGCGGCGAGGTCTCGGGTTGGGTCGCGCAGCGCTATCTGCAGCGGCAGCCCGATAGTGTAGACGCGTACGGGCTACCGCGGGGTCTGCGCTGCTTTGGGACCGAGCCATTTTGGACGGTGCGATTTACGCAAGCTGGATTGGCTGTCATGACGCCCGAGCGTACGGCAACCCATCCAATCACATTCCACGCACCTTCCGCCGAAAATGTGGCGCTTGGCCTAGGTGGGTTTATCTTCGAATGGATTGCCGATGGGCAACCCGTACGGGGTCATATCCTACCGGGGCGCTGTAGCGATGGTATGAGCGACACGATCTACGGGCTGCATTATATCGATACATATTTTGGCAATGCCGGGTGCTGCAGCCTGTAATTTCGCCGCCATGACACGCAAAAGCGCCCAATGCGCCTTCACATCGGCGCGGGCAATGACTAAGATGAAACCTTGATCCCTCAGGGCAGGCTTACCCCCCAGCCCGATCCGCGAAACAAAGGAATACATATGTCCTGGACAGACGAGCGCGTCGAGACGCTCAAAAAGATGTGGGGCGAAGGCCAGTCGGCCAGCCAGATTGCCAAGGAACTGGGCGGTGTGACACGCAATGCGGTCATCGGCAAAGTGCATCGGCTGGGGCTGTCAAACCGGGCAGGCTCTGGCGGGAATGCGGCCAGCAAGGCACCGGCCAAGGAAAAGCCGGCCGCAGCGGCCAAACCCGCAGCCAAGGCCGCCCCCAAGCCAAAGCCCAAGGCAGAGCCGCAGGTCCCCGCGATCAAGGAAGAGCCCGAGCTGGACGAAAACGGCATCCCGATTTCTGCCGCACGCCGTGCGATCATCCCCGCCGGGCAGCCTTTGCCGCCACAGCCATCGGCCAATGAAATCAGCCCCGAGGCGCTAGCCAAAGTGTCTGAGGTCGAAAAGACCGCCAAGAAAATCAGCCTGATGGAGCTGACCGAGAAGACCTGCAAATGGCCTGTCGGCGATCCGGCCACGGAGGATTTCTGGTTCTGCGGTCTGGCCGTGCAACAAGGCAAACCCTATTGCGAGGCCCATGTTGGCGTGGCGTTCCAGCCGATGTCATCACGGCGCGACCGGCGCCGGTAAATACCCCCAATTTCCTGACAAAGGCCGCCCCCACCCGGGCGGCCTTTTGCATTGGCGGCTGGCGATAGTTTTTCAAATTGCGCTTGAGTTATGCAGCAGCACAATTGGCATTTATCCAAGCGCAGCAGCAAGTGACCAGTAGGTCTTGAAACCACTCGTTTGCGGCATCCCCAAAACGAGAATTTTCACGAATACCATAACTTGAGGTCACCCTGCGGATGCAGATAAAGTCTGATTTAAGCTAAAGGCGATCATTTTCGAAGCGGAACTCGTGATGAAAAGACGCTTGTGGAGAATATAAGACTTCACGTATATAAGCCTTTGATCCCAGTACTCCAAAAAGAGAAATTCACTCTTAAACTAGATCTAATACGTTAGAGGTACCCGTGGAGATTCCAGACCAACTATGGCAAATTTTCGCAACGATTGTCGGGGGGGTCATCTCCGCCTTGGTTGGGTTTTCAGCCCAGAGAATTTCGGAAAGGCGATCAAAAAACGAGCTTTTGATGCGCAGACTTGAAGAAGTGTATGCTCATTGTCAGGATTTATACGATGAACATAACACGAGAATTAATTGGCTGCTCGGAGAAGATTCAGTATCAAAAGCAAGTTTTATGGCCGGTCCTAAGCATCCTGGCCATGTTATGAGCCTGGTAAAAATGAAGGTTCGAAGCTATGCGCCAAATCTCACAAGTTCATTGGACGAAATGGATCAGGGACATCAAGCTCTCAAAGCGTACTTTTTGAATCTAGAAGAGGCCGTTCTAAAAGGGCAGACCTTAGTGAAAGAAACCGATTACAAAACCGACGAACTGAAAGCTCATTTGCACACGCTCGGAAAGGGGGCCAATGAAGTCAAACTCGGTTCCGTTGCCAAGCTGCAGCGCTACTTTGGATAAAGAGCGTTAAGGTCGCGGGCCGTTGATTTCGCAGATAAGATCTGACGTTTATCATCCAAGAGCCAGGGTTTGTGGAAGGGACCGAGAAGCTCGGCACATATGCACGCCCGATCAAGGTCTACTACGTATGCCGCAACAGAACTTGATGTCCAATGTGACGAAAGCCCGTCTATCGAGATGGTGATGACGGCCCAATCCTATCAGGAACCCAAAGAGTCGGCCGGGACACGCCCTAGGCATCCGGGCCGTCAAAGCTGATTGCCGCGTTGATCAAATAGCGCAGCTGATCGGCATATTCCGCATCTGGCACCCCCGCCATTCCAGGCAGTTTCAAGGTCTGGCGCACTATCGATGCGCCCAAGACCACAGCTGCAAACATCGCCAGTTGCGATGCGGCCTGCCGCCCGCCCATGCGTTCCTGTAAGGGGTCGATCAGCTTTTCGCGCAGCACCCCGCGCAGAAGATCGCCCACCTCGGGGTCACTGGCGTTCATGACGATCATACGAATGGCCGAGACCTGATGCGCCTCGGTGCCCGCATCGGCATATTTCGCGATAGCCACCTCAATCGGATCGCGGGCGGCGTCTAAAATCTCGTCCCATTCAAAAGCGCTTTCCAAAGCGGCCCGAAACAGGCCCAGCTTACCGCCAAAATAACGCGAAATCAGGGCCACATCGACGTCAGCGGCCTTGGCAATCGCGCGCAGCGATGCATTTGAATAGCCAAGCGTGCAGAATGCGACGCTGGCCGCATCGAGAAGCTTATCACGGGTCAAATCAGCTTTGCGCATAGGGCGGATGTATAGACCCCAAAAAGAATGTCAACACATGTTGACATGCCCGCCGCGCGAACCATATGTATGTCAACAATCGTTGACTTTTAGGAGAAACCCATGTCGAACACTGCACTCATCACCGGCGCATCCTCCGGGATCGGCCGCGAATTTGCACGGTATCACGCGGCCAAAGGCGGCGATCTGATCATCACAGCGCGGCGTGGCGATGCGCTGGACAGTCTGAAGGCCGAAATCGAAGCGGCACATGGGGTCAGTGTAACGACGATTGCGCTCGATCTTGGGACTGCCGATGGGGCGAAGCAGCTTTATGATGCGCTGGCCGGACAGAAAATCGACATCCTGATCAATAATGCAGGCTTCGGCGGGCATGGGGCCTTTATCGACCGGGCGCTGGACAGTGACCTGGGCATGATCGATCTGAACATCAAGTCGCTGGTCAGCCTATGCCATATGATCGGCAAGGATATGGCGGACGCGGGTGGCGGCAAGATCCTGAACGTCAGCTCAACGGCCAGCTACATGCCTGGACCGTTGCAAGCGACCTATTTCGCCACCAAAGCCTTTGTCAGCAGTTTTTCACAAGCGCTGGACGAAGAATTGCGCAGCAAAGGGGTCACCGTCACGGCGCTTGAGCCGGGCTATGTGGCCACCGAATTTGCCGCCGTCGCCGATCTGGATGGAACAGGCCTTGTCAAACAGAAGGGCGCGACGCCAGACACGGTCGCCAAATTCGGGTATGAGGCGATGCTGAAAGGCAAATTGCGTGCCATCAATGACGGGCAATTACGGTTCTTGCTCAATTGGATCATCCCATGGCTGCCACGGCGCCGGGTGCTGAAAATGGTGCGGGGCATGCAGGAAAAGTGACCGCTCGGGGCTATCGGGACCTGTTCATTCGCATTATTTCAGGCGGAACCGGGTCCGAAGCCCAAGCCCCAAGAAGAAAAGCAGTATAAATGCCAAGGCTGTTTGACCGGCGGCAAAAACCTCCATCCAGCCGGTCAACTGCGCCACTTCCTCTTCAAGATAGGTGCGTTGAAAGCCAAAGAACTTGAATATTGCGGCAAAGGAATAGGCCATAGCCTGGCCAATTCCAAACGATACGGACTGCACGTAGAACCATGTTCCCGCAGCCCATAAAAGCGTAATCAGTGATGCCGGGCGCGCAACCGAATAGCCGAAATTCGAAAAGAACTGATAAGCCAATATATGCCAGGCCTGATACCAGGGCATCGCGCGGGCGGCATGATACATCTCTTTACGAAAGAAAAAATGCTCGGCATCTGGTGTCCCCTGCCGACCAGAAAGCTGCCGCATGACCGCCGCGCTTTCGCGGCTTTTTGCGTGATATCGCAGCCGGTCTAGGCCGCGGCGTTGCTTGGAAGCGGCCTCTTTACCAGGCCAAAACCGGATGTCACCATCACAGTCTTGCGCCGTAAACTGGCTGCGATCATGAAGGGTTGCCCCCGCGAAATCAGGATAATGCGATCCAAACTGCGCGCGGCGAAAATCGACTGGCTGTTCAAAGACCGTATTTATGAAGTTCACTGGTTTGCCTTGGCTAGCCTGATCAAAATGGCAATTGCGGAAACTGACGTGATGGGCAAAGCGCGCCTTTGAAAAAATCGCCCGCCCGTCGAAGCGCGCGCCATGAAAATCCACAGGCCCCTGAAATGTCCCTTCGGTGAAAAGCGCCTCGCTTTCAAATTTGGCCCATTTCGCATCGCAAGCCCCCTCGATCAACACGCCCTTTGCGGAAACTTTCTTATCAAAGGTCGTATTCGTCATGTTCAGCGTCCCGCAAATCAGGGCACCAGACAAATCAACCGGGGCTTCGAAATGACATTCATTCAGCAGCAAGCCATTGGGGATCAAGAGGCCTGAAAAATCGCATTTTTCCGGAAAGGCCAACCCATAGAAATCAATGGGTTGATGTGGATCTGGTAACTCGGGGCAGGCGTAGTCTGCGCCGTGCAGGCGTTTCATTTCGGCCTGGAATGCAACCTTTATGTTGTTTTTTCGAAGTCTAAAATTCTCACGCGGCTTCAATCGAAATCCACGCGCCTGTGCCAAACGCCATTGATCATCCGTCAAACCCTGTGCGCAAAGGTCGTTAAAGAACGACAGGCCCGTATCATCGGCTTGCTGCAACTGTGCCAGCACGTACCACGGATTTTCGAGCAAATTGCTCACGACCTCAAATTCACCTTAAAATTGCGTAGCACATTCATAAGACACCGTGCGGCCTGACAACAACCCATTTCCAACCGGGCACCCATTCGATAAACGCAGGGGCATGACCCAGAACCCGCCCAATCTCCGCCCCGACCTGGCCCCTGCGGCCAAGATCACCGAAGCCAGCCGCCCCGGCCAGCCCACCATCGGCATGGTCAGCTTGGGGTGCCCCAAAGCCTTGGTAGACAGCGAGCGGATCCTGACGCGGCTGCGGGCCGAAGGCTACGCAATCTCGCCCGACTACAGCGGGGCTGAGGCGGTGATCGTGAACACCTGCGGGTTCCTCGATAGCGCCAAAGCGGAAAGTCTCGACGCTATTGGCGAAGCGCTGCAGGAAAATGGCAAGGTCATCGTCACGGGATGTCTGGGGGCCGAACCCGACTACATCCGCGAACATCACCCGCAAATCCTGGCCGTCACCGGGCCACACCAATACGAACAGGTGCTGGACGCCGTGCACAGCACCGTGCCGCCCAGCCCCGATCCGTTCATCGACCTGCTGCCCGGCACCGGGGTCTCGCTGACACCGCGCCACTACAGCTATCTGAAAATCTCGGAAGGCTGTAACCACAAATGCAAGTTCTGCATCATCCCCGACATGCGCGGGAAACTGGCGTCACGGCCCGCCCACGCCGTGCTGCGCGAGGCGGAAAAGCTGGTGGATGCCGGGGTCAAAGAACTCCTCGTGATTTCCCAAGATACCTCAGCCTATGGGCTGGACCGTAAATATGACGTAAACCCCTGGAAAGACGGCGAGGTGCGCAGCCATATCCTCGACCTCACCCGCGAGCTGGGCACTTTGGGCGCCTGGGTCCGGCTGCACTACGTCTACCCCTACCCCCATGTACGCGACCTGATCCCGGTGATGGCCGACCCGGCAAACGGAGTCCTCCCCTACCTCGACATCCCCTTCCAACACGGCCACCCCGACGTGCTGCGGCGGATGGCGCGGCCAGCTGCGGGGGCCAAAACGCTGGATGAGATCGCAGCCTGGCGGGCCACCTGCCCCGACATCACCCTACGGTCGACCTTCATCGTCGGCTACCCGGGGGAAACCGAGGCCGAATTCCAACACCTGCTCGACTGGCTGGACGAGGCGCAATTGGATCGGGTCGGCTGCTTCCAATACGAAAACGTGGACGGGGCACGCAGCAACGCCCTGCCCGACCATGTGGCAGCGGAGGTGAAGCAAGACCGGTGGGACCGTTTCATGGCCAAAGCGCAAGCCATCTCCGAGGCGAAGCTGGAAGCGAAAGTCGGCAAGACGCTAGAGGTCATCGTGGACGACATCGACGAAGACGGGATTGCGACCTGCCGAACCTGGGCGGATGCGCCCGAGATCGATGGGAACTTGTTTATCGATGAAGGGGCTGAGGGGTTGGCTGTCGGGGATACTTTACACGTTGAAGTTGAGGAAGCGGGCGAGTATGATTTGTGGGGGCGAAAAAATAGTATTTAAGGAATTCAATGCGAGTATCTCAATTTTTTAAGCTCAAACGGAACCAAGCATCCCTTCCATTTATCGATGTCGATGTAGTTGATGATGTAAGGCTCTTCCTCAACGCTAAAGCCATAAGAGCTTTGGACACTGATTGGGGTGATTGGTGTGAATACCTAATTTCAAATTTCTTTGACCATGTCATTTCTTCGATCAAAGCCGGAAACTCTGACGCCGCATTGCTTTCGCTGGAACAACTCCGAGAACCCCGGGAAACACACCTTGGAATGTCAGCAACTGGCGCGAGTGGACGGGGCTTGGGCAAAGAAAAAGCGCGGTCCCTTTGGGCCAGCCTAAAACAAAGTCAAGCTGTCAAATCAGGACTTTTGACTGATCTTGAAGATACTGCCCTTTTGATAGAGGGGGTATCAGTAGATATTATCTCTGACATTATCACTAACATTATCAGAGAACCGTTGATCGATTTTACCAATCAAGTCTGCGAAGAATATGGGATTCCAATTCAAAAACAGGTTAACTCCGGACCACTTTGGAATCCAGAGGCGAAGGAATGGGTCGTCAAATTCGCTGATTTTCCTATGGCAAACGATGAAAAACTTCTTCTTGTTCCGAAGTCTATAGTTCGTATTCAAGGAGACTATGACGTCTCAAATTACTACCGCCACTACATACTTGAGGATCTTAAGCAAAAAGAACTAGTTGCCGGAAGTGCTTTGGTAAGGACGCTCAAGACTGGGAAAAATAAGGGCACTCGAAAGGTATTTATTAAAGATCTGCAGAAAAAATACGGTAAGGAGAAAAAGGTAGTCTCCATTAGGGAGACACTCAAGAATCCATCGCTGTTGATGAAATATAAAGTTGAAAATAGCGAACCTACGCCGCCTCTTACGCACGCGCAGCTTGCGGATTCCCAAGGAACTGCAAGGCCTGATTGGGACAAGATGTTACATGCGGTCCTTGATCTAGATGTAGGTAAGAAAAAGGCCTATCAGTACGAAGATGCGATCTTTGACCTTACAAATGCATTGTTTTACCCGTCTTTGACTGATCCGGAAAAACAAACGCCTCTTCATGAGGGACTGAAAAGAGTTGATATCACATACTACAACTATGCTAACGAAGGCTTTTTCTCATGGTTGGGGAAACACTACTCGGCTCCGATGATTTTTCTGGAATGTAAAAACTACGGATCAGAAATTGGAAATCCTGAAATTGACCAAATCGCTATGCGATTTTCTGCAAAGCGGGGGCAATTTGGTATAGTATTTTGTAGAAACGTCGAAAAACAAGACCGGCTTCTGGAACGCTGCAAGGCAGCCGCCAACGACGGTCACGGCTACGTGGTGGTGATAGACGATGCACGGCTTGTAGAGTTGGTTGATGAGGTCAAGTCCGAGGGAGCATTGTTTCGTGGGCAGTACACTGTCCTCAAAGACGAGTTCGGCAAACTCATATTATGAGAAATACAAAGGACTGTCTGCTCAATTCTACGGCCTGGCAACGCCCGCACCCTTAACTTGGCACAATCCTGCAAACCAGCAATACGCAAAACATACGCGATACATACGCCGTCCATACCGCCAAAACACCGTAAATACAGCGCATTAACCCATCTGATCTAAATAAATCCGTACGGCGTCTTGGACCCGGCGGAATATGTCGCCGCCCAGCTTCACGCCACCGAACCAGCGGGTCACCACGATGATGTGCCCCTCCAGCCCTTCACGCTCGAGCATCCGCAAAATCACCATCCCCGCGCCGCTTTCCCCGTCATTGTTTTTCAACGGCCCGTCAGGCAGCAGCACGGCCCAAGTGTTATGGGTGGCTTTGGCGAATTTCTTGCGGCGGAGCAGCGTTTTGACAAAGGCCTTCGCCTCATCCGGCGCGCCCACAGACCCACCTGCAACCGCGTATTTTGAGCCGCGGTCGCTCAGTACATTTTCAATAACTTTCAAAGGCTTGTCCTGATATTAGGACATCACCTCACGCGGGGCGCCGTAATCGCAATCATGCTCAATCGACAGATCATTGATCGGCGACGCGCCACCGCTGGCAACCGCACAGGCCGCCGCATTTTGATCCCACACCATCCCGACCGGGCAGCTTTGGCTTTGGGCGGCTGGGCCTTCAGGGCTTGGCAGCGCCGTCTCTTGGGCCTGCGCGGCAAAGGACAGCATGACAAAGGCAAGTACAGTCAAACGCATCGGTCTCTCCTGTCACAAAACGATGATCCAAAGATAACCCCCTGCCCCGGAAAAGCAATGTTGATGCACATCAAGGCCCCGACCACGCCCCCGTGCTAAGCCGCAACCAGCATAGTAAGGAGACCGACATGAAGGACGCCGCCCCCACGATATCAAACGCCAAACTGCCCAAGCTCGCCCGCAAAACTTACGAGGCTGAGAAGGCCGAATTACAGGCTGAATTGCTCAAGGTGCAGCTTTGGGCGCAAGAGACCGGTCAGCGCTTTGTCCTGCTTTTTGAGGGACGCGATGCGGCCGGTAAGGGCGGTACGATCAAACGCTTTACCGAACATCTGAACCCCCGTGCTGCGCGGGTCGTGGCGTTGAACAAACCCACCGATGAAGAGCGCGGCCAATGGTATTTCCAGCGCTACATCAATCATTTGCCGACCTCTGGCGAAATGGTTCTATATGACCGCAGCTGGTATAACCGTGCCGGTGTTGAGCGGGTGATGGGTTTTTGCGAACCGGCGGAATATCTTGAGTTCATGCGCCAAACGCCCGAGCTGGAGCGGATGCTGACCCGCTCAGGCATCCAACTTTACAAATACTGGTTCTCTGTCACGCAGGATGAACAAAAGCGCCGGTTTGATGCGCGGGCAACCGATCCATTGAAACAGTGGAAATTGTCCCCGATTGACAAGGCAAGCCTTGATAAATGGGATGATTACACCGAGGCAAAAGAGGCGATGTTTTTCTACACCGACACGGCAGATGCGCCCTGGACGGTGGTCAAATCCAACGACAAAAAGCGCGCCCGGATCAACTGCATGCGCCATTTTCTGTCGACGCTGGATTATCCCGGCAAGAACCCCGATATCGCCAAACCGCCCCAGCCCGCGATCGTTGGCAGCGCAAATCCCGTGCTGCACCTGGCCGATCACATCTTAGGTACGGCCCTGCATCCGGAAACACGGCGCGCCACATAAACACGTAAAAAGGGACGCCTGACGCGTCCCTTTTCACACTCTCCCCCGTCAGGTCCAACCCTAAGACCCACTAGACCTTGCGTAATCGGTCAAAGACATCCCGGTTCGTGCAGTAGTCAGGCGCTTCATCCAGCACAGGTATTCTGACCAGCGCGCGATCACATGCCCCCACATGTGTACACCCACGGCAATCCGCGACCATCTGCGTGTAATCCTCAAGTTCGATCTGTCCTTCGTCCAGCGCTGTGGACAAATCAACATTGCAGGCCTTGGCCATTTTGATGACGCGCCAAAAGTGGTCGCGTAGATTGCCGAGTGGTTGCATTTTCGATCTCCTCATAGCCTTGTGCTATATCTGACAGCCCAGCGCGGGGCTGTCGTTGATGTAGATCAACCGCCCCCACGACGTTTCACTTCCACCGCAGCTATGCTAATCCATGACCATGCGTCATTTTTTCATAACCGTTTTCCTGATCATCGCCTCCCCTTTGGTTGGTGATGTGCCCCGGCCCGATTCCATCGGCGAAACCCTTGTCCTGTTGCGTGACGCAATACGTGATGCGGGCTTTCCGGATGCGGCAATAAACGAGAAAGAACAATCCGTTGTCTCTGATCCCGTCGATGATGATGCGATGATTGCCTACCCGGACAATCTGCACCGGAGCCTGCAAAACGCCAGCAGCGACGCAGAACGCCAAGCGATTCTGGACAATTTCATCATTCCGTTCACCGGTGACCTGGAAGAGCCGGATGCCTTCCTGCCGCAAAGCGTGATGCCTGTCTTGCGGCACGTGGATTACCTGAACGGCGCTGATATCGACATCGCATTGCAACAACGGCCCTTTGCGGGCGACTTGTTTGTGGCCTATGTTCTCGACTTCCCGACCCATACGGCGGCGATCACCGCCGAGCGTATGGTGGAAGAGGGCTATAACGCCGACACGCTACACAACTTGGCTTTGGACAATTTGGCCGAAAAGGCGCAGGCCCTGACAATTGAGGGCACTGAGTCCGGTATCTATTACCTGGCACTTGATGGCTATTATGAAAACGCCATGCTGCTGGACGACGCTTTGTGGAACAGTATCACATCACAGATCGGCCCCATCGCGGTCAGCGTGCCAACACGCGATTTCGTCATGATTGCGCCGCAAGACAACGCGGATCTGGTCAAACTGATGCAAGATATCCGTGATGACGCGCTTGCCGAGGCCCCTTATGCGCTATCGAGCACCACATTTCTTTGGACTGACGCCGGTTGGAAAGTCATGCCGGAATAGCCTACCAGATCAGCCCCGCGATCACACAAACCCAAGCGACGCCGACGCCGATCGCCGTCACGGCAACAGCCGCCGAACCGCAGTCTTTCGCCTGTTTGGCTGCATCGCGCCGCTTGGGGCTGATATCATCCACCACACGTTCGATCGCGGTATTCATGCATTCGGCCGCCAGGATCAGAATACCGCCCATCAGCAGCATCCCTCGTTCGCCCGCACTAAGTGGCAGTACAAAGGCCAATATCCCAAAACAGATATTGGCAACGATCCATTGCGCCAGCGATCCTTCGGTCCGTGCGACATGGGCAAAGCCATCCCATGACCATATAGCCCGCTGCCGGATCCGCGCGATCTGTTTCCACATTGTTTGCCCCCCTCTGTCAGCCTCACAAGATGTAAGGATGACAAGAGGCTGGTGCAATCAGGCCCTGATTATAGCAATTTGCGATGCGGATGGCTCAGATAATACGCAAAACGCTTTAGTTCAGCAGGTTTGGCACGATGGTCACAACGCCTGGTACAAAGGCCAGCAGCATCAGCCCCAAGACCTGGATGCCGATAAAGGGCATGACGCCTTTATAGATCTGGCCTGTCGTGATGCTTTTGGGGGCCACCCCACGTAGATAGAACAGCGCAAAGCCAAATGGCGGTGTCAGGAAGGATGTCTGCAGGTTCACCGCGATCATGATCGTCACCCATTTGGGATCGAATGTGCCGCCATAGATGACCGGCCCAACGATGGGGATGACGATGTAAATGATCTCAAGGAAATCCAGCACAAAGCCCAGCACGAACAACACCAGCATGACCAGAATGAAGACATAGACCTCATTGTCGAAGGACCGCAGGAATTGCTGGATGTAATGCTCGCCCCCGAAAGAGATCAGCACTAGGTTCAGCAGCTGCGAGCCGATCAGGATGGTGAAGACCATCGATGTCACTTTGGCCGTCTCGCGCACGACCGGGGCCAGTACGCCGCCTGTTGTCAGCACCCAGCACGACCAGAGCAAGCCAAACATCGCAAACAAGAAGCAGGTGAAGGCTGCGAAATAGGCGATACGGTTTTCAAGCAGGACGACTTCCTGCCCGAGCCGCATATCGAAATTCACGCCGATCACCAGCATCAGCACAATCGCGCCCGCAGTCAGCAGCACCATCGCGCCCGACTCGCCCTGATCTTTCAGCTTGCGATAGGTCGCCAGCAGGATCGCGCCCCCTGCCCCCAAGGCCGCAGCCGGGGTTGGGTTGGTGATGCCGCCCAGGATCGAGCCTAGTACCGCAACGATCAGGACCAGCGGCGGGAACACCACGCGCATGATCTCATTCGCGGCCAGATAGGCCGCCGCCCGTTTCAGCCCGATATAGGCCACCGCGAGCGGGATCAGGATGATCAAAGTCGTGAAGCCCGGCGTCGTTAGCGGCGATATGAACAGTATATCGGCCACCAACATCAAAGCGACCCCAAGCGCCCCAATCATCAGCGGACGCTGATCCTGGCTGGGTGCCACACCGCGTGCAATTGACAGCATCAGCCCCATCAAGACAGCCGTGATCGCCAGACCTGTCCCAATCGGTGCTGCGGCATCGACACGTTCCAGCACAAGCGCTGCGCGTTCCTCATCAGACAGGGCGCGGGCCGCGGCCACGCCGCCTGCCTCATCGATTGCCGCTTGTTCGGCGACCGCTTGTTCCCATGCTTCCATACCGTGCAGCTCGATCATCGCCGCCTGACAATCTTCGCTGACGCGGGTGCGCAGTGATGCGGTTTGGCCGGCATCGGTAAAGCTGTCCACGATCACGCTTTGGCTGCCCACCAGATTGGTTTGGTTCAGGCCGATCGCCAGACCGATGATCCCCACAGGTACGGCCAGGAACCAGGTAAAGCTGTCATTGCGGGTGATCACCTCGCCCTTGCCGCTGTTTTCGAAACGGACAGGTGGCGCCTTGCTTGGGTTGATCAGCGCAAAGATGAATGCATAGCCCGCATAAAGCCCGGCCAACAGAATACCCGGCAGCAGCGCCGCCTGGAACAACGTGCCGACCGACACAACTGCTGGCTCACCCAGATAGGTCAACGCGTCCGAGCAGCCCACAAGCTGCGCCCGCTCTTCTTGGGCGGCCGAATAAAGATCACCGGCCAGCGTGCCCAAAAGCACGATCACGATGGATGGCGGGATGATCTGCCCCAACGTGCCCGAGGCGGCAATCACCCCGGTCGACAGTTCAGGCGAGTAGCCGTTTTTCAACATGGTTGGCAGGGCCAACAGGCCCATGGTCACCACCGTCGCACCCACAATCCCGGTTGAAGCCGCAAGAAAAGCGCCCACGATCACGATGGATACGGCCAGACCGCCCGGTAGCGGCCCAAAGACCTTGGCCATTGTCGTCAGCAATTCATCCGCGATCCGGCTGCGTTCCAGCACGATCCCCATCATCACGAACATCACAACAGCCAGCAAAGTCTCAATCGATTGCCCTGCCAGAACGCGTTCGTTCATCCGGTTGACCATAAAGCCGATATTGCGGTCCAACGCCTGTTCCCAGCCATTGGGGAAGAGCACATTTTCATAGCGCGGCAGGTCGGGATATCGGAAGACCGAGATTGCATCCGGCCTGACACCTTCGGCGATCAGGGCTGCATATTCTGCGGAACTGCTATCAACCGCAGCATGGGTCAGCAGCCCCGCGCTGTCCAATGCGGCGATGATCGCAAATGAGATTACAGCCGATCCGCTGATTGCGAACGCAACCGGGAAGCCAGAAAGAATGCCTGCAAATAGCGTCAAAAAGACGATAATGATGCCGACTTCGATGCCATCAAGTCCGAAAAGCATGTCTCTTGCGCCCTATCTTTAGTGAATTTCTGCGACAAGTTCGGCGGTGTCATCGCCAATCCTGTCTTTGTCGAGATGTTTGCCCTCGCTTTCGGGGCCTTCCTTCCACTCCAGATAAGACCGGAAGAAAAAGGCGACCGCCTGCAGCAGAACCATGGCGGTAAAGACCACCAGCAGGATTTTGAACAGGAAATAGGCGTTGAAACCGTTCGGCGAAAAGCCAATCGTTTCGATATTCCAACGCAGCCCCCGGGCGCGTGTCAGCAGCCGCTCAAGCGTGTCCGAGGCCGAGGGGTTCGGCACCACCAAATGCCGCCACAAAAAGAACCAGCCATAAAGCCAGGTGATGATCGCAGCAGGCACCATCAGCACCAGCGAGCCGACCATGTCGATCACCCGCTTGGTCCGGTAAGATACCGCCGAATAGATCAAATCGACCCGCACATGCCCACCTTGGACGAATGTGTACGAGGCGCAGAGGCAAACGATGATTGCGTTATAAAGCTTCAGCTCTTCGGACCACCAGCTGACGTCTTTGGCAAAGCCCACGCCGAAGCCAAGGCTGATTTCCGAGACCGCAAAGATCCGCTGCATGAAGATAATCAGGATTTGCTGCAGAACCATCAAAAGCCCTGCCCAGGCGGCGATGCGCCCCACCACGTTGGCGAAGGTTTCAAGCCCGCGCACGCAGCCCCACATGAAGCGATTATTGATAAAGCCGATGATCGCGACTACGAAAAAGATCGCGAAGACAACAAAGAACAGCTCGACCGAGGCGCCGTAGTAGATAAAGCGCATCAAGGCCTCTTTGACCTCTGTTTCCATTGGTCCATTGATCGTGGGAAGCCATGCCAGCCACTGGGCGGGATGCAAAAGTGCGTAACCAAGATTGTAAAACGCCTCGATCAGGTTTGCGAAAAACCAGCCAAATGCGTTGCCGCCCCAAGCCTCAACCAAGCCCATGGATTACTCCCCCATCGTCATTCGAGAATGGATGCCCACCCGCATCCGATTGCCGAAAAGGGCCCCGCCTGCGCATCGCAGCGGGCCCTTCTCGTGTCTTAAATCATGAAAACATGATGTGCCTGATAGGCTTAGCCCATCACACGGTCACGTTGCGCGCGGTATACACCTTCGGATTGCTGGATCCAGCCAGAAGATGCCGCCATCGACGCGTTATAGCTTGCGCGGATCGCATCATAGATGTCATCGCCAGCATATTGGTCCATGGTTTCAGCCGCAGCCACACCCATCGCATCCCAAACTGAATCTGGGAATTCCAGCACCTGAACGCCGCCAGCTTGCAGACGCTGCAGGGCAGAGCCGTTATTGCTCATGAACTGCGCCAGGTTCCACTGGTGTGCTTCGCCAGAGGCGATTTCGATGATTTTCTGATGCGCAGGGCTTAGGCTTTCCCAGACGTCGAGGTTTGTGGCCAGCGACAGGGCTGCACCTGGCTCATGCATACCAGCGGTGTAGTAGAACTTGGTGATTTCCTGGAAACCAGCCTTTTCATCCGCCCATGGGCCGATCCACTCGGTCCCGTCGATCGCACCAGAGGCCAGCGCTTGATACACTTCTGCACCTGGCAGGTTTTGTACCGAAGCACCCATACGGCCCAGCGCCTGACCACCCAGGCCCGGCATGCGGAATTTCAGGCCTTGGAAATCATCAGGGCTTGCGATTTCCTTCGAGAACCAGCCGCCTGCCTGCGCACCGGTGTTCCCGGCAAGGAATGATTTCAGGCCAAAGATCGAGCCCAGCTCGTCATGCATCGCCTGACCTTCGCCATGGTAGTACCAGTTGGAAAGCTCTTGTGCGGTCATGCCGAATGGCACGGACGTGAAATAGGCATAGCCGGGGTGCTGGTTGACAAAGTAATAGTCTGCACCGTGATACATATCCGCCTGACCCGAGGTCACAGCATCAAAGACTTCGAATGCGCCAACAAGTTCGCCAGCTGCCTTCAGGTCGATGGTCAATGAACCGCCGGACATGGCAGTGATGGTGTCAGCAGCGCGCTGTGCGGCATCATGCACACCAGCCAGGCCGCGGCCCCATGTGGTCACAAGTGTCAGCGTCCGGTTGCCTTGCGCATAAGCCGGTGCTGCCAATGTGGTTGCAGCTGCAGCTGTCCCACCAAGTGCCGAGTTCTTTAAAAACGAACGACGATCCATCAAGTATCCTCCCAATTGTAACTCATCACTGTCCCTCTTACGGGCCAGCGTGTGGATTTCGTTCGCGCAGACTAACGTGCGTCTGCGAAAGGTAAAATACGTAGTACTACGTAGAACAGCGCGAATTGCGCCTAAATTAGACGCATTTTTGAAGGTTTGTGCGTTTCGCGGGCGGTATTTTGGCAGCCGCAGTGCCGTGGGGGCATATGATTCGCAACATTTGATTCGCCAGCGATTCCCGCGTATCGATTCGCCCTATGACCCGCCTGTTGTCACACCTCAAAGATCGTTATGCGATCAGCTATGGCCAAAAGGTCTTTCTTTTGGCGACCTTGCCCCTGATCGTGGCGGTGTCTTTGATCTTTGTGGTCGTCACCAGCCAATCACGACAATTGGCCGAACGGGAAATCCAGGCGCTTGAGACCCAATTGATCGAAACCAAACGGGCGGAGTTGAAAAACTACCTGTCCATCGCCCGCACGGCCTTTATCAACACCTATGGGCGCGCCGCCCCCGATGATGAGGAGGCCAAACTGGCCGTCACACGCGAACTTTCGGCGATGCTTTATGGGCAGGACGGTTATTTCTTTGTCTTCGACTATGATGGGAACAATCTTGTCGCCCCCCGGCAAACCTATCTGATTGGGCGCAATTGGAGCGGATTAACCGACCTGAATGGCACCGCCATCACCGATGAGCTGATCCGCATCGCCCGCACCGGTGGGGGCTACCACAGTTTTGACTGGCCCAAACCCTCAACCGGGGCCACCGAACGGATGATCGTTTATGTCAACGGCTTGCAGGATTGGCGTTGGGCGATCGGCACCGGCGTGTTCATTGATGACATCCTGGAAAATGTGGCTATGGCCCGGGCCGATGTGGAAACCAGGATCAGAACCACCTCTTTTTATGTGCTGGGCATTGCCGTCGTGGCGCTTTTGGGGGTTTTTATGACCGGGATGGTCATCAATATCCGCGAAAGGCGGCTGGCAGATGCCAAATTGAAACAACTGGCCCAGCGCATCATCGATACCCAGGAAGAAGAGCGCGGGCGCGTGGCGCGTGAATTGCATGATGGCATCAGTCAAATGCTGGTTGGCGTGCGCTACGCGCTAGAGCTGACCCGGCGCAAATTGCGCGATGATCCCACCACCAGCGCCAGCCTGGACAAGGGGATCGACGGGCTGGGATCAACCATTCAAGAGGTGCGCAGGATCAGCCGTGATCTGCGCCCCGGTGTGCTGGATGATCTGGGCCTGGGCCCTGCGCTGCAAGCACTAACCGATGATTTCAGCGCGCGTACTGGGATCGAAACCGATTTCGAAACGGTTGTTTTCCGCAACCGGCTGGACCAAGAGGCGCGGATCGCGCTGTACCGCGTGGCCCAAGAGGCGCTGACCAATATCGAACGTCACGCCAAAGCGACCAAGGTGTTTATGTCGCTCAAGGGTAACCGCGCAGGTGCGATTCTGCGGATCAGCGATAACGGGCGCGGCATGACCTGGCCGGCCCCGTCGCGGCGCACGGGCGGCGGGCTTGGGCTGCGCAACATGCAAGAACGGATCGAACAGCTGGATGGCAGTCTGCGCATTTCATCCGCGCCCGGCGGAAAAAGCGGAACAGTGATTGAAGCCCAGGTGCCTTTGACGCATATGCTCAGCCCGCAAAAAAGTGCTAAGGAAAGCGTATGACGACCCGTGTTCTTATTGTTGATGACCACCCGATGGTAACCGAGGGGATACAGGCGATTCTGGAAAGCTATGACGGGATCGCGGTTGTCGGCACGCTGTGCAACGGACAGGACGCGGTTGATCAGGTCAAAACGCTGGCGCCCGACGTCATCTTGCTGGATTTGAACATGCCGGGCCTGTCCGGGCTGGCCGCAACCGAAATGATCCTTGAGATACGCCCGCAGACCCGCATCCTGATCCTGTCGATGCATGACAGCCCTGAATATATCGCAACCGCGCTCAGCCACGGGGCGTGTGGTTACATCCTTAAAGACGTCCCCACGGATGAGATCAAAACCGCCATCGATACCGTCATGGCAGGCGGCGAATATATGTGCACCGGGGCCAAAGGCGCCCTGCAGCCCAAAATCAGCGATGGGCGCGAAACACTAACAAGCCGCGAGCAGACGATCCTGCTGGAACTGGCACAGGGGCATTCGAACAAGGATGTGGCCAATACGCTCAATATCTCGGTCCGCACGGTTGAAACGCACCGCAAGAATATCAAGCGCAAGCTGGGCATCAGCTCAACCGCTGGTTTGACGCGTTATGCGCTGGAACATGGGGTGCTGCAGGGCACGGGGATTTAGGCGACCCGTCCGCCTAATCAAGAAAAGTCCATGTCTCTGCCCCGTCAAAACGGCGCACCGGAACCGATGCGATCACATTCGGGTCGGCCAGCCGCAGATTTACGGCCATATAGGCATCGGGTTTCTCCGGGTGCAGATTTTCCCAATGGGTCACGCAGCCGCAGGTCGGGCAATGATGAATGGCAAGGTTTTTATCCCCATGGGCGTAACCCCTGGTTGGCCCGTCGATCGTGACATCGGCAATTGGCGCGTAAATCCACAAGGTTCCAAGCCTGCGGCAGATTGAGCAATTGCAGGATGTGGTCCGCGACGGGCTATGGCGAAATTCATAACGGACAGCGCCGCAATGGCAGGTTCCTGTGATCATGTCTTACCTCCCTCTTACCTAAGGTAAGGAATGCCTGACCTGACATTCCCCCCGCATTTCCCTATGGTCATCTTAAGGTTCAGCTTAGCGCAATTTCGCATCTGCCGAACCGGGTTTTATTTGTAACAAGTGCTATTTGGACATTTGATGACGTATGTATTTGATACGCTCGACCCTGCGGTTTTTGACGCGGTGGGTATTGGGGGGTTCGGGCTTTATGTCCTGAACTACACGTTACTGACGTTTCGCAAACTGCAGGCCGAGCACATCTTGTATTTTGTCTTGAACGGGATGGCGGCGGCGATGCTGTTGATTGGGCTGAGTACAGCCTTCAACCTTGCTTCGGCTCTGATCCAAATTTTTTGGATTTGTATCTCTTGTTTGGCGGTCATTTTGCGTCTTCGCAGCAAAAAGACCAACATGCAGCTGGTGGGGCTGCGCTGACAAAGATTGTGAGTGGATTGTTCATCAAATAGGGCCGTGATCATATTTTGATCACGGCCCGTTTTGTCACAGACCAGCGGCGACTTCCTGCACCTTCTGAAGCCGCTCTGCATTGGGGGGATGGGTCCCCAAAAAGACATTTCCAGGGTCAGGGATACGGTAAAAAAACTGTGCCCCTTTCAGCGGATCATACCCCGCCTCTGCAGCAATACGGGTTCCCAACGCATCGGCTTCAAGCTCATATGCTTTGGAATAACTGCGTGCCGCGACAGCGCCGCCAACCTGGGCCGCCGCCTCCAGCGCCTCTGGGTCGGTTGTGCCCAAAGAGGCCGCAAGACTGCCCAACAGCGCAGCACCAGCCGCAGCGGTGCGTTCCTGCCGCGCATAATGCCCTTCGATATGATGGGCTGCTTCATGCGCCAACACAAAGGCGATTTCATCCTCATTGCGCACAGCGCGCAACATTGGGACGGTAAAGACAAGAATTGGACGGCGGTTTGCATCCAGCGTCTGATAAGCATTGGCTGGCAGATCCGGGCGCTCATCAATCACTATCCGGAAATTGCAATTCTCTTCGATTGATTCTTCACGGCAAATGCGTTCCGCCACCGGTTCCACCCGGCGTATCGCCGCGCGAAAATTCGCTCTGGCTTGGCTGACAGATAATTGCGGGGCGCTTGCAAGCGGTTCGGCATCAGGTAGCGGCGTGGTATCCTGAACGGGCGTGCAGGCCCCAATTATCAGGACAAATAGAATAGGTGAAAATCGCATTAAGACCTCTCGTTAAAGGGTAACACGTCTAGCGTAACCTTGTGCCGCTGCGGTTGACCAGCGCCGATTGCACCTGCGCTCAGCCACCGTTAGGCTGCCCTTATGTTTACCATCGAACACGATTACGACACGACCGTCGTCACCTTGATTGACGAAGGTAAAGCGCCTCTTAAAGAGGACGTCATTATCAACGCCTTCGACGATTGCATCACATTGACCCAATTCGATCCACGCATCGATGACGTGGTGCGCGTGACCCTTTCAATCAGCCAATTGCGCGACATCGAGGCCGCGCTGGACCTACCCGAGGGTGTCTATCGGCTGCGAAAAACAGACGAAGGCGGCCCATGAAAACCGGTTTCTTTAGCGATGAGCGCTGTTTTTGGCATGCGGGTGGGAATTATGCCGGGATGCTACCTGTGGGCGGGTTGGTCCAGCCGCTGGATGGCGGGCTGCCCGAGAACCCCGAAACAAAACGCCGGCTACGCAATCTGATTGTGGTCACAGGGCTTGCCCGCGATTTGGATATGCGCGGCGCAGATGCCGCAACCCAGGACGACCTTCTGCGCGTTCATCCTGCTCACTATCTGGATCAATTCAAGGCGTTGTCGGATGCTGGCGGAGGTGAGCTGGGCCGCCGGACCCCATTCGGCCCCGGCGGATATGAGATTGCCGCCCTGTCGGCGGGGCTGGCCAAGGCTGCGTTAATGGCCGTTCTGACCGGCGATGTCCAAAACGCCTATAGCCTGTCGCGCCCACCGGGGCATCATTGCTTACCTGACTTTCCCAATGGGTTCTGCCTGCTTAATAATATCGGGATCGCCATTGAGGCGGCCAAAGCCGCAGGGCACGCGCGCCGCTTTGCGGTTCTTGATTGGGACGTGCATCACGGCAACGGAACCGAAGCGGTGTTCTATGACCGCGATGATGTATTGACGGTATCGCTGCATCAGGATCGGAACTATCCGATGGATACGGGCGCCTTTGCCGATCGGGGTAAAGATGCGGGGCTGGGATATAACCTGAATATTCCGCTCCCCCCTGGCACAGGGCATAATGGGTATCTAAGTGCGATGGACCGGCTGGCTCTGCCCGCCATCCGCGACTTTGCCCCTGACGTTCTGATTGTCGCCTGCGGCTTTGATGCCGCCGCCAACGACCCGCTGGGGCGGATGCTGGCAACCGCAGATACTTTTACCCAAATGACCCGTCAGGTCATGGAACTGGCGCAAGAGATCTGTGCTGGACGGCTGGTGGTGGTGCATGAGGGCGGTTATTCAGAAACCTATGTGCCCTTTTGCGGGCACAACGTCTTGCAGACACTCTCAGGCAGCAGCATCAGCGCACCCGACCCGTTTGGCGAAGTCTTCCCCCTGCGCCAACCCGATGCCCGTTTTGATGCTTTTCTAGACGGTCTGATCCAAGAGATGGCAAACCAACTTTAGTCCCGGGCGACATCTCGGGCGATCAAGCTGCAACATAAACATGTTCCAGGTCAGGTGTATTGCAGAGCACGAAATTCGTCACATTCGAATTCCCGTGCGGACGCAGCCGCAAGAGTCGGGGAAACTGTATCTTTTGTCCGAAAACCGACGGTTTTTGATGTTGCATGATTGAGTCTCCGATTGCCGCCAGAATGCGCCATCTGTTCGCGCGATGCCAGCGGCTAACTCGGCGGCGAGAACGCGGGGCGGTTTCCATTTTTGGACTGGGGTCAGGACCCAAAGGACGCGACCTTTGCTCTAACCCGTCACGCGTTCAAACGCGGCCAATGGCCCAACCAATGCCTTATACATCACAAATGCATCCACCATGCCTGCCTGGGGATGAGCAAATGCCTTTGGAATAGTCCCGACAATCGCAAACCCCAGCTTTTGCCACAGTCTGACGGCACCGTCGTTACTTGCCAAAACGAAATTGAATTGCATAGCCTGATAGCCCAGCCCGCGCGCGATATCCTGACTATGCTGGCAAAGCTGCGCCGCGATCCCCTGCCCGCGCGCCTGCGGCGCGACGACATAGCCGCAGTTGCAGATATGCGCCCCGCCGCCGGGTTGGTTTGTCTTGATGTAATAGGTGCCGAGAATTACACCATCCACCTCGGCCACATAGGTAGCCCGCGCTGATCCAATCCAATAGGCAAAGGCCGCTTCCCGACTGATATCAGGTGCGACCGCATAGGTATCGCCCGCCCGGAAGACATCCCGCAGCGCGGGCCAGATCGCATCGAAATCGTCAGGGCTGGCAGGCCTGATGATCACGCCATACCGCCATCAATAAAACGGCGGGCGAGGTTGCGATAGGCTTCGGCCATAGGGCCATCACCGGCAGCAATCGGCGTGCCCGCATCCCCGGCAAGCCGGGTGTCCAGGTCAATCGGCAGCGCGCCAAGCAACGGGGCCCCGATCCGATCAGCCTCAGCCGCGACGCCGCCCTGCCCGAAGATATGGCTCTCATGGCCGCAATTTGGGCAGTGGAAACTTGCCATGTTTTCAATCAGGCCAAGCACCGGCGTTTTGAGGCTGTTAAACATGTCCAGCGCCTTGCGGGCGTCGATCAGGGCGACATCCTGGGGCGTACTGACCACAACAGCACCGGTTAAATGGGTCTTTTGGCAAAGCGTCAGCTGCACATCCCCGGTTCCGGGCGGCAAATCCACGATCAAAACGTCCAATTCCCCCCATTGCACCTGTCCCAGCATCTGCTGCAAAGCGCCCATCAGCATTGGCCCCCGCCAAACCACGGCCTTGTCCGGATCAACCATGAAACCAATCGACATCACGGTCACACCATGTGCAGTCAGCGGGATGATTGTTTTGCCATCCGGGCTGGCGGGGCGTTTATTTACGCCCATCATACGCGGTTGGCTGGGGCCGTAGATATCTGCATCCAGCAGCCCGACCCGGCGCCCTTCGCGGGCCAACGCCACGGCCAGGTTTGATGAGACGGTCGATTTTCCAACGCCGCCCTTGCCTGAACCGATGGCGATAATCCGGTCGACACCGGCAACCTTGGCCGAGCCCGCCTGCGGCGTCGGATGGCGGCCAACCTTCAGCGTTGGCGGCGCGCTGGGTTTTGGGGCCGGGCCATGGGCGGTCAAGATGACCGACACCTGATCAACGCCCGGCATATCCGACACCAGTTGTTCGGCGGCGCGGCGAACACCTTCCATCTTGGCGGCTTCATCCGGGCTGCTGGCCTCAATGACAAAACGCACATCAGCGCCGTCGATATGCAAGGCACGGACCATATCCCGCGAAACGATATCATCACCGTCCGGCAATGTGAGTCGGGACAGCGTGCTTAATATTTCATCACGTTTTACGGACATGTTGGGACCTTATTTACGAAAACGACCAAATTTCACTCAACATCTGGCACGTTTTGGGCAAAGCGCAAGACTTCGCGCATAGACGGGAGCCATTACGGCGGATTGATGACATTAGGTCAACAGTGCTTATGCATATTCTGCATAGCAGCATTGCCCAAAAGCGCATTGTGCATTCGCAGCATAAGCCCCATCTTGAGGTCAACACGGAACAGAAGGTTCCAAACCTTTTGAGAAAGAGACGAGTAAGATGGCTTACAACACTGAAACAACATTCGCCGGCTTTTCTTTTGGCCACCGTTTCGCCGCCCTGCGTACCGAGATCGTAGAGAAGCTGGCAAAACGCAAAGTATACCGCTCAACAGTCGCAGAACTGGAAAGCCTCAGCAACCGTGAGCTGGCCGATCTGGGCCTGAGCCGTTCGATGATCAAATCGATCGCGATCGAGGCAGCCTACGGCAATTGAATTCAAGGATCGGATCTGCCTCCTCCTCCCAGTAGGGCAGATCTGACAGACCCCGCGCTCTATCCTCCTCCCAGAGCAACGGGTCACGCATAAGGTGGCGGCATCCACCTCCTCCCGGATGCCGCCATTTTATCACACGAGTTTCGGGACCACCCACCTCCTCCCGGGTGGAACCGATATACCGCTGGCGGCGCTCACCTCCTCCCGAGCAATGCCAGTGAGGACGCGCTTTGCTCTTCTCCTCCCAGAGCACGGCAAGCGCTGATAATAAAGACGGTCATGTCCACCTCCTCCCGGGCATGACCGTTTTTTTATGTGTGCCGCGTGGCGGCGCGTTCTAAGAGGCGACGCAGTTTGTGGCCCCGCGACGGGTTCACGGTCTCTACCCAACCGATTTGTCCGAGCAGCCGAGACAGAAATGCGGTGTCCTGCAATCGCAAATCATCCGGCTGCCCGCAGGCGTGGATAACCGCCTTGAGTTGGTCGAATACTTTGCGTGGCGTGTTGACGTGTTGATTAACAACGATGCCGGTCACCAATTGCCGTGTGGCTTGTGACATCAGACGCTTTTTTCCGGCCTGCATGACGAAGCCTTCGTCTATTAGGATTTGTGGCACGAGGTGTAGCAACGTGCCCGAAATCCCCCTGCCCCCAGAAAATGTGAGGTCATCCGCGTACCGGCTGTACTGCGCCCCAAGTCCGGACCCGAGAGCTGCGAGCCTCAGATCAAGCCGGTACGCAACCAAATTTGCCAATGCAGGAGATGTTGGCGCGCCTTGTGGCAGATGCGTTTCACAGTAATCGAGACGTTCATTTTGCTCCATACGTCTGACGATCCGGCTTGGCGTACGTGTCGTGCATAGACCCGTCAGCTGCCGCGCCACAGCTTGCGGGTAGCCAAGCGATCGGAATATGCCCAAAATCCGCGCGCCTCGGATCGAGGGAAAGAAGTTCTGCAAATCATAGCAAATCACCATCTCTTCGCCCGCATGGCGTGCGGCGGCATCAAGGCAGTTGCGCCCTCGGACGAACCCAAATGCGGCGTCATGCACTGGAACATGGTCCAGAATACCGCGCAAAATCTGTCGTTGCAGTGTTTTCAATCTTTGCTTGGGCGCTTCGATAAGCCGATGCCCACCGCGCTTTTTTGCAAGTAGATTGTAGTGATAGTGGTTCACAGCCGTTTCGCCATGTTCTTCATGCCGACCAGACGGGTCAGCGTAGTAGTCCAATGCGTCCACGGGAACCGCAAGCCAATCCGCAAGTGCGGCACTTGTCGCAAGCTGTGGGATATTTAGCCCTGTGAAGGGCGGAACCGCTGCCATGCGTGGTGGGCTTAGGTCAGGCGCGGGCCAAACATTATAACGTGCGCAGTAGCGATAAATCCGCGCAAATGTGGGTGCCTGGCCAATGATAACCGCCGCCCGGTCCGCTGGCGGTGAATAACGCATTGTGCAGGCTGAAAGGATATCTTGGCTCAATGCGCCTGCGTGCTTGCGCAATTTTGGCGGCAGGCGCCGTGTGAGAACGTCCGTCAACGCCGCATCAGACCAAGCGCCAGCGGTAAGCGAAGCTGCTAAATTGCGGCATAGCCAGCGCCTATTCATACTGACTTGGGCGTTGCAACGGTCGTCTTGCTTTCCTCGTTTCGCGTGGCCCGCCCTGGGTGCAACCCAGTGACGGCCACGCCGTGTTTTGCCCGGATCATTGTCGCAGACGGGGATACCCCGCCCCACGTCGCATCGATTGATACGCCGTCATCCAAGAACGACCGTTGCGGCTTGAGCATGCGATGCGACCAAACGCTTGCCAAGCCCCGATTTCAACTGCGTGTATCTTCTGCCGGGACCATTACCATGCAACTGGTGACCGGCCGTTCATGTGCCGCCGTTCCCATTATGTTGTTGAGAAACGCGTTATCTCTGGCACCTTCCCCAGGGTATGGCCGTTTTTCGTGGCTGATAACCGCTGATGCCGGTCTTCCCACTTGCCCTAGGCCGTGGTGTCCTCAATAAATATGGTTAGTTGTTGCTTTGTAGATGCATCACGATGGGACGCCGGGGGGATCCTTAAAATGAAATCAATCCAAACCATCTGCGGCATTGCCGCAGTTATGCTAGCGCCTGTTGCCTTGACAGCCCAGGAAACCGTGCCTGATATCAGCGGTGAAATCACCACGACGGCACAGGCCATCCAGTTTGCCTATGAGGTTGTGGGTGTCCCTGATACGCCGACAATGCGGATCGCCGAAATGAAGACGCAGTTTTCTGCCAAAGGAAACCGGTGGGACATCGACTTTCGCGACGGTGAGCTGACCTATGACGTCACGATCAGACAAGATCGTGACTTTGATTTGGACCGCGACATCGAAGAAGAAGGCGACATCCCATCGTTTTGGGAAAACCAACCGCCGATCCCAGATGCACCGATGCCAGAAGCTCTTTTTGAGCAGGCATCCGGGATACTGACGCAATTCAATGCGAACTACAGACCAACCGGACGCGCGCTTATCGAGTTCGAGACATGCGATCTGCCTGCTTTGGATCGGCCAAGTGAATATGAAAACGGGTGCAGACGGGACAGACCATCTTATGAGAATGTCGTGTTTGTCGAGATTGTTGCGACGATACGCGGCGAAGAGCGTACATTCTTTAAGGCTGTGACGATTTCGGACGAAGGGCTCCCGACAGAGCTGACAGACGCGTCGGTGTCGGGGAACTGGTAATCCACTTTCCCGCCTTGGCGGGGCGTAGTTGTGCTATCCGGCGCTGCCGCGCCGCCTCTTACCTGAGACATCACTCTTTGCGTTCGACCGCAGTGAGAGGCCGCGATCAATTGCTGCTGTTTCGGGGCTGATTGCATTAACTCTCTGCGGTCACGCAGTTTTCACCATCAAATTCGACTTCTGCGCCACGGAAAGCCTCCGAGGCGAATTGATTAAGAAGGACACCAAACCCTGTTCTATTTTGAACCAGCGAGATACTACCATCGCATTTTTCGAACTCCTGTGAAAAGGCTGTCGGATTATCGGGATTTGCCCCACTTATGGACACAACGTTGTGGCTCTCTGCGTCCGTTACTGACATTCTCCAGACTTCCCGAAGATCAACAGTAGATGTAACCCGAACGTGCCCTAGATCTGTTCTTTGACAGGCGTCTGTTACCGTCACCTCAACTACCAGAGTGCAATTACTCAGCTCCATTTCCGATATGAAATTCCAAGACTTAACAGAAGTTTGGTGCGCCTCAACGATTTCATCGAGGGAAACAACATTTTCGCTACGTGGTTGCGACAAGGAAATTGTACCTGCGAAAATTGCTGTAGAAAATCCGATCCAAAGATATGACTTCGTCATTAACCTGTCTAAACGACCTATTCTAATCATCTGTACCCACCAAGGTGACGGAAACTCTCATCTTGCCACAGACTACCCCCGCGTATCTTTCGGCGTGCCCATCACCATATAGCTGGTGATCGAGCGCACATGCGGAACCGTCCCCAGAACATCCGTATGAAAGGCCTTGTAGGCCGGCAAATCCGCCGCCTCGACCCGCAGCATGTATTCGAAAGCTCCGGCCACATTATGGCATTCGGTGACTTCTGCGGCCTGCTCCATCGCCTGCTCAAAGCCCAGTTGTGCGGCCTTCGTATGCTCAGCCAGCCCCACCGCGACATAAACCACATAGCCCCGTCCGGTTTGCGCCGGATCAAGCCGGGCGCGATAGCCTTGGATCACGCCGCGCCGCTCCAGCTCCTGCACACGCCGCAGGCAAGCGGAAGGGGATAGCCCCACGGTTTCGGCCAGCATCAAGTTGCTGATCCGCCCATCCCGGGATAGAACGCGCAATATATGTTGGTCAATATGATCCGAAGCAGACATCGATTGCAGAAATACTCCATTTCGCGATCATTTCGCAATTCAATTCGGACAATCATCGCCTAGTATTGCGCCATGACTTACGATCTACTTCTTGGCCTGATCACCTTCGCTTTTGTCAGCTCGATCACACCGGGGCCCAACAATCTGATGCTTATGGCCTCGGGAGCGAATTTCGGATTTCGCCGGACACTGCCGCATATGGTCGGGATATCACTGGGCCATGCCTTTATGGTTGCTCTGGTGGGCTTGGGGCTGGGACAGATATTCACCGCTTTCCCGATGGCGCAATTTATCATGCAGTGGCTGTCTACCCTCTATCTGCTTTATCTGGCCTGGAAAATCGCGACCGCCGCCCCGCCCAGCGAAGGGAACGCGCGCGGCAGGCCCTTTACCTTCCTGCAGGCCGCCGCCTTTCAATGGGTGAACCCCAAGGCGTGGTATATGGCGATTTATGCGGTCACCAATTATACGCCCGAAGGCACTGGGCTTTGGCCCATATTCATTGTGGCCGGTGTCTTTGCTGCGACCAACCAGCCCTCTGTGGCCGTCTGGGCAGGGATCGGAACGCAGATCAAACGGCTCCTGACACGGCCCAAGCTTTTACGCTGGTTCAACGGCACAATGGCAGTACTGCTGGTCCTCACCCTGATCCCCGTCTGGTTCAGCACGTAAGGTGGATCTTGATCCACCCTAGAACGGCACATCATCCGCCTGATCGGCACTCACAACAAAGCGCGCCACCACATGTTTGGCACCCGCCTTGTCAAACTCGATCTCCAGCTTATCGCCCTCGATCCCCATCACTTCGCCATAGCCAAATTTCTGGTGAAACACCCGGTCCCCTTCGGTGAAAGCGGACACCGCATCCAGATCGATAGTCATATTCCGCGCCTCAGCCGGTTGCGAGACACCCCGCTGACCGCTGCGGGCCTGCAGCCGCTTCCAACCGGGCGAATTATACACATCGGCCTTATGCGCCTTGTCATGCAGGTCCGACCCGACCGCACTTGCCGGGGCCGCAGCCGCCCCATATCCGCCGCCATACAGGCCGGGGGGCGTCAGCACCTCGACATGATCAGGCGGTAATTCGTCGATGAACCGCGAAGGCATGGCCGATTGCCATTGCCCATAAACGCGCCGGTTGGCCGCAAAGGAAATCGTGCAAATCTCTTCGGCGCGGGTGATGCCGACATAGGCCAGCCGGCGCTCTTCTTCGAGCCCTTGCAGCCCGCTTTCATCCATCGATCGCTGCGAGGGAAACAGCCCGTCTTCCCATCCCGGCAGGAACACAGCGGGAAACTCAAGCCCCTTGGCCGCGTGCAAGGTCATAATGCTGACCTTCTCGCCCGCCTCTTCGGTTTCATTGTCCATGATCAGGCTGACATGTTCGAGAAACCCTTGCAGGTTGTCGAAGTTTTCAAGCGCTTTGACCAGTTCCTTGAGGTTTTCCAACCGGCCCGGCGCCTCGGGCGTTTTGTCGTTTTGCCAGAAGGTGGTGTAGCCGCTTTCGTCCAGGATCATCTCAGCCAGTTCGACATGGGTATCGGCCTCGGCCCGCACTTGGGCCGTCCAGCGGTCAACCGAATCCACCAGAATTGTCAGCTCTTTCAGCCCCTTGCCGCCAAGCAATTTGCCCTGACAGCACAGGCGCGCGCCTTCAAGCAGGCTGACACCATTGCTGCGCGCCGTGCGCTGAATGGTCTGCTGGGCCTTATCCCCAAGGCCACGTTTGGGGGTGTTCACAATCCGCTCAAACGCCAGATCATCCGTGGGGCTGACGGCCAGCCGGAAATAGGCCATCGCATCGCGGATCTCCATCCTTTCATAAAAGCGCGGGCCGCCGATCACCCGGTACGGCAGGCCGATGGACAGAAACCTGTCTTCAAAGGCGCGCATCTGATGGGAGGCGCGGACGAGAATGGCAATCTCATCCAAGCCAAATTTATTGACTCGATAGTCCTTTACTGCCCCAAGCATGTTCTCGGACGATGGGTCGTTTTTCTTCAACAACGCACGAACAAGGTTAAGGGTCTTTAAATTTCGATAAACCTCACCGGTTTCAAACGCCTGCTTAATGTAATCATGTTCACTAATTGGCCCCAATCCAGCTTTGGCACGCCGGTCTAACTCTTGCCCAAAATTTTTCAGACGAGGGTTGAACCGGTTCTTTGCTTCCTCGGAGCGACCCGCCCAATGATCTTCGATTTTCTCGCCAACCCATCTTGCCTCTGCATCACCGTCCCATTCCCCCATTAAACGGACACGGTATCCTTGGTCCTTCTGAGAGGTCTTGAGCGTCTTCCCCAGCCGATTTTTATTATTTGCGATAAGCCCCGAAGCGGCCGCCAGAATATGCGGCGTTGAGCGATAATTTTCTTCAAGCCGCACCACATGCGCGCCCGGAAAATCCTTTTCAAACCGCAGGATATTGCCCACCTCGGCCCCGCGCCAACCATAGATCGACTGGTCATCATCGCCCACGCAGCAGATATTTTTATGCCCCTGCGCCAGTAGCCGCAGCCACAGATATTGGGAGACATTAGTATCCTGATACTCGTCCACAAGGATATAGCGGAACCAGCGCTGATATTGCTCAAGCACATCGGGGTGCTTTTGAAATATCGTCACTACATGTAGCAGAATATCCCCGAAATCGACGGCATTCAGCTCAAGCAACCGGCGCTGATAGGCGGCGTAAAGGTCGACGCCCTTGCCATCAAAGGCGCTGCTTTCGGCAACGGGCACATTGTCTGGCGTCCACGCCTTGTTTTTCCAACCATCGATAATCCCCGACAGCATCCGCGCGGGCCAGCGTTTTTCGTCAATATTGGACGCTGCCAAAAGCTGCTTGAGCAGACGGATCTGATCATCGGTGTCGAGGATCGTGAAATTGGACTTTAGATGAAGCCCGTTGTTGGCAGCACTCGCCCCCTTAGGCAGGCTTTGATTTGGGGGACGAGGTACCGGACCCTTGTCATAAGGGTCTTCGATGATTTGATCTAGAGCCGATACGTTTTCGCCAATCAACTCCGCATGCCGCCGCAGCAGCTTGACACAAACTGCGTGGAATGTGCCGAGCCATGGCATCCCCTCCACCGCCTCACCCATCAGCCCGCCAATGCGCTGTTTCATCTCGCGCGCGGCTTTGTTGGTAAAGGTAACGGCCAAAATCTCATGCGGACGGGCGGTGCCCGTGGCCAGAAGATGCGCGATGCGCGTGGTCAGCGCCTTTGTCTTGCCGGTGCCCGCGCCAGCCAGCATCAAAACAGGACCCTGTAGCGTCTCAACCGCTTCGCGTTGGGCCGGGTTCAGCCCATCCAGATAGGGCATGTGATGCTGCGCCATCGCGCGCTGACTTAGGGGCACAGCGGCGGCCTCAAAGGCCTCATCTTCGGTGAATCCACTCATATTCCCTGCAATACCTGCATTCCGGTCCCATGAAAAGCCTTGTTCCGTTTTTGTTCACAAGCGGCAAAAGAGGTTATTGTCTTCACCGCCTCCCCCGGCATAGCGTGCGCCCATGGACCTGCATGCCCGCTACCCCGCCCTGTCTGATCTGAAAACCCGCGCCCGCCGCCGGATACCTCATTTCGTGTGGGAATATCTGGACAGCGCCACCGGGGTTGAGGCCACGCAGACCCGCAACCGCGCGGCGCTGGATCAGGTGCTTTTGTCCCCTTCCATCCTGCATGGCGAGTTTGAGCCTGACCTGCGCACCACCCTGCTGGGCCGCGCCTATCCCTTACCGATTGGCATTGCGCCGGTGGGCATGTCCGGCTTGATCTGGCCCGGGGCCGAACAAATACTGGCCCGCTTGGCCGCGCAGGAGGGCATACCCTACACGCTGTCGACCGTCGCGACCCAAACTCCGGAAGATATTGGCGCGCATGTCGGCACCCAAGGCTGGTTTCAGCTCTATCCGCCGCGTGATCCGAAAATTCGCGACGACATTCTCAAACGCGCCAAACAATCGGGGTTCCATACGCTTGTTCTGACCGTCGATGTGCCCGTCGCATCCCGGCGCGAGCGGCAGACGCGCAGCGGGCTGACCAACCCGCCCAGACTGACGCCGCGCTTGGCCTTGCAAGCCGCGCGCTGCCCCACCTGGCTGAACGGGATCCGCAAAACGGGCATGCCCCGGATGAAGCTGATGGACAGCTACTCCAATGACCGCAGCGCCCTGCCCTCAAACCAGCATGTTGGCTATTTGCTGCGCACCTCGCCTGATTGGGATTATTTCAAAGCGCTGCGCGATGTCTGGGAGGGGCCGCTGGTGGTCAAAGGCGTCACCCGGGCCGAGGATGCCGCCCGCCTTGCCGATGAGGGCGCCGATGCCATTTGGGTCAGCAACCATGCCGGGCGTCAGTTCGACGGCGCCCCAGCAACGATTGAGGTCCTGCCCGCTATCCGCGCCGCCACCCGCCTGCCAATCATCTTTGACAGCGGCATTGAAGGCGGCCTGGACGTGATCCGCGCCTTGGCGCTTGGCGCGGATTTTGTCATGCTGGGGCGGGCATTTCACTATGGGCTCGGGGCCTTTGATTCTGCGGGGGCAGCCCATGTTATCGATATTCTGCGGCAAGACATGACCGCCAATATGGGGCAGTTGGGTGCTCAGTCGCTGCGTGAGTTAACGCCTGCCTTGCTAAAAACCTAAATACGAAACGCGCTCCCCAACCTAGCAAAACATGAGACTTTAGGTAACGAAAACCTCATGGTTTTCAAAGTCTTCGCGAGACGACTTCTGCCGCGGACACCATCATCAATTCGAACTTCACCCTTAGAACATCCCGGCAACTCTCGTCCGTTCATGATTGCGCTAACGTGGTAAAGCTTATGGACGCCCCTGCCGATCCGCTTTATGGAATGCCGCAGCTGCGAAGGGGAGAGTAATGGCTGAGTTTCAAAAGATCCTGATTGCCAACCGGGGCGAGATTGCCATCCGTATCATGCGGGCCGCCAATGAAATGGGCAAAAAGACCGTTGCTGTCTTTGCCGAAGAAGACAAATTGGGTCTGCACCGCTTCAAAGCTGATGAGGCCTATCGGATCGGCGAAGGCATGGGCCCGGTCGCCGCCTATCTCAGCATCGAAGAGATCATTCGCGTCGCCAAAATGTCGGGCGCTGATGCGATCCACCCGGGCTATGGTCTTTTGTCCGAAAACCCCGAATTCGTCGATGCCTGCGCCGCCAATGGCATCACCTTCATCGGCCCTAAGGCCCAGACCATGCGCGAACTAGGCGACAAGGCCAGCGCCCGTCAAGTGGCCATCGCTGCAGGTGTCCCGGTCATTCCCGCCACGGATGTGTTGGGCGAAGATATGGCCCTGATCAAGAAACAAGCGGCGGAGGTGGGGTATCCACTGATGCTGAAAGCCTCGTGGGGTGGTGGTGGTCGCGGGATGCGGCCCATCATGTCTGAGGACGAGCTGGAAGAGAAAGTGCTGGAAGGCCGCCGCGAAGCAGAGGCGGCTTTTGGCAATGGCGAAGGTTATCTTGAAAAGATGATCATCCGCGCCCGTCACGTTGAAGTGCAGATCCTCGGCGATACCCATGGTGCGATGTATCATCTGTGGGAGCGTGATTGTTCGGTCCAGCGCCGCAACCAGAAAGTGGTTGAGCGCGCCCCTGCCCCGTACCTGTCCGGCACCCAGCGCGAGCAGCTGTGTAATCTGGGTAAGAAAATTTGCCAGCATGTGAATTATGAATGTGCTGGCACCGTTGAATTCCTGATGGATATGGACAGCGGCGAGTTCTACTTCATCGAGGTGAACCCCCGCGTGCAGGTGGAACACACTGTCACCGAAGAAGTCACCGGCATTGATATTGTCCGCGCCCAAATCCTGATCGCCGAAGGCAAATCCCTGGTCGAGGCGACAGGCTGCGCCAGCCAATATGATGTCAAACTCGACGGCCACGCCCTGCAATGCCGGGTCACGACCGAGGACCCGCAGAACAACTTTATCCCCGATTATGGCCGTATCCAGACGTATCGCTCGGCCACCGGTCCGGGTATTCGCCTTGATGGCGGCACCGCCTATTCCGGCGCGGTCATCACCCGCTATTACGACAGCCTGCTGACCAAGGTCACGGCAAAGGCCCCGACCCCGGAAATGGCCATTGCCCGCATGGACCGCGCCCTGCGCGAATTCCGTATCCGGGGCGTGTCCACCAACATCGCCTTTGTGGAAAACCTGCTGAAGCATGAAACCTTCCTCAGCAACGAATACCACACCAAGTTCATTGACGAGACGCCCGGGCTGTTTGATTTCCAAAAGCGGCGCGACCGGGCGACCAAGATCCTGACTTATATCGCCGATATCACGGTCAACGGGCATCCCGAAACCGCAGGGCGCGTGCGCCCCGGCGCTGATGTCAAACCGCCGAAACCACCGGTAAAGCCAACCACGGACGTCACCCCCGGCACCCGCAATATCCTGGATGAATTCGGCCCCGAAGCCGTGGCCGATTGGATGCGGGATCAAAAGCAGCTGCTGATCACCGATACGACAATGCGGGACGGGCACCAATCGTTGCTCGCCACCCGCATGCGCTCAATCGATATGATCAAAGCGGCCCCCGCCTATGCGACCAAGATGAACCAGCTGTTCAGTGTCGAATGCTGGGGTGGCGCGACCTTTGATGTGGCCTACCGGTTCTTGCAGGAATGCCCATGGCAGCGTCTGCGCGATATTCGGGCCGTGATGCCGAACATCATGACACAGATGCTGCTGCGCGCATCAAACGGGGTGGGCTATACGAACTACCCGGACAATGTGGTGCAAAGCTTTGTCGCCCAAGCGGCCAAATCCGGCGTTGATGTCTTCCGCGTGTTTGACAGCCTCAACTGGGTGGAAAACATGCGCATCGCGATGGATGCCGTCATCGAATCCGGCAAGGTCTGCGAGGGCACGATTTGCTACACCGGCGATATGATGGACCCGGATCGGTCCAAATATGACCTGAAATACTATGTCGGCATGGCCAAAGAGCTGGAGGCCGCAGGCGCCCATGTTCTGGGCCTGAAAGATATGGCAGGTCTGATGAAACCGGCGGCGGCCACAGCGCTGATCAAGGCCTTGAAAGAAGAGACAAAGCTGCCGATCCATTTCCACACGCATGACACCTCTGGCGCGGCCATCGCGACAATCCTTGCAGCCACCGATGCGGGCGTGGATTGTGTGGATGCGGCCATGGACGCCCTGTCTGGGAACACCTCACAGCCGACCCTTGGGTCGATCGTGGAATCGCTGCGCGGCAACGCGCGGGACACCGGGCTCGACATTGGCGCGATCCGTGAGATCAGCAATTACTTCGAACAGGTGCGCGCCCATTACGCGGCGTTTGAGTCCGGGCTGCAGGCCCCCGCCTCTGAGGTTTACCTGCATGAGATGCCCGGCGGGCAGTTCACCAACCTCAAGGCGCAGGCACGTAGCCTCGGGCTAGAAGAGCGCTGGCACGAGGTCGCCCAGACCTATGCGGATGTGAACCAGATGTTCGGCGATATCGTGAAGGTGACCCCATCGTCCAAAGTGGTCGGCGATATGGCCCTGATGATGGTCAGCCAGAACCTGAGCCGCGCCGATGTGGAAGACCCCGCAACGGATGTCGTCTTCCCCGACAGTGTCATCGAGATGATGAAAGGCAGCCTGGGGCAGCCCCCCGGCGGCTGGCCAAAGAAGATCCAGAAAAAGATCCTCAAAGGCGACAAGCCTTTCACCGAACGGCCCGGCAAATCGCTGAAGCCCGTCGATCTTGAGGCCGCCCGCGCCGACCTTTCGGCGCAGCTAGGCGGGCTGGACGTGGATGACGAAGATCTGAACGGCTACCTGATGTATCCCAAGGTCTTCCTCGATTATATGGGCCGCCATAAAACCTATGGCCCCGTCCGCACCCTGCCGACACAGACTTTCTTCTACGGGATGCAGCCAGGCGACGAAATCGTGGCCGAGATCGACCCGGGTAAGACCCTGGAAATCCGTCTGCAAGCCGTGGGCGAGATGAATGAGGACGGCGAGGTCAAAGTCTTCTTCGAGCTCAACGGACAACCCCGGACGATCCGTGTAATGAACCGTCTGGCCGCAGCCGAGAAAATCTCGCGCCCCAAGGCCGAAGACGGCAACCCAAACCATATCGGTGCACCGATGCCCGGTGTTGTGGCCACTATCGCGGCCCAGGCTGGCACGCCGGTCAAAGAAGGTGACCTGCTGCTGACCATCGAAGCGATGAAGATGGAAACCGGCATCCACGCCGAACGTGACGCCGTGGTCAAAGCCGTGCATGTGCAGGCGGGCGGGCAGATCGATGCCAAGGACCTGCTGGTCGAGCTGGAATGATGCGGGTTCTGGTCATGCTCAGCCTTGCGATGGCCACACCGGCCATTGCGCAAAGCGGCGATCCTACCGTTGGATTTACGCTTGATGATCGGGTGATGAACGCCGCGATTGCTGAGGCTCAGCATTCGCTGCCCCTGTTCTTATGTGAAACCGTCGATGACGAAGGCTATGGGCCCGAGGGCGGGTTCGTGAAGGTGCGCGTGCCAGTTAACCCCAGCCGGAATGAGCATGAAATCATTTGGGTCGGCCCCTTTGCGGCTTGGGACAGCCAGAACTTCGCTGGGTTTCTTGCCAATCAACCCAATGCGATTGATGGGATGAACCGTGGTGACCAGCTTGATTTCACCTATGACATGATCGTCGATTGGAGCTGGAACGACCCCAAAGGCAATATCTACGGGCATTACACCACCCGCGTGATCTATGAAATGCAAGGCCAGACGGATGTGTTGGCTGATTTCGCAACGCCCCCTTTTGACGCAACCTGGTCATGTGAATGAAGCTGGCGCTGATTGCGATTGTCGTTCCTGATTACGACGAGGCAATCGGCTTTTTTGTTGATGTGATGGGCTTTGATCTGCTCGAAGACAGTGATCAAGGCAATGGCAAGCGCTGGGTGCGCGTCGCGCCCCCAAACGGCAGCTGCGCATTTCTTCTGGCCCGGGCAGTGAATGACCGCCAGCAGCAGGCGATCGGCAATCAAGGCGGCGGCCGTGTTTGGCTGTTTTTAGAGACCGACGATTTTGACCGGGACTATCAGGCACTGCGTTCCAAGGGGGTTCATTTCGAAGAAACACCCCGGTCCGAGCCCTACGGCACCGTTGCGGTGTTTCAGGACCCGTTTGGAAACCGGTGGGATTTGATCGCGTTCGCCAACTAAGCGGACAATTGTCGCCGCGGAGCAGAAAATTCCAAAGAACTGACATTTTGGCCTTGCAGTATCCCCCATCTGTTTATAAATCACGCCTCACGATAAGGATGCGGGCGTAGCTCAGGGGTAGAGCGAAACCTTGCCAAGGTTTAGGTCGTGAGTTCGAATCTCATCGCCCGCTCCAAATCATAGCTGTAAACCCAACAGCTTAGCATGAGACCGCTTCGGCGGTCTTTTTGCTTTTTGATGCTGAAAAAGCAGCGCAGGAAGCACGGTTTCGCAAAAATTTAGGCCAAATTGGCGACCCCGGCAGGATTCGAACCTGCAACCTGCCCCTTAGGAGGGGGCTATTCAACATTATCTTTTCCTTTCTTTTTCAATTTCTTAGAAGCTTTTGACTTCCGCTTCTGTTTGGGTTTTGTCCGAAATCGACGTCGAATTTCCTCTTCATCGGTCTCAGAATGGGCATAGGTGCTAAGCGGAAGCGTCGGGTCGGACCACCTCCCAGCCTTGGCAGCGGTAACTGGATCAACCTTTTGACGTACCACCAATTCGGTAAAAAAACCGTGGCGCCCTGCTGCGTGCGCTGACAAATACGGAATTCCCGCCTTCTTACAGATTGTTATCCAGCGTTTCCGATATCCTGTGGCGGTTCCATATCCAAAGAGACGTTCCTCTAGCAGGTGGCCAGTTCGAGGATTTCTTGTTCGCTTTGAGGGAAGCGCCTCAATCTCTGCCATCATCTCTTTGGTTATGGCTACCCAAACCTCCTTGTGGCCCTTTTGCGACTTCAGTCGAATCCTTTGTTCTGCAGCATTCACGTCGACGACCGGCCTAATGCAGATTGCTTGGTCGATACGAGCGGCTGTTTCGAACATGAAGCGAGCCAACGCGGCATTGTGTGGATCCGCAGCATCGCAAAACGCTTCTACCCAAGCTTTGTTTGACGGCTTTCTTTCTACCCGGCTGTTCTTTCCACGTTTTTTGTCTTGGTAGTTGCGCTCCTCAGGTGTGTAATGACTTACGCGGATTGATGGTGTCCGCTTCAACTTATGCAGATTGTTGATGACCGCTCGCGCTGGAGTGACAATCTCACGCCACCAAGTATCTGTCGCAGCGTCTGGCTTAAGCTCTGGCCCCAGCTGCTTAAGTTGTTCCTCGGTTATGTCAGCCACAGGTAAGTGCCCGATCCTCTCAGTTATCGGAATGAGCTGTTTTGCGGAGGTTCTAGTTGCTCGATATGCGAGTACCGCGTCAGCAAACGTGAACATCTTTTCTTCGCCGAAAAGATGTCGACGAATCTGAATTTCAGTTTCGCGTGCTATCCAGTCCCGTGCGCCAGCTTCCGTAAGTGAGCCAGTGCTTTTGTAGTATGAGCGGGTGATTGGTCTGCCGTTGTATTCGACTTTACCCTTCGCGTAGAAGTATTTGCTGTCTTTGCGGACGCACGGTTCGAGAGGCATTCTGAACTCTCCGTCAAAATTGTATCCATTTGAGATGATGTAATAATCATCGCGTTACCGAGCTTGAGGCGTGCTCCCAGTCGGTTCGCATATGCTCTTAGCGTGCGCTCGGTAGTTAGTATGCCGCGAGTGGCCAGTTCTTCGACCCACTGAGCAGGTGTCATGGCATTGTCGAGAACTTCTGAGCTGACGCGAACACGCTTCAATTCCGATGGTTTTGGTCGCGCGGAAGTCATTCCGTCACCCCTCCTGTTTCGCGCGCGAGGTAGTGTTCCCATGCGCCAATCGGAATCTTGGGATTTCGTTTTCCCGGTGATGTGTAGACGTGGGCCAGTTGCCCGGTCTTTATCAAATAGCGAACATTGCTCACGGGGATGCCTATGCGTTGCGCCATTTCTTTAGGTGTTTCGACCTTCTCGGTCGCTTTGAGCTGTTCTTGGGCCAAGTTTCTTCCTCCGATGCAAAGGTCATCAGGCCACCAAACTAATGGCAGCAAAGGTTTCCGCTTTGCTCACAGTAGAAAGCAAAGCTACTCTAGAGATGACTGATTCGACGCTCAGAACGCCATATGGCGTCTAAATGTAATAAATGACCACAAAAGAGGTCATGTCAAGGATGGAGAACTCCTTTGGGAGACATTTCTGCACTCGGAGATCGATTATCAACGCTCCGAAAGGCTGCTGGCCTGTCGCAAAGTGAGATCGCTGAAAAGCTGGGCATCAGTCGCAGCAGTTATCAATACTACGAGCGGAACGAGCGTGACCTGCCCGCTTCACTTCTTTTGAAGCTTTGCGAGCTGTTTGATGACGACGCCCATCGCATTTTGACCGGACAACCATCTTCGCTCATCATGAGGCGGATTGAGGAAATTTCTGCCGTGATCGACGAGTATGAAGAAGACGTCGATGCGGAGTTCAAACCTGACGCCCGGCTCCGCGTCATGACCAAAGTGCTACGCGATGATTTCCGTTCGCACCCTTCCTCAACCCGCAGCGAGGTCAAAGATGAAATTGATAGTTTGTATAGGATGCTGAAATGACAGACTTTCTCAAAAAACCATACTTGGCAGTAAAGCGTGCAATCTTCACGGAAACCGGCCCTGACAGCTTCAAGCGCAAGCCAGGAGAGCCAAAGTTCTTGAAGCCGCAGGCCATCAGACTGCAACAGGAACTGAATTCGCGCAGGCTGCGCCACCACTATCTGACTGGACAACTATGTATGCTGGCGACATTTTTGCTTTGGCTGGTCGTCCCGGCATTGCCCTCGACGAGCCGGGTGCTTGATATGCCTACGCTGCAGCTTTGCCTTTATGTCATAGCTTTGATGGCCTTCCTTGTCGGGTTGTTTCAGGCGTGGGCCATGAGCAGAGCCGTCGTCCAAATTGAACAAATCTGAACGCGGGGTTCCACCCGCGCGCCTTAAGAAAGAACTGAGCAGATGCCCACCCTACGCTGGCTAACTAGAGACGACGATGTGCGAGCCGCCGAGAAGGTGCCTTACCGCCTTCTAGAGGAAGTGCCGGAGCTGGGCTATGGCGACCGCGATGCGGGCAATATGCTTATTCAGGGCGACAACCTTGAGGCTCTGAAGGCGTTGCTGCCGTATTATGCCGGTCAAGTGAAGTGCATCTATATCGACCCGCCCTACAACACAGGTGCCGCATTTGAGCACTACGATGACAATCTGGAGCACGCCCAATGGCTGGCCCTCGTTTGGCCAAGACTAGAATTACTGCGCGAGCTATTGGCTGAGGATGGATCGATATGGGTATCTTTGGATGACGCTCAAGCTCACTACTTCAAGGTCATCGGTGACGAGATATTCGGGCGCAAAAATTTCATTCTCGACATTGCTTGGCAAAAGAGAGACGGCCCTCCAAATGACCGCAAGATCGGGATGGTTCACGAGCACATCCTAGTCTGGGCAAAGCACAGAGATGGTGACAGCAAGCAGACAGTGGCTGAGAAGGCCTTCAACCTTCAACCACGATCTGAGAAGGCAAACTCACAGTATGATACCTTTAAGGAACCCGACGGCCCTGACCCGCGTGGTGCTTTCAGAAAAGTAGACTCTACCACAAACGCCAAGGGCGGCAGGAACGTCGATAGTCTGGTTTATCCGCTGAAGAACCGCTTTACCGGGGAAGAGGTCTACCCTCGAACTGGCCGGAACTGGGCACACAACCGTGAAGAGATGGAACGGTTAAATGCGGACAAACGTCTCTATTGGGGCGTCAAGGGCACGGCTGGCACGCCCATGAAAAAGCTGTTCATCACCGAAGCAAAGCAAGGAATGACTTCTCCAAGTGTCTGGTCTGGTTTGGCACTGAATCAACACGCCAGTTCCGAAATGGAAAAGATCTTTGGCCAGAAGGCCGCGTTTGAAACTCCGAAGCCTGAAGGGCTTCTAGAGCGCATTCTGACCATCGCATCCAACCCTGATGATCTTGTGCTAGATTCATTCTTGGGTTCAGGCACTACAGCCGCCGTAGCCCACAAAATGGGACGGAATTACATTGGCATTGAGATGGGTGCCCATGCCGAAACGCACTGTCGCTCCCGCTTGAAGCAAGTCGTGGAAGGAGAGCAGCACGGTGCATCGATCTCTCAAGACTGGAAAGGCGGCGGAGGATTCCGATTTTACCGTCTCGGACCACCAGTTTTCGATGAAGATGGCTCGATTCAATCAGATATCCGTTTCCCTGTTCTGGCTGCTCATATCTGGTTCGCCGAAACGGGCAGCCCTTGGACCGAACCTAAAAGCCTCACACCCTTTCTCGGCCATAACGAAGGCCTTGGATACGCGCTGCTTTACAATGGCATTCTTGGCGACAAATCGGTCAGTGGTGGCAACGTCCTGACCCGCAAGACGCTCGCCACGATACGCGCGGCCCAAGGCGACTTTAAAGGCCAAATGACGGTTTATGGTGAACGCACGGCGCTTTCGGAAGCTACGCTGACGACCGAAAAAATCGAGTTCAAACAGACTCCGTATGATGTGAGGGCACGCAAATGAAGCTGAAGGATTATCAGAAAGCCTCACTGGCCACCCTGCGGGATTTTTTTGAAGAAGCGCGCATCACAGGCCCCAAAACTGCCTATGAGACACTGACCGCCAAGCCAGAACTTGCAGCCCGGTTGCGGGGCTATGCAGCGGGCTACAAGCCCATCAAGGGGCTGAATGATGTGCCCTATGTTTGCCTGCGCCTTCCCACTGGCGGCGGCAAGACGATCCTTGCGTCTTATGCCATCACCATCGCCAAGGACACATGGATCGAAAAGGACTTCCCACTGGTGCTGTGGCTCGTGCCGACAAACACGATCCGCTTGCAAACTGCTGAGGCATTGAAGAATCCGAAGCACCCCTACAGACAAGTTCTGGACGAGGCGTTCGAGGGCCGCGTGCGCGTGTTCGACATCGGTGATTTCACCCAGCTAACCCCGCATGACATGCGGTCGAACCTCTGTGTCATCGTCGGGACAATTCAGGCGCTACGGCAGAGCAAAACTGACAAGTATCACGTCTACCGTCATCACGAGATGCTGGAGCCACATTTCAGTTCTGTCTCGCCAAATGCTCCCGGACTGGAGCGGAATGACGACGAGCCAAACAAGGGCGATATCCGTTTCAGCTTTGCCAACCTGTTGCACCTGCACAGACCGCTGGTCATCATGGATGAGGCGCATAAGGCTGGCTCGGACCTTAGCCAGCTTGTCTATGAGCGGATCAATCCCACGGCTTTGGTCGAGTTCACCGCCACGCCCAAAGGGTTCAATAACATCCTTCATTCCGTCACAGCGCAGGAGCTGAAAGACGAAGAAATGATCAAAATGCCCGTCGTGCTGGACGAGGCAGAGACATGGCAAGGCGCGGTCAATTCCGCCATCCTGAAGCGCGCGGAGTTACAGGAGTGGGCCGACAAGGACCGAGAAGGGTATATCCGGCCCATCGTGCTGTTCCAGGCGCAGAAGAAGAACGAGGAAGTGACAGTTGAAGTGCTGAAGAAGCACCTGATCGAGAACGAGAGCATCGACGAACATAAGATCGCCGTAGCCACGGGGGCGCAACGAGAGCTGGATGGTATCAACCTTTTCGATCCTGCATGTCCCATCGAATATGTCATCACGATCGAAGCACTCAAAGAGGGCTGGGATTGCTCGTTTGCCTATGTGTTCTGTTCGGTCGCCAATATTCGTAGTTCCACCGATGCAGAACAGCTTTTAGGTCGCGTTTTGCGCATGCCCTATGCTACCCGACGCAAGGCCACGGCACTCAACAAATCCTACGCTCGGCTGGTGTCCAAACGCTTTGCCGAGGCTGCGAACAGCTTGCGCGACAAGCTCGTAGACATGGGCTTCGAAGAAAGTGAGGCCGAGGCGAACATCGAGGCCGAACAGCCCGATCTAGCCGAAGGTCTATTCGGGCGGCAAGCGCGCTCCCGCCCAACGCTAACCGTCGAGATCGAAGCGACAGAGGATGAAGCAAAGGGTATTGAAGGTGTCGCCCCAGGCAAAATCACTGTTGCCCCCGATAATTCAGGGAAGGCAACAGTGCAGATCAAAGGCTTTCTCAAACCTCGCGAGAAAGAGGAACTCTTCGCGCAAGCACCGGCGCGATTCCACGGCGCGTTCCGCGACAAGATTAAGGAATGGGAAGAAAAACACGCCCATGAAGTCGCCCCCGCTCATCGCGGCGAAACCTTCATCATACCCCGACTTATGGCCCACGTTCAGAATGAACTGGTGTTTGGCGACACCGACGTCTTGATGGAATACCACGACTGGTCGCTCGCCGATCATCCCGCGCGACTTGAGCCCTCAGAGTTCGACATAGTGGAGACGACCAACACCTTTGAAATCGACCTTGATGGTAGCCGCCTCTTGATCGCTGCTGGGGACAGCTCCGAACAGCTGACAATGGACGTTGAGGTCGAGGACTGGACACCTGCCAGTTTGGTGCATTGGCTGGACCGTAAAGTACGCGACCCTTGGATCAGCCAAACCGAGCTGCTGGCTTGGTTGAACGATGTCGTCACCTATCTGACTCGCGATAGGAAGCTGCCGCTGGCGCAGCTAATGCGCTGTAAGTTCATCTTAGCGCGCAAACTGGGAGATAAGATCAAGGGTTTCCGCCAGATGGAGCGGAACAATGTCTATCAGCTTAACCTTTTCGGACCGGAGGCGCGGTTGGAGGTGTCGTTCGATGAAGGTATCATGTTCTTCGATGAGATGTATGCTGACGTGCCGAAGTATCGCGGCACCAAGTTTAATTTCCGAAATCACTTCATGGGCCCAGATGAAGTCCCGGCCTTTGATGGCGTTGAAGGTGGCGAAGAGGAACAATGTGCGCTGGTGATCGATGGTCTACCAGGTCTTAAATATTGGACCCGCAACGTCAGCCGTCACCGAAATTCGTTCTCGCTTCCAACCTCGACCGACAAGTTTTATCCAGACTTCGTAGCGCTGATGGAGGACGGTCGGCTCCTTGTTGTCGAATACAAGGGTAAGGATCGGACGCCGGAGGAAAGCCGGGATTCCCAGGAGAAAGACATGATCGGCAAGCAATGGGCAAAAGCGTCCAAAGGCAAGGCGATCTTCGTAACTGCCACTATAGAGAATCGTGATCCACTTTCAGTGAGACGAGCAATTCAAGAAACGCTTTGAAACAGCACGAAGAGGCAGGCAATTGTATTCGAAGATAAGCATTGGTGAGAAACGATTGATGGAAAATAACAAGAAAATACGCAAAAATGCGAAAGCTAGAATGATGAACCGATTGGAAACCGCCAAATGAGCGAAGCAATAGTCAATGACGACGTGGACATGGACGGCCTTGACGCCGCTGAAGACGGAAGCGGTGAGTCTCTATTGGTCAAGCCATGGGATCCCAAAAAGATCAGGATCACCACGAAATCTTTCACTCTGCGTGAGATAGTTGACCAGATCAAAGATGGCGATATCGACCTTTCTCCAGATTTTCAGAGAGAATATGTCTGGAAATCGAGACAGCGAACACGTCTTATCGAGTCCGTTTTACTTGGGATTCCACTGCCGGCATTCTATTTCAACCAGAGCGAAACCGGTGTTTATCAGGTTGTCGACGGCGTCCAACGGCTTTCAACGATCAATCTGTATATGAACGATGGTTTTGAATTGTCTGGTTCTGATCTTGAGTATCTGTCAGAACTGAAGGGCCTTTCATTTGGCAAGCTTGATCAAGTGTTGGTTCGTCGTTTCAAGAGCGCGCAGATCGTCGTTCATATCATTGAACCACAGACGCCCGATGAAGTGAAATATGACATATTCAACCGGGTAAACACCCTAGGTAGCCCGCTTTCTGCACAGGAAATACGGCATGCAATGAGTGGCATGAGATCGCGATCTTTCCTAATGGAGCTGGCAGAAGACAACAGTTTTGATCAAGCGACGGAAAATCAATACTGGCGCAGGTCGGATGGTGGCGGGGCAGTTCGCGACAGTCGGCGGATGGCGAACCGTGAACTTGCGCTTCGATTTTGCGCATTCCGATCGTGCTCGATCGACGAATATCGGCAATTTTCAAGCCTAGACTCGTTCTTGATGGATTTCACAAAACGCATCGACGGGACGTCCGAAAGCACCAAGATCTCGGACGATCAGCTAGGTGCGCTTAAGGACGAATTCACCAACGCGATGAAAGCTGCCTTTGAAATTCTTGGAGAATTTGCTTTCCGCAGAATTCAGCCGGACTCTGAACGCAGAGGGCCTATCAATCGCGCAGTTTTCGAGGCTCAAGCAAATGCCCTAGCCGACCACCCTGTCGAACTTTTGCGAAAGCACAAAAAAGTGGTGCAGGAGGCTTTGCGATTGGTGTTTGACGATCCAGAGTATACTAGATCGGTTACCGTCAGCACAGGTTCAGCTAGTCGCGTTGCGTATAGACTTGAACAGACCAAAAGAGCTCTCACGGAGGCCCTTCCATGATTTCCAGCGCACGGATCGAGGGTTTCAAACGCATTACAGATCAACAGTTTGATTTCGCACCTTTGACTGTACTAACCGGCCTGAATGGCTCAGGGAAAACTTCGTTGATCCAAGCTCTGCTCCTGACACATGAAGCTAGCGTTGGCCATGGAGGAACTGTCCGGCTTAATGGACCACATGGGATGGAACTAGGCAGCGCCGAAGACGCTTTAAATTGGGACTGCGGCGATGACGGGATCAAAATTCAACTTCTAGACAGTAGTGAGTCCTCGAAGAACTGGAATTTTGGGGCCTCAGCAGAAGACTCAATGTTCCTGAATGTCATAAATCGGCCAGATGTTGCTCCGGTCGCATTTTCCGGTACTCCGCGGTCCTTCACGTACTTGTCGGCAGAACGCCTAGGACCAAGAACTTCTGCCGAAACATCTTCGCTACCGGACAACGAAATCGAAGTTGGCAGAACCGGGCAGTATTGTGCCCATGTATTGCACGAACTGGGTAACGGCTTACTAGAAAAAAAGGACCGGACCCATCCTTCAAGCGAAGGAGGTACTCGACAGCTCCTCAAGTACGAAGTTGAGCACTGGTTAAGTGAGATTGCTCGACCGATTGAAATTAGTGGCGAACGTTTGCCCAGGTCGACCGTTGCAGAACTTAGGTTCCGCGTACCAGGATATACATGGGTGCGTTCGACAAATATGGGATTTGGGCTGACCTATGCTTTGCCCATAATCCTAGCAGGCCTCATTGCTGAAACGGGGGGAATGCTTATCGTCGAGAATCCGGAAGCACATCTTCATCCCGCAGGGCAATCTAGAATTGGGGTATTTCTTGCCTGGTTGGCTGGCAAAGGTGTTCAGTGCGTCGTCGAAACTCATTCAGATCACGTGCTGAACGGCATTCGAAGAGGCGTAGCAGAGTTTCATCATTTGAAGCACGACTACGTCGTGGTTCATTGGTTTGATGATTCTGGCATGGATGAGGGAAGCTTGAATCTTGAAACGCTGCGTATCGGGGCTGATGGTAGCATATCTGGTTGGCCCAAAGGTTTTTTTGATCAATATCAAATAGATGTCGCTTCCTTAGGCAAGATCAGACGCTCGAGGAAGTAGCCAATGTCATTCGTAGTAAACGGAGCAGAGTGGTGTTTCGATGGGATGGATCCCGCTGATGTAGGTCGGGCTTTCGAGAAGGTCTTGCAGTTCGTTGGAACTTCCGTCGAACGCAGCGAAGCTGTGCAAATTGGTGACGATTTTCAAAGTCGACACATGCTTGGCACGCTATCGTTATGGGAGCTTTGCTCAGCCGAAACCGGCCTTGGCTTGTCAGGCGATCTGCAACAAGAATTGGCTGCTTGGCTTGGACGTGCTGAATATTACGCTGATTCAGACGAATGGCCCGAAGGAGCAGAGGACTCGCAGATTTCTATCGGAACGGACGCACCTTTTGAAAACGCTGATGTCGCATGGGTCCATCACAGCATCCGCGCGGGCATTCCGGCGGCGTGTCTTACGTTGGGCGAAGCTTTCATTGGAAATGTGTCTAGCTCAGAAGGGACTTTAGATGTTCATTTCGTTTGTGATGATAGCAGCCGAAAGAACTTTTGGCGGGATGCGATCGTTCTTAAAGGGGACAGTCACTTGAGTTTGACTGAATTCGCAGCTCGAGCCTATCCCAATCTATACTTTGCTGGAGGAACTCTCCAAGATGTCACTAATTTATCAGGAGGCTACAATGCTGCGAGGGAAAGGGTACAAAACACCTTTCAGATTTTAGACGATTTCGGGCATTGGATTTTCACGTTCCCGCCACCTGCAGTGACCCCAGATGAAAGCGGTACAGTGAGTGTAGGCGAAAACCCGACCAATCAATTGATAGAAAGCCGGTTTGGTGGCTTTGGTCTATCGGCAGCACCTGAAAAACCAAACGTCTATGCTGTTCGCGCATGCCGTGAAGCTAGAGAGACCATACTTAATGGTCGCAGAATTTACTGTGAGTGGCACATCAAACTGGAGGCCCACCGCAATCGTATTCATCTACATCCCCCCATACACGAAAGTGGCGATAAAGTAGTTGTGGGAATGATTCATGAGCACCTCCCTCTGCCCTGACTAAACTGATGCCAGCACAGGTGGTGTTTCTGGCAGCTTCTTCAGATATTCAGAAAGTGGGTCATCAGTTCGTAGGCACCATCAAACTAGCACTCTGGTGCCCTTACTCGATATCTAATCAATGCTCAGCCTCTGGCGTGACCAATTCGACATGACTAACACCAAGCGCCTGTGACAGTTCGTATAGCGTGATCACAGTAGGATTACGCCTACCTTGCTCAAGGCCGCTTAAATACTGCTGACTGAAGCCTGACCGCTCTTCAATCTGCTCCTGCGTGAGGCCTTTTTCCCGCCGCAGCCGACCAAAATTTTTTCCAACCAGTTTGCGCATATCCATGCGTCAGACCATTGGAAATTACATACTATAATGTTATCAACTATAATATGTATTTTGCGAATTGAGGGCCCGATGAAAACCATTGCGATATTCGCCAACAAGGGTGGCTCTGGCAGGACCATTGCCACGATGGCACTTGCCTCTGGCTTTCTAGCGCAGGGCAAGCGGGTCGCCGTGATGGATTGCACCGATCAAGCGGGGACCAACCCCAAAGGCCGCCATCCCTCAACTTTGCAGAACTGGATGATACAAATGGCAGCCTGCAAATTCCGCCCGCCACAACTGGAGCTGATCGAATGTCAGACCCGAGATGAGGTGGAAGATCGTAGTGCCGCCGCCGAAGCACGGGGTTTCGATTTACTATTAATCGACACGTCCGCCCGCCTCTATGAGCCGCAACTTGCAGCACTTGGCCTCGCCAACTTAGTCATCGCGCCCGCCATCAGTCCGTTTGAGGCCAAATGCATTGTCGAAGGTATCAGCGAATACCTCGGCACGCCCGAAGACCTGATGTGCCTGGTCAACGGCTGTCGAAACGGCACGCTCGAAGCGGAAGAGACTCGTAAGGCGTTCGGCTACCATCCCGTATTCCAGTCAGAGCTACCGTGGGCAGAAGCGCTATCGGATCAAATCCTCAACGGCGACATTGACCACTTCGTCTCGTCGCTGGCCTGTAAGCCAGACAAACCCGGTTTCGCCCGTTTTCGCGATGCACAGGCCGCGTGGGTGGCAGTTCAGCGCCTTACATTCGAGGCCGAATGGGCTTTGAGGGGTCAGCGTCTCGAACCCTTCGTCGGCGAACAATCCGTCTACGCATACAAAAGAAAGGCCGTCGCATGATCCGTACATCGCTGACACTCGGTTTCGTTTTAACGTCTCTGGCGATTCCAGCTTTCGCAGAGAATGAACTCACGCCACTCCCTGCACCAGAGGCCCGTCCGTACCCCTATGAAATCCTCGGCCTGCAACCCGGCGACCCACTGGACGACATCCTCGCCGTCTATGCAGAACGCAGCGACGCTGCCCCAACAAGCGAGAGTGAAGTTCTGCGGGTGCAGTCGCCGGATGGGGCGGTCTTTGAGTTCACCTATCAACAATTCAGCCGCATTGGCGATGTCGGCGTCCATGGCCGTCTGGCAAACGCTGAGCAAGATCAGGTGACAGCCACGCTGTCGTCCGATGTCATGGAACAGCGTCCCATGGCGATCCATCGCAGCATGCGTCAGCCAAGTGAGACTTTGCCCGAACCGCTAGAGCTAAAAGCCCAAATCGAAGGGCTTTATGGTCCTCCGTCCCGCGTCGAGATTGACGGGCGGACCATGACGCTGACTTATGCCTGGAGCACTGAGGGCTTCATCCCCGACCTCGACGCCTTCGGCACCCTCAAACACGAGGAAACGGATACCTTCGGTGGGCGAGAACGCACCACCATCAGCGAGTATGAGCTCTGCGGCAATGCACGGCACTACCGCAATGATGTGTCCTATCGCTTCGAATACCCACGCGATGAAGAGATCAAAACGGGCTGCCTTGCAACCTTCACCGTGACCTATCGCGGTGAGCCCGGCAGTACACTGATCGGCTTCTCGTTGGTGGATTACGAGCTCGGCCGTCAGCACATGGCAGAGCTGGATCGCCAGATTGTCGAAGCCCTAGCGGGCGAGGAGGTCGAAGCCTCGGACATGGATCTGTGAACAATGGATAGCCAGACAGCACAGAACCCGCTATGAGGCGCGGATGATCATGAAGCGCGTAGATATCACCCAACCCTAGCGCCCCCATTTACGGCGGGCGGCTTCGCGCTGTTCGCCATGATGATGATCATCATCTCTGCCTGCATCCGTCGCCGTCCGCGCCACTATCGCACGACGGAGACAAGACATGACCAACTGGTACACAGCTGACCCGCATTTCGGGCATGAGAACGTCATCAAGTTCTGCAAGCGCCCCTTCCGGTCGGCCAATCACATGGACGCGGTTCTGATGCAGAACCTCTGGGCTATGGTTGGTTCCAAGGACGCGCTCTGGATCATTGGCGACTTCGCGCATGGGCCGAAAGCCAAGGACACCAACTGGCTGACAAAGCTCTTCGACAAACTCCCCGGTGCAGAGAAGCACCTTATTGTGGGCAACCACGATCTGGAACTGACACAGGCGCTGTCGTGGACCAGTGTCAAGCATTTGGCTGAGGTCCGTGACGGTCCCCAGAAGCAAGCACACACGCTTTGCCACTACCCCATGATCACCTGGAATCACGCACGTCGCGATGCACTCCAGATCTTCGGTCACGTCCACAACAACTGGAAAGGCTCGCGCAACAGCGTCAACGCAGGCGTCGATGTTTGGGACTTCATGCCGGTCCGCTTCGAGGACATCGCACGCCGCGCCAAGACGCTGCCTGTGAACAAGCATTGGACCGACGTTGAGCACAACGCAAAGGAGATTTGAGATGTCACGTTCTACCGCAAAGCACCCATCTGCGGGATGACCACCAAAGGCAGCGATCAGCCGTTCAAGAAAGCGGCAAACAAGCATTCGCGGCGCGCTCTAAGTGTCCATCGTAAGAGAGTATTGTCCGCGTAGAGGAGCGATTTCTACAGCTTAGTGAAACTTTCGAATTTGGGCAGCGCCGGGAACATGGATTTTCGTGAGTCCTTGTTTGCATCCAGCGTAGTTAAGATGAAGTAAGTTTTCGAGGGCTTCGTCAGTCTATTTGTTGAAGACTTGATCCCGTCGCAAGCCGCCGTTGCAATCGAAGGTTTGGTTATTGGTTCGAACCCGCAGAAGATCGAAGTCTTTAGCGAAAGCTAATACAGCACTACGGGCAAACTCCAAGCCGCAAGAAGCTTGAGGCTCTGGTCGTTAGAACTCAACGGACAAGGTTATCGATCAAGTACATTCTTCAACGCCAATTTGGGGTCTTCATTTCATCGAGGCGATCGGCAGGGGTGACGGGTAGCGACTTGATTTCGGTGTCGACAGGTGGGTGCCTTGTAGGTGACCGGCCTAAGGCGTCCACGAGCAAGTGGGTGACTAAGTACAAATATGTTGCTTCTGGTTCACAGGCAGGTATCGTTTCGAACACATCTAGGTTCATCATTTAGCTGTACTTTATCGAATTAGTACCGGCATGGAAGGAAGAAAAATTGACCAAATCCCTAAAGCTAAGCGACCTAGTTTCCAAATACAGCAATGATCCTTTCGATGATGACGATGATCTAGAGGCCTTTGATGCTTTGAAAGGGATTTTGGCAAGTGGAGGAGATGGAAACATACTAGCGGACTCCGAAGGCAGCGAAGACAGTGAGTCAACGGAAGATAGCGAAACTACTGAATCCAGTGAAGACTCCGAGAACAGTGAGAGTACTGAGAGCAGCGAAAATAGCGAAGCAAAAGAAAGCACACTTCTAGATGAGCGATTTGAAATGCCCCCAGATCTCATAATCACTACTCCTGATGATCTACTGAATCTACGCCCATCAGAGTTTATCAAGAAAGTTAAAATTCGGTCCAATGACTAGCGCAGACAACGAGCAGTTTTCGCCGCTTAAATTACGCCCTTCCAAGAACGAAATGGCAAGCGCGAGTGCTACGGAAGACGACATTAAAGAATTTGCCGAACGCCTTGAGGAACTGGTTAAGCATGCCAAGTCAATCAGCCCTTTTTATCGTTAGCCCAAAACGGGAGGAATATCGAACACACCTAGGCGATCAGCTCTATGCGCCAGATATTCTGAAAGATCGAGTGTGCTTGAGCGCTCCACGTTCTAAAACAGACGAAAATCCGCTAGATGGATACACAAGCGTCTTGATGGACCCTTTGCTAAGCGCAGAGGACTTCAATTCCCTGGAGGATGTTGCTTCTTTCCGAGCAATAATCGACACAACATCAGCAGAGTTTCCGATAGAGAGTGACTTGATCCTGAAGAATGCACCGGAAGTTGAAAAGTACATAAGATCTTGGTTTGTGGCTTCTTCCGGCTCATTGATAGCCGGCGAACTAAGCAGGAATAGCTTTACGTCCACGTCAGACTCCAAGTCTGACATCGCTGACGATGAATTGGCTTCACGGCTGTTTTCTTTGCAGTTCAGCTCTCTATCGATAAATGCGGCCAAGACAGCTACAGATATCGCGATCAGTCACTTGTCCACATTTCTTCCGGGCAAAATCGATGGCGGTTAAACCTCGCATTCTCGCTGTAGGTAGCGCACTAGATCCAACATTTGTGCACTTTTGTGTTTCAGCAACATGGTTCGGTGCGGAAATCCAAATTGTTGACGCTGCTTACCGTTCGGTTCTGCACAAGACGGATACTGTTGATGAAACCGTCGAACTAGTAGGGACCACCATGGAGAATGAATATGCGTGTTTTCTCAGACCCAAGACAGTGGGCTCAGACTTTGAAACCACACAAAGCTCGCAGACCATATACAAACAAGTGTCTAGCTTCTTCACTTCAAGCGCTGAACGAACCATCATCAATTCGTTGGAAGCTGGGTCGTCAAATTTCTGCAAGTTACAGCATACTTCAGTTCATCTCGACCTGTGTCACAGTTTCGAAATTCAGTCACCTGAGACGATACTCTCTAACTGCCCTGATCGTGTTCGAGAGTTCAGCGCCCGTCATATACATGGCGTCATTCTGAAAGGAGCTTCCAATCAAAAATCAGAGGCTGTTCTTTTTGATGCTTCAATTGTCCCAAACAATCTGCTTCCCACTCCAATACTCTTGCAAGAATACATCGAAGGTTACGATGTACGCGTCCATCAAGTGGGACATCAATCTATCGGCGAACGCATTAGATCGGACGACGTGGATTACCGTTTCTCAAAGAGAAACTCCTACGAGCTATTCAGCCCACCGCCCAAAATTTGTGAGTTCTGCTTTGATGCGATCGAACAGAACGGACTTCTCTTCGGTGGAATCGACTTCAAAGTAAGGGACGGAAAGTACTACTTTTTGGAGGTAAACTCACTTCCTGACTACCGCGGCTACGATAAACGAAGCAACTTTCTCATCACACGAGAGATAGTGGATCTTTTTGTCCGCAATGCTGCAGCCTAGTTTCTACTGACGCGCCGCTCTGAAAATGGGTGGATTGCCGCCTGCCTAGCATACTTCATGCCTATGAAGATATAATCATAGCTAAGAAAACCTACAAAGTTGGCCGCAGCGCCAGGAACTGGTCGCTTCACTACCATCAAGAAAGCGCAGACGAAGAAGTCTACGCATGTGGTTGAGACGATCAAACGTAAATAATGTCGTGTTGGGCAGTCATCTATTTGACTGCCCGATGCAACCACAGCCTTCAAATTTTCGGTCCCGCCGAATACGATCTATCGATCTTTGATTGGTCACTTTTTCCCTCTATAGCAATGAGCTTCTGTGACTGCTTCCTCAGCCAGCTTTCAAGAGCTGTTGAAGCGCGCTCTGTTGCTTTTCCAAGCTTTGCAAACGCTTTTCCAATACGGTCGCGAACCGTTCGAATTCTCTCTGTAAGTTCGCCAATTCGTTCGGTGAAGCGCCCGCGCTCTTCAAACCAGTCTCGAAGGTCGCGTTCAGATCCTCGACAGCGCGTAACAATGCCGCCTCGAAGGGTGTCAATTGATGATGTGACATAGTTCACCTCGTTGCCGGGGTTTCGATACAGACTTCGCCGCCGCTCAGATTGGGCATGGGACAATCGGCGAGTTCGACGCCGCGCGGCAGGTTCACCACTCGGCCCAAGCCGCCAAGGCCACGCGTAACGCGCGTCCCTTCGAGACCGAATGTCGCCAGCCCCTGTGCTTCTATTGCTGATGGTCTCTCCGGAAAGGTCAGCTGCACGGCCATCAAGAGAACCCAGAAGGTCAGAAAGACCCCGGCTAGATACGTTGGCAGCATCGTCTTCCACGTCACCGTGCGCCATTCCTTCCGGCTCTCCTCCAACGCCGCTGTCGCGTCCCGAATGGTGCTGGCATGAGCTTCGATCTGATGGGACGTCCGGTTGTTTATCGAGCTGCTTAGTTTTTCGAGGTCGCGCATATCGGTCTCGAGTTTTCGAAGCGCGGCGTTCAACGCTTGCGACAAACGCTGTTCGAAGTCGTTCAACATCTGCTGGGTCTGCTCTTCGGTGGCGTGGCTTTGCGTCTCCACCTTCGCTTGCAGGTTTTGCAGCAAAGTATTCATCTGCGTTCCAGGTTTCATGGAAAATTCTATCCTCCAGTCGAAAGGTGTTTTGGCTGTCCGAGGTTCCAGCAATACGCATGGTGATCCGGGTGTCGCGGCGGCGCTGCGTGCCGCCTTCCGCTTCTTCGGCATCGGCCCTACGGCGCTTCTCAAGCTGTTTCTCGGTCAAAGGTTTGAATTCGAGGCCATCCAGTTCGCTCAGAACGGCGCGAATATCTGCGTGATTTCGGACTTCGCCAGCCTCGATCTTCTGGAGCATGAAAGTCTGAATGGTCTCCTTGATGCTCTTCCGGTCGTCTAGATCGAAAACGGGTTTGATCATCCGTTTTCTCTCCGGCTCTTCGGGGCTGACCCAGCCTTCGCGGGCGTTCCAGTAATCACGAAAGATGTTGAAAAACCGTTCCGATCCTGGTGGTGCAGCGTTGAATGAACGGTTGGCATAGAGCTCGACTCGCGGAATCAGGAAATGCAACTCAACGTTGCCCATGTGCTGATGGCGGACCCAGAGGGCATTCACTTGGTCCGCCTCAAGGCCAGCAAAGGCAGCCCGTTCGAAATCTGCTATCACCGCCGCCTGTAGTTCCTCGGAGGGATCGTCATCTGCATGGAACGCCACGACGCCGGATGTGTACCGCCATTTGCGGGTATTGCTGTCGATAAGGTGACAGGTCAGATCGGGATCGCCGGCCAGTATTTCAGGGGGTACATCTCGTCGCACGGTCTCACCAGCGATGCGCTTACGGTCCTTGGTGTATGCCGCGACCTCCTTGGCCAGGAGATACTCGACCGCCGCCCGGCCAGAGCCGTCGCCATGCGTAAAGAAGCGAACCATCATCTGGAATGCCCCGCCACAATCTCGGCAAGTTCGCGGTCCAAGGCCATCAACAATGTGTAGACGGCGATCAAATCGATGCGCCGCCCAGCCTTGCGGTCTGTGTGCATGGCTCGTGCGATTTGGTTGAGATTGTTGCCCGCGCGTCCGACCGCTGCCAGCAACTCAGGATCGACCACCGGTGGTCTCGCCCGACGCTGCATCGGCTCAACGGAAAGAACATGACGGGCATAGTCGGAAAGCGATCGTTCTTGATCGCGAGCTTTGTGCGTCCAGTTGGCGTGTTCTGCCTCTGAGCAGCGCACGCGTAGAACCAGTCTACGAACCAAGCGTGGTTTAGGTTCTCGCTTACTCATGGCAGCCACTTGACGCGCCCCGCGCGTGGGTTTGGGGTGAAGGGGAAAGGGCTTGCCCATTCCCTTCCAAGGTGCGGTTGGCGTAGCCACACGCGTAACCTTGCTCTCTCTCCTCTTGAGACAATCGAAGGCAGTTCATAAATTCCCCCGTGACCGGATCAGGGCGTCCGTCAGTTCACCCATGAGGCTATTGAGAACGGCCAGGTCTCTCTCCACTTTTCGGGTCATCTGCGTGAAAGCCGCGGCTGCGTTATCAACGCCAAACGCGTCATCTCTTTGAGAATTCCGGTCAGCGACGATTAAGCAGAGTGCTGTTTTATTCTCGCCAATGCGGACGCACATTTCTTCCCAGATTCGACGGGAGATACCCAATTTGTAAGCGCGATCATGCGTCGCTCGATTGATCGATTGCCAGTCTGGTGGTCCGTGCAGTGCATACAAGTCGATGTACCCACGCAACTCTGAAGTGGCCAAGAGTCGTGCGTGAGCAGGGCTGGTATTAAACTGTTCGCCACCACGCATCTGCGGTGCCGTACGGGTTTTATTTTTCTTTTCTTTCTTCGTAATGAGTCGGACATTTTCGTCTGACCCGTCGGTCATCTCTGGCTGACTGACCTTCGCAGAAAAATCAGCAAGTACCGCCGCCAGCGCATCCGCAACCAGTCGCATTTCTTTGATGTCATTTAGTTCTCCAGGCCGACGACGTGGCAAAATGCTTGTCGCCGCGTCGTTGGCTTCACCGTTCTCTAGCTCTCTGATCTGGCGAAAGAGATCTTGAATGTGCTCGCGCAGCCGTTTGTGATCTTCGTCAGCTTGCATTTGACGACCCACAAGTGATCGGACGTACTCTGCTTTTTCAATGAGGGGGGCGAGGTTGATTCCGGCCGCTCTCTTGATCACACCATCAACGCGATCACCAGAGCGGTTCTTCCGTTCCGGATAGGTGCGCTTAATCAAACCCGCGTCAACAAGTTCAGCCTCAATCCTATTTATCTGGCGCTTCGATAGTCTGAAGAGCGTTGCGAGCCGTTCCAGTGAATGCCAGATGGCGCATATTCTGCCGTTCTGGAAGTCGGACGGCTGGCAGTTCTCAATCGCAAATACGAGGTATTCGACAGCACCTTTGGAAAGGCCAAGCGCGATCCTTGCTTGCCGCAGAAGCAGTTTCAGTCGGTAGGGTGTGATATCTGAAGGAAGGCCTTCATGAACTAGCCGGACGCTCATAACGCACCACACGGTAGCGTCCTGCCAACTGGATTGTCAGTTGATTTTGCACCGCTCTTTCGAGTAAGGTCTCTAAGAAAGCTGGAGGCTTTTGCTATAGATTTGATCCCGGTTTCGGTTGCCGCCGAGCCGGGATTTTTCTGTTTATGGGAACTCCAAAAAGTCTTGTACGGCTGATCGGGCTGTAGACGTTTTGTAGCGATGTTCTTTGCCTGTTCGCAGACAAAAGCCGCAAAATCCTGCATAATCTTGCACAGAGCACTTTGTGATTGTCCGTAAGTATTTGTATTTATTGGCAGGTTTGGTGACCCCGGCAGGATTCGAACCTGCAACCTGCCCCTTAGGAGGGGGCTGCTCTATCCAGTTGAGCCACGGGGCCAGCTGTTGTTTTATGGGGTATGCGTTGGGTTGGCTACAAGCCCCAACTTCAAAGGCTTTGCGGAGATCGGACGATAGCGATCGTTCAGCGTTTTTAGTCGCGCATTCCCATCTCATCGCCCGCTCCGATCGTCAAACGCCCCGATACAGAACGCGTACATATGCTGTACATTTCCTGTACATACACATCAGCTGGTCACGTGACATTGCCCGCAAAAACCCGCATGCTCTGCCGTAAAGAAAAAACAGGAGCAGACATGTATCATCGCCGATTTGTCATGGCCGGTCTCACCGCCCTGATCGCAGGCTGCGGAGGCCGCAACGAAACCTCCTCCCGCGCCAGCAATGACATCCCGCTTTATCCTAACGAAACGCCCGAGCTGCGCCGCTTGATCAACAAATATGCGGAGGTCCATGATATCCCGGTCACATTGCTGCACCGAGTGATTATCCGCGAAAGCACCCATAACCCGGCAGCGCGTAATGGCCCCTATTACGGCCTGATGCAAATCCTGCCCGAGACCGCGCGCACCATGGGCTATCGCGGATCGCCTGACGGGCTTTTGGATGCAGAAACCAATCTGATCTATGCCGGCCGATATCTGCGGGGCGCTTGGCTTGTCTCGGATGGGGATGAGGCAACTGCCGTCAGCTGGTATGCGCGCGGATATTACTACGAGGCGAAGCGGCGCGGGATGCTGGTTGAGACTGGGCTACGCGCGGGCTAGCCGCAGACCCCATACATTTGCGGAGCAGAGCTGATGCCAGAGACCAAAAGCCACCCGGACAATATGAAAACTGTTGGTGACATCTTTCAGGCCGGACAAAGGCCGTGGCAATGGGGCCTGCGAGGTGATGAGCCGCTCTGGGACGAGCTGGTAAGCAAGCTAAGCGGCGTTCCATGCCCTGCAAAGCTAAGCGCCTTTGTGACGATCATTGAACAAGCCTTCGAAGAATCTGTTGGCCAAACAATTGAGACCTGCGGCAATGTCTATATCGAAAGGTTTAATTTGGGCGGTGTGGTCTGCGGCCCGTTTTGGCGCGAACGCGGCATCCCTGGGTTAGTTCAAAAATTTACATCAACACGGGGCGACAAATATGTCCCCGATGACCGGCACCCGCGCTGGGTATTCAATTTCGATTGGGAACGCGCCGAAAGACTGCATAACCCGCCAGAAGCGCCAGACGCATACATCATCGGTGAGGGGGACACCCAATTGCGTGTGACGATCACGCAAGGCCTGCCGGAAATACGTATTTCGCAGGATGATCAGGAAATCATTCTATCGCAGGATGGCCCGCCCCCAGCACGGCTGGTCGAGGCGCTTTATGCGGCCATCAGACGTGCGACGCCATACTCTCATTTTGGCTATCCGGACATGACGAAATTCGGATGGCAGCCAAAAGAGTAGAAGCTGCACATTGTTGATAGGCGACTGAACGTTGCATGGCCGGACAAACCGGCCTTTCAATCCAAACCAGCGAATGTCGGGTTCGTGTGGCAAGCGACCGAGGCGAGATGTGCCTGTTGGCCGGAGCAGACGTTCGCTGCTTCGGCCAACAGATAGATTAGCTTTAGATATACCCGGCGCTCATGCGTTCTTTGGGCAGGGAAATCCAGTGCGCCGCTCAGATCCGCTGAAATCCCAAAAGGCGTGATGGTATATTTTTACGCCTTTTGCATCATGCCCTAAACAGATGCCGCAGCAACGTAGCTGCGAACAGAACCAAGAAAATCACGAAGAGGATCTGAGCGATCCCTGCGGTCGCTGAAGCGATGCCGCCAAATCCCAAAACACCTGCGATGACTGCGACGATAAAAAATGTAAGAGCCCATCCGAGCATAATTTTTCTCCTTCGATTTCGTTTAGCTTGTTTCGATTTCCGTGCAGGATTTGAGCACCTGTGCGCCGTCATCTTGCTCGATCAAGAAGGCGGGCTGGTCTGAAGATGCGTTTCGTGTAACCTCTGCACCTTGAAGGCTGCGCGTCACATCGTCTGTGAACTTTTCCACAACCTTTCCTTTCGCGGTCCCAGAACCCCAGTTCCAGGTCACCGCATCGCCGACGTGAAACGTCATTCTGACGCCTCAACCGGGTCGGTAACGCTGATCGTGCCGGCGTCTTCGCTGATCTCTTCGGTCGCGGCTGGAACAACGAAAATACCAATGCCGACTGCAACCAGCACAGCTGCAAATCCCCACAACGGCCCGTAGTGGCGCTTTTGTTGTTTGTCGATATTTGTATCTGGTGCGGACATTTTATCTCCTTTCGTTCGGTCAACAGGATGGATTTGATTTGGTTCCGAAAAATCCGCCTTAGTCGGCAATCAGGTCATCGGCCCCATGGCCTGCTGCGCGGCGATGCAACCCGGCTGGTTGGTAAGGGCGCGCCAATCGCGCGTGCGGGCAGGTTGGTCGAGCAATGGGCCCACCCTGGACAAAAATGCTATGTTCGCGGCCATCGCCACTGTCCTTCACGCCGCTATCCGAATGCGTGCGCAGGGCCTTTAAGATCTTGCTCGAATACGGTGCATGCGTTTCGACCGAAAGCTTGTCCATTCCAGAAAGGCGGCAGGACGCGCGGTGAGTATGGCAACTGCTTCGGCATCGCTCATCATTGGGTAAATGGCGATCAGCCCATCAGTTGCAGGGTTGGATATCTTGCTCTCAAACATGGATTTCTCCTGTCTTTTCGGGTGTTAGATGATGGCCGGCGCTGCAAGGTCACGGCGGTTCAGCGCCCATGTGCGGTAGGCAAATGCGATGATCCCAAGCGCTGCGAGCGCAGCAGAAGGCCAATGCGCGGCGCTAAAGTTCGCGGCGATCACGCCGATCAGTGCCCAGACGATGGCAGCCGGATAGGTGTAAAGCGCCGGGCGCAGAGCCTGGATGCCCAGACCAACCATCAGCACCAGTGACAAGGCGATCAGGGCAGCAGTCTGCCCACCAAGGATGCCATATCCGCTCAGATCGACCGCAACCGCGACGCCTGATGCGGCGGTGAGCCAGCCAGCATAAAGACCAATCGGGCCAGACAGCGTCCAGGGATCATGTGTACCCGAGCGCAGCATCGCATAGATGGCCGCGATCGCCATGATCAGGATCATACCGGTCGCGACCAGTGGTGCAGCATTGGCGGCCGCAATCCAAAACACGCCGATACCAAGGCTGAGGGCAAGCGTCGGCCGCGCGACCTGCCAATACTCCCAATTCGCCCGGCGCCAGACGCCAAAGGCTGCGCTGATGATCAGCCAAGCATAAATCACACCCCAGATGGAAAACGCCCACCCTGCGGGCTGTGCAGGCCAGTGGTCAAGTTGGACAGGGAATTGATCTTTGGTGAAGCCACCGAAGCCATCCGTCAGAAATGGCGACGCGGCGAATGCGATGGTGAGGACAAGAATGCCCTGAGCCCAGATTTGTCTATTCACATCAATCTCCTATTCGTTCGAAGGTGTTGAAACAGGAACAGATGGGTCACGATTCCGTTCCCGAAAAAATCGACCTTAGGAAAGCCCGGGGAACACCGCTTTCGCGCCGCTTGCCACCATCTCAACTGCGATGGCCAGCAGGATCATCCCCATCAAACGGGTCATGATCACGCGCATTGTGTCGCTGAGGATTTTGCCGAAGAAGGCGGCGAAATAGAAGACGAGCCCAAGCAACAGAATGATCCCCGCGACAACGCCACCGACCAAAAGCACATCGCTTTGACCCGTGTAAATGATGATCGTCGCAATTGTTCCCGGACCAACGATGATCGGAAAGGCAAGCGGGTAGAAGGCTAGCTGCGTCAGCTCTTGCATGTGGTTCTTTTCATCGTCCGTCCCATGGTGGGACGCGATGGATTGTCCGCTCAACATCTGCCAAGCGATATGGGCCAAAACGATGCCTCCAGCTATCCGGAATTGATCGATGGTGATCCCAAAGAAGCTGATGATCTGCTGCCCCGCAACAAGGATCACGCCGGACATCAATAAGCAGGCCAGCGCCACACGGATGGCCAGCTTGCGTTGTTCGCTGACCTTGAAATCGCTGGTCAGCGCTAGAAAGATCGGTAGGTTCACAAACGGGTTCATGATCGCGAAAAACGCGCCAAAAGCAGAGACAAGCTCAGAATTCATGTTGCACCTATTGATTTGACTGGGATTGGCTTAGCGACTGCAAGCCTTTGGTTAGGAAAGGGAATTTCAATGCCCGTTACGAGTTTCTCGCCGGTGTCTTTGAAGGCTAAGCCAATGGCTACAGCGCCTGGGCCCAGTGTCGTCAGAATGCCGCCAATCCAAACCGCTACGGACGTGATGGGCGACAACGCGTCGATCAGGAAGGCACGCAGCTTAAAACACATAGCAGATCGGGAAATATGCCATGCCGAAGAGCGCGACGCGGCCCAGACAAGAGCCAACATCACCACAGCTGCAATGGCCATTGGCAGCTTGTCCCAGAAGATTTGGCTCAGGGAGACAACTTGGTTTTGATTGTAATCAATCATTGAAAAAAGGGGCTACGGCGGGCCTCAGAAGTCAGCTAAGGACACAGATGCCCGCCGTAGAAATTAGGCGCGATTTACGCGGCCAGCCATTCGTTAATTTCTTCTTTGGCTTGCTCTTTCGATTTGCCGTATTTCTCTTGGATTTTGCCGGCCAGTTTGTCGGCATCACCTTCGATTTCCATCAGATCATCGTCGGTCAGCTCGCCCCATTTGGATTTTGCATCGCCTTTGAGTTGGCTCCACTGGCCTTTGAGTTGCTCGATATTCATTTTCGAACTCCTTTCATCTGGTTGCTTCTGTTTAACCAACAGAGCGCCCCAAGAAAGGTTCCCGGAATTATACCATTTCTTCGGGAATGCCCGGCAAATCGTGGCCCTTATCCTGTCCCGGCACAGGATTATGCGGCACAAGGAAATGGGGCCGCTCGTTCGGTTCAGTCTTAGCATTCTTGCTTGCCAAATCCCGCCATGTCTGTGCCCGTTCAAGACCGTCTGGCGCAGCATCGCTGAGCCAATGCTGGGTGCAGCGCTGAAACAAACGGCGCGCATCCTTGTCCTTCAGGACGACACCGGCCTCTGTATCCCATCGCATAGACCGTCCGTTCAGATTTGCCGAAGAGACAATCGCCCTTTCAGCATCACTGATGATAACCTTCGCATGGACATAGATGATTGGGGCCTGTTCGAGAGTATCACGATCACCATCTTGTGCCTTGGGCTGCACCGGAGACCCCAGAAACATATTGCCACCAAAAGCCCGTTTCAGGCGGCCGATCGCGCGGGCCTGCAAGTGTTCTCCAAATCGCGTGTCCAGCCCGCTCGCGTCGCCAAAGGCTGCCTCCTCGGGGGCGGCAGGAAGGATGACAATGAGGGAAACGCCGCGATGTGCTGCCTTGCAAAGCGCAGTTACGATCCGCGATGATCTAAGAAATTGTGTCTCAATATAAATAAACGTCCGAGCGCTTTCGATGAGATCAAAATGGGCCTGTTCGATGTCGTTCAGGACGGTCTTGGGCGAAAGACGAGGCACGCCGAAAGATCGGCGCTGGCTGAGGGTGCGGATCAAGCCGGGCACAGCCGTGATGTCTTGCCCCTCCGCGCCGGACCGAAACGTGTTGATATGGGTGCGCGCTGCGGATGCGATCGGCCCTTGGCACACGACTTGCACGTCATGCCACGTCTGCGGTGCAGGTCGGTCATGCGTTTTTGTATCAAATCTGCGCGGGTTCAAATCGAGCCCACCGATATAGAGTGTTTCCCCGTCGATTACCGCCATTTTTTGATGATGCGATGCAATATGAAGCGGCGGGAACCGCCAGAAGCGCGGGCTGAGTTGGGGACCTGTGCGAATGAGCTTGGCAAATTCGGGCATCGCCTCAAGCTGCCGTGCGCGGTCGTCTGGGGCAAGAGCGTTTAGCCGCTCACATTCTTTGTGGATGTGGAACAAGGCTGCAGGTGCAAACAGAAGACGCTGCAACATACCGGCCTGAGCTGGATGCAAATGAACCCTGGCCTGCATGCGGGCCGGACAGGCGGACGCTGCCGATTTCAACCTTTCAAAGCACTCCCAAGCGTATCTATGCAGTTCGGGCTTGGCGACAGGGTCGAAATCGGACAGCGTGATATCAAAGCGGACACCTTCGGCCAACTTCGCTGCAATCAGATCCGCCCAGGTTTCACCGTTTCCTGTCGATCCGTAGAGAGGCGTTGCAGCATCGAAGATGCGCATGGAGATTGAAACGTCCGTCTGGGCGCCCGCGACAAGCTCTTCGAACCGTGGATAAGCTTCTTCTGCGGTCAGGAGGATTTCGACCATGTTTCGGTCAGCGCAGTTTCAGCGTCAAACCGGTGTCGGACCATGTCGGCGCTGTGCCCAATTCACGGGCAAAGGCCGCCGTCAAAGCGATGGTGCTTTCATTGAGCGGAATTGGCTCTGCATCGGAGGAAACAACCAGTTCATCATCGCTGAGCGCAATAACGATGTTGCGCGCGGTGCTGCGGTTCAAAACGCGCAGCACCTCAACCAAGACATGCAAGACCGCATAGGTCCGCTGCACACTTAGCGGACTACAGCTTACGTCCTGCACTATTTGCCGACCCAGCAAAAACCCGCCACGCTGGACACCCAAAATGAGGTTGGGTAGCGCCGTCTCAATCGAATGGATTGCCGCACTGTCAAAACAGTTCTGCGCGGTATGCGCGATGCTCAGAAGCTGAATGCGCTGTTCCAGCTCACTGGCTACATCTATGACGGACGGATCGCGGGACACCAGCCGTATCATCGATTGGATGATCTGGAAGTTGTTGCTGACGTGGTGAAAGACTTCCTTTTGAAGCGTCACGAGATCGAGGTGCGGAGCATTCATGCGTCAGGCCACTGTCGCTGCTGAAACAACTGCTGTCGTATGCGCATCCGTGGCGTCGGTCATGCCCTCGTCACCGAGCTTCATAATGACTGCAAGGTCCCGACGTGCGCGGCCGACACGGCTTTTGATGGTGCCAACGGCCACACCGCAGGTCTCGGCCGCTTCCTCATACGACATTCCAAGCGCGCCCACGAGGGTGAGAGCCTCGCGTCGCTCGTCCGACAATTGAGCAAAAGCAGCTTTGAATTCGACATATTGCAAGCGGCCATCATGATCTGGTTTGACAGAGAGCTGAGCAGACAGATCACCTTCGGGATCTTCTGTCTCACGCGACGCCTTTGCACGGTCATTGTAGAAAGTGTTGCGCATGATCGTGAACGTCCACGCGCCCATATTTGTACCTTCGGAAAACTTATCCCTGTAAGAGATGGCTTTCACTAAGGTGTCCTGCACCAAATCATCTGCAGACGTGGCATTGCGCGTCAAACTGCGCGCGAAGGCCCTAAGGTTCGGGACCAACTGCAACAGATCGTCGTTGAACGAACTCATGAATCGCCTCCCTTGGAAGCGACCTCGTCCAGTTGGCTTAGCAGATGCCGGAAACGGTCTGGTATGCCCTCGTTCAAGGTCTCTTCGACACCCTTGCGAAGGTTCTCATCAATGAGAAGCCGAAAGGTCTCGGGCAGTTCTTCTTCCAAGGTATCTGAATAAGCATCTTTCAAATGGGCACTTAGAATACCGGTGTTAGGCTTTTCTTTTTCGTCCATTTGTCGATCCAAACTCGCTTTGCGTGACATTACATCTTGTTACCAACTAACAGTACTCTATTTAGTTAGTTCCCAGAAATTGCAAAAAAAGAACAACCCAATGGATCATATCGCTGGCCACATCCCTTTTCTGCGACGCTACGCGCGCGCTTTGACTGGTAATCAGACGACTGGCGATGCCTATGCCGCAGCGGTCCTTGAGGCCATGATAGCAGATCCAGCAACCATACCGGATCCAAGCGCAGCACGGGTCGAGATGTTCCGCATGTTCCACGGGATCTGGACATCCTCGGGCGCACCGGTCGCGGATGAAGAACGCGGGAGGGCTGCAAAAGTTCAAGAGCACCTCAAATCCCTGACGCCAGGCACCCGCGAGGCGCTGCTGTTACATTCGATGGAAGATTTCGCGCCTGCTCACGTGGCCGAGATCATTGGTGCTTCAGTCGAGGAAGCTGAGAAACTGATCCGGATTGGCCAAGAAGAATTGGCGAGCTCGGCACGGGGCAAGGTGCTCATCATTGAAGATGAGCCCGTTATTTCGCTTGATCTTGAAAACATTGTCACCGAGGCAGGCCATGCAGTGTTTGGCGTGGCTCAAACCCATGAAGAAGCCTTGCAGGTCGGAACCGATGGTCGACCAGACCTCATTTTGGCTGATATCCGCTTGGCAGATGAAAGCTCGGGCATCGATGCGGTGAATGATCTTCTGAAAGCGCATGGCGATCTGCCGGTGATCTTCATCACAGCCTATCCAGAGCGCTTGCTGACGGGCGAAAAACCAGAACCAGCCTTCCTGATCACCAAGCCCTTCCGGACCGAGCAGGTGCTATCGGCGATTTCGCAGGCGATGTTTTTTTCTTCGACGGAAACTCTCGCCTGATCAACTCCAGGGAAGTGTCATTCGAAAGCAGAAGCCTTCGGGCTTCCGCTCAATTTCGTAATCCCCAAAGAGCTGTCTTTTGACCGTCAAATCGATGAGCGTTGAACCGAAGCCTGCTGTCCCGTTGGTTTGGTCGGTTTGAGGTCCGCCGGTTTCAAACCAATTCAAAGACAGCGTGCCCGCATTGACGCGCCATTCGATTTTGACCCTTCCGTCTGTGCCAGTCAGGGCACCGTATTTTGCGGCATTGGTCGCCAGTTCATGAAGGACGAGCGCATAGGACGATGCTTGTTCAGCCCCAAGCGCGATAAAGTCGCCGGTCAACTCCGCTTGGTCTGCTGTCTGAAGGTGCGGCGCAAGAATTGTCTGCATCAGGGTGGCCAGGTCTGTTTCTGCGGCTGCGTTGTGATCTCTGGCAATAGCGGGACGCACCAAATCATGGGCAGACGATAACGATACAATTCGCGACCTCAGCGCATCGGCCATCTCTCGCGTCGTCTTACTTTCGCGGGCCGTGATGCTGATGATCCCATTGGTGATCGCGAACAGGTTTTTGACGCGATGGTTTAGCTCTTGTGACAAAAGGAGAGCGTGCTCCTCGGCTCGCTTGCGGTCCGAGATGTCTTGCACTGTCCCAACCATCCGCGTGGGGGTTTCGCTGTCAAAGGTCACAATTCCGGTGGAAAGCACCCAGATATAATCCTCGGACGGCCCCATTAAAACCCGCATTTCCAGGCGGTAGAGACCGTCGCCCGCAGGATCCATTGCCTTCGCAAAGGCGGCCTCATGCGCGTCCATATCCTCTGGATGGATTTTCGCTACTGCGGCTTCAAACGGATTGGTACTACCAACAGGCAGCCGCCAAATTTCGTAAAGCTGGTCGTCCCACTCAGCCACACCGGTTTCAAGATTCAGGTCGTAGGTTCCCATCGACCCGGATTGTAGGGCCAGATCAAGCCTTTGGCGCATCGCGCGCTGTTCACGAACTTGCGCCGACCGCGTCGCACTTTCGGTACGAAACGCCAATTCGCTTTCAATGCCAGCGGCGATATCATCAAGGATCGCGCGCTCTTCATTCGTCCAATCGCGCGGCTTACCCTCAATCGCGCAAAATGACCCTAACACCTCGCCATCTGTCGCGCGTACCGGAACACCAAGATAGGCGATGACATTTAGGTCGCGGATAGCCAAGTTTGATTGCAGCACCGGATCTTCGCGGGCGTCCCTCACCATCAAGGGTGCGCCACCTCTGACCACATGCTGACAGAATGAGTGCGAAAGCGGCGTCTCGCGAGACTCGGCATATGGTGCTGGCAAGCCAATTTGCGCTTTGAAAAATTGACGCTCCCCATCAACCAAAGATAGCAGGCCAACTTCCACACCAAGCATACGGGTTGCAAGGCGAACAGCGCGGTCAAAAATCTCTTCTGGCGGGCTGTCCATCAGCGAAAGACTGTCCAACGCTGCCAAGCGCTTTTGTGATTTCAGCGCGCATCCGTCACCGTCTGTTGTGTCTTTCATTCCCATCCCCTGCTTTGACTACAAAGTGTTGCAGTAGAAGCAAAAAGCAAGCCTTGGGCTAAAGAAGGCTAAACGCCGCTTTGAATAGCACGGACAGAACGACCAGCACCAAACCCACAGAAATAAGCCCCGCGATCGCAAGAACGCCATCCCGACTGATAAGCGAAAGGCATAGAATAGCAATAGCCCCTGCCATCATTGATGAGGTCGCAGGCAGGACCTCTAGAAATGGCATGACAAGGCCGCACAGCATGCAAAGTACCAACAGGACACGGATTGCCCGGCCTCGCACCAAAAACGGCAATCGCTCTTTTGTATGATCCTGCATCCAACTCAGCGGCGGTCGAATTTGGGCAAGCGCTTTGTTCAGCCTATCTCCGGGGACCTTCCGGCTAAGGATCAAGTCCGGTAGCCACAATTTTTCACGCCCCAAGATCAGTTGGCCAGCAATCAGGGCGATGACGATCCCGGACATTCCGGACAGACCCGGAATACTGCTTAGAGGGGTCACAACAACGAGCGAAACCAATAACAGAATAGGCAGGAAAGACGCTGGACCCAAGGCTTCGATCACGTCTTCGACTGTCGTAACATTCGCCTCCTCAACCTTGTCTAGCGCGTCTTCGATGTCTTCAAACGTTGTGTTGCAGTTGACAGTCTTCATTTTGAAAGCTCCTGCAAAGTAAAGGCAAAGAACACGCCGACCGCAGACATGGCCGCGCAGACCGCAAGCGCAAATGCCGCCCCGAACACCTCTGCGACACCTGCAAGACCAAGGCCCGCCGCAAGGACAGTCCCAATCAAGATGTTGCTGAGCGCTGTGTATTGCAGGCGGTCGCGGTCGTTGGCCATATCTGTCAAGTAGATGGAACGGCCAGACCGCACGCCTTGATAGCCGACTTGCGCAACGAACAGGATTGAAGCCGCAGCGAGCGTCGCGAGCGATCCATCTTCCAGAAGGATCAGAAAGGCGGCGATAGCATAGGCAATCGTGGCGATTCCTCCGCCGATCGCGAGGCTAAGACGGCTGGCCGTGTCGGATAGGTAACCCCAGGCCGCCGAGCTGACGATGGCGGCCAACCCGGACGCAATCACAAGGGGTCCAAGAGTTGTCAGTGAATTACTTTCGCTCTGAGCCGACGCAAGCACGATAAACGGGGGCGCGAGCGCCGTCGCGGTCAGGAATGCACGTGCCAGAACATAACGACGAAAATCTTTATCCTCGCGCAAGGGCTTGATGAAACTTACGATGCTTTTGATCTGCTCGCTTTTGTTCTCACTGGCGTCTTCATTTAATCCAATAAAGACGCAGGACGCGCAGGCGAACATCACTGCAGACACGCCGATTGCGGCGGCCACAACGGGAACAGACACCTGTCCCCAGACCCCCAACGCCATACTTGCGCCGAATGCCAAACCAGCAACGGCAGCGACCGTCCCCGCCCAACCTGTGATATGGCCGCGCTCGCCCTCTTCGACGGTTCGCGCCAAGGCATCTTTGTATGTTGTCGATGCTAGCGACCGACCGGCAACGAAAAGTAGCAATGAAAGAAGAATTAGCCAGCCCGCCAAAGTGCCATCAACCCTTAGCGCTATCATAGCGATTGCAAAAGCCGCCGCGCCTTGAAGCAGCGCACCGAGAGCCCAAAACATTTTTCGCAACTGGTATCGCTGCACAAAGCGCGCGATGAGGGGTTGCGGCAACAATGCGCCAGCCTCCCGGATAGGAACGACAGCGCCGCTCAGATAAGCTGGCGCACCCAAAGCGGTGATTAGCCAAGTCAAAATCAGCTTTGGGTTAATCAACTCATCCGCTGTTTTGCTTAAACTAAGCGATATAACATGCCGGGCTTTATTGCGATCCGCGGGACCTGACGCCTTCAATGCTGCTTTCGAAAGAGAATTGGCCATCGCTGCCTCCAAAGATTGGACCGTTACGCTAGCAACAGATGGCGCAGGAAAATGTTCCAGAAAGTTTTTTGGAACCGAAATCGTCTGCTCTTGTTGGCATAGCATAACTGGTCAACCGCAAAGGATTTATGCAATGACACAGAGCAAAAAAGACGCAACAGTCGCGCAACTTGGCAAAGAGGTAGAAGCCTTGCGCGGGGATTTAGGCGACTTGGTTTCGACGCTAAAACAACTCGGCGTCACTGAAAGCAAAGCTGCGATTAGCAAATCTGCCGAAGCCACCGATGTTTTGAAAGATCATCTGGCGGAGGCCACACAAAATGTTGCAGGTGCAGCTCAGGACGCAGCCGCATCAGCGCAGTCATTCGTAAAAGACAAACCCGCAGCGGCGCTGCTTGCCGCGGCGACGGCCGGTCTTGTCATAGGGATGGCCACATCCAAGCGGTCGTAAATTGATGATTTCAGATGATATTAAAAATCAGGCGCGCAGGCTGGCTCTGCGCGCCGCGCGGATCACCGCTGTTGCCTTCTTGGGCCTTGTCGGCATGGGCTTTCTCGTAGCGACAGCTTGGTTGGCGATTGCTGACAGGCTGTCTCCGATAGCAGCTAATGGTATCGTCGGATCAGCTTTTCTCGCGGTTGCTGCGGTCGTATTTTTCTGGCCGAAAAAGAAGTCTCAGCCCCCACAAGTGGAAGTCGGCGCGCATGACTTGGTTAAAGTCTTTCTGACTGGGTTGAATACGGGGCGGTCGCTTCGGTAGCTGCACCAGCGGCAGCTTTGCTACCAAAGACCGGATAACTCGTGTCCCCTGAAACGGCTAAAGCACACAGTCCAGTCAGTTTGGGCGCGAAAAAGTGTTGCAGGTTCGCTGAGGCGTAGAACGGCACATATCCGCAAACATCACGAAAAAGGGCCACCTCAAACGGCGGCCCTCATTCTTATTTGCTGTCATTGAGTTCAGACAGGACAGACTTGTCGCTTTTTTCCTCCGGATCTTTTGAGGGCTTACGGTCGCTCTGATTCAGTTCAGACAGGACAGATTTACGATCTTTTTTGCTCTTCTTGACGTCACTCATGGTGAAACTCCTTCATGGGTTTTGCGCAGAGACAACAGCCAAGTCGAAAATTTGTTCCAAAGCGTTCCGCTCTGAATTTTCCGCGACAGAACCGAACTTTGACCCAACGCGAAAGCATGCCGCTGCCTGAAATCAACGGCCGGGCAGCGGCATGTATTCCTTGGTTTGTCGGCTATTTCGTCAAACGCTTTATTCCATCGCCTGCAATCGTTTCAGCAGTGATGACGTATCCCACCGTCCACCGCCCAGTTTCTGCACGTCTTTATAGAATTGATCCACCAGCGCGGTCAGTGGCAGGCTAGCGCCGTTTTCATCGGCGGTGTCCAGACAAATGCCCAAATCCTTGCGCATCCAGTCCACTGCAAAGCCGTGATCAAAGTGATCGTCCAGCATCGTCTCATACCGGTTGGCCATCTGCCAGCTGCCCGCCGCGCCCTGGCTGATCACCTCAACCACAGCCCGCCCGTCCAGACCGGCTTTCTGCGCAAAGTGCAGCGCCTCTGCCAGCCCCTGCACCACGCCTGCAATCGCGATCTGGTTACACATTTTGGTCATCTGCCCGGCCCCGGAGCCCCCGATCCGTTTGCAGGTCTTCGCGTAGGCGCTGATCACCAGCGCCGCTGCATCATAGCTGTCCTGCGCCCCGCCGCACATCACTGAAAGCACGCCATTTTCTGCGCCCGCCTGACCGCCCGATACAGGCGCATCAACAAAGGCGATCCCCGCCTCGGCTGCGATATCGTGCAATTCACGCGTCACTGCGGCAGAAACGGTTGTGTGATCGACAAAGGTCGATCCGGGTGTCATCCCCGCAAACGCCCCTTCATCGCCCAGGCAGACCGCGCGCAAGTCGTCATCATTGCCCACGCAGGCCATGACCATGTTGGCACCCTCCGCCGCCGCGCGCGGGGTTTGCCCCATGCGCCCGCCATGCTCAGAGACCCATTTTTCAGCCTTGGCCGTGGTCCGGTTGTACACAGCCACATCGTGGCCCGCCCCTTGCAGATGCCCTGCCATCGGGTAGCCCATGACCCCAAGACCCAAAAACGCCAGCTTTGCCATTTGTCATCATCCTTTGCCTGTTGCGGCGCTGGACGATTATTCAGCCACTTCCCATGGGATCGTGAAGGCGTTCAGCGCTTTGCCGATATCTTCATCTGATACATCGCCGGTTTTTGCAATATGCGCGACCAGCCCACGTTTCTTATCCTCAAGCACCACGCTGACTTCGGCCCCGGTATCGGCCAGTGCCTTGTTATAAATGCGTGTGATCGCGTTTTTGCGCAGGTCAGGCTTGAAGATTTTGCCCACCGCCGTCTTGGGCAGTTCATCCATGATTTCCAAATGCTTAGGATGCGCAGCCCGTTCGTGGATATGTTCCTTGGCATAGGCGATCAGCTCATCGCTTGTGATCGTCGCGCCATCCACCAATTCGACAAAGGCGCAGGGCACTTCGCCGGAATATTCATCCGGTTGCCCGATCGCCCCGGCAAAGGCGACCGCCTCATGCCCGGCGAGCGCCTCTTCGATTTCAGCGGGATCAATATTGTGCCCGCCCCGGATGATCAGGTCCTTGGCCCGCCCGGTGATCCACAGATAGCCGTCCGGGTCTTTGCGCCCCAGATCACCGGTTCGCAGATATTGCGCGTCCGATATCGTGCCCGGATAAAACAGATCAGCGTTCTTATCCGCCTCCGTGTAGGTTTTACCCCCATAGACGCCGGGGCTTGAGATGCAGATTTCCCCGATCTCATCAGGTCCGGCATCCTTGCCCGTCGCAGGCGAGATTATCCGCACATCCGTGTAAGGGAACGGAATTCCGATAGACCCGACCCGTTTATCCCCGTCAGGCGGGTTGATCGACACAAGGCAGGTTGCTTCGGTCAGCCCGTAGCCTTCGCAGATCGTCACGCCTGCGGCCTCTTCGAAACGCCGGTAAAGCTCTAGCGGCAGGGGCGCGGAGCCGCAGAAGGCAAGCCGCAGGCTTGAGATATCCGCATCGACCTTGCGCTGCATCAGCGCGGACATGGCCGTGGGCACAGTGATCATGAAGGTCACCTTGTGCTTCTCAATCAGCTTCCAGAAATTGTCCATCACCCCTTCGCCGCGATAGCCCTGCGGCGTTGGAAAGACGACCTGCGCCCCCGACCCAAGCGATGCCCCAAGCGACACAATCGTCGCGAACACATGGAATAGCGGCAGCGGGCAGATCTGCACATCATTTTCGGTAAAGAGCAGCCGATCCCCCAGCCAGGCATTGTAGATGATCCCCGAATAGCGGTGCTGCACGACCTTGGGCATGCCTGTGGTCCCGCCGGTGTGGAAATAGGCCGCAACCCGGTCCACTTTGCTGTCTTCAAATGTCAGCTCGGTTGGCTGCTTGTCCAGCTCGGCATTGAAATCAAGCACCCGTGCATCATGATCTGCCGGGTTCTTGGGCCGGATCAGCGGGACGATGAATTTCTTCAAACCGCTCAGATGGCGCAGCAAATCCACCTCAAGCACATGTTTGACATTGGGGGCAAAGCGCACGGCCTCAGCCGCCTTTTGCGCCACGTCGGCTTTGGGAAAAGCCTTGAGCGTCACAAGCACTTTGGCCTTGGTTTCACGCAGGATTGCGGCGATTTGTTCGGCGTCCAGAAGTGGGTTGATCGGGTTGACGATCCCCGCAACCTGACCGCCCAGATAGGTCAGGATCGTTTCGGTCGCGTTGGGCAGCAGGTAGGCCACCACATCATTTTCGCCCACGCCCAAAGACCGGAAAAGGTTCGCGGTCTGCCCGGTCTTGTCGCGCAATTCGTTCCAGGTCAGGGTTTCACATTTGGAATTCGGGTCCGACAAAAGGCTGAAACTGACCGCTTTGCGGCTGCCATGCTTTTGCGCCGTCTTGCTGAGCATCGCATAGGTCGTGGTTGGCAAATCGCGCGCATCCCACGGCATTTCATTCTCGATCGCATCACGATCAGCGACATTTGCATAAGCCATGCCTTCTCCTCCCAAATATATCTGCCGTCTTTTGGGCAGTTCTCCCTGATCACCCAAGTTGGGCAAAGAACGGCGAAACCTCAAGTATGACGCTACGAGATTTTCTATTCAGCCGCCACACCTTCTGTGAATTGCAGCCGGGCCAGACGTGCATAAAGCCCGTCTTGAGCCACCAGATCATCATGCGTGCCCTGCGCGATGATCTTGCCGTTTTCAAACACGATGATCCGGTCCGCCTTTTTGACCGTGGCCAGCCGGTGCGCCACGATCAAGGTCGTGCGTGTCTTGGCCAGATCCTCAACCGCCTTTTGCACAGCGTGTTCGCTTTCGGCATCCAGCGCGCTTGTCGCCTCATCCAGCAGCAAAATGGGGGCGTCGCGCAAAATCGCGCGGGCAATGGCGATCCGCTGTTTTTGCCCGCCAGACAGCATCACACCGCGTTCGCCCACATAGCTTTCATAGCCATCGGGCAAGAGCGACAGGAAGTCATGCGCGGCGGCAGCCTTGGCGGCGGCTTCGACTTCAGCATCGGTGGCTTCGGGCCGGCCAAAGCGGATATTCTCGCGCGCGGTTTCGGCAAAAATCACCGGGTCTTGCGGCACCAGTGCGATATGTTTGCGGAACTCGCCACGGGTCAGGTCACGCAGATCCACCCCATCCATCAGCACCGCCCCTTGCTGCGGGTCGTAGAACCGTTGGACCATCTGGATAATCGTGCTTTTACCTGCCCCGGACGGGCCGACCAGCGCCACAGTTTCCCCCGGCGCGATCTTCAGATCAATCCCATCCAGCGCCGAGACATCGGGCCGCGAAGGGTATTGAAAGCTGACATTATCGAAGGTGAGCGCCCCTTTGACCGGCTCAGGCAGCGATTGCGCATCAGGGCTGTCCTGCACACTGTCTTCAATGGTCAAAAGTTCGACCAGCCGTTCGGTGGCCCCTGCGGCGCGCTGCAATTCGCCCCAGACCTCGGACAGGGCCGCAACAGCCCCCCCGACCATGATCGTGTAAATCAGGAACTGGACCAATCCGCCTTCGGTGATCTGGCCCCGGCTGACATCTTCGGACCCCATGCTGAGGAAAAGCACCACGGCGGCAAAGACCATGAAAATCACCACAGCGGTCAAAATGGCGCGGATAAAAATCCGGCGCCGCGCCGACCGATAGCTTTCTTCGGTCACTTCATCGAATTTCGCCCGGCTCAGCGCCTCATGCGTGAAGGCCTGCACGGTTTGCGCCGCCAAGAGCTGTTCGGACGCACCGCCGCTTGATTCTGCGATCAGGTCCTGGTTTTCCTTTGAAATCTTCCGCACCCGGCGCCCCAGGAAAATGATGGGAAATAACACAACCGGAATCGGCCAGAGCACCATCAAGCTCATTGGAACTGAGGTCAGCAGCATCAGAATCACGCCGCCGATGAAAATCAGGATATTGCGCAGCGCGATTGAGGCTGAACTACCGATCACCGATAGGATCAGCGTTGTATCTGTGGTGATCCGGCTGAGCACTTCACCGGTCATGATCCGTTCATAAAAGGCGGGGCTCATGCTGATCATGCGGTTAAAGACGCCCTTGCGGATATCGGCCACAACCCGTTCACCCAGACGCGTCACCAGATAATAACGCAACGCCGTGCCCAGCGCGAGCAGCACAGCCGCCGTCAGCATGGCAACGAAATAATCCCCGATCTGCCCCCCCGCTTCGCCGAAACTATCGACGATCAGCCGGGCCGTCACCGGCAATGAGAGCGACACGCCAGCTGTGAAAACCAAAGCAAAACCTGCCCCGTAGATATTCAGCTTATATGGCCGCATGAACGGCCAAAGCGCACGCAGCGCGCTGACCTTTTCACCAACGGGGCGATCTTCTGGTGTGGTTCTTTGGGGGTCTGCCATCGGACATCCTTTGTCACTTGTCCCCTGACATAATTCTGGCGTGCGCTTTTCACAAGCCATGCTGCGGGTATGTCCGATATTCAAATTTGTATGGAAGTTTTTGGAGCGGGCGACGGGAATCGAACCCGTATCATCAGCTTGGAAGGCTGAGGTCTTACCATTACACAACGCCCGCAACTAACAGGGTGACTAAATCACCTTCGATATGAGGTCAAGAAGTGCCAGCCGAGTTTCGTCTGCAGACCATCGAAAACCGCAATGATCGGTTTCGGATCAAGATCAATTGGACGCCGCCGCCCCTTCCAAAAACTCCCGCGCCCGCGCTGTCCAACCCTGTGGCAGCCCATGACCACCGTCATGTACATCTAGGCGCACTGGCGCGCCGATACATGAGACATCCCACACCCGTGTCCGGTATTGGTCGGAAATTGTGATATCATCCGGGTTTGAACGGCAACCATTGGCGTCGCGTGCCCGGTCGAGAATTTCCCACAGGCTGCCTTGGTGCCAAGCGCCAATGCCGCGCCCCTCAAACGGTACTTGCGCATCGGCGAACCCATGCACCTGCATCACAGGCAGCCCTTGCAGCCCCGCGCAATCCGTCGGGTTTGGTCTACGCAAGGCCCCCGCCACACTGACCATCCCTTTCAAACGATCCCCGGCCTCGCAGGCCAAAAGCCAGGCCATCGACCCGCCTGCCGAAAAGCCCGCCGCATAAACCCGGTCAAGATCAAGATTCGCCCGCAGGCTGGCATCCTCTAAGACCGCAAAGGTAAAAGCCACATCATCGCGCGGCGCGCCCGCGCGGGCGGGGTAGGAACGGGGGCCATCCCCGGATTGGTAGCCATTGGGCGCCAGCAGTGCATAGCCCTGTTCGAGAAAGTCCCTTTGCAGGCCGCCCCCACGGTGGATCGATGCACCATTGCCCCGATGTCCGTGATACCAGATCAACACAGGATGCGGCCCCTCCCCATCGGGCAGACGCAGGTGATAAAGCCCGCCTTCAATCTCGCACGGGGTATCTGGTCCGCAGTCTTGCGCCATGCCTGGCAGGCCAGTGCAAATCAATAGGCTGGTCAATAGGCTGCGGATCACGGGGCATCTCCGATGTTGCACGTTTTCACAGGTGCAACTGTTGCGACCAGAGCCCCGCAAGGTCCAGTCACGATTTCGTTTTGGCGATCCGGCCATGGCCCCAAACGCAAAATGCGCCACGGTTGCCCGCAGCGCATTTTTTCCGAAAGCTGCTGTCAGCTTACTTCATTGTGATACGCCCATCGGTATAGGGCTGATAAGGTGCGTTGGCTGCGATGTATTCAGCTGTCACATCCGCCAGGTCTGGGCCATAGTCATAGGCATTGGCCGCATCGACGAACATGCCGTAGCCGTCGCCGCCATTACGCACGTAGTTGTTGGACACAACGCCGTATGTCGCCGCCAGATCAATCGGCGCACCGCCAACCATGACTTCGGAGACGCGCGAACCGGGTTCGGCTGCGGCATCAACCGTAAAGCTCATGCCCGCAACTTGTGGGAAGCGCCCTGCCCCTTCTTCGATTTCGCTGACGCCGTTTTCGAGCGCGGCGACAATGGCCTCACCGGTCACTTCGAAAGTCGAAAGCGTGTTCTGGAACGGCAGCACCGTCAGGACTTCGCCCATGGTGATTTCACCACCGTCGATCGACGCGCGCAAACCGCCGCCGTTCTGGATGGCGATCTGAACGCCCTGATCCTTGACCCGGTCAAGCATCGCATCGGCCACGAGGTTGCCCATCGGGCATTCCATCGCGCGGCAAACCGAACGGTCGCCTTCGATGGCTTCGGCCGCATCTGCCACGACGCGGGTTTTCATTTCCTCGATTGGGCCTGCCAGTTCGGCCACGCGGGCCACGGCGGCTTCATCTTCGGCTACACTGGCATCCAGCAGGATCGTATCTCCAGTCGCTGAGGTCACATTGCCCGCATCGTCAAATTCCAGCACCAGATGCCCGACATATTTCGAATAGGCATAGGCCTGCACCACCGGCACATCGCCAACCATGGTCGGATAGGCCATTCCATCTTCATCAGTGTTTGAGAACAGCGTGTGCGAGTGTCCGCCCACGACAGCGTCAAGGCCCGCAACCGCTGCGGCGATTTCAAGGTCTTTGGTCACGCCCACGTGGTTCAGCGCGATGATCTTGTTGACGCCTTCCGCTTCCAGCGTGGCCACATCTGCGGTCAGGCTTTCGATTTCATCGGTGAAGATCACCGCATCAGACGGGCTGGAGGTTTCAACCGTATCGACGGCCAGCGCCGAGACGATGCCGATCTTTTCGCCGCCAACTTCAAGCACAACGTGGTTATCCACCTGGCCTGCCAGCACGTTTGAGCTGGAGACATCGATATTGCCCGAGATGATTGGGAAAGACACAGCGTCAGTCAGCTTGCGCAGCCCTTCGTCGCCATCGTCAAATTCGTGGTTGCCCACGGCCATGGCGTCAAAGCCGACGATCTCGGCAAACTCGGCCTCAACATCGCCTTTATAGGTCGTGTACATCAGGCTGCCCTGATATTGGTCGCCCGCGTCCAGAACGATCACGTTTTCACCGGCCAGCTCTTCGCGCAGCTCGTTGATTTTGGTGATCACCCGCGCCACGCCACCAAAACATTCGCCTGCGGCGTTGTCTTCGGCGTTGCAGGTCGAATCGAACCGGTTGATTGGTTCAATCCGGCTGTGCAGATCGTTGATATGGATAACATGCAATGTGAAGTCAGCCGAGGCAGCCCCTGCTGTCAGCGCCAATGCGCATGTTGATGTAAGAATTCGTGAAATCATGTGGATTTCCCCCTGTTTAGATTTGGTAAGATTGGCGCTGGGTCGCGGCAGAGTCAAACGGCTTCCCCGCGCCCGATTAGGCGGACCCTACGTCAGTTTTGTGACATGCCTTATTCTTGACCTTCCGCGCCTATAAGGCCATCAGACCCCTATGCTGATTTACAAAATTTTCCGGGCCGATGAATGGGCCCAGCTGCAGGCCGATGGGGTCACCGACGGTGCGCCCATTGATCTGGAAGATGGGTACATTCATTTTTCGACGGCTGACACTGTGGCCGAAACCGCCGCCAAATATTTCGCCGGGGCCGAAGGCCTTTGGCTTTTGGCTGTTGAAGCAGATGGGCTGGACGCCCTGACATGGGAGCCTGCGCGCAAGGGCGTGCTATTCCCCCATCTTTACCGCCCTTTACACTTGTCCGAGATCGCCTGGAACGTCCCGCTGCCCCTAAAAGGCGGTAAACATCAATTCCCGGAGCTACTATGAAGCTGGCAGAGACAATCGGCCTTGCCGCCCTGCGCCGCATCGATCCTGAGGCCGCCCATGGGCTGGCGATCAAAGCTCTCAATACAGGGCTTGGCCCGCGCGGCGGACCTGTTTCAACCGCGCGCCTACAAACATCAATCGCAGGTCTGGACCTGCCCAACCCGATTGGTCTGGCCGCTGGTTTTGATAAAAACGCCACTGCACTGAATGCGCTGGCCAGGACCGGCTTTGGCTTTCTTGAGGTGGGCGCAGCCACACCGCGCCCGCAGCCCGGAAATCCCAAACCACGCCTCTTTCGCCTGACCGAAGATCAGGCCGCCATCAATCGCTTTGGCTTTAACAATGACGGGATGCAGGCCATCGCCGCTCGTCTGGCCCAGCGCCCCACAAGCCGTGTGACCGGCCTGAACCTGGGGGCCAATAAAGACAGCACCGACAAAGCCGCCGATTTTGCGACCGTCTTAAAGGAATGCGGCCCGCATGTGGATTTCGCGACGGTCAATGTCTCATCCCCCAACACCGAAAAGCTGCGTGATCTGCAAGGCAAAGCCGCGCTTTCGGCGCTGCTGAACGGCGTGCTAGAGGCAAACGCGGCCCTTGCCAAACCGATCCCGATTTTCCTGAAAATCGCCCCCGACCTGAACGCGGATGAGCTGGCCGATGTGGCAGAGGTCGCCAATGGCGCGGGCATTTCGGCGGTGATTGCAAGCAACACCACACTGGACCGCGAAGGCCTGCATGGCCCGCATAAAGCCGAAGCCGGCGGTTTGTCCGGCCAGCCCTTGTTCGAAAAATCCACGCGGGTTCTGGCGCAGCTATCCACTATGACAGAATTGCCCATCATCGGCGTCGGCGGGGTCGGCAGCGCCGCGCAGGCCTATCAAAAAATCCGCGCAGGTGCCTCTGCCGTGCAGCTCTACACGGCGCTGGTCTATGGCGGTCTGTCCCTTGTCGATGAGATCACGCGCGGACTGGACGCGCTTTTGGCGCGTGATGGTTTTGATACGGTGGCGCAGGCCGTGGGATCAGGACGCAGCGATTGGCTTTGAATCGGCGGCCGCCTCAAGCGCGGGATAGCGGATCGCCAACGTTGCCCCGCGCACCACAAAGCTGATCAGCATCCCGATCCACAGTCCGTGGTTTTCTAAGACGGCCATAAGCGGGATGACGCAGGCGAAATAGACGATGGTCGAAACGATCATCATATTGCGCATATCCTTGGTCCGCGTTGCCCCGATAAATATCCCGTCCAGCATCCATGCCGCCCAGCCTAGGATCGGCGCCGCAATCATATAGGGCAGATAGACCCGCGATGCGGCGCGCACATCGGGCGCGGTTGTCAGAATATCAATGACGGTCCCGCCAAATACGGCAAAGCTGCTCGCCAGAACAATGCAAATCACCGCCCCCCAAAGACTGCTGAGCACAGCGCTGCGCCGCACTGCACTGCGGGCCCGCGCCCCTAGCGCCTGGCCCACCAGCGCCTCTGCTGCGAAGGCGAACCCATCCAGCGCATGCCCCGTGACCTGCAGAAACTGCATCAGGATTTGGTTGGCTGCCAATTGCACGTCCCCAAAATCCGATCCGTAGAACAGAAAGCTGATGAAAATCGCCTGCAGCAGCACCGACCGGATCAGGATATCTGAATTGACAAGCGCCATATGTTTCAGTCGCACCGTATCAAAGACGCGCGCCGCTGATCGCCAGGCGGTACGGGTGAACACCCCCCGGCAATACCAAAGGCCCAGCGCCAGCCCGCCCCATTCGGCGATAAATGTCGCCCAGGCCACACCGCTCACGCCCCAGCCCAGCTTGAGCCCCAGAAAATAGCTCAGCCCGATATTGCAGCCATTCATGCCGACCTGAATGATCAATACCGCGCGGGTGCGTTCCTGCGCGATCAGCCAGCCCGTGATCCCATAAAGCGCAATGGTCGCCGGGGCCGACCACACCCGGATGGTCATGTAGTCCCGCGCAAGGCTTTCCACAGCCGCACTGGCCGGTGAGACCCAAAACGCGCCGTGGAAGATCAGCACTTGCGCGGCGATGATTACCAGCCCCGCCCCGATCCCTATCAGCATGGCGCGTGCAAAAAGCGCATCCACCTCATCTGCATCACCGGCCCCCGCCGCCTGAGAGGTCAGGCCCGTTGTGCCCATCCGCAGAAACCCGAAGATCCAATAGATAGCGGACAAGATGATCGCGCCAATCCCGACCGCGCCAATGGGCGCAGCCTCGCCCAATTGGCCGACCACGCCGGTGTCAACGACACCCAGGATCGGCACCGTTGCGTTGGACAGGACAATCGGCAGCGCAATGGTCAGTACCCGCCGATGGGTCAGCGGCGCCGTTTCATTCATCGCGGGCAGGCATCAGGAAATGGCCGGTGCCCTGCGCGAACAGCCGAGTGCGATTATCCTGCCAAGCCTCAACATGCACCGAAGCATAGCGGCGGCCCGAGCGGTTGATCCGCGCCCGCGCATAGGCATCACGCGGCAGCCCGGAGCGCAGGTAATCCACCGTAAAGTCGATGGTCTTGGGCAGCTTGGGGCGCATATCCGCATAGTGATCGAATTTGCCCGCCTCCATGTCCTGCCAGATCATACCCCAGCTGAGCTCAATAATCGCGGTCACTTCGAGAAAGGCGGCCGTCACGCCGCCGTGCAAGGCTGGCAGCATCGGGTTGCCGATCAGCTTGTCATCATAAGGCAGGATGCCCGTCAGCTCATCCCCGCGCCGGTCAAACCGAATGCCCAGGAACTGGATATAAGGGACACCGCTGACCAGTTTTTCCAGTGTCGCATCGCGGCGTTGTTTGACCAGTTGAACAGGTTCAGGGCGCTTCATGCTTTGGCCCTTTCAATCGTGAAGGCCCCGGTGGCCGTTGCAACGGGGCGGTCGACATCTGCATCAACGGCAGTGGCGCGCACGAAGGCGACCGACCGGGTGACGTGGTAACATTCAGCCGTGGCCGTGATACGCTGCCCGGGGCTTGCCGCGCGCATATAGTCGATCCGCAGATCAAGCGTGGCTGTCGCGATGGGGGCCGCCGGATGGGCCATCACAGCGGCACCCGCACATGTATCCATCAGGGCCGACACCGCCCCGCCATGGATCACCCCGGTTTCAGGATCACCCACAAGGCGCGCATCATAATCCATCCCGATAGTCGCCTTACCATCTGCGATCTCGGTCAATTGCATCCCAAGTTCTTTGGCATGGGGTATGGCTTCGATGAACTGGCGCGCGATCTTCTCGCGGCGGGTTTTCTGCAGGTCGGTCATCGGGGCTCCTGGACAGCTGGGTGCGGCCCGCTTTGTGGCCCGCAAGATGATATAGCCACATTCCCCAAAGCCCCGCCATCGCAAACGCACTAAATGGTGTCCGGATGTCAGCGCAATGACCCGATCCGCCAGTTGCCCCGCCAGAAGCTTGACGTTACGATGGCACCAAGAGGGGGAATTCATGTCCGAAAAACGTCTGACTTTCAAAGAAATGTGCGCACAGTTCGATGTGACGCCCAGAACGCTTCGGTACTATGAATATATTGAGCTGCTCACCCCCGAAAAAGAAGGCCGGTCGCGTTTCTACGGGCCAAAAGAGCTGGCCCGGATGACATTGATTCTGCGCGGGCGCCGTTTTGGCTTTGCGCTGGAAGATATTCGCCAATGGCTTTTGATCTACGAAAATGAAGGCACCGAAGCGCAGATGCGCGAATGGATCACGCTGGCCGACAAGCAATTGGTTGAGCTGGCCGATCAGAAAAAGCAGCTGGAAGAGACGATCACCGAGCTGCAAAATCTGCGTGACGGCACGGCAAAGACGCTGGACTAAATTTACGGTGTAAAATCGCCGCAACGTCATCTGTTGATCACCGAACCCATCAGAGCCACAGCGACGCCCTATTTTGGTGTGAATTGCGCCTGAAACCAGCCTTAGAATCATATTTCGGGCCTTCAGGGTGCCATATTCACCCTTAATTTTAAGGCTAGGGGGAAAATCTCGCAAATCTTCCCTCTCACAAAGTTACTTTTTTACGCGCGCAAAGTTTCGTAAAATTTCGTGAGGCGTCAAATGACGCCACGTTACGTTTACGTAAGGGTCAAGAATTCTTGTATGGTGAATTCAAGCTCCGCAAATGCGTGCTCACTTGAAACACGCATAAAGGAAAACACGATGAAGACCGATACGATGAACATAAGGGAGATGTGCGATGCATTTGACGTCACAGCGCGCACCTTGCGCTTTTATGAGGCCAAAGAATTGCTGTTCCCGATCCGCGAAGGCCAGAAGCGCCTTTTCACCAAGCGCGACCGTGCCCGCCTTAAGTTGATCTTGCGCGGTAAGCGTTTTGGTTTCAGCCTTGAGGAAATCCGTCAGCTGCTGGATCTCTACCACATGGATAACGGACCAGAAGCCCAACTAGCCAAAACCTATGAGCTGTCGCAAAACCATCTGGCAAATATGGAAGCCCAAAAAGCCGAGCTTGAAGAAGCCATTTCCGAACTAAAAGAGCAGTTGGCCTGGGGAGAGCAGAAGCTTGCCCAAATGGCCAAAGAAAAACACGTCGCGGCCTAACACGCCGCGACCCGAACATACGACCCTGAGGAGACGTCATATGCCAATTTACAACGCACCCACCAAAGACATCCAGTTTGTGCTGCATGATTTACTGAAAGTCAGTGAACAGGATATCGCCGGTTTCGAAGATCTGGACCGCGCGTTTACAGGTGCTGTTGTTGAAGAAGCAGGCAAAGTCGCCTCCGAAGTACTTCACCCACTGAACGTGGTGGGCGATACAGAGGGCTGTGTCTTTGAAAACGGTGTCGTGCGCACCCCTACAGGCTTCAAGGATGCCTTCGAACAGATGAAACAAGGCGGCTGGACCGCGATGGATTGCGATCCGGATTATGGTGGACAGGGGCTGCCCTACATCATGCACACGGCCGCGCAGGAACCATTTGTGTCCGCCAACATGGCCTTTAACATGTATCAAGGCCTGACCCATGGCGCCTATTCGGCGATCTATGCCCATGGATCGGACGAACAAAAACAGAAATACCTGCCCAAGATGGTCACCTGTGAATGGACCGGCACCATGAACCTGACCGAGCCGCATTGCGGCACCGATCTGGGCCTGATGCGCACCAAGGCGGCCCCGCAGGCCGACGGCAGCTACAAGATTTCTGGCCAGAAAATCTTTATCTCGGCCGGTGATCACGACATGGCCGAGAATATTATCCACCTCGTCCTTGCCAAGATCGAAGGCGGGCCAGAGGGGATCAAAGGTGTCTCCCTCTTCATTGTGCCTAAGATCATGGTCAATGATGATGGCAGCCTTGGCGCCCGCAACGGTGTGTCCGTCGGCAGCATCGAAGAAAAGATGGGCATCCATGGCAACAGCACTTGCGTGATGAATTATGACGAAGCCACCGGCTATCTGATTGGCGAAGAACACAAAGGCATGCGCGCCATGTTCACCATGATGAACGAAGCGCGTCTGGGCGTAGGTCTGCAGGGCTATGCCCAAGCGGAAAGCGCCTATCAGAACGCCGTAGCCTATGCCAATGACCGTCTGCAAGGACGCGATGTGACCGGCGCAAAAAACCCTGACGGCCCCGCCGATCCGCTGATCGTGCACCCAGACATTCGCCGCAACCTGATGGACCAAAAATCCTTCGTTGAGGGGGCGCGTGCCTTTACATATTGGGGCGCGACACTGATCGACCGGGCGCATAAGAATGGCGACAAAGACGCCGATGGGCTGATTTCCCTCATGACCCCTGTTCTAAAGGGCTTTTTGACCGACAAAGGCTTTGAATACGCGACAGCGGCCCAGCAGGTTTATGGCGGGCATGGCTATATCGAAGAATGGGGCATGTCCCAATATGCCCGCGATGCCCGGATCGCGATGATCTATGAAGGCGCCAATGGCGTTCAGGCGCTTGACCTTGTGGGCCGTAAGCTGGCCCAAGATGGCGGCAAACATGTCATGGCCTTCTTTGAAATGATCAAGACCTTCATCAAGGAAAACAGCGACAACGAAGCGCTGAAAACGGATTTCCTTGAGCCTCTCAAAGCCGCGTCAAAGGACCTGCAAGCGGCGGGCATGTATTTCATGCAAAACGGCATGAAGAACCCGAACAATGCGCTGTCTGGCTCTTACGACTTTATGCATATGATGGGTCATGTTTGCCTGGGCCTGATGTGGGCGCGTATGGCAAAGGCCGCGATGGAGGCGCTGGAAGGCGGTGCAACTGATACCGCATTCTATGAGACCAAGATCGCCACAGGCCGCTACTACATGGCCCGCCAGCTGCCAGCGACCGGCATGCATCTGGCCCGGATCAACACCGGTGCCGATACTGTGATGGCGCTGGACGCTGCAAACTTCTAAGCTGATCAGAGGGCGCGGCATTCGCGCCCTCAACCGACGCTGACCCGCGTCCTTGATCAGGTTTGGAGGCCTGTATTTATGTCCATGAAATTGCACTGTTTTGGCGAAAGCGGCCACTCTTACAAAGCCGCGCTGACCCTGACGCTCGCTGAACAGGAATGGGACCCTATTTTCGTTGATTTCTTCAACGGCGGGGCCCGCACGGCCGAATATCTGGAACTGAACATCATGGGCGAGGCCCCTGTTTTGCTCGATGGCGACACGGTGCTGACGCAATCGGGCGTCATTCAGGACTATATCAGTTCTAAATCCGGCAAGCTGGGTGGTAGCTCTGCCGCCGAGCGGCGCGAAGTGCTGCGCTGGATGTTTTATGACAACCACAAAGTGTCCAGCGTCGCTGGCCCTTTGCGGTTCATGATGAACTTCCTGCCCGAAGAGAAACGCAATGCGGATGTGATCGGCTTTCTGACAGGCCGTCTGGCTGGCGCGCTGAAGGTGCTGGACACGCATCTGGACGGACGCGATTGGCTGGCGGCGGATGGGATCACCATCGCCGACATCGCCTGCTGTAGCTATCTGTACTATCCCGAGCCCTTCAGCTTTGACCGCAAAGCCTATCCCAATATCGAACGTTGGCTGGATGCGATTGCAGCGCAGCCGGGTTGGAAACACCCTTATGATCTGATGCAGCGGGGCTTCAACGCTTGACCAGCGCCGTTGACATACCCAGTCTACCGGTCGCAAACGGTTCAAACCGAAAGGCCGCGATACTATGCTTTCAAGGACAGCTCTGGGCGGGATATGGGTCTATCAGCGCTATATCTCGCCACGCAAAGGCTATCGTTGCGCCTATTCCGTTCGCCATGGCGGGACCGGCTGTTCTGGCTATATCAAATTCGCCATCAAAGAGCACGGCATCATCGCGGCCATCCCGCTCATCAAAAAGCGGTTCGCAGATTGCAAACTGGCGAACGCAGAGCTGCGCAAGGCACGCGGTGTCAGTATGTCACGCAACCGGCGCAGCAGCGAGCGGCGCTCGGACAGGATCATGCGAAGGCTTGAAGCGATTGCCTGTTGCGGCACCTGCATGGCCCAATCCGCATGTTCGATGCCTGTCGGGGTTGCAGAGGCGATTGACGGGGATTGTGGGCCAAGCGATTGCAGTTTGGGCGTCGGAAATAGCGCGCCAGGTGATTGCAGCCCCGGGGATTGTGGTCCGGGCGACTGCGGCCCCGGTGATTGCGGAGGCGATTGCGGCTCCTGCTCATAGCCGCACACGCCCGCAGCAAGCACCTTTTAAAAGACTATCGAAAATACAGGTGACAGCGGGTGCATTCGCACTTGCTGTTGTCCCTGCCTGAAGGAGGAAAGAATGACCGAAGCCTATATCTATGACGCCGTGCGCACCCCGCGTGGCAAGGGCCGCAAGGACGGCAGCCTGCATGAGGTGAACTCTGCCCGCCTGTCCTCTGGTGTGCTGAACGCCCTGAAAGAGCGCAACAACCTTGAAGGCCATGTCGTTGAGGATGTGATCTGGGGCAATGTCACCCAAGTGGGCGAACAAGGCGGCTGCCTTGCCCGGACGGCCGTTCTGGCCTCTGACCTTGACGAACGTATCCCCGGTCTTGCCATCAACCGTTTCTGCGCCTCTGGCATGGAAGCGGTGAACCTGGCCGCCAACCAGGTCAAAGGCGGTGCCGGTCAGGCCTATATCGCAGGCGGGGTTGAGATGATGGGCCGGGTGGCCATGGGCAGCGACGGGGCGGCGATTGCGGTTGATCCGTCGATCGCCATGGACACCTATTTTGTTCCCCAAGGGATCAGCGCCGATATCATCGCCACCGAATACGGGTTCAGCCGGGATGATGCCGATGCGCTTGCGGTGGAAAGCCAAAGGCGCGCCAAGGCGGCCTGGGATGACAACCGCTTTGACAAATCCATCGTGCCTGTCAAAGACATCAACGGCCTGACCATTCTGGACAATGACGAATACATGCGCCCCGGCACCGATATGCAGGGGCTTGGCGCGCTGAACGCCTCGTTCCAGCAAATGGGCGAGGTGATGCCGGGCTTTGATAAGGTCGCGCTGATGAAATACCCGCACCTAGAGCGGATCAACCATGTCCACCATGCGGGCAATTCATCGGGTATCGTCGATGGGGCCGCCGGTGTTCTGATCGCCAACAAGGAATGGGGCGAGGCGCATGGGATCAAACCGCGCGCCCGGATCAAGGCAACGGCCAAGATCGGGACCGACCCGACGATTATGCTGACGGGCCCTGTGCCGGTGACCGAAAAGATCATGGCCGATAGCGGGATGGCCATCAGCGATATTGATCTCTTTGAAGTGAACGAAGCCTTCGCTTCGGTCGTGCTGCGCTTTATGCAGCGGTTCGATGTGGATGACAGCGTTGTTAACGTCAATGGCGGCTCAATCGCGATGGGGCACCCACTAGGCGCCACTGGCGCGATCATCATAGGCACCCTGCTGGATGAGCTGGAACGGACCGGTAAAGGGACCGGTCTTGCGACCTTGTGCATCGCTTCTGGGATGGGAGCTGCGACGATTATCGAGCGCATCTAAGCCATGAGCCCCGAAGTCAGAGAAGAAACGGCCAAGCAGATCTACCAGGGCGCCCTGGATCGGATCGGCAAGGCCTATTTCGACAATGACTTCGCCGCATTCCAGGCCGAGGTCTATGTTCCGCATCACTACACCACCCAGGAAGGAACTGAGCATGTCATTGCCAACTACGCACAGCTGCGCGAGGCTTTCGATTGCTTCCGCGACTATTTCATTGGGCTGGGCGTGACAGATTTCGTGCGGACCTGCACCGGCGCGATGTATCTGAGTGAAACCAAGATCATCGGCGGCCATGACACCGAAGTGCTGCAAAGCGGGACCCGCATTCGCGACCCTTACAGCGTCATGTCGATCATGGAACTGATCGACGGTGTTTGGCAGGTTTGCTCATCCGAAAATGCGCTGCCCGATAATTCCTGGCAAGTGATGTCCTTTCGCCATGGGGCCGAAAAACTGAATTGACCGCCCCGCGTGCAGGGCGGCCCGAAAAACCACTCTCTGTTGAGGAGAAAGAGATGACTGATTTTACAATGACCACGGACGCCGATGGCGTCGCAACCATCGTTTGGGATACGGTGGGAAAATCCATGAATGTGATGAACCAGCAGGGGTTTACCGACCTTGATATGCTGGTGGGCCAGGCGCTGGCCGACGATGCCGTCAAAGGCATCATCATCACCTCTGGCAAAAAAGGCAGCTTTGCTGGCGGGATGGATTTGAACATCATCGCCAAGATGAAAGACAGTGCCGGTGACGAACCCGCGCGGGGCCTTTTTGAAGGCGTCATGGAAATGCACGGCGTTCTACGCCGGATCGAACGCGCGGGCATGGACGACAAGACCAACAAGGGCGGCAAGCCCATCGCCGCCGCCCTGCCCGGCACAGCCCTTGGCATTGGTCTGGAAATCCCATTGGCCTGCCACCGCATCTTTGCCGCCGACAATCCCAAGGCCAAAATCGGCTTGCCCGAGATTATGGTCGGCATTTTCCCCGGTGCGGGCGGCACCACCCGTCTGGTTCGCAAAATGGGCGCGATGGCCGCATCCCCCTTGCTGCTGGAAGGCAAGTTGAATGATCCGAAAAAGGCCAAGGCCGCTGGCGTTGTGGATGAGGTTGTGCCTGCGGATGAGTTGCTGGCAAAAGCTAAGGAATGGGTTCTGTCAGAGCCAAAGATCGTCAAATCCTGGGACGAAAAGGGCTATAAAATGCCCGGCGGCGCGCCTTACCACCCCGCTGGTTTCATGACCTTCGTTGGCGCCTCTGCCATGGTCAACAGCAAGACCCAGGGCGTCTACCCTGCTGCCAAGGCGCTGCTGTCAGCGGTCTACGAAGGCGCATTGGTACCCTTCGACACCGCCCTGAAAATCGAGGCGCGCTGGTTCACCAATGTCCTGATGAACCCGTCCTCATCGGCCATGATCCGTAGCCTCTTCATCAACAAAGAGGCCTTGGAAAAAGGCGCGAACCGGCCTGAGGCCCCGGATCAAAGGGTCCAAAAGGTCGGCGTCATCGGCGCAGGGATGATGGGGGCTGGTATCTCGCTCGTGTCTGCTTTGGCTGGTATCGAAGTGGTTCTGATCGACAGCACGCAAGAAGCCGCAGACAAAGGCAAGTCCTACACCACGGCCTATATGGACAAGGGGATCGCCCGCAAAAAGGCGACCGAGGAAAAGAAAGAGGCGGTTCTGGGCCTGATTAACGCCACGACCGATTATGCCGCCCTTGAAGGCTGCGATCTGATCGTCGAGGCGGTGTTCGAAGACCCATCCGTCAAGGCCGAGGTCACAGCCAAAGTGCAAGCCGTCACCGGCCCCGATTGCATCTTTGCCACCAACACCTCGACCCTGCCGATCACTGAGCTGGCCAAAGCGTCGAACGATCCCGAGAAATTCATCGGCATCCACTTCTTCAGCCCGGTTGATAAGATGATGCTGGTTGAGATCATCAAGGGCAAAGAAACCGGTTCGGTGGCCGTGGCCAAGGCGCTAGATTACGTCCGCCAGATCCGCAAGACGCCGATTGTGGTCAATGACGAACGGTTCTTTTACGCGAACCGCTGCATCATTCCGTACATCAACGAAGGCATTCGGATGGTGAAGGAAGGGGTTGAACCGGCCCTGATCGAAAATGCCGCCAAGCTGGTCGGCATGCCGCTCGGGCCGCTGCAGCTGGTTGATGAAACCTCTGTCGATTTGGGCGTGAAAATCGCCAAGGCGACCAAAGCCGCCATGGGCGATGCTTATCCTGACGGCGAAGTGGATGAGGTCCTGTTCTGGATGTTTGATGAGGGCCGCTTGGGCCGGAAGTCAAACGCGGGTTTCTATGCTTATGATGAAAAAGGCAAACGCCAGGGGCTGTGGGAGGGTCTTGCCGGACAATACCCCGTGGCAGACGAACAACCTGACCTGACCACCGTCCAGCACCGCCTGCTGTTCGCGCAGGTGCTCGAGGCGGTCCGCGCACTGGAAGAAAACGTGCTGGAAGACATCCGCGAAGGCGACGTCGGCGCGATCCTCGGCTGGGGCTTTGCCCCATGGTCCGGAGGGCCGTTCAGCTGGCTGGACATCATCGGCACACCTTACGCGGCTGAACGCTGTGATCAACTGACCGAAGCTTTCGGCCCCCGCTTTGCCACGCCAGCACTGCTGCGCGAGATGGCCGACAAAGGGCAAAGCTTCTACGGCCGCTTCGGCCAAGAGGCCGCAGCCGCATAAATCACAAGAAAGGCCCCGGGAATTGCCGGGGCCTTTTTATTGGGCGAATGTCAACTTCGAGCCCAATCCGACCAATGCTGCACTGCCATTGATGGTTTGATGTCAGAGGTATAGTCTGACCGCATGAAGCTCTACTATTCCCAAAATTCTCCTTATGCACGAATTGCGAGAGTGATCGCCCGTGAATTGGATCAGATAGATTCAATCGAGGAAGTGCTCTCGAGAAACCGTAAACCAGACAACCCGGTCTTGCGCTATAGCCCCGTTGGAAGGGTTCCAATGATCGTTGAAGATGACTTGGTCATTACCGAAGTTGGGAACGTCGTGCGTTTTCTGGCTTCTAAGTCTGCGTCGCAGGTTGCGACGTCTGTAACATCGGACGAGTGGACAGAAATAATGCAAGAAGGACAGATACTTGGATTTGTTGAAGGTTTGGCCTTTTGGGTTCGTGAAAACAGAAGAGAACCGGAAGATCGTTCAGTTCATTTGCTGGCTGTGGAGCGCGAAAGGGCTAAACGGTGCCTTACGTACCTTGAAGGAGAAGCGCAAGCTGGTCATCTGGGTGAGTTTCCTTCACTCCGTTTCGTGGCGCTTGCAGTCGGACTTGCGCTGGCAGACCACTACGATCTTCTCACTGGGTGGAAACACGAATTCCCAAATCTCGCTGCATGGTTTCAAGACAAGCCGGAGCGAATTTCCATGAAGCAGACTGAGTCAATTTAGAACGGCAGGTTTGTCCCGCATACGAGACATTAGACATGGGCCCGCAGCGAAACCGACAGAACGGGCCAACACTCTGCCTGTACGCTAAGATCAATGCGGGGCATCTGGTCACTCTGCTTAACGAAAATGCCAACGCAGAGCCCCGGTTCTGGCAGAGGCACCCCACTTTCAAGGGGATGCGCCGCCCGTACAGATGCCGTGCAGACAGCGTACGCACGCCTGCACACATCGATTTCACAAAAACCTTGTCAGCCTGCCCCGTTTTCCGCTCTAGTATCCGTCACATCGACGGGGGAGGAGACCCAGAAATGGATGAAACCGGACTGACGAAATGCGCGGCCAATTACGTGCCGCTGACCCCCTTGTCGCATCTGCAGCGCGCCGCGCGGGTATTCGCGGATCGCGAGGCGTTAGTCTATGGCGACCTGCGCTTGACCTATGCCGCGTACCACCGGCGCGTCACACAGTTAGCCTCTGCGCTAAGTAAAGCAGGCATCACCCGTGGCGATGTGGTCGCCACCATCCTGCCCAATGTCCCTGCCCAGTCCGAGGCCGCCTTTGCCGTGCCCGCCTGCGGCGCGGTGCTGAACACGATCAACACACGCCTTGATGTGGATACGATCGCTTATATCCTTGATCACGGCGAGGCCAAGCTGGCGCTGGTCGACAGCCAATTCTTGCCCGTTGTCATGTCCGCCATCGACCAGATGCAAGGCCCCGCTCCGATCATCATCGAAGTGCCTGACCCTGCGTCTGGCGTGCCCGGCATTGGAGAACAACAGGACTATGAGGACTTTCTGGCCAGCGGCGACCCCGATTTCGAATGGGTCCTGCCGCAGGACGAATGGGATAGCCTCGCGCTGAACTACACCTCTGGCACCACAGGGCGGCCCAAAGGCGTCGTCTATCACCATCGCGGGGCGTATCTGATGACCATGGGCACGCCGATCAGCTGGGAGCTGCCGTTGTTCCTGCGCTATCTGCAGATTGTACCGCTGTTCCATTGCAACGGCTGGAACCACACCTGGATGCTGCCCGCTTTGGGTGGCACGGCCATCTGCTGCCGCGATATCAGCGCGGGTGCGATCTATGATGCTATTGCGGGCGAAGGCGTGACGCATTTCGGCGGCGCACCCATCGTTTTGAACATGATCGTCAACGCCAGCCAGGCAGACCGCAAACCCTTTGATCACACTGTCGAGGTCTTCACCGCAGGCGCGCCCCCTGCCCCGGCGACGCTCGCCGCCATCGGCAAGCTGGGGTTCAACATCAAACAGGTCTACGGGCTGACTGAGACTTACGGCCATGTGACCGAATGCATCTGGGACCCCGCGCTGGACGATCTGCCAGAAGACGCGCAAGCCGCGATCAAGGCCCGTCAAGGCGTGGCCTTCCCGATGATGGAAGAGGTGACCGTGGTGGATGACCAGACGGTTCAGGTCCCGATGGACGGGGCCAGCCAGGGCGAGATCGTGATGCGCGGTAATACGGTGATGAAAGGGTACCTGAAAAACCCGGTCGCCACGCAAAAGGCCTTTGCCGGCGGCTATTTCCATTCCGAGGATCTGGCGATCCAACATCCGAACGGATCGATACAAATCTCGGACCGGGCCAAGGATATCATCATCTCGGGTGGCGAGAATATCAGCTCGGTCGAGGTCGAAGGCGCGCTGATGCACCACCCGGCGGTGAACCTATGTGCAGTGGTGGCCAAACCAGATGACAAATGGGGCGAAGTGCCCTGCGCCTTTGTCGAGCTGAAAGAAGGTGCCACGGCCGATGAAGCCGAAGTGATCGCCTTCGCCCGCGAGCGTCTGGCCGGGTTCAAAACGCCGAAGAAAGTGGTTTTTCAAGAGCTGCCCAAAACCTCAACAGGAAAGATCCAAAAGTTTGAATTGCGCGCACTGGCCAAGAGCCTCTAGGGGCTACAATCTTGATTTTTGAAATGTGTAAATGACAACTTAGCGGACGAAGCGAACTTCTAAACTAGAGTGCTCCACACTCTCTCAGTACGATTTCAGCCCGTTCTTGAACCGATACCTTGGGTAGCTCAATTCTCACATAATCGAGCGCATCCAACGACCGCTTTATGCGGTGATGCTCTTGTACTGCCGCATCGAAACTGTGCCGTCGTTCAACGTCTCCGACGAAGAGCTTGCTCCAAGGTGGTACGACGAAGACGCGTTTCCAATATGCTTGGGTTTCACCGAGTGTTTCCTTGATCGTGGGGCCGCCGGAGTGGGCCAAGGCGACGGCCGCGTCGATCATGCCGCGATCAAAGAACACAATACCCTCTCGTTCTTGCGCAGCGCGTAAATCGCACTTCGCCATCTCGATGGCTCGCAAGGCGAAGGCGTTCATATCCACCCATGGCAAAGCGTCGCCTTTTCTGGCTAATTCATCTGCAACGATGCGGCGGCCAGGTTCTTGAACAGTCGCAAATCCACGTTCTTCCAATGCCTTCAGCAAAGTTGATTTCCCGCCGCCAGAACAACCTGTCAGAAGTACAAGTTTCGGGTTCAAGTCAATTTTCCTTCTGTCGTTCTTTTCCCTTTAATACACCTAATGCCGCCGCGCTGAGAAACGATAAGCAGGACGTCATACCAAGTCATCGATGTCGACCGGGCGTGCATTGTTCTTCCGTTACCCTACCGAGCCAGATTCCGCCTGCCCTAAATCCGACATGACAACTGCCTTCTTGCGCTGTAACCTGCGTCAAAAAAGGGCGGTTTGGGGCGAATGACGGCACTTGATAAATATGTGCGGCTGGAAAGCGGTGGGCTTTGGCGCCCAGAACCGGATGGCCAGCGCCGCGATGTTGTGATCTCATTTGGGGATGCGACCCTTGTGATTTCGGATGGTGCGGGCCGTCCGCTTGCCCATTGGTCATTACCCGCGCTTGAGCGGCAAAACCCTGGAACCCATCCCGCCATCTATGCCCCCGATGAAGATGCCAGCGAAATCATAGAGGTTGCCGACGAAACCATGGTCGCCGCCATTGAAGAGGTGCGCGCCGCCCTTGCAAAGGCCCGCCCGAAACCCGGCAAGCTGCGCCATTGGATTACCGCAGGTGCTGTTGCTCTGGCTCTCGCTCTAGCGGTCTTTTGGCTGCCCGGCGCCTTGACCCGCCAGACCCTCGCCGTAGTCCCCGCCCCCAAACGGGTCGAGATCGGCGCGACCATGCTGGGCTATATGCAGGCTGAGACGGGTGCCGCCTGCCAAGAGCCCCGTGCTAACCTGGCCGCCAGCCATCTGGCCCAGCGCCTTTTTGGCGCAGAGACCGCCATGCAGATTGTCGTTCTCCCCAGCCTGCCTCAAGGCGCGGTTGCCCTACCCGGCGGGCTAATCGTACTGGACTATGGTGTTTTGCGCGGCGCGGATGATCCAGCCGCTGCTGCGGGCTTTGTCCTGGCTGCCCATGCCGCTGTGGCCGGGAATGATCCGCTGGCCCCCATTTTGCATGATGCCGGGCTTGGCGTGACATTTCGTTTACTCACAACAGGTGATATTCCGGCGGACGTGCTGCAAAGCGCGGCCCAAGCCCATGCCACACAAACGGGCATTGCAATTGATCCAGACCGGCTGCGCCCCCTTTTTGCGAATGCTTTCATCCCGCACGCCCCTTTCCTGCGCGTTGCAGATGCCCGGACCGGCAGCATGCCTGAGCTGGGCGATGATGCACTGCCCGAAGCCGATTGGCGCTCGGTGCTCAGCGATAGCGATTGGGTCAGCTTGCAAAATATCTGCGACATCTGACGGATGGGCGCGGCGCTGTATATTCGGACAGCAAAAGCGGATGATCTGCCTGCTTTGACTGCCCTTTATCAGCATCTCAGCCCCGAGGATCCACCCTGCCCGCCCGCCTTGGCTGCTGAGAATTTTGCGCAGTTTCAAACCTATGGGCCGAGCGCAATTTTCGTTGGCTGTGATGACGACAGATTGCTATGCTCGTGCACCCTGGTCGTCATTCCCAATCTGACACGTGGCGGGCGGCCCTATGCGCTGATTGAAAATGTCGTCACCCATAACGGATATCGCAATCAAGGCTTTGGCAAGAAGATACTGGACGCCGCCTGCGTTCATGCCTGGGCGCAAAACTGCTATAAAGTAATGCTCATGACCGGATCAAAACGGCCGTCCACATTGAAGTTTTATGAAAGCGCCGGTTTTGCGCAAAACAAAACCGGCTTTCAAAAACGTGCCCCGGGTTTTTAGGCCCTAAGCTATTTCGTGCCGAACATCCGGTCGCCGGCGTCACCCAGACCGGGCACGATATAGCCGTTTTCGTTGAGGTGACTATCAACAGCCGCTGTGACGATGGGCACGTCTGGGTGCGCCTCTTTCATGCGTGCGATGCCTTCGGGCGCGGCCAAAAGGCATAAGAAGCGGATATTCGTTGCCCCGGCCTCTTTGAGCAAATCGATCGCTGCGACCGAAGAATTGCCGGTAGCCAGCATCGGATCGACGGCGATCACCAGTCGGTCCTCCATCTCGGTGGGCACTTTGAAATAGTATTGCACGGGTTTCAGCGTTTCTTCATCCCGGTAGAGCCCGACAAAGCCCACGCGGGCCGACGGTATCAGTTCCAGAATGCCGTCAAGCAGCCCATTGCCCGCCCGCAGGATTGAGACCAGTGCCAGCTTTTTCCCGTCCAGCGTCGGTGCATCCATCGGCTCAAGCGGCGTATCGATCCGCTTGGTTGTCATGGGCAGTTCGCGCGTGACCTCATAGGCCAGCAGCTGGCTGATTTCCCGCAGAAGCTGCCGGAAAACGGCTGTTGAGGTGTCCTGCTGCCGCATCAGCGTCAGTTTGTGTTGCACCAGCGGGTGCGTGACGTGGGTCAGGTGTTCGGTCATGTCGTTTCCAGTCGTTTGGCCACGCGGGCGCGGGTGTCATCATCGCAGAAAGCCGCCGCAAGTGCGGTTTCGTTGATGGTTTTGAAATCGTCTTCATTCCAGCCGAATGTCTTGTGCAACATGTCATATTCGGCGGTCATGGTGGTGTGAAAGAAGGGTGGATCGTCCGTTGAGACGGTGACTTTGACGCCCCGGTCCCGGAGTTTGACGATGGGGTGGTCGGCCCAGCCCTCCACCGCATTCAGGACCACGTTGGAGCCGGGGCAGACCTCAAGCACGATCCCCTGTTCGGCGATTTGTTCCATCAAGGCAGGGTCTTGCACCGCACTGATCCCATGCCCGATCCGGGCGACGCGCAGGTCCCGGATGGTGTCGGCCACCATATCCGGCCCGCCCCATTCGCCCGCATGGCAGGTCAGCGGCATCCCCGCCTCGCGCGCCATGTCGAAACTGTAGGCGTAATCCCCAGGACGTCCGACCATTTCGCCGCCCGCCATGCCGTAGCCGGTGATGAAATCGCCAAAGGTTTCGACAGCGCATTTGGCGGCCGGTTTGCAGGCCTCTGGCCCGAAATGCCGGATGCCGGTGACGATGCCTTTGAGGGTGATCCCGAATTGTGTCTCCGCCTGATTTGCAGCGTCTTGCATCGCCGCAAGATACTCGCGCCATGCGACAAGATCGCCCCCGCCGCAAAAGTCAGGCGAGACGAAGGTTTCCATGTAGACCACCCCATGCGCCGCCGTTTCTTCCAGCACGGCCAAGGTCAGGCGGCGGAAGTCTTCGGGGGATTGGAGCGTTGTGCAGGCGGCCTCGTAGACCTGCAGGAAATGGTCGAAGTCCCGGAAGGCATAGCCCCCCTCGGGCGTGAATATCTTGGATAGGTCCAGGTTTTTCTCAGCTGCCAAACCTTTGATGAAGCTGGGCGGTGCGCAACCTTCCAAATGCGTGTGCAACTCGATTTTGGGCGTGTTTTTGAAGGTCATATGAAACTGGTTCCTTCCCCTTGATAGGGCACGTTCAAATGCGTTGCGATGCTGGCCGCGACGTCAGCAAAAGCCAATTGCCCCAATGGCTTGGCCCCGATCCCATGCACCAGCACCGGTACCCGTTCTCGGGTGTGGTCGGTGCCCGGCCATGTGGGGTCATTGCCATGATCGGCGGTGACGATCAACAGGTCATCCGCGCGCAACTTCGGCAAGAGCTTCGCCAATGCGCGGTCAAACCATTCCAGATGTCCGGCATAACCCTGTGGATCGCGCCTGTGCCCGAATTCGCTGTCGAATTCAACAAGATTGGCAAAGACAAAGGCGCCGTCCTCCGCCTCATCAGCGAGCCCATGGATATGGTCCATCAATTCCGCATCGCGGCCTTTGCGCAGGTCGTCGATCCCACGCATCGAGAAGATGTCGCCGATTTTGCCAACGGCATGCACGGGGTGTCCGGCCTGTTGAACATAGTCGCAGATCGTGGGCGACGGCGGGGCGATGGCGTAGTCTTTGCGGTTCGCGGTACGGGTGAAATTGCCGGGTTCGCCGACAAAGGGTCGTGCGATGACCCGGCCCACTTTCATCGCATGCAAAATGGGCGCCATATCCTCGCAGAGTTTCAGCAGAGGTTGCAGGCCGAACGTCTCTTCATGCGCCGCGATCTGCAGCACGCTGTCCGCAGAAGTATAGCAGATGGGCCAGCCCGTTTTGAGGTGCGCGGCCCCTTCCTCGGCAATGATCTTAGTGCCGGATGAATGCTTGTTGCCAAGAATACCTGTCGTGCCTGCCGCCGCACAGATTTGCGCGGTCAGGTCGTCGGGAAACGCCGGGTTTTGATCTGGAAAGACGGTCCAATCCCATGGCACGGGCACGCCCGCCAATTCCCAATGGCCTGAGGGCGTGTCTTTCCCGGGCGAGACTTCAGTGGCCGCGCCCCACGCGCCGGTGGGCACAGGTCCAGTTTGGTCAATGCCGTTGGCCAATTGAACAGCCGCACCAAGCCCCAAACCCTGCAGCGTTGGGGCGTCGAGCCCAACAGTCTCGGCGATATGCCCCACCGTATTGGCCCCAGTATCGGGCAAATCCCCGTTAAAGAACTGATCCGCATCCGGCGCGCCGCCGATGCCCACGCTGTCGATCACAATCAGGAATGCGCGCCCCATCAGCTGACCCTTTCAATGATCAGCGGGCCACGGGTGTTGCCCTCGCCGATGGTAATTGCGGCCTGCACCGCGCGCGCGGCCGCTTCGGCGGCATCCTCATCTGCCGCATGGACGGTGCACAACGGCGCGCCCGCCGTGACGTGATCGCCCAGCCCCACCATCTCAGTGAACCCAACCGTCGGATCGATGCGGTCCGTTTCCACCCGGCGTCCGCCGCCCAAGTCTACAACGGTCAGCCCCAGGGCCTCACCATCAATCGCCGTGATTTGCCCGGCCTCAGGGGCGACGACAGCGCCTACGACAGGGGCTTTGGGCAAGTGGGTGTGCCAGTCCTGCGCCATATCGGGTGGGCCGCCAAGGGCTGCGATCATCCGCGCGAAACGCTCCATCGCGGCACCGGACGCCAAGGCGTGGCTGACCCGCCCGATGGCTTTGTCCTCATTTTCACCTTGCATCACAAGTAGTTGGACGCAGAACGCAAAACTGAGGTCATAAAGACGCGGCGCCGCGGTTTTGTTGCCGGACAGGACCTCCATGCAGACCGCCACTTCGACCGCATTGCCCAGCGCAGGGGCGAGCGGTTCGTTCATATCCGTGATCATGGCGGTGGTTTTGCACCCGGCCCCATTGGCCGCATCGACCAGTGCGCGGGCCAGGTCACGGGCCGCGTCATGAGTTTTCATAAACGCGCCGCTGCCGCATTTGACGTCGAGCACAAGCCCCTCCAACCCCGCCGACAGTTTCTTGGACAGGATTGAGGCGGTGATCAGATCGATGCTTTCGACTGTCGATGTCACGTCCCGGATTGCATAGAGCCGCCGGTCCGCAGGCGCGATTTGCCCGGTGGCGCTGACAATCGCACAGCCGACGTCGCGGGTGATCTGGCGCAGTTCATCTTCGGTGACGTTGATATCGACACCGGGAATTGCGCTGAGCTTGTCCAATGTGCCCCCGGTGTGCCCGAGACCCCGACCCGAAATCATCGGCACATAAACCCCGCAAGCGGCCAAAACAGGTGCCAAGATCAAGGAGACGCAATCGCCCACCCCTCCGGTCGAATGTTTGTCCAGCACCGGGCCCGGCAGGTCCCATTCCAATACATCACCACTGTCGCGCATGCCTTGTGTCAAGGCTACACGGCCCGCGTCAGACAGACCGTTCAGACAGACAGCCATGGCAAAGGCCCCGGCTTGGGCATCGCTGACCGTGCCGCCGGCCAAACCACGGGCAAACCATGTGAGCTCTTCCTGGGTGGGCGTTTCCTTGCGCCTGACGGCGGCTATGATCGCACGGGCGTCCATGGGTTACGTACGGCTCATATAATCGGCGTCAAAACTGCCGGGCAGCAGGGCGCCGACGGTCGTTTCATGGGTGATGCCGTCTGTTGTGGCCAAAATAACGGTGACATCTTGTCCGGCAAATTCCGCGATTTTCTGGCGGCAACCGCCGCAAGGGCTAACAGGTTTCGGGCTGTCAGCGATCACCGCGATTTCGGTGATCTGCGTGTCCCCGCCCGCGATCATGGCGGCAATGGCCCCGGCCTCAGCACAGGTACCTTCGGGATAAGCCACATTTTCCACATTGCAACCTGTGTAGATAGCGCCAGAGGCGGCCTTCAGCGCGGCCCCAACCTTGAAATTGGAATAGGGCGCATGGGCGTTTTCACGGACCGCGCGGGCGGCGTCGATAAGGGACATGAAGGTCTCCGGATTGTTTCGGACCAAACTGATCCGTCATGCGCCCGGATGCAAGGCTTACAGGGTGGTGAATTTGCCCGGCAGCGTGACCTCAAGCAGTTCAATGTCATCGGAGGGCTGCGCATAGCGCGTCGCCAGCCCGGGTGGGATGACAAATGCATCGCCGGGCTGCAGCTTCTGCGGCTCTTTGCCTGCGCCCTCCAATGTCATGGTGCCTTCCATGACAAAGGTGAAATGGATGTCCGCGTCATGTTTGACCCAGGTCGGATCACCCGCGCCGCGTTTGATCACGTGCACCCCGGCCATATTCTGCGTATTAGCGGCAATCGTGGTGTCGCGCGATTGGTAACCGGGCAGCCGCGCGAGGAACCATTGGGCCTTGACCCCTTGGTTGAACACAAATCTTTGCCCCTGCCATTCCCGGTCCGGGCGCAGATGTGGTGTGGGGAGGGTCATGTCGTGGTCAATCTCGGTGATATGCTCGGCAGGCACGCCGATCTCAATAACCTCAATCCCGTCAGAGGCTTCCAACACCCGGTGCCGGATTTCGGGCGGCTGGATCACGCAATCGCCCGGCGTCAGGCGGATGGGCGGGCCTTGGTCCTCATAGACCACATCCACCCAGCCCCGGTAGCAAAAGATCAGCTGAAAGCCGACCTTGTGGAAATGCACCATATCGGGGACCGGGCCACCGTCAGGGATACGGATATGGCTGGCAATGATCGACCCGCCCAAACGGCTGGGGATCAGATCGCGGTAGTGCATGCCCGCACGGCCGATAACCCATGGGGCTTGGTCTGCAAGGCGGCGCACAACAAAGGCGTGGTCGGGCTGCGGCAGCTCCAAGGGCGGGTTCAGCGGATGCACGGTAATCTGCGTGCCACCCGGTGAAGTCAGCCGGTTTTGCCCATCCGCAAAATTCGGATCATCGGTCAGTATCCGTAGGTCGGGACCTACCCCGCTGCCCAGTTCCAACCGCACACGCAACCCATGCCCTGAATAAACAGCAACCGATGGATCATCAGCTGGATAGATCATATCAAGACGCATGCCTAAGGTCTTTGCGAAAAATGCCAGATCAGCGCGTAGATCGACGGTTGGCAAGCGAATTTCTGCCTGGATTGTGTAGGTCTTGCTCATGAAAGGTACCCTGTCCGGCACCGGAATTATTTGCAAGACTGATCCTTTCATGTTTAACCGAAACCAGAACAAGCTCTCAGCTGAAAAATAGTTTAACACTAAACCAAATTATGAGGACCTGATGACCGATGACGCAAAAGAGAGCCTGAGACAGGCCGCACTCGATTATCATCAGTTCCCAAAACCCGGCAAATTGGAAATCCGGGCGACCAAGCCCTTGGCCAACGGGCGTGATCTGGCCCGCGCCTATTCGCCTGGCGTGGCCGAGGCCTGTTTGGAAATCAAGGACGATGCCACCACTGCCCGCGATTACACAGCCCGCGGAAATTTGGTTGCAGTTGTCACCAACGGCTCGGCTGTTTTAGGGCTGGGCAATATTGGTGCGCTTGCCTCCAAACCGGTGATGGAAGGCAAGGCTGTTCTGTTCAAGAAATTTGCCAATATCGATTGCTTTGATATCGAGCTGAACGAACCCGATCCCGAAAAACTGGCTGATATCGTTTGCGCCTTAGAGCCCACATTCGGCGCGATCAATCTGGAAGATATCAAGGCGCCCGATTGTTTTATCGTGGAAAAGCTCTGCCGTGAGCGGATGAATATCCCCGTCTTTCATGACGATCAGCATGGCACCGCAATTGTGGTAGGCGCCGCCGCCACAAACGCGCTGCATGTCACCGGCAAGAAATTCGAGGATATCAAGATCGTCAGCACTGGCGGCGGCGCTGCGGGTATTGCCTGCTTGAACATGCTGCTTAAGCTGGGTGTCAAACGCGAAAATGTCTGGCTTTGCGATATCGAAGGGCTTGTATACGCAGGCCGCGAAAAGGACATGACCCCGCAAAAGGCGGCCTATGCCCAAGGCACCACCCCTGCCACGCTCGGTGATGTCATTGATGGTGCTGATCTGTTCCTTGGCCTGTCCGGGCCCGGCGTGCTGAAGCCTGAGATGGTCGCGAAAATGGCAGATCGGCCGATCATCTTTGCATTGGCCAATCCAACCCCCGAAATCAGCCCTGACGATGCCCGCGCTGTGAACCCCGGTGCCATCATCGCCACGGGCCGCAGCGATTTTCCCAATCAGGTCAATAATGTCCTGTGTTTCCCTTTCATCTTCCGTGGCGCGTTGGATGTGGGCGCGACCGAGATCAATGACGCGATGAAAATCGCCTGTGTTGAAGGCATCGCCGCGCTGGCCCGCGAAACCACCAGCGCCGAGGCCGCTGCCGCCTATCGAGGTGAACAGCTGACCTTTGGCCCTGATTATCTGATCCCCAAACCTTTTGACCCGCGCCTGATGGGTGTTGTTGCCAGTGCCGTTGCCGGGGCCGCCTGCGAAACAGGTGTCGCCGCCCGCCCCCTTGCCGATCTGGCCGCCTATAAAGCCAATCTGGATGGCTCGGTCTTCAAATCCGCCATGATCATGCGCCCCGTCTTTGAGGCCGCCCGCACCGCAGAACGCAAAATTGTCTTCGCCGAGGGCGAGGATGAGCGTGTCTTGCGCGCAAGCCAGGCGATCATGGAAGAAACAACCGACACCCCAATTCTGATTGGCCGTCCTGAGGTGATTGAACGCCGCTGCGAACGTGCCGGCTTGAAAATCCGCCCTGGTGTCGATTTCAGCATCGTAAACCCCGAAAATGATCCGCGTTATCGCGACTATTGGGAAACCTATCATAGGCTGATGGCCCGCAAGGGCGTGACCCCTGATCTGGCCAAAGCCATCATGCGCACCAACACCACTGCGATTGCCGCCGTGATGGTCCAGCGTGGCGAGGCCGATAGTATGATTTGCGGGACGTTTGGCCAGTACCTTTGGCACCTGAACTATATTACCCAAATCCTTGGGACAGAAGAGTATCATCCCGTTGCTGGCCTGTCCCTGATGATCCTGGAAGATGGCCCGCTTTTTGTGGCTGACACCCAGGTGCATCCTGAACCAACCCCCGAACAAATCGCAGAAACCGTCATCGGTGCCGCGCGCCATGTGCGCCGTTTCGGGGTTGAACCCAAAGTGGCGCTTTGTTCGCACAGCCAGTTCGGCAATCTTGATAGCGATAGTGGCCGCCGCATGCGTGCCGCGATGGCCATCCTTGATAGTACCCCCCGCGATTTCGCCTATGAGGGCGAGATGCATATCGATGCGGCCCTGGACGTGGAGTTGCGCAACCGCGTTTTCCCCGATGCCCATCTGCCTGGCGCGGCCAATACGTTGATCTTTGCCAATACCGATGCCGCTTCGGGCGTGCGCAACATTCTGAAAATGAAGGGCGGCGGGCTTGAGGTTGGCCCGATCCTGATGGGCATGGGCAACCGCTGCCATATCGTCACCCCATCGATCACGGCACGTGGTTTGCTGAATATGTGCGCCGTCGCTGGCACGCCAGTTGCCCATTACGGCTGATCGGCCTGTCAAACATTTTACAGGCTTGCCACTTTGGACGCGCGTTTCGCTTGCCGCGCCCAAAACCCATGCTAACAATCCACCCAAGACGTTTTGGGAGGAGCGCGATATGGGATACGCCAAGGTCTATGCCGCATGGAAGGATGATCCAGAGACATTCTGGATGGAACAGGCCAAGGCCATTGATTGGACACGCCCGCCGACAAAGGCGCTAGATGACAGCAATGCCCCGCTTTATCGGTGGTTCACGGATGCCGAGGTTAACACCTGCTACAACGCCGTTGACCGCCATGTGGAAAATGGGCGCGGCGAACAAGCCGCCATCATCTATGATAGCCCCGTCACCCAGACCAAACACAGCATTTCATATGCGCAGTTGCAAACGCGGGTTGCCGCGCTTGCAGGGGCTTTGCGTGCCAAGGGGATCACGAAAGGCGACCGCGTGATCATCTATATGCCGATGATCCCCGAAGCGCTTGAGGCCATGCTGGCCTGCGCAAGGCTGGGCGCGATCCATTCGGTTGTCTTTGGCGGGTTTGCCGCGAATGAACTGGCCGTGCGGATCGATGACGCGACCCCAAAGGCGATCATCGCAGGCTCTTGCGGGATCGAGCCGGGCCGGATTGTGGCCTATAAACCGCTGTTGGATGGCGCGATTGAACTTGCCAATCACAAACCCGAATTCTGCGTAATTTTCCAGCGGGAACAAGAGCTTGCTGCGCTCACCCCTGGGCGCGATTTTGATTGGCATGCGTTTCAGGCCGGTGTTGAACCGGCTGAATGTGTACCCGTCAGCGGCGATCATCCGGCCTATATTCTTTACACCTCTGGCACCACCGGTGCCCCCAAGGGCGTCGTTCGCCCAACCGCTGGCCATCTTGTCGCGCTGAATTGGACCATGAAAGCGGTCTATAACGTCAACCCGGGCGAGGTGTTCTGGGCCGCCTCGGATGTCGGCTGGGTCGTGGGCCATTCCTATATCTGCTACGCCCCGCTGATCCATGGCAACACCACCGTCGTATTTGAGGGCAAACCCATCGGCACGCCGGATGCCGGAACCTTTTGGCGTGTTATTGAAGAGCATGACGTGAAGTCCTTTTTCACCGCCCCCACGGCCTTTCGCGCGATCAAACGCGAAGACCCCAAGGGCGCGATGATCAAGGACTACGATATCTCTGGGCTGCGCGCGCTTTATCTGGCGGGCGAACGGGCGGATCCCGACACGATTGAATGGGCGCAGCGCGTTATGGGCGTGCCTGTCTATGATCACTGGTGGCAGACCGAGACGGGGTACACGATTGCAGGCAACCCTGCCGGGATTGAGGCGCTGCCTGTCAAGATCGGCTCGCCCACCGTGGCAATGCCCGGCTACGACGTGCAGATCCTTGATGAAGCCGGGCAGCCGGTACAGCCCGGGGCGCTTGGCGCCATTGCGGTGAAACTGCCGCTGCCCCCCGGCACTTTGCCCACCTTGTGGAACGCAGAAGACCGGTTTGTGCAATCTTATCTGACGACCTTTCCAGGATATTATGAAACTGGCGATGCGGGCATGATCGATGAGGATGGATATCTTTATATCATGGCGCGCACTGATGATGTGATCAATGTGGCCGGACACCGGCTATCGACCGGTGCGATGGAAGAGGTGCTTGCCGCCCATCCCGATGTGGGGGAATGCGCTGTGATCGGGGTATCGGACACGCTGAAGGGGCAATTGCCGCTGGGCTTCATCTGCCTGAATGCAGGCTGCGATCGCTCTCATGCCGATATAGGCGCAGAAGTGATCGCCGCTGTCCGCGAAAAAATCGGCCCCGTGGCCGCGTTCAAGCTGGTGGCGGTGGTTGATCGGCTTCCCAAAACACGCTCGGGCAAAATTCTGCGCGGAACGATGGTGAAAATTGCGGACGGGGCCGCCTATAAAATGCCTGCGACAATAGATGATCCGACCATTTTGGATGAAATCGAAGCAGCACTAAAACCGTTGGGATATGCGGGGGGATGACAGACGCATCGGCGGGTTCTTGCATGCAGGCACTATAAAACAGCAGTGACAATGCCTAAATTACGGACATAGAATATGAATTCTTCGGACGCGCGGACCCAGAACATGTTTAAGTCAATCTCTGACCTTTTCAAAAACGAAGCCTTTGTCCCAAGCGCCAGTGTCTTTCCCGAAATCGACAATGACCGCCTGTCGCGCGAGCTTGATCTGAAGGTCAAAGGCGGCACGCGCGGCCGGAAAGGGTTGCCCCGCAAAGAGGATCAGACGCTTGACCAGATTGAGCTTGAAGCCGTTTCAAAGGTCGAAGCATTGCGTCGGCGGGGCCTTGAGAATTTTGAAACCAACCGGCAGGTCTATTCAGAGCGATTAAACCAGGTTGGCACCGCCAAAATGCAGGTGGAAACCGTCGCTGACGATACCAAATCGCGGTTTCTTGAGGAAACGATCCGCTGGCGCTCGGCCATGGTGGCGCCCCGTGAACGGGTGCAGGAAACCTACAATTGGCGCAACCGTTTTCGCGAAATCCACAAATTAGAACGGCCTGCGAAAAAGGCATCGTCGCTGGTCAGCATCATCGGGCTTGGCTTTGTCATGGTGATGCTGGAATCAGCCGGGAACGCCTACCTGTTCGCACAGAAGAATACACTTGGGCTTTTGGGCGGTTTGATGGCTGCCTTCCTGGTGTCATTCGGCAATGTGGCGATCAGCACGCTTTTGGGTATGGCCACCAGATACATCAATATTCGTGGTATCAGCCGGATTTTCCTGACCCTTTTGGGACTTGGTTTTTTCCTGCTTTGGCTCGTTTTCGCCACCGGGTATAATCTGGGCGTCGCCCATTTCCGCGATGCGGTCGAAACGGTCGGTGAATGGCGCGAGGCAGGCGAAATTGCCATGCAGACACTGGTTGCAAACCCCATCAGCTTGCACACGATGGAATCCTATATCCTGTTCTTGCTAGGTGCATTTATCTCAATCATTTCGCTTCTTAAAGGCTATCATTCGTCTGACCCCTACCCTGGTTATTCCAAGGTACAAGCGGATTTGACCAATGCCCGCGAAAGCTATGTTGATCACCTTGAAGAGGCGCTTGAAACGCTTTCGGACCACCGTGATGAGGCCGTCGAAACACTGCATGAAGCCCTTGAAGAGGTCCAGCGCAACATCCGCGATTCCATCGATGCGCTTTACGGGCAGCGTACGTTGACTTCGGGCGTTTCGGCGTTTTTGGAGCAAACGGATATTGCTGCGAATTTCTTGCTGTCGGTCTACCGCGAAGCCAATCGCGCCGCCCGCCCTGACGGCGACGAAGTGCCCCCCTATTTCCTGGAAAGTTTTCAGTTCAAACCGTTCAACCCACCCGCGTTGGAAAGCGTCGATAGGTCAGAGGCCGAAGGACAGGTACGCGAGATCGAAGCGCTGATCAGCAAAACAATCAAAGAAATGTTCGATGTGTTCGAACAGGCCGTGCAGGACCATTATGAATTGGACGAACTGGAAGGCGTCTTTACCAACAGCGCCCGGGTGATGGCCGGCAGCCGCACAACCCGTTCGGATGCCAGCGCGCTGCAAGTTATCTCTGGCAAGAGCGAGGCGTCTTAATGGCGCGTCGCCGGTCTTCACGTGGGCGCCGTTCCAAAAGAAAACAGCGCGGTGGCGGTAGCGAATGGGGATGGTATCTGGCGATTGGCCTGTGTCTGGCCATCGCCGTGGGCATCGGTATCGCCGCATCGCGTTTGATTTCCGCTAGCCAGATTGATGAGGCGACCCTGTGTCATCTGGGCGTTCAGCATGATACGACGCTGATCTTGCTAGATGTCACTGACCCTGTGAACGCAACACAGCAGGCCCGCCTTGAGGCCTTCATCAATCGCGAAATTGCCGCATCCCCCGTGGATACGATGCTTGCGGTCGGTATTGTCAGCGAATTTGCTGACAACTGGGGCCAGATGTTTGCCAAATGCAAACCAAAATCCGGCGATGAGGCAAATGCAATCTACGAAAACCCAGCCTTCATTATGGCGCGGTATCAAGAAGAATTTATCGATCAGGTCGCGTCTACATTGGCAACAGCCTTTGCCGGTGACACCGAAAACCAATCCCCCATCATGGAAGCCATGCAGGCATTGGTCGCCGATGTGCCAGAATTTGGCACAAGCGGCAGCCAGGCCAAGCTGATCATCGTCTCGGACATGATCCAGCACAGCGATACGCTCAGCTTTTTTCGTGGACAAGACTGGGCCGATTTTGTCGATAGCGGCGGTGACCGGCGGCTCGCCCGTAATCTACAGGGCGTCGACATTGAGATTTTGCGCATCACGCGCGCAGCAGACAACCTGCCAGATCGGGCAACCATCGATGGCTTTTGGAGCCGTTATTTTGATTTACAAGGCAGCAATGCACCGGTGGTGCGTTCGCTTGGGGATTTATGAGCAGAGGCATGGAAAAACCCTATCGAAAGCTGCACGATGTCGAACCCAATACCGTCATCTTGCGTTATGCTTTTATCATCACCTTTGTCGTTGGTGTTACAGGCAGCCTGTTCTTCAAATGGTTGGATGTGCATCCGCTGTTTTCGTCTGGTTATGCCGCGGGTGTATTAATTGCATATGCGCTTATCGGTTGGGGTTCTGGCAGTTTGCGGGTTGAGCCGGAAAATATCGGGGATAATTGCTATTATCTGGGGTTTCTTTTCACCCTGGCCAGTCTTGCATTCACGCTTTACCAAATGGCCGACCCCAATCTGAACGACGGAAGCGCAGTCAGTATTCCATCGGTGATTTCTGGCTTTGGGGTTGCACTATCCTCGACCATCGTCGGTGTCTTCCTGCGGGTTCTTTTGATGCAGATGCGCCCCGATTTCGTAGCCGCCGACCGCGAGATGCGCGCCGATATGAACAAGTCCTTTGGTGAGTTCAAAAAGAACCTGTCACTGACTTTGCGGCAGATGAAAGCCTATTCATCAGAATCCGTGCAAATGGCTGTTGAGCGGGATGAACGCATTCGCGAAGACACAGAATTGTTCCTGACAAAGCATCACAACGCGTTGCTGGCAGCCTCGAAAGAATTTTCGCGAAGTCTCAATCATAATCTGACCGAGATCGCTACGCTAAGCCATCAGGAGACCGCAAAGACATTAGCTGAGTCGAGCAAGAAATCCCTTGCCGCTATTGAAACCACCACCATGAAGTCACTGGCCGCCATCGAAGATGCCCGCCATGAAATCCTGCAGGCAAAATCCGAACTGATCCGGCACGAGGCCGAAACCTTTGACGCCTTCAAACAACGCCGCGAAAGCGCCGATGCGCTGCTGGCGTCTGAACAGAACCAGCTTGCCGCCAAAACCCAAGCGATGGAAGGTTATAAAGATCTGTCGCAACGCACTGCCGATGCCATTGGCAATGACTTGGTTGGCGCCATTGAACACAGGCTGCTGCCCGCGATTGATATGCTGATCAACCGCCTCGATCAGTTGCAAACCGGCGCTGCCCCGGCCGATCCTGTGACCCGCCTAAATCCCGCGCCTGGCCCGGATAGGGATGAGCCATCCCTGCCAGCTGCTAAGCCATAAAGGAAGAGCCCCGAACAGCATGTCCACGCATATCCCAAACACAGATCGCAGTTATCGACGTGGTGCCGTGATGGGGCTGACCATTGCCGAGGCTTTTATTCTGATCGCCTTCGCTTTGCTGCTGCTTTTTGCTTTCTGGCAATGGGAAACCGATCAGGAAAACACTGAAGAAGTCGAAGCCTTCAAAGACCTCTCTCCGACCGATCAACAAACCATTTTGGCCGGCCTTCGCGACGGATCGATGGAGGCATTTATCGGGCTAAGCCAACGCAATGTCGATTTCAGCGCCCCCGCTTCGATCGGTACCCCGCGCGAGCAATGGCGCTTTATCGACCGCGATGATCAACGGCGTCTGATGGATGCGCTGGTCGAACTGCCCGAGGACGTGCAGCGCGATCTGGCTGATCTGGTCGCCGCCGAAAATGCCATTGCGGTGTTGCGCCAGCTTTCCATCCTGGAAGATCTCGTCGCTGCCGGACAGGCGGTTGATGCCAGCAACATAATTGCAGCCGATGCACGGCTCGCCCAGGTTTCGGGCCGCATTCAAACGGCCATCGCCCAGGAAGAGGCGCTTGTTGGGGCATTACGCGCGGATCTAGGCGGGATCGTTGATGGCATCGGCGGTTATATCGACGATCGCGGCGCGATTATTCTGCCCGATGCCGTTCTGTTTGAGCAAGGTCAGGCGCGCATCACCGCACAAATGGAGCGGTTTTTGCGCGATGCCTGCGCCCCCTGGCTAACGACCTTGCGCAATTCCGGCATCGATATTGCAGAGGTCAAAATCGAGGGCCACGCCTCATCCGAATGGCGCATCGGTGCAAGTGCGATGCAGGGCTATCTGGGCAATCTCAATCTTAGCCAACAGCGGTCCCAAACGGTGCTACGTGATTGTCTGGAGAACGTCGGCGACGCGGATGTTCTGGCTTGGGCGCAACAGCATTTGATTGCCGTCGGATACTCTTCGGTACGGCCGGTTTTCCGGGATGGCCAAGAGGATCTATCCGCCTCACGCCGGGTTGTCTTTAGCGTGACACCGGACCGGGATTCGCTGATTACAGCGATCGAAAGTGATGTTGCAATCGCTGCAGAATAAAACGCTTGCGATTCTCTTGTTCGTCGGACCTGAATTCTGTGAACACTGTTTCACGGTTAAGAAGACGTAAACGTTTTCGCCAAAACGCACAATTATAGGTTGTTTTGCAGCAGCATTCCGCCAAGCCAAACCGTCATGCTGCAGCGCTGCTTGCAAGTTGGGCTTTTTTGATTTCGGTATCGTCGCCGAAATAAAGGGACACAAATATCATGAATAATCTTCTCCGGTCGGCGACCATCTTGGGGCTTTGCACCGCTGTTAGCGGCTGTTTGGATGCTGGCGATGAGAGCAGCTCTTCGCGCAGCACATACGCAGAGCAAGATGCTTTGGCCGAACAATTGGCGTCCGAAATCAACCTTCTCAGCCCCACCGATCCGGGCAGCCTGCCAACAACCGGATCGGTCGTTGATTACGCTGGCGTGGTCACGATTACCGCAGATTCGGACTCTATTGTGTTCTTGGGGGACTTGGCTTTGTCAGCAGATTTCGTGAACAGCACTGTCAGCGGTAATCTGACAGATGTGAATGATTCCAATGGTGTAGGCTATACCGGGACCATTCCATTGACCAATGGTGACATCGACCGAAACGCCGACATTTCAGAAACGGTGACAGGTGATCTTATTGGTGATGTGTCTGATGGCAGCGGGAACACGGTCGCCTTCGATACAAGCATTGCTGGTGATTTTTATGACGACGAAGCCTATATTGCGGGCGACGTCACTGGCACTTTGACAATCAACGGCGATGCATTTGAAATAGAAGACGGCGATGGCGCGTTTGCCGTTTCAGATGGTCTGTGAAAAATCGACATAGCAGATTGTTGGGACCAGGCGAGCATTGTTCGTCTGGTCTTTTTTTCGTCCAGATCGGTTTGATTCGCACACAAAATGATGGCGAAGTCACTAAGGCCGAGTTTGCCCCCACAACCTGAGGTTATTCGCCAGTTGGCGAGCCGATCACTTTAAGGCCAAAATATGGCCGATTTAACGGTTAATTCAGGACAATTGGCGACAGTGGGTGCCATTGTTTTTCCTGCATCGGCGCCTTTGCGCCACTAGGTGAACTTTAGTTCATCTTTTCTTGCCATGAACGCAAGCAAACAACAAAACACTGCTCAGCTAGGAATACCCAGAACCAATTTTCTGGATGAAAGGATCACCATGAAGGCAAAATTTTCTTCAGCCCTCGCAATATCCCCGCTGCTGCTTGCTGCGATGGGTTTTGATGCTTCTGCACAAACGCTGACAGCGACAAACCAGGGGAGTGTGTCATCGCTCACATCACAAGAAGAAGCGCTGTCTTCTAAAGCGATTGTGATCAATATCGCAGTAGACGGCACTTATGTGATCACTGTCCCTGAGACGAGCAATTTTGCCCTGAAAGTCGACGGTGTTCGCCTTGTCGAACCTAGCGGCTTGCAACTGACAGCGATTACCAGCCTGGTGGCGGGAACTCATGTGGTTGAGATTGAAGGAAGCGACCTTCCCGAAAACAGCTTTGATCTGATCAGCATTCACCAATCCGGCTTCTTTCAGGAAGTTTCGCTTAGCGCGATCACTGCAAGCGGTGAGGACGAGTCCCTTGAAACCGCGTTGGCCAATGTACGTCCGAACAACTCGGGATCCAATGAAGGGCTGCGTGTTGCTACGAATATCGGCAATATCCTGGCAATCGGTCGCGGTCTCCAAAATCCAGAAGAAGAGCCTGTGAACTTTGGATCTGGTGCCCTGGTTTCACCACTTGCGCCCCCGGTGAATGCGACTGTCACGGAAGCTATCCAAATTGTAAGCGGTGGAACCGAAGACGGGCTGGTTGCTTCGACTGGGCAAACGCTTTTTGGGCGCGTTCAGGACTACCTGACCTACGACATCGTTAATGTGACCATTCAGCCATCTGGCCGCGAGACCACCGTGTCGGTCGGCCCTAACCGGGGCGGCTTTGCAATCAGGTTGTTTGACGAGGATCTCAGCTCTGGCGCGGCGAGCGTCACCATCAGCGCAGGTTCATCAGAGGATGACACGCTATCGACTGAAGCCGTTACCTATGACTACATCGCAGCCGAACTGAGCGATGGGCTGAGCATGACACTGTCGCGGGCCACCTTCGGTGCAACACCTGCACTTTATTCACGTGTCCGTGCGATCGGATACCGTGCCTATCTGGAAGAGCAATTTAACCCCGACAGCATCGACGATAGCCTTTTTGAATCGTTGAATGCTGACATGTTCCTTTGGGACACAAACGGCGCATTGAGCGCCGCATCTGGTTTGCGGAACTATAACCTGGCACGCGCGGTATACTCCGAAAAGCAACTGCAAGAAGTGACCGGCCTGTTCTGGTCGAACCATTTCCATGCAGCCAACAAGATGAGCTACGTTGTCGTACAGGCGTATGACGACCGGCAATTCTACCGTGACAATGCGTTTGGCAACTTCGAAGACATGTTGCTTTACTCCGCGCGCAGCCCGCTGATGTCGCAATTCCTGGACAATGATGAAAGCGTTGTGGGGAATTTGAACGAAAACTATGCCCGCGAAATTCTCGAGTTGCACACAGTTGGCGCCGATGCAGGTTACGGGGATGACGATATTATTGCTGTCGCGCGTGTATTCACAGGTTGGAACTACACGCAAACCAATGTTGGAACCGATGACGCAAGAAAGTATGAATTCACCTTCCACGCTGATCGGCACGATGCCGAAGATAAGTATATCCCCTTCCTGGATGTGACGATTCAGGGCCGCTCTGGTGAAGCTGGTGTTGAAGAAGGCGAAGAGCTGATCGCGTTGCTGGCAGACGATCCGCGGACCCATGCGTATGTTTGCGGTAAGATCGTCCAGTGGTTCGTTGCTGACGAGCCACCGCAGAACTTTATCGACATGTGTACCGAAGCCTGGGCTGACAGCGACGGAAACAGCGAGGCCATGCTGCGCGCTGTTCTATTGTCGCCAGAATTTGTGAGTACCCCGGAAATTCTGCGGGCCAAAGGGAAAAACCCCCTTGAATACGCCGCGTCCTTCCTGCGCGCCACCGGCGCCGAGCTGTATGAAATGGCACCAACAGGTACCGGAAACGGCGACGACTGGGGGACATGGGCAAGATATTCGACGGCCCAACAGAACTCTGGCTATGATCCTGCTGGTTTTGATCTGCCCACGGGTTTGGACGAAGTTGGTGCAAGCTGGGCGAACTCTGCGGTGATGACGGCGATGTACAACGCGCCCGAATTGACGATCGCAAACCGGATCAACAACGCGATCTATATCGAAGATCGGATGGCAGAAAACGGTCTTGAAACACCTGAGGAGTTGGCGGCTTATCTGCTGGCGATTGCGACCACAGACCATTACCGCAGGGATGAATTTGAAGCGGTTCTAAACGTCCTTCAGATTAGCGGTGAACCCTTCGTAACCGACAGTGTGTGGTCATCCCGGGCGATCCATCGCGCGCTTGCCATAACCCACATCATCCCAAGCTTCAGCTTGCAATAAGACGTCCTTTGCGGACCACCACGAGGTATAAATATGAGAACCCGTAGAGAATTTCTTAAATCATCCGCATTCACAACGGCTGCAAGTATTGCCGGTGTGGCAGGCGCGCCCCAATTCGCATTTGGTCAATCATCGAATGGCAAAACACTGATCAAGGTCTTTATGCGCGGCGGTGCAGACGGACTGCATCTATTCCCGCCGACGATCGATCCATTTTACCGCGAATACCGGCCGAATTTGGCGATCGAAGAGCCAAACCAGCAAGACAGCTATACCGCTGTTGATCTGGGGCACAGCTACCGCGCGCTGAACCCAAACCTGGAGCTTTTGAAAGAAATCTGGGATGATGGTCGGCTGATGATTGCGCCCGCCACCGCCCTTCCCGAAGGCAACCGTTCGCATTTCGACAACCAACGCTGGATCGGCACCGGGGCGCAGGACAATTACATCGACGGGTACTTGAACCGCTATATGCAGCTGGTCCCCGGCGTTGAGCACAGCCTGCGTGGTGCGATTTTGGGTAAAACGTCTCGGAGCCGTGAAATCTCGGGTGAAGTGACGATCCCGGCTATTAGCGGGGAAGGTGGTTTTGACGTATCGAACCGATGGTTCTGTACCGACCCCACAAGTGGTGCCTGCGCCGAACACGAACTGACCGAATATATGCGCGGTTTTGGGACCACCGAGGTGAACGGTTCACCAATGGAGCAATATATCCGCGATAACCAATTCAGCACTGTTGAAGCTATCGATGAAGTGGCCGGTGCCGAAAGCAGCTATACGCTATCAGGGGCCGCTGTCGCGCAGGGGCTGGACTATTCTGAAACCCAAACCGGTCGCGGCCTGAAGGTTGCGGCGCAGCTCCTGAAGGGCAATGTCCCACTCGAAGTTGCCTGCATCGACTGGAATGTTGGTTGGGACAGCCATTCGAACCAAATCACCAGCGCAACGGCCAATGATCGTTTTGTCAATGCGGACCTGCAAACAGGCGCACGTGATTTCTTGACCTTCTATAAAGATCTCGGCGAGTTGATCGATGATGTCGTAGTGATCGTCGGCACAGAGTTCGGCCGGACCGTACTTGAAAACGGTAGCCTTGGTACAGACCACGGGCACGGTGGACCATGGTTTGCATTTGGCGGACCAACAAACAAGATCATGGCGGATGATGTGTCGTCACTTGAGATGAACGGTCTTTTACTGAACAGATATATCCCGACTGTGACGAACTATCGCGATATCCTTGGTGAGATTATGATCCGTCACATGGGCATGTCGGACACTTTGGTCGATAGCATCTTCCCAGGTCACGACTTCACTGATCTGGGGCTGTTTGCATAAGCCAAACGCCCACAGGATGAAAAAACGTATTTGGCGCATAGTATTGCGCCAAATACATCTGACGCGGCGACCGCGTTTCTGCATCCGGCATATCAGGCGAGATGCTCTTTCAAGTGCGATTATCCATACAGGTTAACCAGCCGATCCCGATAGTTTTGGCGGCAAGTCTCATGAACGCTACCCGAGGAAAGTAACGCATGCGGTATAATGCAAATAGGCCCTCGCGTTTCCGCGCTACCCTCGCGTGGGTCATACTTTTTCTGCCTGCCGCTGCTTACATGCTAGGTAGTACGATTATGGGCATGCACTTTATGTTTGATGTCGAGTGGTTTGAAAGAAACGGACAGTTGATGCTGTGGGGCGGTGGGGTTCTGGCGCTGTTTGTCTTGACCAGTATCTGGACCTCGGCAAAGCATGCGCCGATTTCAAATGGCTGGCTGCCAAGCGAAATTCAGGCCATTCTTGCCTCTGCCCTCTTTGCGATTTGCCTTCTGATCTATGTTTTACCAATAACGTTTACGCTTTTGGTCGGCGCACAAAATGCAACGCTCAGCTATACCGTCACGAACATGCAGCGCTCATCAAAAGGGTGCCGTTATGTCCTGCATGTCGAAGGTATCCCTTCGGCTCTCCCAGGTATCTGCGTGTCATCTGATCGCTATAGCCGGACGCGCATCGGCAGCTTGATCGTGATCGAAGGGACCGTGTCGCCTATTGGGGTCTATTACCGATCAAAATAGGCGACTGATCGCACATAGCCCCGTTATGCAAACTGTTCTTGGATCAGTCGTTCTTCCAGACCATGCCCCGGATCAAACAATATGCGATGTTGAACCGATGGCTCTGATCTGATCTCAACACTGACCACATCCCGGACCGAGCTACCGTCTGCATCCGCCATCACGGGTCTTTTTTGCGGGTCGATCACGTCAAAACGCACAACAGCGCGCTTGGGCAGCAATGCCCCTCGCCAGCGGCGGGGGCGAAATGCGGACATTGCGGTCAGCGCCAAAACGCCAGACCCGATTGGCAAGATCGGGCCGTGCGCGGAATAGTTATAGGCGGTCGACCCTGCCGGGGTCGCAACCAATGCGCCGTCACAGACAAGTTCGGGCAGCCGTTCTTTTCCATCCACGGTGATCCGCAATTTAGCCGCCTGCGGACCTGCACGCAGCAGGCTGACCTCATTGATAGCCAAGGCATCATGCATCGTCCCATCTGCGGTCAGGGCGGTCATGGCCAGCGGGTTGATCACCTCTTCAACGGCGCTGTCCAGCCGTGCCGGCAGGTCATCGGCGCCAAATTCATTCATCAAAAAGCCAACGGTGCCGCGATTCATCCCGTAAACCGGCGCATCTAGATGTTGGCTGGCATGCAGTGTTTGCAGCATGAACCCATCCCCGCCCAGCGCGACAATAATGTCTGCTTTTTCTTGCGGGGCATCGCCATACGCCTTTATCAGCGTTTTCAAGGCAGATTGCGCAAGCGGCACGGGGCTGGCAACAAAGGCAATTTGGGGGCGCGGCATAGCGAAAAAATCCTTAGGTTCCGATAGTTTCTGCTGTGATCCGTCCCGAAACGCAAGATGCCGATACGAAACGAACCTGCACTGCTCATAAAGATCATGGCTGTTTTGGTGCTTTTGGACATGGGTTTCCTGGGGTATGAGGGCGCAGATTTTCAATTCTGGCACCTGCGAGGGGGACTGCACCCATGAACATCACTGTCCGCGACGATGGCTTTTTTACGGAAACTCTGGAAACCCGGGACCCGGCGTTGCACGCCGCCATCCAGGCCGAGCTGGGCCGCCAACGTAAAGAAATCGAGCTGATCGCCTCTGAGAACATCGTCTCTGCCGCCGTGATGGAGGCGCAGGGCAGCGTGATGACCAACAAATATGCCGAAGGGTACCCCGGACGCCGCTACTACGGCGGTTGTGACCATGTGGACGTCGCCGAGAACCTGGCCATTGACCGCGCGAAGCAGCTGTTTGACTGTGGCTTTGCCAATGTGCAGCCCAATTCCGGCAGCCAGGCCAACCAAGGGGTTTATCAGGCACTGATCAAACCGGGTGATACTATCTTAGGTATGTCGCTTGACGCGGGCGGGCACCTGACCCACGGGGCCAAGCCGAACCAATCCGGCAAGATCTACAACGCGATCCAATACGGCGTGCGCCGTCAGGACAACCTGCTTGATTATGATGAGGTCCAGTCGCTGGCGACCGAACATCAGCCCAAGATCATTGTCGCAGGTGGTTCGGCCATTCCGCGGATCATCGATTTCGCCCGGATGCGCGAGATTGCCGATAGCGTTGGCGCTTACCTGATGGTCGATATGGCCCATTTCGCGGGTCTTGTGGCGGCTGGCATCTACCCATCGCCCTTCCCGCATGCTCATGTGGCTACAACCACCACGCATAAGACCTTGCGCGGCCCACGCGGCGGGATGATCCTGACCAATGACGAAGCTTTGGCCAAGAAATTCAACTCGGCCATTTTCCCTGGCATTCAGGGTGGTCCATTGATGCATGTGATCGCAGGCAAGGCCGTGGCCTTTGGCGAAGCGCTGCGCCCGGAATTCAAAACCTACCAGGAACAGGTGGTCAAAAACGCTCAGGCCTTGGCTGACCAGCTGATGAAAGGTGGTCTGGATATCGTCACGGGCGGCACCGACAGCCATGTGATGCTGGTCGATCTGCGCCCCAAAGGTGTCAAAGGGAATGAGACCGAAAAGGCGCTCGAGCGCGCACATATCACCTGCAACAAAAACGGGATCCCGTTTGATCCTGAAAAACCCATGGTGACATCCGGCATCCGCCTTGGGTCCCCTGTGGGCACCACGCGCGGATTTGGTGAGCCTGAGTTCCGGCAAATTGCGGATTGGATCGTGGAAGTCACCGAAGGGCTGGCCGCAAATGGGGCCGAGGGCAATGGCGCTGTCGAAGCCAAGGTCAAAGCCGAGGTTGAAGCGCTTTGCGACAAGTTCCCGGTCTATCCGAACCTGTAATAGCCATGCGGCCCTGCCAATCATACCGATTGGCAGGGCCAACCCGCTTAGCTGCGGGATACAAATGACACGGCGTTAAAATCGGTGACCGCCGTTTCGGTTACAGGCCCCTCACGGTAGGCACCCAGTTTCGGGTAGATGCCAGCGTCGCTCTGCCCCGCAATGTCCATACCTGCCACCTTGGTCGAGACAATCGTCTCGCCATTGACGGCCCAGCGGATATAGCCGGTTTCGAAATTGACGGTGATGCGCATCCGGTGCGGCTCATTCAATGGCAAAAGCGGGATCCGGGCGATTTCCGCAAATGCGGGCAGATAGGTATTCAATGTGATATGCGCCTCGGCGGGACGGGTCTGCATTTTGACAAGCGGCTGATAGGATAGATCAGGATCGCTATCATCGGTCAAAATTTGCACCAGCGACGACCACGTTGACGCATTGTCATAAGCCCGCACGCAGATGGTGAAATCAAAATCCGTTGTGCCAGCCAGATCGCTTGCAAAACCAGATCCCGATATTTCAGCCCGTTCGCGCAATTTGCTGGCATCAGACCCGGACCGCATATCGCCTTCGCGCAGGATAAAGCGCAGCCCATCCGCACCCAAATCCGCAATCGCGTTTTCATAATCAGACGCGTTACGCTTCCACGTCTGGCCAAATTTTTCAAAGCTGTCTTCAGTCAAAGCCACACCTTCGCGTGCAAAAAGCGATGACGCGGCTGGATAAATTACCTCGCCATCACGCAGGATTGTGACATCATCATCTTTGCTAAATGAAAATACCGAACTCATATTCTGGCCCCTCTCTTGGGTTACACAAATATGCAGCGCGCCTATGCGCCCCGCGTGGGCAATCTGCCCAAAGGCGCTTTTCATTACGTTGCAGCGCCGTGCGATGCTTTGGCGCGGATTGGTCAAACCTGGTTCAGGTCGGACCGGGCAGCTTTTTGCGCTGCAAAACCTCGGCAAGATAGTCATAGACCAACCGGATCCGCTTGGCGCTATGCAGCTCGCGATGCACCGTCAGCCAATAGGGCACATCGATTGGCGGCAAATCTGGCAGAACGATCTCCATTTCAGGAAAAAAGGCTGCGACGTCGCGGGTCATGGGCATGACCCCCAGGCCTTGGCGGGCAAATTCCCAACTGGCCACACCGCTATCGCCAATTACTGTCAGGTTCTTTGCCGTCACCGGCAACCCCCAGTCTTTGAGGAAAAACAACAGCTCATCTGGATCCGACATGCCGATCAACTCGGCCCGGGCGATGTCATCGGGCGTGCGAAACGGCCCATGCCGGGCCAGATAGTCGCGACTGGCAAAAAGATGCGCCGGATTGCTGCGCAATTTGCGGGCAATCAGATCAGGCTGGGTCGGTGCCACATGACGTACGGCGATATCAGCCTCACGGCGCTGCAAGTCCGAAAGGGTATTTGACGCTAGGATTTTCATCTGAATTTGCGGCAAGATCTGGCGTAGTTCGGTCAACAATTGCGGCATCGTGTAGACGGCAAAGATATCCGTGACAGATACGCATACTTCGCCAGTGATTGCCTCGGATCGGCGCGATGCGGTCAAGCTGGCGCCCATCGCGCCCTCGCCCATCGCGCGCAGATGGGTCAGCATGTCTTGTCCGGCGGGTGTCAATTCCAACCGACGGCCGATCCTTTCAAATAGAACGATGTCAAGCGCCTCTTCCAATCCGGCCACTTGCCGGCCCAAGGTGGGCTGCGTCATGTTCAGCGCGCGGGCCGCAGCCGAAAACGATCCGGTCTCTGCCGTGACCAGAAACGCCCTTGCCTGGTTCCAATCAAAATTCAAAGCTGCCCAGTTCATGCAATTCTGTATAAGCAACAGGCAAATTTTGGCAATTCCAACATTATCCATGCACAGATAACCTATACTCAGCAACGATAGGAGCCTTTCATGGACAACACCGTTTTCTGGGATCGCATCGCCCCGAAATATGCCACAGACCCGATCTCTGATCAGGCGGCCTATGAGGCAACGCTGGGCCGGATGCGTCATCACCTGCAGCCTGATCATGCGGTGATCGAAATCGGCTGCGGAACAGGATCAACCGCCTTGTCGCTGGCCCCCGGGGTCAAGCGTTATCTGGGCACCGATGTCTCACCGGGAATGATCGATATCGCACGCGGCAAAGTGCAAGACGACGTAGCGCAAACCCTGGCATTTGAGGTCGCAGCGGCGGCGGACATCCCCGAAGGCCCCGTTGATGCAGTGCTCGCGCTGAACTTGCTGCATTTGCTGCCTGATCTGAGCCAGGTGCTACACAATGTCTGGCTGGCGCTGCCCCCCGGCGGGCTGCTGATGACAAAAACCGGCCTTTTGAAAGACGGGGCATGGTATCTTGGTCTTGCGATCCCGGTCATGCAGGCGCTTGGCAAGGCGCCCTATGTGCGGCGCATGTCAAAGGACGAGCTTTTGACTGCGATTGCAGAAGCCGGATTTGCCGAAGTTGAAACCATCTTGCAGGATGGTATCGCCCCCCGTCTTTTTGCGGTGCATCGCAAGATTTAAAGACGAACCGGGTGTCCCGCCACAGCTCATGAAAAACTGCACGAAACCGGCTTAAATCCTCGGCGAAATGTCGATACGCAGGTGCAATGACGACGACCCAGCTTATCGAACGCCGATTGGGCGACTGGATGCGCGCCCGCCTGCCCGCAGGTTTGGCCGATTTTGTGATGTTTGTGCTCAAGCAAGGATGGGCCTGCCTTTTTGGCGGCTCTTTGCTGTTGGCGATCATCGGGACAAGGCTGATCTGGCAGGATGACTGGGCCCTGAACCGCTATGACGCGCTTTTTGGCATCGCCGTCGGTTTACAGATCAGCTTTCTGGCGCTGAAGCTGGAAACCTGGGCCGAGGCCCGGGTGATCCTGCTTTTTCATATCTCTGGCACGGCGATGGAGCTGTTCAAGACGCATGTAGGCTCATGGTCCTATCCGGAAGAGGCGATCTTCCGGTTGCAGGGCGTCCCGCTCTTTTCGGGGTTCATGTATGCGGCGGTGGGCAGTTACATGGCGCGCGTCACCCGGCTTTTTGATATGCAATTTGCGCCCTTCCCGCCCATGTGGCTGCATTTCGGCCTGGCGGTTCTGGCCTATGTGAATTTCTTCAGCCATCACTTTATCTGGGACATTCGCTATGTGCTGTTTGCAGGAACCGTCCTGATCTATGCGCGGACCCGCATCTGGTTTCGGATTGGCCGCAACTGGTACTGGATGCCGCTGCCGCTTGCGGCATTCTTCAGCAGCATCTTCCTTTGGGTGGCCGAGAATATCGGCACCTTGACCGGTACATGGATCTATAGCGGTCAAAACCCACTTGATCTGGTCAGCATGGACAAAATCGGATCGTGGTATCTGCTGCTATATGTGGCCTTTGCAACGGTCACGCTGGTGCTGCGTGACCCGCTAAAAGGCACAGCGGTCAATCCTAGACAAAGCCCCGTTGGACCAGAACAAACAGCACCAGTATAAATGTCATCAAGATCGCAAAGGCGATTGAGGCGATCAGGTTCAGCAGCGCGGTGCGGCGCTGCGCAGACAGGTCGACCGTTTCAAGATGGCGGACCACATTGGCATGGGCGCGTTTCAGCTTCTTGGTATCCACCATGCGGGCCAGTTTGGGATTATCGGTCAGGTCTGCCGACTGAATGATATAGCGCGCATCCCGGCGCACAGCACGCGGCAAACGCCGGCCAGCCTTGCGCAGCTGCACAGCCAGAGACTTGCCACGAATGCGCAGCTTGTCCTCAAGCAGCGCACTTATCTGGCCCGTCATCTTTTGCATTTGATCATTCATGCCCCCCGATTAGGGATTTAGGGCGCAGGCCTCAATCCCTCTGGTCATTGCCCGGGCCAAAGGGCTAAAAGCGATGCATGTTGAACACGGTTCGTTATGATGGCCCAGAGAGAGGCCCGGATGATGGTCAGGCCCAAACTCCGCTTCTGATCGCGCATGGGCTATTTGGCTCGGCGCGCAACTGGGGCGTGATCGCCAAACGTCTGTCGCAAAGCCGCCCGGTGGTCGCGGTTGATATGCGCAATCATGCGGGCAGCCCTTGGCATGACAGCCACAGTTACACCGACCTGGCCGATGATCTGGCACAGTTGATAACCGAACCCTGCGATGTGCTGGGCCATTCGATGGGCGGCAAAGCAGCGATGGTGCTGGCCCTGCAATGGCCCGAAAAGGTCAACCGGCTTATCGTGGCCGATATTGCCCCTGTCACCTACACGCATACGCAGATGGGCCCGATTGATGCGATGCGTAAAGTCCAGCTTGATCAGATCGAAAACCGGGCCGACGCAAAGGCGCAATTGGGTGATCTGGAACCCGGCGTGCCCGAATTTCTGTTGCAAAGTCTCGATATGAAAGAACGGCGCTGGCGGATGAATATTGACGTTCTGGCCGCCGAGATGGACAAGATCATCGGCTTTCCAAAGATTGACGGAACTTTTGAAGGGGCGAGCTTGTTTTTGTCGGGTGGCCAGTCCGACTACGTCCAAGCGGGCCATCGCCCTGCGATCAAAGCGCTGTTTCCGAATGCAAAATTCGCCAAAATTCCAGGTGCGGGGCACTGGCTTCATGCCGAAAAGCCGCGCGAATTCGAAGCGGCAATATCTGCTTTCCTCACCCTCAGCGGCACATAAGCAGCAATCAGGAACTGCATTTTAGTCGGTAAGGCGCTTTTGCAACGGCGCCAAAACCGATCCGGCAGCGGCGGTCGGGCTAATACGGCCAGCAAGAACATCCTGCTGGGCCTGCGCCATGCGTGCCGTTGCCGCCGGATCGGTTTGCAACAAGGCAAGCACACCTTGGCGCACCTCTTCCGCAAACCAATAGCTGGCCTGGGCCGCACGGCTTTCATCCCAAATGCCGTTATCTTTTCGCCATTCTGCCAGCTGTTCCATCGCGGCCCATGCCGCCTCTAGCCCGGCATGCGCGATGGCAGAAACAAGCATCGCTTGCGGAAAACCAGTCGGATCCTGCGGACGTTTGCGCAGCAGTCGCAACGCCCCCGCGTAATCGGCGCAGGTCCGCGTTGCCTGTGCCTTCAGATCACCATCAGCCTTGTTGATCAGGATCAGATCGGCCATCTCCATGATGCCGCGCTTGACGCCCTGCAGCTCATCCCCGCCCGCAGGGGCTAGAAGCAGCACAAACAGATCAGACATCTGGGCCACAACGGTCTCAGATTGCCCAACGCCCACCGTTTCAATCAGCACAATGTCAAACCCGGCGGCTTCACACAGCGCCACCGCTTCGCGGGAACGACGGGCCACGCCGCCAAGCTGTGTTTGACTGGGTGACGGACGGATAAAGGCCTTGGGATCACGGGCCAATCGCTCCATCCGGGTTTTGTCACCCAAGATCGATCCGCCCGAACGGGCCGATGACGGATCTACGGCCAGAACAGCGACGCGTTTGCCCTGCCCTGTCAGCATCAGACCAAAGCTCTCGATAAAGGTGGATTTACCAACTCCGGGGGTGCCGGACAAACCAATGCGCAAGGCCTGGCGATCTGTACCCAGCGCATCCAGCAAGGCCAAAGCATCCGTCCGGTGATCTGACCTGCCGCTTTCGATCAGCGTGATCGCGCGGGCCAAGGCACGCCGGTCGCCCCCGCGCACACCGCTGGCCAATTGCGTGATATCAATCCGTTGTCCCATGTTCCCTTCATATCCCGGTTGGGCCAAAGGTCCAGCCCTTCGCCAGAACACGCAATCTGTGCTAAGCTCGGGCAACCGGGGCCATATTTCGCCCGGAGGAGAGGAAAGAATATGCCAAAAACACCTATACATTTATGGATCATTGGGATCGTTTCGCTGCTTTGGAATGCGGGCGGAGCCATGGATTACGTGATGACAAAAACCAACGCCGCAGATTATCTGGCCGCCCAACCCGAAGCGCGGCTGCTGCTCCTTGAAGGGGCACCGGGATGGTTCAGCGTGACATGGGCTGTTGGGGTCTGGTTTTCCGTCTTCGGATCGCTGCTGCTGTTGCTGCGATCACGCTATGCAGGATCGGCTTTCGCTTTGTCGCTGCTGGGGCTGATCGGCTCATCGATCTACACATATGGCATGGCTGACGGGGGCAGCATGCTTGCGACCGCGGGTACAATGGCGGTGGTTTTCACATTCGCAATTCCGCTGATCCTGATCGCACTTTGGCTTTATGCTCGGGCCATGACCAAGGCCGGGGTTCTGCGCTGATGAAGATCGTCTTTGTTTGCCTCGGTAATATCTGCCGCTCACCCGCTGCCGAAGGGGTGATGCGCAAACTGGCACCTACGCTGACGCTCGATAGCGCAGGCACGGGCGGCTGGCATTTGGGCGATCCACCATATGGACCCATGCAAACGGCCGCCGCTGCACGCGGCGTCGATCTCAGCGGATTGCGAGCGCGGCAATTCGGCGCCGATGATTTCAGACAATTTGATCTGATTGTCGCAATGGACCGGCAGAACCAGGCAGATATTGAGGCCAAACGCCCGCCCGGAAACACCACACCGGTGCGGCTGATGGCCGATATCGACGTGCCAGACCCTTACTATACGCGCGATTTTGATGGCGCGCTGAATATTATTGAAACGGCAGCTACGCGTCTATTGGCTGACATATCTGGGTCGAAAGTTCGGTAAAGCTCTTGTAGCGCTGCCAAAAGGCCTCATCACTGATGCGATCAGACTGGCGGGTGTCCTGGGCCAGCTGAGGCTCTGCAAAGAAGATAGCCGCGCGGGATTGATCGCGCGATGACAGGCTTTGATTGGCGACCTGTTGGATGCAGGAACACAAGGCAGGCGAGGCCGCAGATCGGCCACCATCGATGCAAGCTTCTGATATTGCACCTGAAACAGAAGGGGCACCGCCCCCACACGCAGCCACTGCAACAATCGCACCAATCCCCAAGAAAACCCGCATCTTTCTCATCCTTATCTGGCCCCTGTCTGCGCAGGTGGTCCGCCGCGATAAACGCCTCGGCGCGATTATGACGGCAGGGTGGGACGGATGCAATTAAGGAATGCAGAGCGCCGGCTTACCGGCGCTCTCTGAAAGTAATAATCCCGGCGGCTGCCGTCGAATTTACCGCTCTTGAGACAGCAGCGTTTGTAGCGCCGGCCAGAACCGCAAGGGCATGGATCATTCCGGCCAAGTTTTTCTTGCAGCTCCACATCGCCCACGCACCATTTGCACGCCTGTCTTGACGCGTGTCTCAGATGGGAACGAATTGCGACGCTTAGAGATGACCTCGAAAGGAGGCGCGGTCTTCGGGTTTGATACGCTTTGCCATGATACCCTCCATCATTTGCGTTTCACGAGGCGGCTAAGAAGCCAACCGAGAAGGGTGAGCAAATACGCGCGCGCAGGCAAATCTACAAGCCTTGTTCAGCAGAGCATTTGACGATGATGCAATTTCCCCCGTAGGGTGGGTGCAACCCACGCGCGCGACTTTGGCGAGAACATAGGCCGTCGAACCTTTACGCCGTTGGATGGCAACCTTCTTTTCTAGCGCATCACCGACCATCGCAATGCGCCCAGGCTTCACGCGAAAGGCCGTAACATCGCCAGGATTGCGGCCCGCCGCCCAAATCCATCTGGTCCTCATGCGTAAAAACCGCACCCAGTTTCTGGGTCGCCGCCTGCGATCGCAAGTTGTCAGGCGCGATGTGGAACCAAGCCTCTGACGCGTGGCTAAAAATATGCCCAAGCATCAGTCGCTTCAGCGCCCGGTTCGTCACCCCGCCCCAGTGGTTACAGGTCAAAAACGTAAACCCAATAGATAGCCGCGAGGGAGCGTTCTTGTCTGTGTAAAAAGCAGAGCACCCAATAACATCCCGCGTTTTCCTGTCTGTGATCAGCAGTGCGCCGCCGATAGCCAGAAGCGTTGGAAAATAGCGCGCGAACACCTCCGCTTCATGCCTGTTCCGCGCCGGATGGCCAGCCCATATGGCAGGATCACCAGCCGCTTGGGTTAAAGCCGCGCAATCCTCTTGACGAAGCGGGCTCAGCACAAGCAAATCACTTTCGAGCGTCGGCTGAGGATCGAACCCATCAGGAAACAGAAAAAGCATGGTCTATTTCGCTCCTTTATGAACGGCCCGGAGACCGCAAATGACACACAGAACTTATCCGGTGGCATGTCTCTAAATACAAGACCTCGGCCATCCCCAGCATATGCCGAAACTCTATCGCGCTCCAGCAGTCCTGCACCGCATGGTTTCCCTTGCAAACCGCCCTATATCGCGCCATTGACAGGCACCATCCTTGCACAGGCCCATAGACCCGCATGACTAAGCTTTCGCAGATCCGCAATTTCTCCATCGTGGCCCATATCGACCACGGGAAATCCACGTTGGCCGACCGGCTGATCCAATCCACCAACACGGTGGCGGATCGGGACATGAAGGCGCAGCTCTTGGACAGTATGGACATCGAACGCGAACGCGGGATCACCATCAAGGCCAACACCGTACGGATCGACTACCGTGCCGACGATGGGCAGGACTATGTGCTCAACCTCATCGACACGCCCGGACACGTCGATTTCGCCTATGAAGTCAGCCGGTCCATGCGCGCGGTCGAGGGCTCGCTTCTGGTGGTCGACAGCACCCAAGGGGTCGAGGCGCAGACGCTCGCCAATGTCTATCAGGCCATCGATGCAGACCACGAAATCGTGCCCGTGCTGAACAAGATCGACCTGCCTGCCTCCGAATGCGAGCGGGTCGCCGAACAGATCGAGGATGTCATCGGGATCGACGCCACCGACGCCATCCAGGTCAGCGCCAAGACCGGGGTCGGGATCAAGGAAACGCTTGAAGCGATCGTCACCAAACTGCCCCCGCCCGAAGGGGACCCCGATGCGCCGCTCAAGGCGATGCTGGTGGACAGCTGGTACGACAGCTACCTCGGGGTCATCGTGCTTGTGCGCATCATCGATGGGCGGATGAAGAAAAACGACAAGGTCAAATTCATGTCCAACGGGACGGTGCATGGGATCGACAAGATCGGGGTGTTCCGGCCACAAATGCAGGATGTGGACAGCCTGGGGCCGGGTGAGATTGGGTTCATCACCGCCTCCATCAAACAGGTGCGCGATACGCGGGTCGGGGACACGATCACCTCAGAACGCAAAGGGACTGACGAGGCGCTTGACGGGTTCAAACCCGCGCAGCCCGTGGTCTTCTGCGGGCTCTTCCCCGTGGACAGCGCCGAATTCGAAGACCTGCGGGATGCCATCGAAAAACTCGCGCTGAATGACGCCTCCTTCAGCTTTGAAATGGAAACCTCCGCCGCCCTCGGCTTTGGCTTCCGCTGCGGGTTCCTGGGGCTGCTGCATCTTGAGGTGATCCGCGACCGGATCGAACGCGAATATGATATTGAGCTGATCACCACCGCCCCTTCGGTGATCTACCACGTCTATATGAAAGACGGCGAGATGATCGAGCTGCACAACCCAGCCGACATGCCCGATCTGACCTATGTGGACCATATCGAGGAACCCCGGATCAAGGCCACGATCCTTGTGCCCGACGAATACCTCGGTGACGTGCTGAAACTCTGCCAGGACCGGCGCGGGGTCCAGCTGGACCTGACCTATGCGGGCACGCGGGCGATGGTGGTCTATGACCTGCCTCTGAACGAGGTGGTGTTTGACTTCTACGACCGGCTGAAATCGGTGACCAAGGGCTATGCGAGTTTCGACTACCAGCTGACCGGCTATCAGACCGACAATCTGGTCAAAATGTCCGTGCTTGTGAACGACGAACCGGTCGATGCGCTCTCGATGATGGTGCACCGGGACCGGGCCGAGCAGCGCGGGCGGGCCATGTGCGAAAAGCTCAAAGAGCTGATCCCCCGCCACATGTTCAAAATCCCGATCCAGGCGGCCATCGGCGGCAAGGTGATCGCGCGCGAGACTCTCTCGGCGCTGCGCAAAGACGTAACGGCGAAGTGTTATGGCGGGGATGCGACGCGGAAACGCAAGCTCTTGGACAAGCAGAAAGCGGGCAAAAAGAAGATGCGGCAGTTTGGGAAGGTGGATATTCCGCAGGAGGCGTTTATTTCCGCTCTTAAAATGGACTCCTAATCCATTTTAAGTGGCAGTGGGCCCGCGTTTGAAATCTAGGGGCCGGAGGACAGATAAGTGGGGCATATTTGTGTCGTGTGCGGTTAAGCGATTGGCGCAGCACTTGTAATCGGTGAACTTCAAGTAATATTTCTATTGTCTCACGACAGAATTCAAAAATTCCGCTTTGGCCTCATCACCTACTGACTGCTCATAAATGGCTTGCCGTAGCCGGTTTTTTTCTTGCTGAATATTAACTATGAACTCGTCGATATAACCGGCAAACGTATCATTTATCCGATCGGACATGTCTGTTTTCGGTCCCGTCAGTATTGCACCCAATTCAAAAGATGATTTTTCAGACACGATAACCCACTCGTTCAGATCAAATGTTCGACGATCAGTGTCAGTGATACCAATGTCAAAATCTACATATGCTGCACATTGATATTCACTAGTAGCATATCCAGTAGCAGACATTCTGACGATTACGCCAAATGGGTATTCTTCCACTATGTTAGTGTAGCCAGCGTCGAGGAACTCTCGTTTGGCCATGCTAAGCGCCCTATCGGCATTCAGCCAACATCCATCGGAAACGCGATCTGAAACAACAAAAAAGAAATTCGTATCGGCACTGATGGAAGCGATGCCGATATCGTGCCCAAAGAGAAAGGTTGGCTCAACTGGCGTACTTTGAGCCCAAACGGTTGTTGAAAGGGTAGTCAGAATTAAAGATGCACCAAAACTTCTCATTAGTTACTCCAATCAACGTTCGCCTCTTGGTAACATCATTATTCAAAAAAACAACCTAAACAGTATGAATATAGCTATGCTTCAGAACGAGCTAAGCTTTGCTACACTACATTATCCGCCCTCTCTTTCCTTAAGTCTAGCAAGCGTAGGGTGGGTGAAACCCACGCGTCTCTAAATCAACCGACCGTGTAATCCATCCTGCCGTGCCCGTGGGTTTCGCGGGGCTCCGCCCGTCGCCATCTCAATTGATCCACCGGATCAATTGCCGGGTTTCACCCGGACCAATGACGGCCCCACCCTACGGAACGACGAGAAAGGCCAATCCTCGGGGCGTTGCACCAACCCGTGTTTCACCGGGTTCCAATGGCAATACTCCAAATGCGCCCGGAAATCGTCTACATTGCGGATCGCATGTTCCCAAAACCGGCGCTGCCAAATGCCCTTTTCACCCCGTGCCGCCTGGCTTCGAGAAGGTGTTCCCATCCCCTTGCAATGCTGTGAAAACCGTCCTTTGATCTTTTTCCAACGGATCGAAAAATCATCATCGCCATTGGGCAGCGTCCACACCGCGTGAATATGGTCAGGCAAAACAACCATCGCATCACATTGGACCGGGTGTTCCCTTATGACTGAGGCATATACCGCGCGAAGCAAGTCAATCTCATCAATGAGAGCCGTGCTGCCCCGCTTCGCCAGATTGACGGTAAAGAAATAGGTGCCACCCGGGACATAGAGCCGACGATATCGAGACATGCCGCATCGTCCGCCAACATGGTTAACAAAACGTAGGGTGGGTGAAACCCACACGGTCGACCTTCGCCCTCACCGAACAACACCACGTCCCGCATAAATTGATAGCTTTCTTCGGCCAAACCGGGTTGACGGGCATTCGGAATCCGCCTATCTCGCGCTGATCTTATATACCACCCTATGACAGGACGTCCCGCCATCTGGCCGGTGATCTCCAAAGGACAAGGAAAACGCTCATGTCGCGCCGTTGCGAACTGACTGGAAAAGGCCCGATGTCTGGCAACAATGTCAGCCACGCCAAAAACCGTACCCGCCGCCGCTTTTTGCCGAACCTGCAGGATGTGACATTGCAGTCCGATGTTTTGGGCCGCTCGTTCAAATTCCGCATTTCCAACGCTGCCCTGCGGACTGTTGACCACCGTGGTGGTCTGGATGCGTTCATGGCCAAGGCGAAAGATGCCGAGCTGTCGGATAACGCACTGAAAGTGAAAAAAGAGATCGCCAAAGCAACTGCTGCTTAAGCGCCTTTTTCACAGCTGGTTGGGCCCGGTTGCTACCGCAGCCGGGCTTTTTGCTATTTTGCGCACAAGATCTGTGCTTTGCAGCAGATTGGAAAATCGCATGTGCTGCTTATCTCGGGGACATGAGAGCGCTCGCCCAAATACAGCGTCACAAAAACCGCAGCCTTTTGGTCTGCGCCCTGCTGGTGGCCCTGTTTTTACCCAACATCACCCCCGCCCACGGCGACGAGACCGATCACTTGACCCGCGCCGTCGACTATATTGCCCAGCATGGCGTCTCGGCTGTGCCATCCAGCGATGGTGGCACATTGCTGGTTCTCCAAACCCAGTTTGATCACGCGGGCGACCCTGATCTGCGCATCCTGTTGGGCAAAGATGGCATCCCCGCGCCCGAGACCGATTTGGGCCCCCTCGCTCAGATCACCGGTTTACAGGTCTTCAAAGCCCCGCCAACAATGGACATCGCGCAATTCGACAGTTTGCATATTTGGGATAGCGCAGCGGGCCGGCATATCGGCGCAGCCCCCCTGCCCAACTGAAACGCATCTGTGGCCCATTTTTGCCTCCCCCCTGATGGTGTCTGGACCCGTCCTGTGCAAAACATATCCGCATGACTGCGCTTCCCATTGATCCCATCCTGCCCGCGCTGACCGCCGCACTTGCTGCACATGGGCGCGCTGTTCTGCAAGCCCCGCCAGGCGCCGGCAAAACGACCCGCGCGCCGCTTGCCATCCTGAATGCCAACCTGACCACCGACCGGATCATTATGCTTGAACCCCGGCGCCTTGCAGCCCGCGCCGCAGCCGAGCGGCTGGCGGACAGTCTTGGGGAAAAGCCCGGCCAAAATATCGGCTACCGCATGCGTGGCGATACCGTCCCAGGCGCCCAGATTGAGGTCGTCACCGAAGGCATTTTGACCCGCATGTTGCAATCAGACCCCGCGCTTTCAGGGATTGGCGCGGTGATCTTTGACGAATTCCACGAACGCTCACTTAATGCTGATCTGGGGCTGGCGCTCAGTTGGGAGGCGCGCAGCGTCCTGCGCCCTGATCTGCTGCTTCTGGTCATGTCTGCCACGCTTGATGCCGCCCCTGTCGCCGCGATGTTAGATGATGCGCCGATCATTACGTCCGAAGGGCGGGCCTTTCCCGTCACCAGGCATTATCTGGACAAAGCCACGCCAAAAGGCACCCGCCTCGAAACCGCGATGGCAGAGCTGATCATCAAAGCCGTCGGTGAAACCCAAGGCGGCGTGCTGGCTTTTCTGCCGGGCGAGGGCGAGATCCGCAGCGTCGCCGCTGCACTCTCGGGCAATCTGCCGACGGATTGCCAGATCAGGCCTCTTTACGGGGCCTTGCCCTTCAAGGACCAACGCGCCGCCATTGCACCGGTCAAATCGGGCCGCAAAATCGTGCTTTCAACATCCATCGCCGAAACCTCATTGACCATCGAAGATATCCGCGTCGTCGTGGATGCAGGGCGCGCCAGACGGGCGCGGTTTGATCCGGGCGCTGGCATGTCGCGTCTGGTGACCGAGCGGGTCAGCCGGGCCGAGGCGACACAGCGGGCAGGCCGCGCTGGCCGGGTCGCCCCCGGTGACGCTTATTGCCTTTGGACAAAGGGCGAAGATGGCGCCCTGCCCGGGTTTGCGCCGGCCGAGATTGAAGCGGCAGACCTGACCGGTCTGGCCTTGGAATTGGCACTCTGGGGCAGTGATGATCTGGCCTTCCTCACACCGCCGCCGGTCAAAGCCCTGGATGAGGCGCGCGGGCTTCTGCAAAGCCTTGGCGCATTGGATGCTGGCGGACGGGTAAGCGATCACGGCCATGCGCTTGCCAAGCACCCGCTGCATCCGCGGCTGGCCCATATGTTGCAAATTGGAGGCCAGCAAGCCGCCCCCTTGGCAGCCCTTCTGGCCGGACGCGATCCTTTGCGCGGCGCCCCGACTGACCTGACGCTTCGGCTTGCTGCGATTAACGGGCAGTATCAAGGGCCGGGCACCGTTCATCATGCGGCCATTTCCCAGATCAAAGGCGAAATACCGCGCCTAAAAAAAGGATTGCCCCCTAGACCGCCGCTGACGACAGGGCAGCTTGCGGCGCTGGCCTATCCTGATCGGGTCGGGCTTCGCCGAAAAGGCGATGATCCGCGCTACATTCTCTCAGGCGGCAAAGGGGCCTATCTGGACGGAGCTGACACACTGGCCGGAGAGCGGTTGATTGTGGCCACAGATCTTGACGGAAACCCGCGCGAAGCAAAAATCCGGCAAGCTGCGACCATAACCGAGGGCGAGCTGCGGGCGATCTATAATGATCAGATTTCCTGGCAAGAGATATGCCTCTGGTCGCGGCGGGACGGACGGGTCTTGGCACGCAAACAAGAACGGTTTGGGGCGCTTGTGCTGGATGATCGGGTCTGGGCCGACGCACCCGATAGCGCTATTGCGCTGGCAATGCTTGACGGTGTGCGGCAACTCGGGCTTCAATTTTCGCCTGCGGCTGCACGGTTCAGGGCACGTGTCGCACTTCTGGATGATATGCCTGCAATGGACGAACAGACATTGCTAGACACAGCAGAAAACTGGCTGTTGCCGCATCTTTCTGGCCTGCGCAGCCGGGACGATTGGAAACGGTTTGATCTGCTGCCTGCGCTGCGGGCCATGCTTGACTGGGGGCAAATGCAGCGGCTTGATCAGCGGGCACCTGCGCATTTTGAAACGCCGCTGGGGCGGAAGGTGCCGATTGACTATGATGGCGCCGCGCCCTGCATCACCCTGCGCCTGCAAGAAATGTTCGGTGTGACCACGCATCCGGTTGTGGGGCATACACCGCTACGTGTGACGCTGTTGTCGCCAGGGCAGAAACCGGTGCAGGTGACGCAGGATATTGTGGGGTTCTGGGCCAGCTCTTATGCGGATGTCCGGCGCGACATGCGCGGACGCTATCCGCGGCACCCCTGGCCCGAAGACCCAACGGTCGCAGCACCAACAACGCGGGCAAAACCGCGCGGAACCTAGGGCAGATTTGCCAAGCGATTCGGGCTGTGTTAACAAAATGCCAATAAAATAAGAATATTGGCAGTATTATGATATCAGTATCGCAGAAACAGCCCGCCTTGGGGGATACCCCATGCGCCGATACGGCCGCACCTTTGACGCAAGTGGCCGCGCTTTGCACACGCGAGGGCAAGAAGGGCACGAAAATTCTGTTGGTCAAATCCTCGCGCGGGCGTTGGATCCTGCCCAAAGGCTGGCCGATGGATGATCGGACTGATGCGCAGGCAGCGAAATGCGAAGCCTGGGAAGAAGCCGGTGTCGCCAAGGGACGGATCGGGAAGACACCTATTGGCACGTATCTTGCCAAGAAACGGTTCGATGACGGGCGCGTTGTGCCCTGTCTGGTGGCGGTTTACCCGCTCGCGGTGAAATCAACGGTTGATCATTATCCAGAATCCGAAACGCGCGAACGCAAGTGGTTTCCGGTCAAAAAAGCCATCAAACGCGTTGATGAGACGGGCTTGAAAGACATCCTGCGCGCATTGCTGTCCTAACCCAATTCAACATCCAACTGTGCAGCCATCTGGGCCGCAACCTTGCCAACATTGCCGTCATTTTCGCTGCCAGCGACAACACAAATTCCCCTGCTTTTCTTAGGTCGCTCGGGGTCAGGTAGAAAAATGATCTCGGCATTTTGATAGCCAGGGTAGGCTATACCCCGCTCGGTAAAAGCGCTAACTTTCATGTGGAAAACGCGAATAATCTGATCCCTTGGTACAACTACACCGCGACCAAGCTCGTTCACCCAAATATAGGCCGCGCCATCCGCTGTCAGACCCTGCCCCATTGGTGGCGTGAATGCCAAATCGTCGAACGCGCGGGTGATTTTGTCAAAATCCGGAGGGTGCGCTTTTGGGATCGGCAGCGCGGGATCAGGCACCCAATTTTGCAAGGCTGACAGTCGCGGAGCATCAAGGGGCGGCCACCAATCAGGGCGTATCGTAATCCTGCATTCAGTCTGGCTGCCCGCAATAGCATCATGGCGCGCATTTTGCAGTTCATGCATGCGTTGCGGTAGGCTGACCGTGGCCGTGATTGAACAAAAACCACTGCCCCAAGTTGCCGTAAGGCCACCACTGTCATTCGTTTCCTCAGGGGCTCCGAAATGGCTGGAAAGTTCGCTTATAGCCAGCCTTTGGTTTTCGGCTGGATCATCATGCACACGCACATATCCCAAAATTCTCGAAGGCGGGTCAGACGCCAGAGCGCGCAGGCGCATACCGCAAACAAGAGGATGCGCGAGCGATGCAATAATCGCTTCGCCACCTGGCAATTCGCAATACTCCAGTGAGGTCGTCCAACCGGTGGGCCGGGTGCCGAACCGGTCAACAAGCGCCCTTTCACTTTCACGAAAAGGCACGCCAGCCTGATCAAGCACCGCCCATAGCTTTTCCTTGCTGAAGCGCGCCAACTTTACCGCCCCAGGCAGTAACGCATAATCGCCTTTTGGGCATGTAGCCGGTTTTCAGCCTCATCAAAGATCACCGAATGGGGGCCATCCATAACGCTGCTGGTGGCCTCGTCATCACGGTGGGCCGGCAAGCAATGCATAAACAGCGCATCATCCTTCGCCTTCCCCATCAGCGCATCATTCACCTGATAACCACGCAGCTGATTGTGGCGCCGTTCGCGGGCTGATTGCGGATCATGCATACTGACCCAAGTGTCAGTGACCACCAGATCTGCACCTTGCACAGCCTCGTCTGGATTGCGGATGGTTGTATAAAGCCCGTCAAGCGCCGGTTCAGGGTCCAATGGCTCTGGCCCGGAAAAGACCAGATCAAATTCAAACTGTTTGGCCGCATGGGCAAAGCTGGCAAAGACGTTGTTGCCATCACCGCACCAGACGACCTTTTTGCCTTTGATCGGGCCGTTATGTTCTTCAAACGTCATCACATCCGCCATGATCTGGCAAGGATGGGTACGGTTGGTCAGCCCGTTGATGACTGGGACGCTGGCATGTTCGGCCATCTCAAGCAGGGTTTGCTCTTCGAAGGTGCGGATCATGATCAGATCAACATAGCGCGATAGAACGCGGGCAGTATCGGCGATGGTTTCACCATGGCCCAGCTGCATATCCGTGCCTGACAAGACCATGGTCTGCCCGCCCATCTGGCGCACGCCGACGTCAAAGGAAACGCGGGTCCGGGTTGACGGCTTTTCAAAGATCAGGGCAACCATATGCCCGGCCAGCGGTTGGTCCGCATCTGGCGTGCCCTTGGGCAAACCGGCCCGGGCCTTTTTCATGTCTTGAGCCTGGGTAATGATCTGCTGCAGATCATCAGTGGCCGTCGCATTGATATCAAGAAAATGGTTCATTCGTGTCGCTTCTTTTTGGGCCGCAGGGGGCCGTGAATTCTAATTATGGGTCATCACTTGGACGAGCTTGCCATCCCGGGTCGAGGCCAATCGTCGTTTATGAAAGCCCGCCTGATTATAGATCGAAATGGTGCGCGTATCGGTGGTATTCGGGGCCACGGCGATCAACGGGAATTTCAGGCGCAGAACGCGAATTCTGGCCTCAATATAGCCCGTTGAATGGCCTGAGGCCATAAAGCTGCTATCGCCCACAAAGGTCGAAATCACGCGGGCGCCCCTGGGCAGATCGGCATATTGCGGCATGCCAAAGGTCGTCGCATCATGATCGTGGATATACGCAAAGGCATGGGCGCTTAGGCTCACGACCTGCATATCAATATTGGGATTATCCATATCTTGTTTCATCAGCGCAACTTGCTTGTCGGCCTCGGGCAACCACGTGCGCACATGTGGCGACTGCACCCAGCGCGCCATCAATGGCAGGTCCTCCCGTGTCAATTTGCGAAAGTTATAGTTACGCATCAACCCCTTGCATCTGTGCTGCAGCCGCATCCAACTTTGCGACCGCAGCACCGATTTCCTCCTCCGAAATGTTCAATGCGGGTAATATCCGCACGACATTATCTGCTGCTGGTACAGTCAGCACCCCCTGCGCATAGCCCGCCTGCACGATATCGGCATTCGGAACCTTGCATTTCAACCCCAGCATCAAACCTGCACCGCGCACCGCCTCAAAAACATCGGGATGGGCGGCAACCAGCGCCTCAAGACGCTGGCGAAACATCCCGGCTTTACGGCTGACATCGGCCAGAAATTCTTCTTCTGCGACGATCTCCATGACCTTCAGTCCGACCGAACAGGCCAGCGGGTTGCCCCCATAGGTGGACCCATGCGTGCCCGCGGTCATTCCTGACGCCGCTTCTTCGGTTGCCAGAACCGCACCTAGCGGAAAGCCGCCGCCAATGCCCTTGGCCACCATCATAATGTCAGGGGTGATCCCGGCCCATTCATGGGCAAACAGCTTGCCCGTACGGCCCATGCCGCATTGCACCTCGTCCAGAACCAGCAAGATACCATGCCGGTCACACAGATCGCGCAGCCCCTTCAGCGCATCATCCGGCAAGGGACGAATACCGCCCTCGCCCTGGATCGGCTCAACCAAAATTGCGGCAGTCTTGTAGCTTGCAGCGGCGGTCACGGCTTCCAGATCGGCAAAGGGCAAATGGGTAAAGCCGGGCAATAATGGACCAAAACCTTTGGTCATCTTTTCCGAGCCCGCAGCGGCAATCCCCGCACTGGAACGGCCATGGAACGAGCCGTCAAAGGCAATGATCTCAGTCCGGTCCTCGCCTTTCTCATACCAATATTTGCGGGCCATTTTCACGGCCAGCTCGCAAGCTTCGGTGCCCGAATTGGTAAAAAAGACGGTGTCGGCAAAACTGTGATCGACCAGCGCATCAGCCAGCTGCTGTTGGGCAGGGATATTGTAAAGGTTCGACACGTGCCACAGCGCAGCGGCCTGATCGGTCAGGGCGGACACCAAAGCAGGATGGGCATGGCCCAGCACATTCACAGCAATACCCGCACCCAAATCCAGAAAACGTCGGCCATCCGCTTCCAACAACCAAGAGCCTTCACCCGACGTAAATGTCAGGGGGGCGCGTGAATAGGTTGGCAGAACAGATGCGATCATGGCGATCATCCTTCAATTAGACCCGATTGGTGCAGGAGCACGGGCAAGGTGTCAATATTTTACGGGAGTAAAGTTAGACGTGGCAAAAGGCGGCGCAAATTAGCGTCGGCGTCGGCTTACATTTGTCAGTCGGTTCTTCATAATGCCGCTTTAGCGCGGTTTCCGCCATTGTGGAAGGGACTATTTGCCAAAATTCCCTCATTTCAGACGAAACGCTGTTTTAGGTGGATTGTCATTCAAACGCATTGCGATCAATTAACGCTTATGCGCCCATATCGATCAAACCCACCCTTGGCCATCGGGCTGATCCTGACGGCAACCGCCTTTATCGCAGGCACAATGCTGATGGCAAAAATGCTGGCGACAGATTTTCTGGGGCCGCCCTTGCATACGTTCCAGATCAGCCATGGGCGCTTCCTGTTTGCTTTCCTGATGATCGCGGCAGCCGCGGCAATGCGGCGCCCAGCGCTGACGCGCCCTGACCTAAGGCTTCATATCGGGCGCACCCTGTTTGGCTGGTGCGGTGTGACGGCAATGTTCGCGGCGGTGGGTTTCATCCCGCTGTCGGATGCAACGGCAATCAGTTTTCTCAATCCGGTCTTCGGCATGCTCCTGGCGATCCCCCTCCTGGGCGAAAGGGTTGGCCCCTGGCGCTGGCTGGCGGCCATACTGGCATTGATCGGCGCGATGATCCTTCTTCGGCCCGGACCAGACAGTTTTCAAATGGCCGGACTGATTGCGCTCGCAGCTGCGGGTTTTCTGGGCATGGAACTCATCTTTATTAAGAAACTTGCGAACAAAGAGGGCGCATTTCAGATATTGTTGATGAACAATGGGTTGGGTTTGGGCATCGCAACACTGGCTGTCATTCCATTCTGGGTTGCGCCAACGGGGGCACAATGGGCGGCTCTGGCCGCCTTGGGCGGGCTGATGGCAGCCGCACAAACCTGCTTTGTGAACGCGATGGCGCGGGCCGATGCCAGCTTTGTGACACCATTTACCTATGTAACACTGATCTTTGCCGCATTTTATGATGCCATGATCTTTGGCGTCATCCCCGACCGGGTCAGCATCCTTGGGGCGGCCACAATTTTGCTGGGCGCAGGGCTTTTGGCCTGGCGAGACAACCGGAAACATACCTGATCACTTTTATCAGAAAATAAGGGTTTTTGGCCCAAAACCCGCCATGTTAAGCCATTAAATCGGCGCCCATGAAAGAGGTTTTTGAGTATCGGCGCACCCGCAGCAAAGGGGCGATCTGGCTCTCTGCGTCGGCCGTTGCAATGCTCATTGCCGCAATCGCGATTACAGGGACAGATGAATTGATAGGCCTGGTCTATGTGGCCGGGCCGGTGACCCTATGCTGGATGCTGATGCCGCAGCAAGTGGCGGGGATCCGGATCGATGACCAGCACCTGGTGCTCTCCGCATGGCGGCAACCTCGGGCGATCCTGCTTGATGATATCGCCTATCTGCGGGTGACCGAGGCCAGCGCTGAAACGAATATCGCTATCGTCTACAAAGACGGACGTGAGGAAGGCACCTATATCGGCGACATGCCCGATCTGGACACGCTGGCCCGGGTCATGGCCGCGCGCGGGATTGCTGTGCGGGACATATATTAGACGCAAGCCTGATTTGAAGTTAGCAAAATCGGGCGGCTTAGCAGCGCGAACAGATGGCAGCCTGCCCCCCGCACACTTGCTTTTGTCAGGCACCAATGCTACTCGGCGGGTATGGCAATGATGATGACAAAGACCATGACGATAAAAACCACCGCTTCGGCGAGGGTTTGTCTGGCATGGGCGCATCGACGCTAAACTAAACCAGACAACGCCCCGCCGGATCGGACGGGGCGCTGGTAAAAAGGTCCCCGTCTTCCGCAAAACCAAGGAAGACAGATATGAATGCCCATACACCGCAACCCGCAAGCGTGATCGCCGCCCCTGTAATCGCCATCGTCGGCGCAACCGGCGTGGTCGGTCAGGCGCTGCGCGACAGTCTTGCGCGCAGACATTTCGCAGTGTCCGAGCTAAGGCTTCTGGCCTCTGCACGCTCAGCCGGACAAGTGCTACGCTTTGATGGCGCCCCGGTCACCGTACAAGAACTGACAGAGGATAGCTTTGCAGGGGTCGACATCGCCTTTTTCGCCGCAGGTGCCACGATTTCACGTAAATTCGCCCCCATCGCCGTCGCGGCCGGGGCCAAGGTGATCGACAATTCCTCAGCCTTTCGGATGCAAGAGGATATCGCGCTTGTGGTCCCCGAGGCGAACGCGCACGCCCTGCCCGCAGATGCCCAGATCGTGGCCAACCCCAATTGCATCGCCGCAATCCTAACCACCGCGTTGGCCCCGCTGCATCAGCGCTGGTCGATCACAAGACTGGCACTCACAACTTATCAGGCAGCATCGGGCGGCGGGGCGGCCATGATGGATGAGCTCCGGGACGGCACCCGCGCCCTGCTTGAGGGCGCAGATTTTACACCGCAGGTTTTGCCCCATTCTTATGCGTTCAATTTCTTCAGCCATAATGCCGATATCGACCCCGAAACCGGTTACAATGGTGAAGAGCTCAAGGTGATCGCCGAAACCCGGCGCATCTTTGATCAGCCAAGCCTGCCGATCAGCGTCACCTGCATTCGGGTGCCGGTGCTGCGGGCACATGGTATCGCGCTGTCGGTGCGATTTGCCGATCACGTCGGCGCCGATAGCATTCGCAGCGCGCTTGACGGTGCACCGGGCCTGCGGCTGGTCGACGATCCCGCAAGCAACCATTTCCCCATGCCAAGCGAGGCTTCGGGCCAAGAGGATGTTCTGGTCGGGCGCATCCGCACCGATCTGGGCGATCCGTCGGGGCGGACCATCACGATGTTTGTCGTGGGCGATCAGCTGCTGAAAGGGGCAGCGCAAAACGCGGTGCAAATCGCCGAAACCCTGCAGGCGGCGGCTAAATCTCGCGCAGCTTAGATGCAACAGGCGCCCGTCCGATCATTGAACGGGCGGGCGCTTTAACGACAATAGGGGCCGCTGCGATAGCGCGCGGTATCAAAATGGAAGTGATCCAGATGAAACCGGTTTGATTCCGGCCCCAGCACGGTGCCAAACGGCCCGCAGGCGGCGCGCCACATCTGGCGCAGCTGCGCACCATGCGCAGCGCCGCTCCAATCAGTCAGCAGGGTCATTTCGCTGCCATCGCGCAATCCGATCCCGGCAATATCAATAGCGCGGCCAAAGGAATGTTCAGACAATCTGGCACCGGGCTGATTATTGCGGCCCCGGCAGGCGTAATGGGCGACAACACGCAGTGATGCAACGCCCCCGCCTTCGCTGCCGACAGCCGGAATCACACCGCGCTCAACCCATGTTTTCAGGGCCGATGCGGTCCGGCAATCAATCGTGGCGGGGGTGCTGAGCGCGACACCCGCGACCGAGCGCACCCGCACCGCCAATCCGATACCGCAGGCGCCCGGGCCTGGCACCGCGCCCACTACGGATCCCTGAATGGCAGGATCACCGCAAACCTGGCCACGCAACAAAGCCAGCCGCCGTTCTTCTGCGGCTGTTTCAATCGATGCGGGGCGCAGACTGGGGCGCGGCGATTGCCAAAGCGCATAGGGGCTGAAAGCAAAAAGGTTCTGCTCTGCGCGAAACAGTGGCCGTGTATGCGCGCCATAGGCCAGATCAGGGCGCTCATAAGGGCGGGCGCTGGGGCGCACCAACGGGGCGGCGGCCAGCGCGCCACGCGCAATCGGTCGCAGCGCCGGTGCGGGTGGTTGTGGTTGCGGCAATACGAAATCTTCGGCCGGTATAGCCCACAGCCCCCTCTCTGCCCGGACCCAGGGGCGCGTCGGCCAGCTGATACTTTGCTCAGGGCGGTCAACACTGCGCGCTATAGGACGCATGGCAGGTGCGGTCTCGCGCGGCTCTGGCCGAATGTCCTGCGCGGCAAGCGGACCGATCCATAGACAGGCCAGAATGGCCGGCCAGCGCATCACTCTTTGCGCGCCTTGCCACGTCCAAAATCAGGCGCATCAGTATCCTGCCCGGCCTCGATAATGCCGCGGCGGATGGCACGGGTGCGGGTAAAGTAGTCATGCAAGTGATCACCATCCCCCTGCCGGATGGCACGCTGCAGGGCGAACAACTCTTCTGTAAAGCGGCCCAGAATTTCCAGCGTGGCTTCTTTATTGTTCAAAAATACATCGCGCCACATCACCGGATCAGAGGCCGCAATCCGCGTAAAATCCCGAAAACCGGCCGCCGAATATTTGATGACCTCGCTATCGGTGACACGGCGCAGATCATCGGCGACACCAACCATCGTATAGGCAATCAAATGCGGGGTATGGCTGGTGACGGCAAGCACCAGATCATGGTGTTCGGGGTCCATCTCTTCGACCAAGGCGCCCATGCCCTGCCACAGGGCAGAAAGGCGGGCCACAGCATCCGTATCGCTGCCCTGAACAGGGACGATAATCGTGTAACGATTATCGAACAGCTCGGCAAAGCCTGCCCGGGGGCCCGAATGCTCGGTCCCGGCCAACGGGTGGGCGGGAATGAAATGCACGCCGTCAGGGATATAGGGGCCAACCGCCTCAATCACCGTGCGTTTGACGGACCCGACATCGCTGACGGTCGCACCGGGTTTGAGAACCGGGGCAATCTCAGCAGCAACGGCGCCCATGGCGCCAACAGGGACACAAAGCACGATCAGATCAGCGCCATCCGCAGCCTCTGCGGCGCTTTCAGCAACATGATCGCAAAGGCCAATCTCGCGGGCGGTCTGCCGGGTCTCGGCCGATTTGGCATAGCCCACGATTTGGCCAGCCAACCCATCACGGCGCATGGCATGGGCCATCGAAGACGCAATCAGCCCCAGGCCAATCAACGCGACACGGTCATATACCTGCGCCATCAAAGCGCGCCCTTAAACTGCGCCACAGCATGGGCGACACGGCGGCAACCGCTTTCATCCCCGACGGTGATACGCAAGCAATGGGGCAGACCGTAACCCGCAACCTTACGCACGATGATCCCTTCGCTGCGCAAATGGGAATCGCAGGCATCCGCCTCGGCCTCATCGGCGAAACGGGCTAGGATGAAATTGGCCGTAGATGTATCGGACGGAACGCCCAGTTCGGCCAAAGCATTGGCCAGCCAATCGCGCCATTTGGCATTCTCAACGCGGCATTTTTCGGTATGGGCCGTATCGCGCAAAGCCGCCTCGGCCGCAGCAAGCGCTGGGGCCGACAGGTTAAACGGGCCGCGAATGCGGTTCAGCACGTCAATGACCGCCTGCGGGCCATAGCCCCAGCCCACACGCATGCCGCCCAGGCCATAAATCTTGGAAAAAGTGCGGGACATGAAAACATTATCCCGGGCCTCAACCAGGGCCTTGCCGGCATCAAAGCCATCCACAAATTCAGCATATGCACCGTCCAAAACCAGCATCGCCTGCGGGGGCAGACCCATCGCCAGGCGCTTGACCTCAGCGCTGCCAATCATCGTCCCGGTCGGGTTGGCCGGATTGGCAATAAAGACCAGCTTTGTCTTTGGGGTGCAGGCTGCCAGAATGTTATCAACATCAACGACACGCTCATTCTCGGGGACAACAACAGGGGTGGCACCGCAAGCGCGGGCATAGATCGGGTACATGGCAAAACCATGTTCGGTAAAGACCACCTCGTCACCGGGGCCCGCATAGGCCTCGGATAAAAGCTTCAGCACGTCACCGGAACCGACACCGCAAAAAACGCGGGCAGGATCGACATGCCAAATCTCGGAAATGGCGCTGCGCAAGGCGGCATGATCGGTCGAAGGATAACGATGCAGATCATGACTGGCGCGCAATGCGGCCTCTTTGGCGGCATCGCTGGGGCCCAGCGGATTTTCGTTCGAGGATAGTTTCAGAACATTATGCTTCCCCTCAAGATGGGACGCGCCGCCTTTATAAAGGGCAATATCCATGATGCCGGGTTGGGGTTGGATACTATCAGCCATTTTCAGATCCGTGCAAAATCGTTTGGCCCGTTCTATCGCCCTGCTCCGGGCATGGCCAGTGGCAACATGGCCTTGGTTGAGCTAGCTTTGCTGATCAAGGAAACGGCGTAGCGCGCCTCCAGTCTCGACCGGCTGATCAAGCATTGGTAAGTGCCCACATCCAGCTGGCGTCACCATGGTACTGTCCGGCAAGGCCTGATGCAGAACATCAGCGCCAGAGATATGAAAAATGCGGTCCTGATCACACCAAACGATCAAGGATGGCTGCGCGATATCCGGCGCTAAATCTTCTAATGGTGGGACATTGCTGCCGTTGACCGCCTCCCAAATGACCGCGTTATAGGCACCATTTTCAAGTTCGGCGGCGGCCCAGCTACGGGCGATTGGGCGTGGCAGGAACGGTTCTTTGGGGAAAAGCCATGCCATGCGTTCATCATATATGGCCTGAGTTGTTGCCACCAATGGCGCCTCTCCGTTCGCCAATGCAAGCTCCATATCGCTGGCAATGGGCGAGCTGACCCCAACCGGACTGCCAATAAAGGCAACCGACAAGACACGACTAGGATCGTCTGTGGCAATCTGTCCTGCGATCTGCGCACCCATCGAGTTTGCGGCAATATGGAAGGTGGAAACATCCATATTATCAAGCGCCTGCATGACGTTTTGAACCTGCCGTTCATATTCATAGGCAGCTGGCTCCAATTGGGGATTATCCCCAAACCCCGGCAAATCCAGCAGGATCACACGATATCCGTCCGAGACCTGCCGGGACATATCAATCCAATGTTCCTTACGGGCGAAAATACCATGGAGAAACACAACAGTGTCGCCTTCTCCCCCTTCCAGATATTGGACAGGTCCAAAAGACGTCTCGACAACACCAGGCTGCAAGCCAGAAAAGGCGTTCAAACCAGAAATCAAAACGCCCGCGGCGCGCTGTGGCCAAATCTCGGATACGGTAAAAAGGGCGGCCAACACGACAGCGCAACCAATCACAAGACGACGCAATCCTCGAAGCATGGGAATTCCTAACCTCCAATAAATAGACCGATTAGTATACCCATTGCCACAGGTAGACGAAACAGTCTACTAAAAACCAAACAACATCAAAAGACACTATGCCAGCGCCCAAACGTGAACATCTTCTGCAAACCGCCGAATCCCTCTTTTCGAAAGAAGGGTTCAAAGGCATCTCAGTCGACCGTCTGATCAACGAAGCAGGCGTCGCGAAAATGACGCTCTATAAAGGGTTTGACAGCAAGGATGCGTTGATCTGCGAAACGCTCCGCAGACGCGCGAACCGGCTTGAGGCACTGGTCGCCCGCGTGATCCAGCATGCCGGTGCGGACCCCCAAACGCGGCTCCTCAGCTGCTTTGATGCCATGGATATCTGGGCGACACGCGATGATTTCAACGGGTGCTATTTTATCAATGCACTCGGCGAATTCGGCGAAGAAGACCATGAGGTTGCCGATATCGTCCGCAGCTACAAAAACAGCTTCCTCAAGCAGCTCCAAGCGCTCTGCGAAGACTGTCACGTCCCAGAGCCGGAAACCACAGCGCAAAACATCCTGATGCTGATCGATGGCGCAACAGTGACGCGCATGACACTGGGCGACACAGCAAGCTATCAACGGGCCAAGACATTGGCAGCAGGCCTTTTACCCCAGGCAGATCAGGCCCAAAAATCCTAATCAGGATACGCCTCATCACGGATATCCAGCGCCAAACCCAACCGCGCAGCCAGATCGCGGGCGGCGTTTTCAAAGGCTTCGGCGTCCTCCGGTCTTTGCCCGACAAGTTCGGTCCAGACCGGCAGATCGTTTTGCCCTAGCGCGGCATGCAGACTGACCATCATCATCCCGGACCTTGCCGAATGCAGCCGGACCAGCTTGATTTGCCTGACATCCGCAACCGGAATAATCTGCACGCGTCCCCCATCCAGCAGAACGGCGATATGGTCAGGCCCTGCAGAACCCAGGCCCAGACCGCCGGGATAAGGCAAATCAGCAGGCCAATAATGGGTTCCTTTTGTGAATTGACGCCGCGCAGCATGGCCTTTGCCAGCCACGATCAGCGGCACATATTGGCGCAAAAGATCACGCATCGGCGACGACAGATCGGGCAGCCAACCGGGCTCAATGAATAAGATGCAGGTGGCCCGCAGCTTTGGATCATCGACATAGGGCGGGCGGGACATCAGCGTTTGGTTGCGCTCGGGCGGGGCGATGCGAATTTCGATGGCGGCGGGGCCTGCCTGCCAGGTCCGGCTGACCAGATTGTCCGTCTCTCCTGACGGTTTTCCGGGGCCCAACTTTTCCTCTAACCAGACCTGCAAATCATGCAGGTTTTGATAGGGATCATCATGCAGGGCGTAATCAGCACGCAAGATTTCAACCTGCGCGTCAGGTTTGACAAACGCCGGATGATAGCCAAAGCGCAAGGGGCTCAGCCCTTCCAAAATAGACGGATCAGGCATTGCCGCACAAACGCACCGCGCACCACCGTCCGCATGGCTGCCAAAATGGGCGATCCACGCGGCGCGGGACCACCAATAGGGAATGCGATGGGCCGCCAGCAGACGCCAAATGGGATTGCCCGGGAAAGAAAGGCTGAGGGGCGGTGTAAAATCGGTCACGTTGCAAATCCTGTACCGGCCACGCAGCAAAACCAAGGCCACTTCTGCGCCCCATAAAACACCAGTGGGCAACCACCAGCAACTACAGGTCTTCAATGGTCAAATGTAACTTTTTAGGTTGCGATAAATCTCGTAACTGATTAAGTTACGATGCCTGCACAGCACAGATCGGAGTTCGCCATGTCAGACACCCGCCTTCCCGTCACAGTCCTTTCCGGTTTTCTTGGCGCCGGAAAAACAACACTTTTGAACCGCGTTTTGAATAACCGCGAAGGGCGCCGCGTCGCCGTCATCGTCAATGATATGTCCGAGGTGAATATCGACGCGGACCTGGTGCGCGCCGATACCGAACTCAGCCGGACCGATGAAACACTGGTCGAAATGTCCAATGGCTGCATCTGCTGCACCTTGCGCGATGATCTGCTGGATGAGGTACGCCGCCTCGCTGCCGAAGGACGCTTTGACTATTTGCTTATTGAATCGACCGGCATTTCAGAACCGCTCCCGGTGGCGGCGACTTTTGATTTTCGCGATGAATATGGGGAAAGCCTGTCCGATGTCGCGCGGCTCGACACGATGGTGACGGTGGTCGATGCGGTGAACCTGCTACAGGATTATGCCAGCCATGACTTCCTCAAAGACCGGGGCGAAACCATGGGCAAGGAAGATGAACGCACGCTGGTGCACCTGCTGACCGACCAGATCGAATTTGCCGATGTGGTGGTCCTGAACAAGGTCAGCGATGCAGGGCCGGAACGGACCGATACGGCGCGCAAAATCATCCGCAGCCTGAATGCGGACACCAAGATCATCGAAACCGATCATTCCTTGGTCCCGGCAGATGCGATCCTGGATACAGGGCTCTTTGATTTTGCGCAGGCGCATGAGCACCCAATGTGGGCGAAAGAGCTTTATGGCTTTGCCGATCACACCCCCGAGACCGAAGAATACGGTGTGACATCCTATGTCTACAGGGCCAGACAACCTTTTATCCCCGAAAAGATCCTCGAGGTGCTCAATGGCGCCATGCCCGGGGTGATCCGCGCCAAAGGGCATTTTTGGATCGCGACACGCCCCGGCTGGGTGGCTGAGTTTTCGCTTGCCGGGACGCTGTCCAGCGTCAAACCGCTGGGCACATGGTGGGCCTCTGTTCCACAAGAACGCTGGCCAGACAATGAAACCGCCCGCAGCTATATGGCCGCACATTGGCAGGAACCTTGGGGCGATCGGCGGCAAGAGCTGGTCTTTATCGGGGCGGGTATCGATTGGCCCGCACTGCGCAGCCGGCTGGACGCATGCCTGGTGCCTGCGGTGGTTGCCGCAGACCCTGAAAGCCTGCCCGCCTACCCCGATCCGTTCCCATCCTGGCGACGGGCCGAGGATGCTGCATGAACGGGGCAAATACTGCCACATATCGCACCAGCGCGGTGACGGTTGTTGATCAGCCGGAGCAACTCCAGGCCTTTCTCCAAGCTGATTGCCCGGCCGCCATTTGGCGCAGACAGGCGCGGCGGGATTTTCAGTGCTGGATCGACATGCTTGATCCAGCACAGCTGCCGCAAGGGCGAATGATCCTGCCCGCGCAGTCTGTCCGAAAAGCCGGGTTTGAGCTTTGCGAGATGGCACAAACGCCGCCCGGACCTGACCGGGACCGGCTGATCGATGACATCGCGGCCCTGTCAGACATTTTCGCAGGCCTCATGCAGGCAGGGCATCTGCGGGTTCGGCTACAGGCAGTGAACTCGAACGCGTGCCGGCGTTTCCATATTGATGCGATCAGCGCGCGGCTGGTGTGCACCTATCGGGGGCCAGGCACGCAATACGGGTTCGCACAGGAAGGGGCGGACCCGGCCCGGGTCTTCAGCGTCCCCACCGGCGCGCCAATCCTGCTGCGGGGGACACAATGGCCAGAGCAGCCGGCAGCCGGGCTCAGGCACCGCTCACCACCGATCGAAGGCACCGGTGAAACACGGCTGGTCCTGGTGCTGGATCCCGTCGTTGATCCAGCGGCCGATACCTGAACGATCTCTGAATAACGGGGAACAGGCCCAACAAAAAAGCCGCGCCCGAAGGTGCGGCTTTTCCAGAGTGTATAAGGTACCGGGCAGCGCCTGCCCAGACAGCCTTAGTTTTTCGCGTAAAATTCGACGACCAGGTTCGGTTCCATCGTCACCGGGTAAGGCACATCGCCCAGACCTGGGGTACGGGTAAATGTGGCGGCCATCTTGGAATGATCGACTTCCATATAGTCAGGCACGTCACGCTCAGGCAGCTGAGCGGCAACCAGAACCATTTCCAACTGCTTGGACTTCTGGCGAACCTCGATGACATCGCCTTCTTTGACACGGTAGGAAGGGATGTTGACCTTCTTGCCGTTCACGGTGACGTGGCCGTGGTTGACGAACTGACGGGCAGCAAAAACGGTTGGAACAAATTTGGCGCGGTAAACAACAGCGTCCAGACGGCGTTCCAGCAGACCGATCAGGTTTTCACCAGTGTCGCCTTTGACACGCTCGGCTTCTGCATAAATGCGGCGGAACTGTTTCTCGGTCAGATCGCCGTAATAGCCCTTCAGCTTCTGCTTGGCGCGCAACTGAATACCAAAGTCAGACAGTTTACCCTTACGGCGCTGACCATGCTGGCCGGGGCCATATTCACGGCGGTTCACAGGGGATTTGGGGCGACCCCAAATGTTTTCGCCCATACGGCGATCGATTTTATACTTGGCAGCTGTACGCTTTGTCATACGCTGATCTCCTTCTACGAGTTGTGAAGGGCGTTGTCCTCCTCCCCGGATTTTGCCGGGGCGACAGGTTTCCCCTTGCGGGGGCCACCAACACCAATGAATGCGGGGCTTATAGACGGGATTCCCAAGGTGTCAACGGGGGATTGAACCGGGGGCAAAATGGAAAAAGCGGCATGTCGCAGGAATGTACATATTCTGTCTCATTGTGACCGCAGGTCAACGATATGTAGCGGTTGGGGCAGCAATTTGGACGGATTTTGGCCTTTGTGATGAACATAATGTTAACGAGTGTGGCCGCCTTGTGGCTCGCTGTACATCTTAGCGTGAAGCGACGCTTCAATGCGCTGGCTGGCAGCCTGCCCGAGGCGTATCAGGCCGCTTTCGCTGTCCCAACCCCGGACAGCGATCACCCACGTCTGATTGCGCTTGCCATCGACCTGCTGCGCAAGAAACATGCCTGCCACCCGTTCGACAGCCTGACCGCACAGGAACGGCGCATCGCGCTTTTTGCCTATGCTGCCGAAAAACTGCCGCTTTGGATGGTCAGATATAATGCCCTGACACTCAGCAGGGCAGACCGGCAACTGGTGCAAAGGCTCTGCGATATTCGGGTATCACGTCCGCAGCACAAACCGCAGCATTTCGGCGCGATCGAGGCTGAAAAGCAGCTGCGCCTCGCAGCCAAGACCTAAGGGAGCAGCAGAATGCCGACCGTGCCAGAATGCCGGCCTGTCCGATGGCGTGCCAAGCCCCCGCAAATCAGCGGCTCTTTGCCAGTCGCAAATGATGGACCCCAAAAACCCGCAAAGTCCCCTCAAAGGCAACAATCCCTCAGCATAAACCCGCCATTGCGCCAGCAATCTGGCAGATTTCCGCCCTCCCCACATTTGGCGGGATGGAAATCTTTTTTCGCTGCGCGAAATGGCAACAGTCCGATACCAAACTAGGAACGATAAAAATGAAAATCCGCGTGAAACTGCCCTTGGCTCTGGCATGTGTCCTGACCACAACAACCCTCCAGGCCGCAGCGCAAGAATGCACCCAGGAAGAAATCTTCGAACGGACAACGGCCATCTCTGAGATCATGCTGGGCCTTGCAGCAAGCGATCCGGACAAGATGACAGAAATGTCGACCGCCTTGACAGTCGCCATGGACGAAGCGACCGCATCGGGCGATGTGACTGCGATCTGCGTGTCGCTGGACGAAATCCTGGCCGATGCGACACCTGAAAGCTAAGGCAGACTTGGCCCATCAAACATTATGCGCGTTGCGATGACGGGCAAAGCAGCCAAGCATGACTGAGTGGATGGCACAATGGGGCGTTGCTGCGCGATATTTGCTGGCGCATCCTGGCGTGCTGGCCATCGCACTGGGCATTGCACTGTTCAAATACTGGGTCATGTCGCGCGGCTTCCGCAGGATCGCACGCAATCAGGCAAAGGCGCAAGCCGCAGGCTGGACGCAAGGTGCCCAGGTCAAGCAGCAGCGGCATGAAACAGGCATCGGCACCGAGCAGACCCTGATCATGAAACCGCCGGGGCGGCTGATCACTGTTGGGCTCTGGACGCTGGTCTTTTTCGGCGGCGGCGCGGCCCTGCTCGGGCATGCCGTGCTGACAGATCCGTCTGCACGCAGCTTTGATAACCTGCTTGGCGCCGCGCTCTGCAGTGGCTTTGCGCTCTTGGCGCTCTTTCTTCTGGGGCAAGGCTTTACGCGGATCGTACTGACACAAGATAGCCTGACGCATCGGCGGCTGTTGCGGAAAACGCAGGTGTACCGATTAGACACGATCAACGGCGCGCGCTTCGCCGGCAAGGATCCATCGCAAGGGATCGTGCTGTCGTTCAATGACGGGCGTACACTGAAACTGCCTGCGATGCTGGCGGGCTATGCAGATGTGATGGCGCAAATCAAAGGCCGGCACCCCGACCTGACGCGCTTGCTGATGATCGGCCAAATGGTACACAACAAACGATCTCGTAGCGCCGCGATGCGATAAGCACAGCAGCACGCGACTAAGGCCGATAAGGCAAGCAACTGTGATCAATGCGCCTATGGCGAAAGCCCGCCACAACATACAGCGCGCATGCAGCCAGTCCCCTGTTGCAGATGCCGTTGCTGCGTGACACACCGGCGCCATGACCAATGACGCGCCCCCTGCCCGCACATATCATTTTGCCGCCGCCTTTGGCGCGGGGGCGCTGCTGACATTGATGGTGCTGTGCAACGGCACATTGGCCCAGTTTGGGTCCCTTTTCTTTGCATCCTGGGTGCCGCATCTGACGGGCACCGTGGCGGCTCTGCTGATTTTGCTGCTGCTCAGACCCAAACGGGCAGCCAAAGCGCGCCCGCCACTTTGGGCCTATCTGGGCGGGGTGTCGGGCGGGGTCACTGTGATGCTGACCTCGGCGACCATGAACACGGTCCTGGCGCTGTCGGGGACAATCGCGCTGGGGCTGGCTGGGCAGGTTGTATTCTCGCTGATCGCCGATATGCGCGGGCTCTTTGGGTTGCCACAGCGCACACCGCTGGGCCGCGATTATATGGCACTTGCGCTGATCCTGGCGGGCAGCCTGATCCTGATCTTTTTTGGGGGGCGGCCATGATCTGGTTTGCAAGCCTGGCCTTTCTGGCGGGCGTGCTTGTCTCGCTCAGCCGACAGATCAATGGACGGCTGGCACTGTCGACTTCGGCGATGGAAAGCGCGTTCTGGAACCATCTGGTGGGCCTTGGCTTTGTGACAGTCGCAGCGTTGCTTTTTGGCGGGCTGTTTGCAGGCACCCCAACCGCCGCACCATGGTGGGCCTATCTGGGTGGGCCGATTGGGGTGATCTTTATTGCGGCAGGCAGTTGGCTGATCGCGCGGATCGGGGCGGCACAAACAGCAATGTTGATCATCGCCGGGCAGATGATCTCAGGCGTGGTGCTGGACATCATCATGGGCGCGCCGGGGAACCCGTGGGCACGTTGTATGGGGGTGGCATTGATCCTGGCGGGCATGTGGGTCGGCCAAGGGCAAAAACGCTAGGCCCTTATGTACAGGTTATGTACGCGTTCTGTACGCGATACATATGGGCATCTAGCTGTCTTCAAACACCCGAACGCGGGCATTCATGACATGAGTGCGCATCGCATCGCGGGCCTTGTCTTCATCTTGCGCCGCGATGGCATCAAACACGGCATAATGTTCGGCCTGGACCTTTTGCATGCGGGCCTGCGTCTTAGAAAGGGACAGGCTGCGCGTCAAATTCATGCCCTTCAAAATATTCGACTTCATCGAATTGCGGGCCGCCGCGAAATACCCGTTATCCGAGGCCTCGCAGACCACAGCATGAAAGGCCTCATCCGCATCCACGCCCAATTCGCCCGATTGAATACATCGGTCCAATTCCTGCAAAATATCTTTCAAACGCGTCAAATGGGTTTCATCCCGGCGGGCAGCGGCAAGATAGGCGGCCTCACCCTCAATCGCGGCGCGAAATTCGAAGACGCGCTGGATATCCGCGATCGATCCAACGGGCGCGAAATCCAGCATCACGCCTTCGGGGCGGCGCTGCACGAATGACCCTGATCCCTGGCGGGACACAACAACCCCGTCGTCACGTAACTGCTTGAGAGCTCTACGTAAAATCGGGCGCGAGACCGACAGCTTTTGGCTGAGGACCTGTTCGGTTGGCAGCTTGGTGCCGACGGGAAAGTCGCCCTCAATGATCATCGACAAAACTTGCTCATAGGCGTGGTCCGAAAGGGACCGATCCTTGGCCGGTTCATCGGCATATGTCGTGACCAGATAGCTGACTTGGTGGGGCATCGATCTGTTGGGCTCTTGGCTTTGGGCTACTGCATTTTGCACCCGCAAACCCGCCCCCAAATGCCCGGATATATCAATCAGGCAGGGACAAGCCGCGCGAAAGCTGAGGATGCGACAGGAAAATGCGATTTGTCAAATTCGAAAATTCATTCATTTAAAACAATACATTAGATCGAAATCACTGTTGGTACACAACGCCAATAGCATACTAGGATACCAAAAATCGTTTACAACTATTTACAAATATTTCCGAATCTGACCAACCTAGCAAACGCTGAATCGCGCCGCCTGACACAACGCGTGGTTCACAATGGGAAGAATTCTGGGAGGAATCTTGTGTTTAGTATGAAAACCGTAACCACCATTGCGTCCGGCGCAATCGCCGCCGCCGTTTTGATGAGCAGCGCTGCCACAGCGCAGACCGCATTGCGCGGCGCCAGCCTTTTTGATGAAGAGCACGCCTATACCAAGACCCTGCGCGAATTTGAGCGTCTGGTGGGCGAAAAATATGATGGCGAGGTCAGCTTTGACATTAGCCTGAACGGCGAGCTGGGCGATGAAAGTGATTTCGTCACTTTCCTGCAGCAGGGTGTGGCGATTGACTATGCGATCATGGCCCCGTCTAACATGGCGACCTTTGCGCCATCGATCCCGCTGATGGATATGCCCTTCCTGTTCCGCGATCTGGAACATTGGGACACCGCCCTGTCCAGCGGCGTGATGGCGCCGCTTGAGGCTGAGCTGCTGGAAAAAGCCAATATCCGTGTCATCGGCTATGCGGGCGGCGGTGTGCGTAACCTCGCCTCGGCTGAACCAATCGGCAACATGGATGAGCTGACCGGCCACAAAATGCGTGTGATGGGCGCCCCTATTCAGGCACAAATCTTTGATGCGATCAACGCGGCCCCTTCTGCGATTGCCTATAACGAGGTTTATAACGCCATCCAGACCGGCGTGATTGCAGGCTTTGAAAACGAAGCGGCCTCGATCCAGAACCTGAAGTTCTACGAAGTGGCCCCAAACATCACGCTGACACGTCACGCGATCACCGTGCGTCCTTTGGTGATGTCCGAAAGCACCTTCAGCGGACTTCCTGAGGATCTGCAAGCGGCGGTGCTTGAAGCGGGCGCAGAAGCAGGCGCATTCGGCCGCGAGCTGGAAAGCCGCCAGGATGGTGAAAAGCTGCAGGAAATGATCGATGCCGGTCAGATCCAGGTACAGGAATTCGACGGGCGCGCCCAGCTGCTTGACCTTGTTGTGCCTGTACAGGATGCCTACGCGGCAGAGCTTGGCGCAACTGATCTGCTCGAAGCGATCCGCGCGCAATAATCCCAGCCCGCGCTCACTCACCTACCGGCGCCGATTACGGTGCCGGTAGCCTTGTTATTTAAGAAGAATCCCCATGATCGGACGTTTTCTGGACACCCTTTGTAACGGGTTGCGGGTCTTGCTTGGCCTGCTGATTGCCGCTTTGGCCATCCCTGTCGGGATGCAGGTTTTGGCGCGTTACACCGGGATCATCCCGGTCTATCTATGGACCGAAGAACTGGCGACATTCATCTTTGTCTGGGCCGTTATGGTCGGCGCGATGATCGCGGTTTGGGACGGGACGCATTTTGACGTCCGTGTGATCCCGGATGCCAAAAGCCCATTGCTGAAACTGCTGCAAGATGGATTCGTTCTAATCATGATCACGGGCTTTGCCCTGATCTTTGCCTGGTATGGGATCGAATATGCCGAGTTCGGGTCGATCCAGAATTCTACCATGATGCGGGCCAATATGCTGGTCACACATATCACCGTGCCGATCGCCGGTGTGATGTGGACCCTTTTCGCCAGTTACCGCCTTTATGAGGCCGTCATGGCCTATCTGAACCGCGCAGGAGCCGCAGAATGATTGTTTCAACCGGCCTTGCCTGCGCCATCCTTGTGGGTGGGTTCATCCTTTTGGTGGCGATGCGCGTACCCGTCGCCTTTGCATTGGCGATCTCCACCATCCCGATTGTGATGCTTGAGCTGCGCCTGACCCCCTTCATCGTCCTAGATCGGATGTTCCAATCCTATAATTCGTTCATCTTGCTGGCGGTGCCGTTCTTTCTGCTTGCCGCCAATCTGATGAATTCGGGCAAGGTCACGGACAAGCTGATTGATCTGGCCCGTGTGCTAACGGGCTGGATGCCCGGCGGGCTGGGCCATGTGAATGTGGCGGTATCGATGCTGTTTGCCGGGATCTCTGGATCGTCTACGGCAGACGCGGCAGGTTGCGGCAAAATCCTGATCCCCGCGATGATCAAGGAAGGCTATGACCGCCGCTTTGCGATTGCAATCACCGCCTGCTCATCAGTGATGGGCGTGATTATCCCGCCATCGATCCTGATGATCGTCTGGGGCGGAGTGATGCAAACATCTGTTGGCGCATTGTTCCTTGCCGGGGCAGTGCCTGGATTAATGATCGGGCTTGCGCTGATGGCCACGGTCTTTGGCTATGCCAAAATCTACAACTACCCGATCATCGGTGTGCCCAGCATGGCTGAGCTGTTTGCTGCATTCAAAGGGGCTTTTCTGGCGATGCTGACCCCGATCCTTGTGATCGGCGGCATTGTGGGCGGCATCGTGACCCCCACCGAAAGCGCCATTATCGCAGCAGGCTATTCGCTGATCCTGGGGATGTTTGTCTACCGGACTGTCACGATCAAAGATCTGGGGCACATCTTTTATGATACCGGGCGGTTTGCATCGATTTCGCTTTTTGCGATCGGGTCGGCCTCGGCCTTTGGGTGGCTGTTGGCTTTCTACAATGTCCCGCAACTGGTTGTGGACACGATGACCAGCCTTGAATTTGGCCCCTTCGGCACCGCGCTGGTCATCGCCGGGCTGTTTTTGTTCTTCGGTCTTTTCATCGACGCGATCCCGACGATCATCATCCTGGGCACGGTTCTGTTGCCCGTGGCAACAGCTGCTGACATCCATCCGGTTGTTTTTGCCATTATCGGGATCGTTTCGCTGGCCTTTGGGCTGGTCACGCCGCCCTATGGGCTTTGTTTGCTGATCTCGGCGGCCATCGGGGGGATGAATGTGGTGCAGGTGATGCGCGAAGTGGCGATCATCCTGCTACCCATGCTGCTGATCCTGCTTTTGATCATCCTGTTTCCAGAGCTGGCGCTCTGGCTTCCCCGGACGATCATGCCGGACACCATAAACTAAAGGGCCGTCGCCGCTAGACGACCTTGACGTGCAGCGCTCCAACGCCGGCGATGGATGCCTCCATCTGGTCGCCGCGCGCCACCGCGTTCACACCGGCCGGCGTGCCCGCCATGATCACGTCCCCGGCTTGCAGCACAAAATACGCGGACAGATAGGCAATCATTTCGGGCACTTTCCAGATCATCTGGTTCAAATCACCCTCTTGGCGCAGCTCACCGTTGACGGTCAGCGCGATACGCCCCTGATCAGGATGCCCGATCTCAGACACCGGGCGCAGCGGACCAACGGGGCCCGAATGCTCAAAGGCTTTGCCGATCTCCCACGGGCGGCCCATCTTCTTGGCCGCACCCTGCAAATCGCGCCGGGTCATATCAAGCGCCACGCCGTAACCCCAGACATGGTCCAACGCATCCGAAAGCGGGATATCACTGCCGCCCTTGCCAAGCGCGACCAAAAGCTCAACCTCATGATGCACATCGGTGCTTCGTGGCGGATAAGGAAAAACGCCCGACGGATCGAGATTATCGGGGTTCTTTTGGAAAAAGAAAGGCGGCTCACGGTCCGGGTCATGGCCCATCTCAACCGCATGGGCGGCAAAATTGCGGCCAATGCAATAGACACGGCGGACCGGAAAATCGGACCCCGTACTTGTTGGGATCACAGGGACAATCGGGGCGGGGATGACATGGTTGGGCATGTGGCTCCTTTCGACCAAATGCTGGCCGGACGATGATAGTTAGTTCTCCAGAAAGCTGGTGGTTTATGTATGCAGAGCAAGCAAGGCTATCTACGAATCCAAGCCAATAAAGCAGGGCTCTATTCGGACACGGGTATAGCTTCACAATAGCCTATGTTTCTGCGTTTCCTATGTGTCCCGAACGTACGCTCTTGCAAAACCCGATGATTGCTTTACGGGATAGCTGTAGATGTCAGGCAAGGTGTTCCGTTTTTCATATGCCTTACAACAAGACGCTTTTGGCGACTACCCGTTGGGATAAATCGTGCAGGCTCCGGGGAATAGTTTAACTCTTCGAGTTCAGGAAATATGGTTAGAATTTCAGCTTTGGAGGCAGTGCTGATTGACTTCAAGGCTTCCGGACCAGTGAAGAGACTTTCAGTTGGGGCACCTTCCGCAAAGACGATCTCATGCCGATCAAATAAAAGATGAAAATACTCGACAAAATCGACCGTTTCGTCAACGAATACACCTGGTAGATCTATTAATCTAATTGCGGCAACCAACACTTCACCCTGACCAAACATCCGTTTGGCAATTTTCGATTTCACTAGCAAACGATGTTGCCGGGACACCAAAAGATCCCTCTCTGGCTGACCTTCACCAAGCGCGCCCGCAACAATTCGAACTGGGTATAGTTTAGCATTGCTGCGCAGCTTTTCCTTTGTGAATTCCCGGCTGTTGATCCAACGAATTCTCTGAAATCCATTATCGGCTGTCCGAACCCATGCGCCTTCAGAAAGGTGTTCGACACACATTCGGCCATTTATTGTGTCGATTTGGCACCCCCTAGTGAAGCATGGCGGTGATGCATGATCGACATAAGGGTTATTCGGCCCTTCAGCATTGGATAGGACAGTCAAAGGCACGCCAATTGGTGGAAACTCGCCAACTCCACCTATGAATGCCAATCCTTCAACTGTCGCGAACGACGTTACACCGGGTTCATTGATGTTGAAGCCAATCAACGTGTAAATGTTACCATCCGGGTCCTGAACAGTTAACGCGTACTCGGCTTCGACACGAAGTCCATCTGCAAATGTGGCGCCATTATATGTTATGGACGGATCTGAACCCGCGTCTAGTGATTGGGAATTGTCAGAATCGCCAAAACTCGTGTCATCGCTATCATCGACTTCGACTGCGACCCAGTCATTGTTATCAAGTGTAATCGTTGCGCCTACCAGATGCGACCCGTCCCCTTGCGTAATACCTGAAAGCTGCTGGCCTCCGGATATTGTAACATTTGACTCTTCCAATGTATAAATCGTCGGCATCTAGGTTTTGTCCCCAACTGGTGATCGACGTGATCAATTTGTGATGACTACCTGCCGTGGTCAAGAGGCGAGGTCATTAGAAATGAAGCCCCTCATGGTGATCAGAGATCAAAGCCGTATTCTGAAAGATGCCCTCCAAACATTGTACCTAAAACGCAGCTATGTAGCGCTTAAGATCTATAAAAACTAAGTTTTTGAAGATCTTCGTCGACGTCAGAGCAACTGACTTGTTGGCAAAAAGCTCCTGATCCTGCCTGTTCGTGACATTCAGAAAGCTCAGCTCTTCGCTTCAATTGCTTACAATCTTCTACAACTTCCCGATCACTTTTGGTCTTATCGGCCCATAAATCAGGCGCTTGCGCTGCAGGCGGCCGGATCACCTGGTTGCCCTTGCAGCTGCTCTGGACATTCTGAAGGGAACATGGTGATGAATCATTATGCGCGACCAAGGATCACGTACGACGATTCCGACGGCAGCGCCTGTGTTTATGAGTATCCTCGTCATCAAATCGTTGTCTACTTATGCGATCGCCGCATTTATGACCTTGCGTCAACATCGCGGCCAGCCCGTTACGGTGCGCATAAGCGATCAGCATTTTGGTGATATTTATGCCGAAAAGTCAATAATATCGATTTTGCCTTTTAATTGATGACTTTTCCGTTATCATTCCGCAAAACAACTGGGAGAACCTCCATGCTCACGTCACTCAAATGCTTTTTTGGCGCGGCTGCTATCGCAACGCTCTCTTCTACGGCCATTGCCGAAGAGCTTCGGATCGGCACAGCTTCGCTGGGCGGTGCCTTTTATCCAATGGGCCAAAGCATCTCAAACGTGGTCAATAGCCATGCTGGAAATGACATTTCCATGGTTCCGGTTGTGACAGGTGGGTCCGTACAGAACCCTAACCTGATCGCAACGGGCGAAGTCGAGATCGCGATCACCAATAACAACCTCGCCGTCCTCGCGATTGGCGGTAAGGGCCCTTACACAGCCGCTGGCCCCATTGATCTGGGCGCTGTCGCAGCGCTGCACCCTTCAGTGCTGCATATGGTCGTGCTGGCCGATAGCGACATCCAGACATTCGAAGATCTCGCTGGCAAGCGCGTGGCCGTAGGCCCTGCGGGCGGCGGCACGTTGGGCTTTGTCAACTTCCTACTGCCATTGCATGACATGAGCATCGACGACATTACCCCAAGCTTTGTCAGCTATTCTGACGGGTTCAGCCAGTTGACCGATGGCACCGTTGACGCAGCTTTGGCACTGTCGGGCTACCCTGCCGGTGCGGTCATGCAGGCCTCTGCCGGTGCGGATCTGCGCTTTATCTCTTTCTCGGACGGGAAATTGGACGAAGCGCTTGAAGCAAACGGCGCCTATGTGGCGGTTGAGATCGACGCAGACGTCTACGACACCCCCGAAAGCGGAATGGTGATCGGTGTGAACAACATGCTTGTTGCGCCCAATTCACTGGATGCCGACACGGTCGAAGCCGTGACACGCGCGATCTTTGATAACCTTGAAGAGCTGCAGGCCGAAAACGCCAATGCGCGCCAGATCGATCCTGCGATGTCGCTGAACCTGGCGATCCCGCTGCATGCAGGCGCACAAGCCTACTTCGACGCACAATAAAACAATCCGCAAAAAGGGGTCCCAACGGGGGCCCCTTCTTCCCAAAGAATTACAGGTATATCCATGGCTGTCTTGCGGGCGATAACGCTGAAAAACGCGATCTTTTTGGCCGGACTGGCCCTGGGGGCCTATCATTTGATGGTGGTCTCTGGCGTGATCACCATGTCAACAATGCCCGTGCGGGTCACCCATGTGATGCTGGCCTTGTCCTTGCTATTTGTCATCAAACCCGCATCCGAAGGGCTGGCAGGCACCAAGCTGAACGCGGCCTTCTCAGCGCTCTTGGTCGCCGCCACAGTGGGCGCCAGCTATTACCTTCTGACCCGTTGGCAGGCAATCGCCTTTAGCGGTGGGATCACCAATGATACCGATTTCATCGCCGGTGTCGTCTTGATCGCCATTGTGTTTGAGGCTGCCCGGCGCGGGATCGGCTGGATCCTGGCGACGATCACTTTCGTCTTCTTCCTCTACCCGTTTGTGGCGCCCTACATGCCTGGGGTGCTTGAAGGGCGCGGATCGACCCTGCAGCGCATCGTTGTCGTGCTGACGATGGACACGCAAGGGATCTACGGCATCCCGGTTGGGGTGGCCGCAAGCTATATCATTGTCTTCACGATCTTTGGGGCGCTGCTTTCCAATTTCGGCGCTGGGGATTTCTTTTTTGAGCTATCAAACCGCTGCACGCGCGGACTGCGCGCGGCCTCGGCAAAATCAGCCGTCCTGTTTTCAACGCTGATCGGCATGGTCAGCGGGTCGGCGGCGGGCAATGTGGCCGTGACCGGCACCGTCACGATCCCGATCATGAAACGTGAAGGCTACCAGCCGCACCAGGCCGCCGCGATTGAAGCTGTCGCCTCAACCGGTGGGCAAATCATGCCGCCTGTCATGGGGGCAGCCGCCTTTATCATGGCCGAGATCGTGGGCGTGCCTTACACATCCGTCATGCTGGCCGCGATCATTCCGGCGCTGCTTTTCTTTAGCTCGGCCTTCATGGTGGTACATCTGCAAGCGGTTAAATCAGGCATCGCGCCCAATACAAGTACCGCAGATGACGACGATATCCCATTGTCCAAAGTCCTGCTAAACGGCGGGCCCTTCATCGGGGCCTTTGGAACGCTGATCGGTGTGATGCTGGCCGGGTTTTCCCCATTCATGGCCTCGCTTTGGGCCATGGCCGTTTTGCTGGTCGGCGATATCATCTGGCAACGCAAAATCGATCTGGCGTTTTTCAAGAAAGTCATGGTGTCCATATCCGAAGGCGCGCGATCGGTTGTCACCATCTCAGCTGCTTGCGCTGCGGCAGGGATCATCGCGGGCGTTTTGGGGGTCACCGGGCTGGGGTCAAAAATCGCAACGCTGATTGATGTGGCCTCGGGCGGGTATCTGTTTCTGGCGCTGTTCTTTACCATGATCACATCAATCATCCTGGGGATGGGGCTGCCGACAACAGCGGCCTATCTGATCTTGGCAACGGTCGTGGCCCCTGCCCTTGTCAAACTAGGCGTGCCCGTGCTGACGGCGCATTTCTTTGTCTTCTACTATGGCTGTATCTCAACCATCACGCCGCCAGTGGCGCTGGCCTCTTATGTGGCGGGCGGGATTGCGCAGGCCAATGTGAATAAGGTCGGCTGGACGGCGGCGTCTTATGCGGCGACATCCTTTGTGCTGCCTTTTGCCTTTGTCTATGGCAGCGGGCTGCTGATGGGCGGCACCGTCTTCGAAAATGCCATGGCCGCAATCACAGCCGCATTTGGCACGTTTGCGATTGCGGTGGCGATCATCGGCTGCCTCGGCGCGCCGCTTGCGCCCCATGCACGGGTCATGGCAGCAATCGGCGGGCTGTGCCTGCTGTTCCAGGGCTTGATCAGCGCCGGGATCGGCCTCGCCCTATTCGCAGCGGTCGTGTTGATGGGCCGCGCATCCAAATCATCCCCCAAAGAGGCTCTTCAATGAAACATAAGGAATACCGCCGCGTTGTCACTGGCCATGATGCCAATGGTGTGGCGATCATCGAAAGCGATCAGATGGCGTCGCAGATGCTTGAGCGTCCCAATCGGCCCGGCGTCCGGCTGACCAATTTCTGGCTGACCGACAAGACACCGGCCGAATATGACGGCCCAACCGAGACCTGCAAAGGTGATTTCATCTTGCACCCGCCCAAGAATGGCACGGTCTTTCGCTGCGTTGAATTCATGCCCGAAGACCCCGAGGTCATGGCCAAACTGTCCAGCGAAGATGGGGCTGCGGCCTTTGCTGAAATGGGCGCCGGAGCCAATATCGTTCAGGGCGGGCGCCACCCGTGGATGCACCGGACTGACAGCGTCGACTACGGCATCGTCATGAATGGCGAAATCTGGATGCTGATGGATAATGAAGAAGACGACGTGCTGCTGAAGGCTGGCGATGTTGTCGTGCAGCGCGGCACGAACCACGCCTGGGCCAATCGCGGCACTGAGCCTTGCACGATCATGTTCGTGCTGGTCGATGGCGTGACAGAAGAAGGCGGCGGCAAAGGTATCCCGCCACGCTAGATTCATAAAATCACAGTGAAAAGGGCGTCCCATTGGGGCGCCCTTTGTTGTTTTTTGCACCCTGCCCAGCGCCATATCGCAAAATTCTGGCGATATACGTTATTCATTTGCAATAATATCGATATTATATCAGACTTATCCCCGGAGGAGCGACGTAATCCGACCCATCTGCTGGGCCGTTATTGCGTCAACAAGACCGGCGCAAAGCCGTAACCATCTGGGAGGATGACATGAAATCAATTACACGCACGGGCATTTTGGGCCTTTTGCTGGCATCAACCGCTGCCTCGGCGCAAACTGTTGAAGGTCCCGAAGTCTATTGGAGCTTTTCAATGTGGGGCAATCCCCGCGCCCTGTCGGCAGGGATGGAAGCCATCGCAGATGAGGTCCGCGCACAAACGGACGGCAATTTCAACATTGAGATTTTCTACGGCGGCCAGCTGTCCAGCGCGCGTGAAAACCTTGATGGGCTACAGCTGAATGCGTTTGAAGGTGCGGCGATCTGCAACTTCTACCACCCGGGCAAGAACCCGGCATGGATGGTGTTCTCGCTGCCTTTCCTGCCGTTGGGCGATCCGGCGGTCGACAAATACGTACGCTCGCGCATGTTCGAACATCCGGCGATCGTTGCGGATATGGAACCCTGGAACGCCATGCCCTATCTGTCGGGCCTCTTGCCGCAATATGAAATCCTGGGCAAAGGCGACGCCCCAACCGAGCTGAGCGGCTGGGACGGCTTGCGTGTCCGCGCGGGCGGCGGTCTTGGCGATGCGATGGAGGCATTGGGCGCCACCAAACAGACCTTGCCCGCAGGCGAGACCTCAACCGCGTTCCAACGCGGCGCGCTTGATGCGGCGGCCTTCCCTTATACTTACGCGCATGTCAGCTTTGGCATCGCTGATGAGGCCGAATGGTTCACGTCGAACCTGGCACCAGGCACTTCGGAATGCGGCTGGGTTCTGAACAAGACCGCCTATGAGGCATTGCCCGCGCAATATCAGACCCTGCTGATGGACCTGCGCGACATGGGTATGGATGCCGAACAGGCTGCCTATGCTGCCCAGGACGAGGTCAACCTGCCCAATTTCCGCGACACCATGCAGGAAATCGTCTACTCGGACGAACAGATCTCTGAATTCCGCGACGTGGCAGGTCAGCCGGTCTGGGATGCGTGGATCGCTGCCAATAGCGACAAATTCGACGCGCAAGGCGTGTTTGACGCAATTTGGAGCTACGCCGAAGAAGCCCAGAACCAATAAACCACAAAGCCCGGCGACAGATCTGTCGCCGGGCCTTGCATCTGTGCAGGCAAGGACAGCCAAATGGCAAAGAACACGCAGGCCGAAACCGGCCTTTTGGCAGGGCTGAACCGGGGGCTGATCCCGGTTGAGGATTTCGCAAATCTGATGGCGGCTTTCGCCATCATGGCGCTGATGATCCTGGGGGTCTTGCAGATCCTCTTGCGGACGGTCTTTAACGCGCCCATCGACGGCTATATCGACCTGGTCGAACTTTCGATGGCCAGCATGGCCTTTCTCGGGGCGGCCTATACGCAGCGGCTGGGCAGTCATATCCGGATGGAATTGCTGGTCGGGCGGCTGAAGGGGCGTTGGCTTTGGGCGGTTGAGGCGGTTGGCGCGGCAGTCGCGCTTTTTATCATTGGCGTGCTGATTTACTACAGTTTCGGACATTTCCAGAGGGCGTATTCGCTGGGCGATACGACCATCGATGCCGAATATCCGACCTGGCCATCCAAATTGCTGGTGCCCATCGCCTTTGGGATCTGGTGGTGCAGGCTGGCGCTGCAATTTCTTGGCGCTTTGCGGCTTTTCATATTTCCAGATGCCCAGCCCGTGGCGGTCATCATCGCGAAGGATGTGGCAGAACAGGCCAAGGATGAGATCGCCGAAGTCATGGGCGATGAGACCGATACCCATACCAAACCCGGAGATGCGGCATGATTATCGGCATCGGAATGTCCGACCCGTTTCTGGTCGGTGTGATCACCATGTGCCTGCTTTTGGGGCTGATCGTGATCGGCGTCCGGGTTGTCTTTGCGGCGGCGATTGTCGGGCTCTTGGGGCTTGTCGAATTGCGCGGCTGGGGGCCTGCGGCGGGAATCGTCGGCACAATCCCGCATTCAAAATCATCCACCTATGCGCTGTCTGTGCTGCCGATGTTCATTTTCATTGGGTTCCTGGCCTTTCATGCGGGTATGACGCAACAGCTGTTTGACGCAGCGCGCAAATGGCTGGGCTGGCTGCCAGGCGGGCTGGCCATTGCAACAGTATTCGCGACCGCTGGGTTTGCGGCCGTTTCGGGGGCATCAACAGCAACGGCGGCTGTGTTTAGCCGGGTGGCGATCCCAGAGATGCTCAAATACGGCTATGACAGGCGAATGGCGGCGGGGGTTGTTGCCTCTGCCGGGACATTGGCCACGCTGATCCCCCCTTCTGCGATCCTCGTGATCTACGCGATCATCGTCGAACAATCGGTGGGCAAACTGCTGCTGGCAGGATTTTTACCAGGTATCTTCTCGGCCATCGTCTATGCGGGGATCATCGTTGTCTGGGCCATGGTCAAACCGGGGGCGGCACCATCGGTGACCGGCTTCACCTGGGGCGAGCGGATGCGCACCCTGCCCGGCATCTCACCGATCATTTTGGTCGTGATCATCATCATGACATCCATCTACAGCGGCTGGGCGACCCCGACTGAGGCAGGCGCATTGGGCGCATTTGTGGTCTTTGTGCTGGCGCTGGCACGCGGGACACCGCTGCGGTCCATCAAGGAATCACTGATGGAATCGGCCAAGCTGACAGTGATGATCTTTTCACTGATCTGGGGCGTGCTGATCTTTGTACGCTTCCTGGGGTTCTCGGGCATTCCAGGCGCTTTCACCGAATGGATCGTCGGGCTTGATATGGAACCGATGACAATTATGATCTGCATCCTTTTGGCCTATGCGGTACTGGGGATGTTCATGGATGCCATCGGGATGTTGCTGCTGACATTGCCTGTGGTCTATCCCGCCGTTGTCGCGCTTGGTTTTGATCCGATCTGGTTCGGGATCATCGCCGTGAAGATGGCCGAGATTTGCCTGATCACACCGCCCATTGGACTCAATTGCTTTGTGGTCAACGGGGTGCGCCCGGATATCCCACTGGGGCAGGTTTTTCGGGGCGTGGCCTTGTTCTTTATCGCCGATGTGATCACCATCGCCGCATTGCTGATGTTCCCCGAAATCGTGACATGGCTGCCAAATTTTGACTTTGCAGCCTGGTGGTCGGGGCTTTGGGCCACAACCAATTAAGGAGCCGCCATGCGCCTGCACACATCCCTTCCGCTGGACAAAGCCAACGCGATCATCACCGAGGCACTGCGCCTTGGGCGTCAGGCCAAACTGCTGCCGCTGACTGTCGTGGTCCTTGATGCGGGGGGCAAGATGGTGGCGATGCAATGCGAAGACGGATCAGGCGTGATCCGGTTTGATGTGGCCTTTGGCAAAGCCTACGGGGCATTGGGCATGGGCATCTCAAGCCGATTGATCCGCGACCGGCTGAAGGAACGCCCGACCTTTCAGGCGGCCCTTGCCACCGCATCCGATGGGCGGCTGATCCCGGTGCCGGGCGGTGTGCTCATCGAAGATGCAGAAGGTGTCACGCTGGGCGCCGTGGGGATCAGTGGCGATACATCCGACAAGGATGAATATTGCGCGATTGAGGCGATCAAAGCCGCAGGCTACGCGCCAGAGCCAGCCGAGCCGGATCCCGATTGGCGCACTTCATCCCTGTCAGACCACTACCCAGCCTCAAGCTAAAGCGGCAGATCCATATGGCGATGCGTCTGCTGCAAACGCGGCAAAGCGGCGTCGGCTGGATCGACCAGCTGAAAGGTTGATTTACCAGCATATGCGGCCGGAATGATCATGGCGCGCAGGAAACTGGTCACGCCCTGACCATGCAAAGCGGTCGCGCGCACGGGGGCATTTTCCGGTTCAAACCAACATGCACCCGGGGTCATCACTTGGGTATGATCTTCGGCTTCGATCTTTAACGCGCCGCGTACCAGATAACGAATACCCGCGCCCGCATGGGTGTGGCGAGCGGCAACCGCACCGACAGGAAAACACACCTCATCAAGGCGCAGCATCACGGGGCCAGAAACAGGTGGGCAGGCATGAGACATCAAAACATGCGGCCCGGTTTGCTTTGCATCTGTCAACGTCGCAAAAAACGCATCGGCATCCGCATCATCCGGGGCAACCACCTGCCCTGCCGGATGGGCTTCGGGCGTGTCCGCATGGGGTTTCCAGGCAATCACGGCAAGCGGCGGCGCGGTTCGCGGCGCTGCGCGCATTAAGCTCAGATACATCGGTGCGTCCTTTTTCGGTCAAGGCAGGCTAAAGCATGAACTTTGCAAGGGCCATGCCCGGCACGCGCTGAATGGTCCGGCAATTTGCCTCATTTTTGTGCGTTTCCTTGCCGATGGCAATACAACCCGCGCGCGGGCTTGTAAGTTAAAGCGCCCCACCCCAGGCTGAAAAGCAGTGGAAAAAGGGGAAATACCATGGGATTTCTGGATACAGTTTTCGGAACCATTAACGACCTAACCTGGGGATGGGCTTTGGTGCCCTTCCTTGTTGTACTGGGGCTGTTTTTTACGGTCGCTAGCGGTTTTATCCAGTTTCGTTTTTTCAAACGTATGTTCAACGTGTTGCGCGGCACGGATGCGGATAATGATCCCAACAAAATCAGCGCGCGCGAAGCGCTGTTCGTCTCGGTCGGCGGGCGTGTCGGCGGCGGGAATATCGCCGGTGTGGCCGTTGCCATCACCGCTGGCGGACCGGGCGCGGTGTTCTGGATGTGGGTCATCGCCCTGATCGGCATGTGTACCGCATTGGTCGAGGCAACGCTGGCCCAACTTTACAAACGGACCGAGCCAAATGGCGATTATCGGGGCGGGCCGGCCCGGGCCATTATCCATGGGCTGGGCGAAAATTACCGCTGGCTTGCGGTGATTTATGCGGTCTGCCTGATTGCCTCTTTTGCGATTGGATTCAACGCCTTCCAGGGCAATACGGTTGCCGGGGCTGCGCTTGATTCCATGTCAATTCCGCGGATCGTCACCGGGCTTGTTCTGTCTGTTCTGACGGGGGTGATCGTCTTTGGCGGCATCCACCGGATCGCCAAGGCCGCAGACGTCATCATCCCGATCATGGCCTTTGGCTATATCGCCATGGCGCTCATTGTGATCCTGCTAAACCTCTTTGCGATCCCGGGCGTGATCTGGGATATCGTGGCGAATGCCTTTGGGTTCCGCGAGGCGGTCTCAGGCGGGATGGGCGCTGCGATTGCGCAGGGTCTGCGCCGGGGGCTATTTTCAAACGAGGCAGGTCTTGGCTCGGCGCCCAATGTGGCCGCGACAGCCTATGTCAAACACCCGGTCAGCCAGGGGATCACCCAAAGCTTTTCGGTCTTTATCGACACCATCCTGATCTGTTCCTGCACGGCCTTTGTCATCTTGCTGGCGGATGTCTATCAGCCGGGGGTCGAAGGGATTGACGGGGTCGTATTGACGCAGCAAAGCCTGGTTGAGCATTTGGGCGGTTGGACACAATATTTCCTGACCTTCGCGATCCTGCTCTTTGCGTTCTCATCGATCATGTACAACTATTATCTGGGTGAGAACGCCCTGACCTTCATGACCCAAAACCCCAACGCGGTGCTTGTGCTGCGGATTGCGATTATCGGGATCGTCTTCCTGGGCGCCGTTGCACCGGGAGCGACGGCTGTGTTCTCATTCTCTGATCCGATGATGGGTATTCTGGCGGTGGTGAACCTGCTGGCGCTGATGATGCTGTTCCCGATTGCAATGCGGATCATTGCGGACTTCCGGGCGCAGCTGGCGGCCGGGGTGGAAAAGCCGGTCTTTGATCCGGCCCAGTTCCCCGATCTGGACACGGACCCAACCGCATGGCCCGACGCCCCGAAATCATAAAGGGCACAAAAAAGGCGGCGCCTCACCGATCGGGGCGCCGCATAATGACCGGGTGTATGTACGCGATCTGTACAGCTTATGTACGGAAAATTGCAGGGGATAAAACACAAGACCGGCTAATCCGGGAACTTGACCAACTTGAGGACAAATACACGTAGGAGTTGTAGCGGCTATGGCGTTTGATCGTTGACCTGAGACATCATCCGTCACCTTCCCCGTCCAGCCGAAGGGAGAGGCGGTGAAATAGTGTTTCAGGTTCAAGATCGCACGCTTGACGCCTGGTTAGATTTTCTTACGATCATCAACCACCCCGAGCGAGGCCACGCCGGAATTGCCTAGCTCTACCGTGGCAAAAGGGCCGCCGATACACAGGTTCGCCAGGTCTTTGTTATCCAGCGGCGGGGTATCCGCAAACACTTGTTTTGCAAAGACTTCCGCGTTGTCCTTGGGGCGATAGCCCAAATGGCCCGCCTTGGAATTATCCACCACAGCGCGGTCATTGTTGGAGATACCCCACACGGTCGTGAAGCCAACCACAGGGCTATCAATGGATCGCTCCACCAAGTGGATCAAATCATCATAGGATAACCAAGTCCCAATACTGCGCGCATTCGTCGCCTGCGCACAGGAAAAGATGCGCAGACACACGGCCTCAACCCCGCGTTTATCCCAATAAAGACTGGCCAGATCTTCGCAGAAACATTTTGCTAACCCATAATAAGTATCAGGACGATGCGGGGCGTCCAAACCGATTGTGTCGGTCTTCAGATGCATCCCAACCGCATGCACTGAACTGGCATAAACCACCCGCTTGACCCCATTGCGATAGGCGGCTTCCCAAACGTTATAGGCACCAATGATGTTGGATTGCAGAATATCATCCCAAGGGGCCTCATCCCCGATGGCCCCAAAATGGACAACCATATCGGCATCTTCCAGAATACCCTCCATCGCCGCCAGATCCGTCAGGTCCGCCTGCACATAGCTTTCATTGGGATAGAGCTTGCCCAGATCATCCACCCGATCCGTCGACACGAAGGTTTCGCATAGTTTTGAAAGCGGTTCGCGCAGGTAAGACCCCAAACGCCCGGCGGCGCCGGTCAGTACTAGTTTCTTCATCATTTTTCCTTTGTCCCCTCGCGGACTTTGGCCAACAACGCGTCAGCCCCCGTCGCCAGAATATGTGTATCCAACCCGCAGGCCACGAAGGTAAAGCCCTCGTCCAGCAGGCGCGCTGCAAAGGCCGGATCAGTCACTAAAGTGCCGACCGGCACGCCCTGCGCGATCAGTTTGCGCGCGCCATCCATGATCACATCCCAGACCGCATCATCCATATGCCGCCCGAGCAATCCCATATCCGCCGCGATATCTGCAGGGCCGAAAAACACCCCGTCAACGCCGCTGACATTTGCGATATCAACGACTTGCGCCACGGCAGCACGTGTTTCGGCCTGCACGATCACGCAGGTTTCGTCATGCACCTTGTCAAAATAATCCGTGATCCGCCCAAACTGGCTCGCGCGGATACTGCCCGCAACACCGCGGATCCCCTGCGGCGGGTAGCGGGTAGCCGCAACGGCTGCCTCGGCCTCATCCACCGATTGCACCATGGGAAACAGAAGGCTTTGCGCTCCGATATCCAGCAGCCGTTTCACCACCACCTTATCATTCCAGGGCGGACGGACGATGGCCTTGCCTCCACGGGCCTCAATCGCCTGGAGTTGGCCTAAAACCATGTTCACATCATTGGGCGAATGTTCCATATCGATAAGCAGCCAATCAAATCCGGTGCCCGCCACAACATCGGCTGCATAATTGCTGGACAGGCTGACCCAGAGGCCAATCTGCTTGCGCCCCTCCCGGATTGCCGCGAGAAATTTGTTTTCTAACACATTCATATAACGGCTTTTTCCACGAATTTCTCGCCACGTTCAATGCGGTCATACCCAAAGGGGCTCAGGTCAAGTGTACGGTACGCACCATAGGTAATCATCTCAGCCGCCCCGCGCCCCATGGCGGGGGATTGCTGGAACCCATGGCCTGAGAAACCATTCACAAAAATGAAGTTCTCAACCACCGTATGCGGTCCCAATATCGCGTTTTGATCCAAGGTATTATAGGCGTAGTGGCCGACCCAGGAATTACGCAGCTTGATCGCCTCAAACTGGGGAATACGCGTGGCTAGCACCGGCCAGACCTTGTCTTCCCAGAGACTATGATCCGCTACAAAATCATCATAATCCACCGCCGGGTCATCATCTGGCGGGCAGCCCGCAAGGTAGAACGTGCCATCCGTCCGCATATGCACGCCGCTGGGGTCAATCGTCAGCGGCAGATCCCGGTCGAGCGGTTTTTCTGCTTCAAAAATAAAGGTATAGCGCTTGCGTGGCTCCACCGGAATATCGATCCCGGCCATCCGGCTGGTCAGCACCGCGCGGGGGCCTGAGGCATTCACGACAGTCCCGCAATGGATCACCTCGCCCGATTTCAAAGTCACGCTTTCGACGCGCGTTCCGCCTTGATTACAGGTCATCGCCACGACTTCATTGGTCACATATTCAACGCCCCGTTCACGGGCAGAGCGTTTCCACCAATCAAACAGCGTATTGCCGTCGAAATACCCCTCATCCACCAGATTGTGGTTCGCAGCGATTATGTCATCGAGGTTGTAAAACGGGTAGTCCCGGGCGATTTCGTCGCGGGTCATGTGCTTAGTCCCGGCCCCGCAAGCGGCTTGGATCTTCTGGCTTTCGCGCAAGGTCGCGGCGAAATCTTCGTTATCTGCCAGATACATATAGCCATAGTTTTGCAAAAGCGGCTGAGGGACGCGCGCATCGCCGCCCATGTACTCGCGGAAGTTTTTCACGAAGTCCGCGGCAAATTGCGACACCCGCACATTGATCGCCGTGCTGAACTGCTGGCGCATGCAGGAATTGGTGTGTGAGGTTGATGTGAACTCATATGTCGGGTCTTTTTCCACGACCAAAACTGAGCCGTCAAAATCTGGGTTGTCGGTCAGAAACCACGCCACCGACGATCCGATCATCGCCCCACCCACGATCACCACATCGTAGCTGGTTCTGGTCGGCGTCATGCGGTTTCTCCTTTACTGACAGCGGCTTGCAACGCAGCCACCTCATCCGCGGTGAGCCCATAGTCCTGCATCGCAGCTTCGGCCGAAATATAGCCGCGCGCAAGATCGCGTTTGACCAGATCCGGGTCTCTTTGCGACGCAGGCCCATAGCCCGCCCCACCCGGCAGCCCCAACATGACCCGCCGCCCCTCAGACACAAATTGCTTGCCCTTGCCTTGCATCGCGCTGCCATCATCCAAAGCAATCGTGGTTGGCGCCCCATCCGCCCCGCCTTGCCGGCCGCGCGCGGGGTGGTCGACGCGGTCGAACATGGCCGAGAAATCAAACTCATGCCCTTGCGTGGCCCCCACTTCCATGAACTGCCCCAAGCCACCGCGATGCTGCCCTGCCCCGCCGCTGTCGGGCCGCAACTCTTTGCGCCAGATGATCACGGGGCCGGTGTGTTCGGTCGCCTCAATCGGCATGGTCATAACACCCGAGGGGAAGGCGGTGGCGTTTAACCCATCCACCGTGGGCCGCGCCCCTGCCCCGCCTGAATTAAAGGTCAGTACCTCTGATCTGCGTCCCTGATGGCCTCGCGCAGGACGCAGGCTGACCTGGAAGTTACACAGGCATCCGGCCCCCTCGGCGGGCACTGTGGCGGGCAGGATTTTGTCAAGCGCGTCATAGACCGTATCGGGGATCATATGCCCAATGATATGCCGCAAGGCGACGGGCGCTGGGTGCACCGCGTTGACAATACTGTCGACCGGGGCTGTCACCGCAAAGGGCGCTAAAGACGCGGCATTATTGGGAATTTCCGGGGCCACAGCGCATTTCAACGCATAACAGGCATAGGCTTTGGTATAGACCAGCGGAACGTTGATCCCCTTTTTATCAAGGCCTGATGTGCCGTTGAAATCGCAGAGTATCTGGTCTTGTGATATGGTCAATTTCACCTTCAGGTCGATAGGCTTGTCGAACCCGTCAATCCGCATGGCGCCCGTGGCCGTTTCACGCGGCAGGGCGGCAATGCGTTCCAACGTCGCCCTGCGTGAATTTTCGAGGATGAAATCGCCGATCCCGGCGATATCCGTCAACGCAAATTCATCCATCATTTCGGCCAGGCGACGTTGCCCAATCTCATTACAGGTCGCCAACGCATAGATGTCACCGACCAACTGATCCGGTTCGCGCACATTGCCGCGGACAATGCGGATCAGCGTGTCGTCGACCGTGCCTCGCGCAGCAAATTTCATGATGGGGATATAGATCCCTTCCTCATAAACGCTGGCCGCATCCGCCCCGAAGCCACGCCCGCCAATGTCAACCACATGGGCCGTACAGGCGAAAAAGCCCACATGATTACCCTTGTGGAACGACGGGGTGACCACGGTGATATCATGCAGATGCCCGGTGCCCTCCCAGGGGTCATTGGTGATGTAGACATCGCCTTCATGGATGTTCTCGGGCCCGATGGCCCGGATGAAATGGGCGACAGCATCGGCCATGGCGTTGACATGGCCAGGCGTGCCGGTGACCGCTTGGGCCAGCATCAGACCCTCTGCATTATAGACCCCGGCGGACAAGTCGCCTGCTTCCCGAACAGATGTTGAAAAGGCTGTGCGTACAAGGGCTTGTGCCTGTTCTTCGACGATGGAGATCAGCCGGTTCCACATGATTTGATAGGCGACGGTGCTCATGGTTTGGCCTCCGTGATGTCGATTGTGCCATCGGGACGCGCGATGGCTTGGCGGCTGGCGGGGATCACGATTGTCGTCTCATCTTCGGTGATGAGCGCCGGGCCATTGACGGTCTGACCGGGGTGCATCTGGTCGCGCAGGATCACTGCGGCTTGGGTCGTTGCGCCGAGCGCGGGGTCGAAAAGCGCGCGCTCGGCGTGCCTGTCGGCACTTTTCGCGGCGGGTGTGGCCCCAAGCGTGTCCGGTTTTGCCGCATCCGTGGTGCTGTTGACCGCCCAGACGGTGATTTCGATGTCCATGCCCGCGACTGTCCGCCCGAACAGCGTTTCATAATCGGCCTCAAACAGTGCTTGGAACGTTGCCGCGTCGGGGTTTTGTGCCTGTGCCGCTGTCAGACTGATCGGGATTTCCCAGCCCTGTCCAGTGTAGCGCATATAGACCTTATAGTCCGAATGGATCACGGCCTGTGCGTCACATGTACGCACGAAACCGGTCGCCTCAGTTTCCAATTCTTGCAGCAACGTTTTGACCATAGCCGTCGCGAAATCGGACAGTTTCATATAGACACTGCGCGTTGCCTCAAAACTGAACGGCGCGCGCAGGAACCCGATGGCAGACCCAACCCCTGCCCCGGTAGGCACCAACAACCGGGTCACGCCCAACTTTTCGCACAAGCGCCCTGCGTGCAGCGGGGCGGCACCACCGAAGGCGATCATTGTGTAATCGGCAAGGTCCTCACCATTCTCAACCGCATGTACGCGGGCGGCGTTGGCCATGTTTTCATCCACGACTTCGGCCAATCCGTAGGCCGCAGTTTGAGCGTCCATATCGAGCGGCTCACCCAGCATCGACAAGGCCTTCGCCGACGCATCCGCCTGCAGCTGAAAAGATCCACCCGCGAAATTATCCGGGTCGAGCTTGCCCAATCTCAGGTCCGCATCCGTGACCGCAGGCCGGGTGCCGCCGCGCCCATAGCACGCTGGTCCAGGCTCTGACCCGGCGCTTTCGGGCCCCACCCGGATCTGGCGCATCGCGTCCACATGGGCGAGACTGCCGCCCCCTGCCCCGATCTCAACCATGTCGATCACGGGGATGGAAATTGGCATGCCTGAGCCTTTTTTGAAACGATAGGTCCGCGCCACCTCAAAGACGCGGGCGGTCTTGGGCGTCTGGTTCTTGATCAGGCAAATCTTGGCAGTAGTGCCGCCCATATCGAAGGAAAGGACCTTGTCCAACCCGTAGCGCGCCGCGATATCGGCGGCGAAAACAGCCCCACCCGCAGGACCGGATTCGACCAGACGCACCGGAAATTCAGCTGCACTTTCAAGGCTGATGATCCCGCCGCCCGAATGCATCAGAAAGATCGGACAGTCCGCGCCTTCGCCCGCCAAACGCCCTTTGAGCCGCCCCAGATAGGATTTCATCAGCGGCTTGATGTAGGCGTTTGCAACGGTCGTGTTAAACCGCTCATATTCCCGCATTTGTGGGGAAACCTCAGACGAGAGCGACACCATCACATCCGGCATTTTTTTAGCCAGAACATCCCGGATCATCCGTTCATGGGTGTCGTTCAGATAGGCGTGGATCAGGCCAATCGCGATGCTTTCAAACCCATAGGATTTGATGTGATCAGCGAGGGCTTCGATGTCGGCGCGCTGTAGTGGGATCAGCACATTGCCTTGCGCATCCACCCTTTCGCGCAGTGTAAACCGGTGTTGGCGTGGCAAGAGGGGTTCGGGCAGTTGCAGGTTCAGGTCATATTGCTCAAACCGGCTTTCTGTCCGCATTTCAATGACATCGCGGAAACCTTCGGTGGTGATGAGGGCCGTTTTGGCCCCGCGCCGCTCAATCAAAGCGTTGGTGGCCAGCGTGGTCCCGTGAATGATCTGACTGATCTGCGCAGGTGCAACATCCGCCTTCGCACAGACCTGATGCATGCCATCGATGATCGCATCTTCCGGCGCGGCATAGGTGGTCAGGACCTTGGTTGAGAACCGCGCTGCACCAACCTCTAGCACTACATCAGTGAAGGTGCCCCCGATGTCGACGCCCATGCGAATGTGATGCTGCATTACCTTGATCCTGAATGTGGTTTCCCCAGCTAGCTTAAGGACAGCGCAACATCACCTCCAATTATTTAATCCGATTTATAGGATCAATAATTTGTATTGTTGGCCCTTGCGATGCCTTCGGCCATTTGCGCCGCTTGACTGACCCTTGCGGCAGACTTTTCCGCATCGTATCGCGCAAAGAAATGCAGCGGTGCAGGCGCCCATTCATAGCTTATCTGATGCAGGGCTGCGCTTGCCAACTCATCTCTTACCATGGCCGCAGGCAGCGTCGCGATCCCCATGCCATCTGCCGCCATATGCAGACAGGCCGCCAAGTTGCTCGATGGCACCAGCCGTGCCTGCAAGCCGCGTTGGTCTGCAAAATGGGCCGAAACCTCTTCAAACAAGCGTGTATTCCGCGCATGGGTCAGGATCGGATGGGCCAGTAAATCTGCAGAGGTGACGACATCGCGCAAGCCCAGCGCAGGTGAGGCGATCCAGATCAGCGGGTAGGTCCCAAGGTCCCGTTGGCCAGACGCCAACCTGCTGAACGGTGCGTTCTGCAGGGCTAAATCGATCCTGCGCTCGGCCAGTTCTTTTTCAAGTTCTGCGGATAGATCGACGGTCACCTCAACCGTGAGATTGGGAAACCGGTTCTTGAGCATCCGCAGATAGTCGCGCAGCCATGTGTGCACGATCATTTCTGTCACCCCAAGCCGCAGTGTGCCGTCGATCAGGGTTTTCTCATCTGCTGCGGTAACGAATGCATCCGTCGCATCGAGCACGTGACGGGCGTGCGCCAGCAGTTCCTGCCCTTTACCCGTCAACCTGACCGAGCCTGCGTCACGCGTCATCAACGTGCTGCCCAAAGCTGTCTCCAACGCCGCAATCCGGGCCGAGATATTAGGTTGCGTGGTGTTCAACCGGTCTGCCGCCCGTCGGAAGCTTTGCAAGTCAGCGACCCAGACAAAGGCTTCGATTTGTTTGAGGTTGAACCGCATTTTGCCTCCTGTGCGCCTGAATGATCCTGACATGTTTGATCCTTGCGCGACAGAGAGCCTAGTGAAAATCGCGCGACTTTGGGATCACCCGCACGTCGCGTGGGTGACGACCCCGAGGATCATGTGGGATGTTGCGTTTGACCTCATCAGCGCGCGCTAGAGGTGGCTCCATTCTGTCATCCGCCAACCGTTCGAGCGCATCACTACGATCCGTCAGATGATGGGCGACTACATGGATCACGTCGTCGCTGCGCTGCACCATTCCGCGCACATCGATCACACGGGCGCGCATGATGACTTTGCGAAAGGTCTCCATCACCTTGGGCCAGACGACCAGATTGGCGATGCCGGTTTCATCCTCAAGCGTGATAAAGCAGACCCCCTTCGCACTACCGGGTCGCTGCCGGATCAGCACGATCCCGGCGAGTTTGATAGATTGCCCGTTGCGTAGTCCATCCAGGCTGGCGCAGGTAGTGTAGCCTTGCCGGGCCATGCTTTTGCGTAGGAATGACATGGGGTGCGCCTTAAGCGACAGGCGGGTCGTTTGATAATCCGCGACCACATGTTCGCAGATCGGCATTTGCGGCAAGTCAAAGCGAACCTCCTCTCCCTCATCCTTCTCGGTGAATAGCGGTAAGTCAGGCGCATCGCGCAAGGCCCGCGCATCCCACAGCGCCTGCCTGCGATCCAAAGTCATCGACCGGAAGGCATCGGCGGCTGCGAGTTTACGCATGATACCCGCATCCAACCGTGCGCGTTTCTTCAGATCGGCCAGATCCGTAAAGGGCTGCCCGCGTTGTTTCATGATCCGCTGGGCCATGTCCTGCCGCACCCCGTCGATCTGGCGCAACCCCAGCCGTACGGCAAAAACGCGCGGGCCGATAGGTTCCAGCGTATTATCCCAATCGCTGTAATTCACATCCGCTGCGCGCACGATTTTCCCATGTTCGCGTGCATCCCGCACGATTTGCGCAGGCGCGTAGAACCCCATGGGCTGGGAATTGAGCAACGCAGCGCAGAATACATCCGGGTAGTGGCATTTGAGCCAGCTGGACACATAGACCAGATGCGCAAAGCTAGCGGCATGGCTTTCGGGGAACCCGTAATCGCCGAACCCCTTGATTTGATTGAAGCAACGCGTTGCGAATTCCGGTTCATACCCGCGTTTGATCATGCGGCTGACCATCTTGTCTTCCAGTTCTCCGATGGTCCCTTTGGACCGGAAAGTCGCCATGGCCTTGCGGAGCTGGTTGGCCTCATCCGGGCTGAACTCGGCCGCGACCATGGCCAGTTTCATCGCCTGTTCCTGAAAGATCGGCACGCCCTTGGTGCGCTCCAAGACGTGGCGCAATTCGTTCGGGTCATGGGGTGGCGCTGGTGAGGGGTATTCCTCGGGCTCCTTGCCCGCCCGCCTGCGCAAGTAAGGATGCACCATATCCCCTTGGATCGGCCCAGGCCGCACGATCGCCACCTGAATGACCAGATCATAAAATTCACGCGGTTTCAGGCGAGGGAGCATGTTCATCTGCGCCCGGCTTTCCACCTGAAACACGCCCAGACTGTCGCCCTGACACAGCATGTCATAGGTGGCTTTGTCGCCCTGAGCGATATTCGCCAAGGTCAGCACCTTGCCGTAATGCGCCTTGACCAAGTCAAAGGCCTTGCGGATACAGGTCAGCATCCCCAGCGCCAGCACATCCACTTTCAGAATGCGCAACTCATCGATATCATCCTTGTCCCATTCGATAAATGTGCGTTCGGGCATGGCCCCATTGCCCACAGGCACCGTCTGGGTCAGCTTCTTTTCGGTCAGGATAAAGCCGCCCACATGCTGGCCCAGATGGCGGGGCATCCCGATCATCTGATCAGCCAGTTTGATGGTGCGCGCAATCAACGGATCGCGCAGATCAAGCCCGGCCTCGGCCGCCTCTTTCGCCCCAATCTCGCGCCCCCAGGACCCCCAGATGGTCTTGGCCAAAGCGCTGGTGATATCCTCGGACAGGCCCATGACCTTGCCCACTTCGCGCACCGCCATGCGGGGACGATAGTGGATCACCGTGGCACAAAGTGCCGCCCGGTCGCGGGTGTATTTGTCATAGATGTGCTGGATCACCTCTTCGCGGCGTTCATGTTCAAAATCGACGTCAATATCGGGGGGTTCTTTGCGTTCTTCGCTAATAAAACGCTCAAACAGCAGGTCGTTTTGCGCTGGATCAACAGCAGTGATCCCCAGCACGTAACAGACGGCTGAATTCGCTGCCGACCCGCGCCCCTGGCACAGGATCGGCGGGTCGCATTGATGCCGTGCGTAATCGACGATTTGTTCGATGGTCAGGAAATATTGCGGGATATCCAGTTTCTTGATCAACGCCAGTTCTTTGTGAATGGTCTCTTTCAGCGGCGCGGGCACGCCTTCAGGGTAGCGCTGTGCGGCCCCTTTCCACGTCAACTCTTCAAGATATTCCTGCGGGGTGCGCCCATCTGGGACGGTTTCCGTAGGGTATTCATAAGCCAGCTCGCGCAGGTCAAAATGGCAGGCATCCGCCACGTCGCGCGTGGCCCTGATCGCGTGCGGCCAGTCGGCGAAAAGCTGCATCATCTGTGCGGGCGACTTCAGGTGGCGTTCGGCATTGGCATCCAGCAGGAACCCGGCCTTGTGGATCGTTGTTTTGTGCAGGATGCAGGTCATGACGTCCTGCAAGGGCCGCCTGTCAGGCGCATGGTAACGCACGTCATTGGTCGCAAGGATCGACAGGCCATGCGCCTTGGCGAGGCTATCCAGCCGATTGATCCGCGCCCGGTCATCTCCCTGATAGAGGTAGCTGGCGGCGATATATTTCAACGTCGGCAGCGCGCGTCTGATGCGGCGGAACCCAGCCTCGAAACGGTCGAGGCCTTCGCCCGGGATGGTAATCAGTTGTACCCCTTCGCTGTGGCGCGCCAGATCATCCAGCGTGATATCGCAAGCGCCTTTAGCCTGCCAATCCCCGTTCACATCCTGCATTTTCCCTTTGGACAACAGCGTACACAGCCGCCCATAGGCTGCCCGGTCGCGGGGGTAGGCGAGGAATTCTTCACCGCTGATCAAACGCAACCGGCAACCGATGACCGGCGTGATCTGTGCCTTAAGCGCTTCGGCATGCAAGCGCACGACCCCCGCCATCGTATTCAAGTCAGCACAGCCCAGCTTGTCATAGCCCAAGGCATTGGCCGTGCTCGCCAGATCAACAGCATCCGAGGCCCCGCGCAGAAAGGAAAAACAGGTACTTAACCCCAATTCGACATAGGCAGCCTTGGGGTTTGACGTGAACCCATCACCTTCAATTGTCCGCCGCGGGCGTTGGTTGTCCATTTCAGGCACAGCCCAACCCTCTTCTTTTTTCCAAAAATACTCCCGCCGGAGGCGTCCCCAGACCCGCCACCAGATACCGCCACCCGATCATGCAAAACACCCATGCACAAACCAGCGCGGATCGCCCCCGCGCCCATCCTCATGCAGGCCTTCGCGGTACAGCCAAATACGCTGGCCCATCTGGTTTTCCACCTTGAAATAGTCGCGCAACCTTGTGCCGGGCCGGTCCTTCCACCACTCAGGCGCAATCCGTTCGGGGCCCGCATAGCAGACCACCCGATGCGTCTGCCATCGCCAGACAAACTGCGCAGGCGGGCCTTCGGGCACGGCATAAAGCACGCGGACCTCTTCGGGGTGATCAAACAGGCGCAAAGGGCGTTCTTTCGTCACCACGTCTCCTGTCTCAGCCAAAGCCGCCAAAGCGGCCACCTGTCCCTCGGCCCGTTCGGGGATATGGCTTTCGCGCAGCACGGGTCGCGTCACAGCGCGGGGCCCAAACTTCGCGCTCAGCCGGTCCACCAAACGGGTCAGATGCAGATCATCATCCGATCCCCCATCAAGCCGGTTCTGCCGCTCCTGCATCTCTTCCACACCGCCTGCCTCCAGCGTGATCAGATCAAAACCAAAACCGGGCTTGATCCGCTCCACCTTATCGCGAAAGAGGCTATGCAAATGCCCCGGATTACGGGTGGTGGCCGAAGTCGCCACATCCACATGGCTCACATCCCCATCCGTCCGGTAAACAGTCAGATGCAGGCGGCGGCACCCTTGGCCTGCTTGCTTCAAAGCCGCGCACAAGTTTTCACACAGCTCCGGCAAGTAAGGCGTGGGGTCAAAGATCGGCTCAGCCAATCGGCTTTGCACCCGGAACCGGGGCTTGGCATCAACACTGGCGACAGGCTCGGCCAGTTTGCCAAAAGCCTGATCCAAACGCATAAGCGGATTAGAATTCAACTCCGCCTTCACAAACCGGCGGGTCAGCGACAGGCGCGGCACATCCATGACCGCCCCGATGGTTTTCAATCCCAAGCGACGCAGCAAAAGCACCGTATCTGCATCCAAGCGCAGCGCTTTGACCGGCAAAGCGCCCAGTTTGATCGCCACATCATCCGGCCCGCTGATCGACCGGACCGGTCCAAAGCGCGCCAAAGCCCAGGCCGCCCCCCATGTGGGGGCCACGGCCAATTGTGCGGTCAGCCCCAGCAGGGACAATTGCGTCTCCATCTCAACCAGCATCGCAGCTTCGCCGCCCAGCAGATGATCCGACCCGGTTGTATCCAGGATCAGCCCATCTGTCCCGTCCCGCACAGTCCAGGGGCACCAACGCCGGGCCCAGAGAACCAGCCGGTCTAAGGCGGCGATATCACCTGCGGGGTCGGCATATTCCACCTGTAATTCAGGGCAGATCGCGCGCATATCCACCACCCGTGCACCCGGATGAATACCATTTTGCCGGGCCATCCGATTGGCTGCATGCACGACAGGGCCATGGTGCCCTTCGCGGGCCAGCACCAGCGGGATATCATCCGGCGGCGCGTTGCCCTGCCGCTCCACCACGCGGCTCCAACGCTCCATCGCGAACTGGGGCAGACAGATCGAGGTGATCCGCCGCCCGGTCATATTGCCCAACCCATTGGCCCGGTTTCGCACGGCGCGACCGGAACAGATCGAGCGACCAACGCGGCTGCCCCGGCGCTTGGGCGTCGTGCGGATGTGCGGCGGATGGCATCGCCGCAATGCGCCACCGGTCGCGCGCCGCGCTGAGATTGGCCGTGCCCGCCCGCCGGATCAGCCAGCAAGGCACATCGGCCGCCTCTGCCCGGATCGCAAGCCGCTTGGTCGCGGTGAAATCCAAAGCCGGTGGATCGCCCCAAATTTCGCCCACAACAGCACCCAATGCGCGACAGCGCAGCCCATCCTCCATGGCCCACAACACATCCGCAGCACGGGACAGATCGACCATGATGAGCGGGCGTTTGGTGCCAATGCCCGCCAAATAGGGGCGCCCGGCCTCTTTGCGCGACAGCCTGTCTTGGACCCACAGGATCGGGGCATCGGTCCGGGGCAAGCGCGACAGAACAAAGCCCATGGCCGCAGCATCGGTGGCAGCGCCCGCAAAGGCCTCGGCCAAAGTGTTGGTGGCCGTATCGGGCGATACCCCCTGCCCGGCCAGACCTTTGTTTACCCGTAACGCACCCATACACGACACATCGAATCCCATTTAATGTTCACTATTTGTTCTAATTCCTGCAGCGCCTTTCGTCAAATCATCCTTTCCATTCCCTGACGGGCCGTCCCATAAGTATCTGGGAATAAAACCATCTGCCCAGACGTAACCCTGACATCGCCCCACCCAACAGGATGCACCCATGAACATTCTTTTCATCATGTATGACCAACTCCGCTTTGATTACCTCAGCTGTGCGGGGCATCCGCATTTGCATACTCCGAATTTTGACCGGGTCGCAGCGCAAGGAGTACGGTTCACCAACGCCTACGTGCAATCGCCGATCTGCGGATCCAGCCGGATGTCGTATTACACCGGACGTTACCCCTCCAGCCATGGTGCCCAGTGGAACAATTATCCACTGCGTGTGGGTGAGCAAACCATGGGCGATCATCTGCGCAAGGCCGGCATGGATTGCTGGCTGATAGGCAAGACCCATATGCATGCGGACAAAGAAGGCATGGAACGCCTCGGGCTCGACCCGGACAGCGTGATCGGCGCGCGGCAGGCGGAATGCGGATTTGACGTCTGGATCCGGGATGATGGACTTTGGGCGCAAGGACCTGCAGGGTTCTACGACGAAAAACGGTCGCCCTATAATGTATATCTGAAGACAAAGGGCTATCCGGCCGAAAACCCATGGGCAGACCACGCCAATGCGGGCGTCAAACCGGTGAACCGGATCGCATCAGGCTGGATGTTTGAAAACGCGGACCGGCCCGCAAATATCCATGAAGAGGACTCTGAGACCGCCTGGCTGACCACCAAGACCATCGAGTTCATGCAGCAGGCCAAAGACCCATGGTGCGCGCATGTCAGCTATATCAAGCCGCATTGGCCCTATATCGTCCCCGCCCCTTATCACAATATGTACGGGCCCGAACATGTCCCGCCCGCGCTGCGCGACAACCGCGAACGCGACAATGCGCATCCGGTTTTTGACGGCTATATGAACAACAAAGTTGGACAAGCCTTTCAGCGAGACGACACGCGGCAAAAGGTGATCCCGGCCTATATGGGGCTGATCAAACAATGCGACGATCATCTGGGGCGAATACTAGACCATCTGGAAGAAACCGGCGCGATGAAAGACACAATGATCGTGCTCACCTCAGATCATGGGGATTATCTGGGCGATCACTGGATGGGTGAGAAATCACTCTTCCACGATCAATCCGCCAAAGTGCCCATGATCATCTATGACCCACGCGACCGGGCCAATAGCACCCGCGGGAAAACCTGCGACGCCTTGGTCGAAAGCCTGGATATAACGGCCACATTTATCGAGGCCGCAGGCGGCGAAGTGCCCGGCCACATCGTCGAAGGACGCTCGCTCCAGCCTTGGCTAGACGGGGACAGCCCGGCATGGCGTGAATTCCTGATCAGCGAGTTTGACTATTCTGCAACACCCCTTGCCGAAGATCTGAGCATCGCCCCACGCGATTGCCGCCTGTTCATGGTGTTTGATGGGCGCTGGAAGATGATGCACGCCGAAGGCGGCTTCCGTCCCATGTTGTTCGATCTACAAACGGACCCGGAAGAATTTATCGATCTGGCCAAGACCCACGGGTTCTCGGATCAGCTTGACCGCCTTTACGGCTATCTGGCCCGCTGGGGACGACGGATGTCACAAAGGGTGACCAAATCCGATCAAGACATCATCGACATGCGCGGGAAAGCCGGATTGAAAGGCGTGCTACCATTTATGTACGACGGCGAAGAAGTGCCCCGCGCCTTAACCCAATACTACCGTGGAGAGGCACCGGAACTGCCCGAGAAATAGTACTATTGACGGCGGCAGAGGGCCCGAACTGCACTTTGCCGCCGCTCAGCCATTCGCCAATATCGCCCCCAAACAAAGCTCGCGCTCAAGCCCGATGTAGCGCGGTTTTCGCGACATCAGGAAACATTTGGACGCATGACGCCCCCCAAAAGCAAACAAACCGGCCTACCCGTCAAATTCCACTTGTGAACGCAGGAATATTCCTGCTAGACGCAGCCTTGGAGACGTGGCCGAGTGGTCGAAGGCGCTCCCCTGCTAAGGGAGTAGGCGGGAAACCGTCTCGAGGGTTCGAATCCCTTCGTCTCCGCCACCCACACTTTTAATCCTTGTTTTTCAGATCGATACTGCAAAACAAGGCTTTGTGCAACTTGCACTGCTACAATAGGCTGCTACAGTAGCCCTCATGAATCCACGTGTATCAGTCCCCAAAATATTCCTGCGTGGCAACAAGTGGTATGTCCGTGTGCAGGTGCCAAAGTCGATGCAGGAACGCCTGCGACGCAAGGAATACTGGGTTTCGTTACGAACATCTGATCGTGCCGAAGCATTGCAACATGCAACCGCCGCCACTCAGAAGAAGCGCCGTGAGATATCTGCGGTGTATCGTAGGCTGAGCGCCATCAAGGAAACACTTCACGAACTAGATACTGATCAGCAGATTGCGTTGGGACGAGAAGCCTATGCTATCCACATTCGTGGTGGCGCTGATCTGGTCGCAGAGTTTGAGAGCAGTGGCTTCGACTGCCTGAAGTCATTTACCGAGGCACGTTCCGAAACCGTAGATGATATGATTGTGAGGTTGCGATTGGCGCGATTTGATACCCCGCACATTCGAACAATGGCGCTCACCTTGATGGAAGAGAACGGTATCAGGTTGCCAGAGGGGTCTTTGGCCTTTCAGCAGCTATTGGAAATCTGCGCTACTACTTTCATTGAGGCCAAGAGAAATGAATTGGCCTTGTTGAAAGGTCGTGCAGTGCATGATGCCCCCAATCCGCACTACGTCGATACGGTTACAGGTGGACCGAAGGAATACATCTCCCTTGGTGACCAGCTTGCCATGCCGCCTGAACCAACGCCGAGCCTAACCGCGTTGATGGAGAAATTCTTGGATAACCCGACTAAGCTGCGGACCGACAAGACGAAGAAGTCCATCAGGGGCTATTTGGGAGTAGTATTTCAAATCCTTGGTGACGACACGCCAGTCGATGAGATTACCGAAGCGGATTGCGAACGGGTGCGTGATCTTATCGCCAGGCTCCCACCAAACTTCATGAAGCTCCCCGACGCTGACAAGCACACCTTGGACGAACTCGCCGATGTTGCAGAACGCAAGAAGATGGCAAAGCTATCACCAACAGGTGTGAACAACTACCTACGCTGGTTGCTGACCTTCCTGGCATATTTCCACCGCAAGGGAATGATGAATCGGATGCCAACGGCCTATGCTGAGATCAAAGTGGCCGACCCTGTGCGAAAACAGGATAAGCGAGAAGCATTCTCCAACGATCAGTTGAACATCATCTTTCGCAGTCGGGTGTATCAGGACCACGAACGTGAAAGCAGCCTGTTCTGGGTGCCTCTGATCGCACTTTGGAATGGTATGCGGTCGAACGAAATCTGCCAGTTGGATGTGGCGGATATCAAACTAGAAGAAAATGTCTGGGGCTTTGATGTCACGCACATTAGCACCACGGGTGATGACGACAAGTCTGTGAAGACTAGCAGTTCGATCCGATTTGTCCCAATGCACCCACGATTGATTGATTTTGGTCTGTTGGATTTCCATGCAGCGCGTCCAAAGGATGCAAAGCTGTTCGGTGACATCACCCGTGGTGTTGATGGTTATTATTCGACCAACTTCAGCAAGAAGGTTAACCGCTACCTCAAAAAGATCGGCGCACACGGGCCGAAGCACAAATTTCATTCCTTCCGTCACAACTTCCGCGATGCGTTGCGAAGAGGCCGTGTGGATCGTGAGATCGGCAAGGCACTCGGTGGTTGGACAGGTGGAAACACCGATGCGTTCGACATCTACGGTAATGGATTCGAGGTGGGTGAACTCTGCAATGAGATCGCTCTAGTGGACTATCCCCAAGTGGATTGGTCGGTCATTAGGAATACTCAGCCAATCTGATCAATCCGTCAGCAACACCTCGACCAACCCATCGAGGTGATGCTTGGCCTTTCGCCAGTCACCAGCATGTGCATCGATCAACCTCCAGAACTCTGTTCCGTGGTCGTGATGTTTGAGGTGGGCAAGTTCATGCACTAGCACATAGTCGATGCAGGCACGGGGGGCTTTGATCAGGTGCGGGTTCAAGATGATCTCACCTGCGGGTTGTCTGACGTCAGCGCCTATGGGACAGTTTAGGCCGATTTGATAAGGGAGGGTTTCTGGCACATCGTAACCACCAAGGAGTGGAGATGAGACAGAAACCCGGAACACGTAAGAGCCACGGTGATAAGGTCGTCAAAGACATCCGCCGTGCGACGCGCAAACAGTATTCCGCCGAAGAGAAGATTAGGATCGTGCTGGACGGCCTTAAGGGTGAGGACAGCATTGCCGAGCTTTGCCGTCGAGAGGGCATTGCTCAGAGCCTGTATTATAGCTGGTCCAAAGAGTTCCTTGAAGCGGGCAAGAAGCGTCTGGCTGGCGACACGGCCCGTGCAGCGACGTCGACCGAAGTCAAAGACCTTCGTCGGGAATCCCGTGATTTGAAAGAGGTCGTCGCTGAACAAGCCCTGGAGCTACGGCTGCTCAAAAAAAGCATGCTCGGGGATGGGGAGGACGACGAATGAGGTACCCCGCATCTGAGAAACTGGAGATCATTCGCCTGGTCGAAGGCTCGCATCTCCCGATCAAGCGAACCCTGGACAAGCTGGGGATTCCCAGGACCACCTTCTACCGCTGGTACGACCGGTATATGTCAGGTGGCCCCGAGGCGCTTGACGATCGTAGTCCGATACCGTCACGGGTCTGGAACCGCATTCCCGAGCCCATTCGAGAGAAGATCAGGGACCTGGCTTTGCAGGAAAGCGACCTGTCTCCGCGCGAGTTGGCCGTTCAGTTTACTGATACAGAAAAGTATTTTGTGTCAGAGGCTTCCGTATATCGCATCCTCAAGTCTTATGATCTGATCACCAGCCCGGCCTATGTGGTTCTGTCAGCCGCCGACGAGTTCAAAGAAAAGACAACGCGTCCCAACGAGCTATGGCAAACCGACTTCACATATCTGAAGGTCATCGGATGGGGCTGGTTCTATCTCAGCACTATCCTCGATGATTACAGCCGCTACATCATCGCCTGGAAGCTCTGCACAACGATGAAGGCCGAAGATGTGACCGATACGCTCGACCTCGCGCTGCAGGCTTCGGGCTGCGATCAGGCGACGGTGCTGCACAAGCCGCGCCTGCTCAGTGACAACGGGTCGAGCTACATCTCGGGCGAACTGGCTGATTGGCTGGAAGATCAGAAGATGGATCATGTTCGAGGTGCGCCATATCACCCGCAAACCCAGGGCAAGATCGAAAGGTGGCATCAAACGCTAAAGAACCGCATTCTGCTTGAAAACTACTACCTGCCCGGTGATCTCAGACAACAGATCGATGCCTTTGTCGATCACTACAACCACCGGCGTTATCACGAAGGCCTGCAGAACCTCACGCCTGCCGATGTCTACTTCGGGCGCGGGGAGACTATTTTGAAACAACGAGAAAGGATCAAGCGAAAGACCATCGAAACGCGACGCTTGCTTCACCGCAAATCCGCCGCATAATCACGACAGCCAGATGCGCCAGACCCTCTCTTAGGTTAGGCAGCCATCTGTCCCAAAATCCCTGACGACGGACAGTTACGGTAGCGATCATCTGATATATGGTTTCCAGGCCAAACCAGATAGGGTGGATCGAATGCCACGATGTCGAACGACATGTCCTGATATGGCAGATCACGAAAGTCGTATGGACGCTCTAGCACTGTTAGCAGATCAGACCCCGTGACGTTCAGATGCGGAGTGCGTTTCCAGAATACTCCACGGCCATAAGTTACATCCGCAATGGTAACATCAGGATCGGCGGCATAAAGCCGTGCTACCTCTCTGATGAGATCAGCGTTACTGCCACGCACCAGTGCCTCAACAGGATCAGTAACGACTTTTCGTCTGCGTCTGTAGTCGGCCTGCTTGCATTTGTTCGAACAGAATTTGCGATCAGCGCGGTTGTCGGCGGATGGGATCGGGGCCTTGCAATGGCGACAAGCAGTAACGGAAAATTGGTCATTCATGCGTTACGGCTACGATCAGTTCACGCAGGTTACAACATCAATCAGTTTCATCTCGTCAAAGAGGGATGTGACGGTCACGAGATGCACCAGGTAGCCATCGATACAAAGTTGGCACAGACACCCCAACCGCAGCCGCTGCGTCCTTCACGGGCGTCCCCGATGCCAGCAACTCACGCACGGCATTGATCTTGTCTTCTGTCATGCGTCGTGGGCGTCCACCGATCCGCCCTTTGGCCCTTGCGGCCTTTAGACCAGCTTGGGTCCTCTCGATCACGAGGTCTCTTTCGAAGGCGGATATTGCACCCATGATATGGAAAAGTAACCGACCGCCAGGCGTCTTCGTGTCGATGGCTTCGGTCAAACTCTGGAACTCGATCCCGTTCTTGTTCAAGCGTTCCATGATCTCGATGAGGTGTGGGAGGCTGCGGGCTACCCTATCAAGCTTATAGACGACCAGCTTGTCGTCCGAGTTCGGGCGAAGGTATGCGAGTGCTTCTGCAAGCACAGGTCTGCCCTTCTTGGCACCTGATGCGGTTTCGGTGAAAATCTTCGCACATCCCGCAGCCTTCAACGCTTCGATTTGGGCGGCGTGGGTCTGTGTGTCCGTACTGATCCGTGCGTAGCCTATGTTCATTGATCCTCCTTCTCGAAACTCATCGACATCATAGCGGGATGAGGCGAAGCTTTCGATAGGGGTAAATGATAAATTCAGCATTAGTGTTCTATGGGCCAGGACTAGCGTCCTGACTGAAGCAAACGAGAACTCGGAATATGACCGTTTGTGAGAAACGAAGCGGTTAGTGTGGCGACCGCCCAGTCGCGATCATGAGATGGTGCTGTTGGTGATGCGCACCGATTGTCATCAATCCAAAGAATCCCAACCCCAGCACCTGGTTTAGCTCTTCATCTGATCCGACCTGGACCAGCATCGATGCGCCATTACCTATTTCCCCAGCGGTGACGGTCCAATCCGACGATCCCTGCAACATCGGGCTATGTGCCAACACCATGCGTCTAATGGACGATGCTACCACATCATCTCCCGTGACCGTGAACGTCACACTCAACTCATCGACCTTTCGCTCAACCGATGCCCTCGTCGTCACGTTGTCCATATCCACGAGGTGATCACGCAGTGCTTTGATATCTACCTGCGCCCAATCCGTGTTTGGATCATCACGCAGCAGGGTGATAATCTCGGCAATCGCTGCGAATTGTGACTGGCCCGTTTCGCTTGGTGACCCAGACGTATGTGCATGTTGTGCCATTGCATTGGATGCAACGAGCATCATGGCTGCTGATAAAAGACCAAGTTTCATTGAACACTCCTATTTCTTGATAACCCTATCCAACTTCACTCTGGCCGCTTATGATCTCAATCATATGATTTCTGATCCTTTCTCCCATCTACCCAGGACTGCGTGTCGCGCAATTGACATGCAAAAAGGTGACGTGCTGTTTCGCGAGGATCAGACAACATCGGGACTTTACCGTGTCGTTTCTGGCTGCGTGACGCTGCAACGCACTGGGCTGGGTGGCGACACCTTGACCCTTCACAGAGCGGTGTCGGGCGGGCTGTTTGCGGAGGCATCAGTCTTCTCAGAGACCTACCATTGCGATGCGATTTGCACTGCGGCTGGCAGCGTCACAAAGATCGCAAAGGCGGATGTCGTTGCAACGATGCAATCCAATCCTGCGTTCTCCGAAGGCTTCACAAGGTTGCTGGCTGTTCAGGTCCAACAGTACCGCGCACATATCGAGTTGCTGGCAATCCCGTCCGCCAAGGACCGCATCTTGGCTGCGGTTCAGGCAGGGTACTTCGATGCTACGGTGATCGAGTTGGCCACCCGAATCAATCTCAGCCATGAAGCCTGTTATCGCGCACTTCGAAGGCTGTGTGATGAGGGGCTTATGGTTCGCGTAGGTCGCGGAAAATATGCGCTGCCATAGCACCCAATGCTTTTCGGGTTGGTGTGCAATCAGTGCGGTGGGTTCCTGCTGGCTTGGACTTCGCGTTCTCGCTCAGACCAAGTTGATCTAATGTAAGCGAGGATATCCCATATCTCGTCATCGGTGAGTGTTTCGCCGAAACCTGGCATCCCGCTATTGAACCCAGTTACCCCCCTGATCTCCAATACAGCAGCGCCACCGAGCTTGGTGTATTCGAACAGCAGTTCATCATCATGGTGCCACGTGTGACCTGTCCCGTCATGCGGCGGGGCTGGAAGCACACCATCGGCGTTCGGGGATTGCCAGTTCGGCTGTCCTTCCAGGTTGGCACCGTGGCACGACGCACATTTATCCGCATACAGGCTTTGCCCGGCAACGATGTCGCGGTGATCCCAGTTGTGATCAGCAGTGGCAGTGGAGGCCAGCGACAGCAAGATTGGGATCACCCACCTCATGCCACATTCACCCATGTGCGCATTCCGCCAACGGCATGGCTGAGCATGTGGCAGTGCAGCAGCCAACGACCAGGGTTGTCGAAGACACAGATGACATCACGGCTTTCACCTGCGTTTACCAAAGTTGTGTCGCGCAGGTCGCCCAAGGTACCATTCTCATCGACTTCATAGAAGTGGTGACCGTGCAGGTGGATGCCATGCGGGAACGAGGTATCGTTTACAAATGTAATCCGTACCGTCTCGCCATTCTGAAATGATCCGAACGGGTCGCCTTGTAGGTCCGAGACGTTGTTGAACGCCCAGATATTGTCGCCATCGTGGCGACCGCCCATTGCACCACCCATCATCGTCAACGTCAAATGTTGCGTGGGATTAGCAGGTGTTGGCAGGTTGGGCGGTGACAGAGCCATGATCTGCCCAACCACCCTATCCGTATTTGTGCCACTCACAGCCAGATCAGCCAATCTATATGGCCCCTGACGGGTCAACATATCAAACCCAACGGGACCAGTGATGTCTACGATCAAGTCGGCCCGTTGTGCGGGTGCGAGGGTAAGCTCGGCCATAGGACGTGGCTCAGATAGAGCCATGCCATCCAAGGCCACGACAGACCCGCTGACGCCGCTGATCGCGACGGGAAAGACTCGGTTAGTGGCGGCGTTGATCAGTCGAAACCTGACCCGATCCCCAGTTTTCACCTGATCTTGGGATAGGAATGCACGGGCGAAATTTCCCATGTAACCGCCATGGGCGACGCTGTGCATGTCAGTGAACTCATCTGATAGGCTGCCATCTTCCTGCATCTGCCAATCTGCCATCAACACAGTGATGTCGTGATCGATATCTGGGGGCGTTTCATCCTCAACAATCAGTGGTCCCATCATGCCACGTGCGACTTGTTCATGAGAAATGTAATGGGAATGATACCAATAAGTGCCTTCGTCTGGCGGTATAAAGCTATAGGTTTTGGTGTCGGAGGGTTCGATCAACTCTTGCGTCAGTATCGGCACACCATCCATCTGGTTTTCCAGCCTGATGCCGTGCCAATGCACTGCGGTGCCTTCTTCAAGATCGTTCTCGACATCGATGTTCACACGCTCACCACGACGCACCCTTAGTTCTGGACCTGGCATTGATCCATTGAAGCCCAGCATGGAAGTCACACCATTTCCATCTGGTAGGATTTGTTGCGTCACCGCTTCGGCCTTCAATCGTAACGTATCTTCGGCTGCGAATGTGGGCATAGGTAAGATCGCGGTGGCTGAAACGGAGGCCAAGAAGTGTCGTCTATTCATGTGGTGCCTCATGTTGGCAGAGTCAGGTGTGTTGTCAAAACAGCGGTCGTGCCAAGCACAGCAAGGATGACCAGCCATTCAACAGATATAGATTTAGAGAGATGGCTTGCAGCGGCTGAATCACCTGCTCGGAGCGCGGGAATGAACCGAAGTTTATTGGCCGCAGCCAACCCCAGCAGAGCACCTATGAGAAGAACCTTGATGATCAATGCTTGCCCGTATCCAGTCCCGATAAGTGCGGTGAACGACCCAACAAGCTGGCAGCCCATGTAACCACCAACCATGATCAGCACGGGGACTGTGACAGTCGCAACAACGCCAAATCGATGCCCCACGTTCGCAGCAATGTTAAAGGTGTCGGGTATCGATGCTAGGCGCTTCAATGGCGTGAGAACGCCGATCCACAGTGCGACGGTCAGCAAATGCAACGTCAAAGCGATGTCGAGCAGCGTCGTGTCTCGGCTAGAGATGTGTCCGACGTGATCGAATGACCAGATCGCCACGACTCCCCCCAGAGCCGAGACCCAAGCTCCAACATGCCCCATGAACAAGCCAGCGATCAACAGACCTAGACCCACCAAACGCAATAGCAATGCCGTACCTACAGGCGTCGTCCATAGCAGGCCCAGCATCTCTGGATCAGTCATACCGCTGAGATCACCCGTCAGGTTGGCTCCGCGTAATGAGAAGGCAAGGATGGTCGCCGCCAACCCAAGAACGGCGAATGCTGCGGCCAAACCACGTGTGCGATCTAGCCGAAACATCAGCGTCGCCATGACAGTGCCAGCCGCAGTCATCACGCCAAGGTAAAGGGCAAATTTCGTGACGATGGCCGCCAGTCCAAGCGTATCAGGCATTGTTATTCGACAGTGAAGCTAAAGCTACCGTTCAGAGCATGGCCATCCACACCAAGCCCACGCCATTCGATCACATAGGTTCCCGCTCCCATGTCGTGCATTGGTAAGGCAAACTCCTGCGTGAAAGCCGTTTGTTCGCCAAGGTCCATGTCCATGCTGTGTGTGTCGGCATGTGTGATCACGACCCGCGTCAGGCGTATGTCACCTTTGAAGCCCATCAAGACTTCGGTCGGCATCTCCGTGACGGTGGCCTCGTTAGCTGGTGTCGTTGCATCGAGGGGCGAGTGCGCCATCGCACCCGTGGCCCAAATCCCGATCATGCCTGCAAGTAGAATAGCTTTCATTGTTGTTTCCAGTCTTGTTGTTTGAGATCAATTGATCCCGTTGGCACGTTGCAGTTCCCGAATGTAGGCGATGATCATCGTGACATCGCCCCTTGTTACCCCCTCAACAGGGGGCATGTCGCCAAACGGCCAATGGTGTCCCCGAACGCCCATAGCGGCGGCCCGTTGGAACGCCTCATCGCCGTGATGGCTTGGTTCATAGATAACGTGGACCAGCGGCGGTGCGACGCCATCTTGGCCCGCAGCGTTCACCCCGTGGCAAGCCGCGCATTTGGCCTCATAAGCGAGTTGCCCGATCTGGGCATTCTGCGACAGCGTGTTAGGCAGCAGGACATTTGCAAGAACTCCGTCTTCCATGGCGATGGCAACGTCGGTTGTTGTGGTGTGGGGTACTGTGGGCCACATCGCGTAGCCCACACCACCTGCAACCAAAATAGCAGCAATAGCGATAGTCGATTTCATTGAAGGCACTGCTCCTCACATCTTTTTGCCATCGCTAAGCCTTCCAGTTGGTGGAGGGTCAAACGCTTTCTTATCACAGCTTTGAGAGCATCCAGATTGCCATACCGATCATCATCAGGTTCTCGGTAAGCGACACGAACCCAAGTGGAACTTTGCTGTCACCGCCGACACAGGCGCACTTGAGTTCGCGTTTGTCGATGTAGACCGCCTTGAACACACTGATCGCGCCGATGCTTGCCACAAACAAAGCGGCTGGTGCAGACAACCAGGTGAGAACGCCCGCCATCATGAGCAGCCCCGCTCCCGTCTCAACGAAAGGATAAACGTAGCCGTAGGGAACCCATCGCTGAGCAAGCAGGTCGTAATTCAGGAACATGGTGGCGAACCGTTCAACATCTTGCAGTTTCTGTAGACCCAACAAGACCATTGAAATCGAGATAAACAACTCAACCGTCCGCCCAGTGAACATGGTGCCAAGGATGAGCCAGGTGACTGCAACAGCCATCAACGCAGCAACCGTGAACAAGGCAACCACGGGCTTATAGGTCGTGGCATCATCAGCCTTGGTGGCTTTCCCAAAGTATGCATTTAGATCGTCGAAGCCACCAATGCGGGTTTCACCAATGAATGTCTGTGGCGTCGTCCTTACATCATGCTTGGCTTTGAACGCATCAACCTCGTCACGGCTGGTGAGGTGGCGATCATCAACTTGATAGCCCTGTCGTTCCAGCAAGTCTTTCGACTTCAATCCGTACGGACACATGTGATCGGTCATCACCATCCGATAGAGGGGCGCAGTTTTGTTGGCGGTATCCTTGGGCATGGTCATTCTTTCCTTACGCAGGTGCGGGCATCCATCCGACTGGACCCTTGAAGCTCATTCAGCATCAACCTAATCTTTCCAGTAACCAGAAGGTCAAGAGGTGAGTTCGGTGAATATTTCTGCTGCATCAAAGGCTGCGGGTCTCCCCGTCAAAACCGTGCGTTACTACGCTGACATTGGCCTCGTTCAGGCTCCGTCGCGTTCTGAAGCAGGGTATCGCACCTATGACGATGCTTCTGTGCGAAAGCTCGTGTTCATCCGAAGATCACGAGAGTTTGGCTTCACCATCGAAGAATGCCGTGAACTTCTCGGACTATACCAGGATCAGGACCGCACCAGTGCAGAAGTGAAACGCATAGCTTCTAAGCGACTGGAAGAGATCGAAGAAAAACAGCGGGAGTTACAGTCTCTGCATGATGAGTTGGCGCATCTGGTGACATCATGCCGTGGTGACCATCGCCCCGATTGTCCGATCATCAATTACCTCGGTTGACCATTGTGATCTCAGCCAAAGCCTTAGGATCTTAGCTGAGATCACAATGGTCAACTAGTCCCTTACGCTTCATAGGAACCTCCTGACCTTGGTAGCGTAATCGGCATATTGCTCACCGTAGGTCCGTCTCAACCAAGGCTCTTCCGCAAATGGTGCTACGATGAGAACCAATACTGACACCAACCCGATCACGAATGCCGAAGGCGATGCTGACATCATGACCCGCCCCAAAACGATCATGATGTCGGATACATATTGCGGGTTACGGGAATACCGATACAGCCCTCCTGTCCGTAGCACGCCAGAAGCACCGCCTGTTTGATCGACGCCAAACTTCATCACTTCCGACCAAACACCCAAATTACCAAGGGCGATCAACGTCCCCCCCAAACCGTATCTGATCGCAGCGGGAATGGCCCAAGAACCCCACTCAATCACACCAACGCCAATCATGGTGCCGAACAGGGTGAACGTTGGCACCCAAACCAAGATCGGTGTCAGTGTTGTATATTGTTTCGGAGGCCAAAGTCGGCGTTCGGGATAAGCGATGGACCAGACAATCGCAGCCAAGGTCCCGAACGCAATAACGATTCCTATGGATGTAAACAGAACGACCATCATGTTGCCCCATGGATGTGCTGCATTGCATCTCGTCGTTCCCGCAAAGCTTGACGCACGATCTGGAATGCCGACGACAGGAACAACGTCGCCATGATCCCCGCAACTGTC